>NZ_JBIRLM010000003.1:0-54659 GCF_044330565.1 Streptomyces sp. NPDC017448 | reverse complement strand
CGGGGGGGGGGGGGGGGGGGGGGGGGGGGGGGGGGGGGGGGGGGGGGGGGGGGGGGGGGGCGGGGGCGGGCGCCCGGGGCCCGGGCCCCCCCCCCCGGCGGGGTCAGCGCAGGGCGGAGCCCGCCTTCCACTTCTTCCAGCCCATGTTCCAGCCGCCGAGCCCGTTGTCCGGGGCGACCTTCTCGTCCCGGGAGTTGACCACCTCGACCACGTCGCCGATCAGGGTCCGGTCGAAGAACCAGCCGCCGGGCGCGGAGGCGTCGCCGCCCTTGGCGTCGCGCAGCCCGATGCAGCCGTGGCTGACGTTCTCCTCGCCGAAGACGGACTCCTCGGCCCAGTAGTTGCCGTGCAGGAAGGTCCCGGACGTGGTGAGCCGGATCGCGTGCGGCACGTCCTCGATGTCGTACTCGCCCTTGCCCTCCTTGTCCGTGAAGCCGACGGTCGCCCCGTTCATCCGGGTCACCTCGTGCATCTCGGTGACCACCATCCGGCCGTTGTACGTGGTGGTCTTCGGGGCCCCCGCGGTGATCGGCACCGTATCGACGAGTTCGCCGTCCCGGCGCACCTCCATCGTCTTGGCCTCCGCGTCGACCCGGGAGATCTGGGAGCGGCCGACCGTGAACACGACGGTCTTGTCCTGGCTGCCGTAGACGCCCTCGGCGCCCTCGACGTCCCGCAGCCCGATGTCGACGGTGACCTCGGTGCCGGGCTTCCAGTACGTCTTGGGCCGGAAGTCGAGCCGGTCCTTCCCGAACCAGTGGCCGACGACCTCGACCACCGGATCGGACGTCACCCGGATGGCCTTCTCCACCGCCGCCCGGTCCTCGATCGGGCGGTTGAAGGAGAAGGAGACGATCATGCCGGTGCCCACGGTGGACCGGTTCTCCGGTTTGAAGTAGCCGATGAAGCGGTGGTCGGGGACGAGTGTGGTGAAGGTGGAGTGCCGGGCGGAGCGGCGTCCCCGGCCGTCCACGGCGACCGCGTCGATGCTGTACTTCGCGGCGAGGGCGAGCCGCCGGGCCCCGGGCTCCGGGGCCCAGGACCGCCCGTCCTCGGAGAGGCGGCCCGCCACCGTCTGCTGCTGCGCGTCCTCGATCCGCGTGACCTCGACGCTCTCCAGCCGCCCGTCGGGGACCTTCACGGCGATGCGGGCCTCCTCGTCGATGTCCTTCGCGCCGTTCTCCGGGAAGACGCTGATCGCGTCGCCGGGGGAGTCCGCCTTGCCGTTGAGCAGGGCCTCCCGGGTGTCGGTGCAGCCGGTCAGGAGGGCCAGCACGGTCAGTAGTCCTGCCCATGTCAGCACGGCGGCCGAGCCGGGCCGTGCGCTCTTCGCTGTGTGGTTCACGCTCCCCCAACGACCGGGGCCGGTCGGGGGAAACGTGAGTGCGGGGCCGCCGGTGGGCAGAACAGGGGGGAGGACTACTGCGACAGGGGGTCGCGGCCGGGACGCCGCGCCTCCCTTCTCCGGTGCCCGTCCTACGAGCCGCGGGAGGCTACACGGTGTCGAGCGCAGCCGAGCAGGAGGCAGTACAGGACCCCGAGCGGGAGGCGGTGCGGGCGGCGGATCCGGACGCGGTGGCCGCCGTACGGGCGGAGATCGCGGAGGACCACCGCAGCGAGCGGGCCGGGGCTCGGCGGGCCGCGGCCGGGGCGCCCGCCGTGTGGCCCGGGGCTCCGATGCCGCTGGGAGCCCGCTTCCGGGTCGGCCCGGACGGGGCGGCGGGGACCAATTTCGCGCTGTGGGCGGGCGGGGCCGAGGCGGTGGAGGTGTGCCTGTTCGACGAGCGGGGCGTCGAGACGCGGTGCCCGCTGACCGAGCTGACCCATGAGATCTGGCACGGTTTCGTCCCCGGTGTGCGGCCGGGGCAGCGCTACGGCTACCGGGTGCACGGCCGCTGGGATCCGTGGACGGGGGCCCGCTGGAACGCGGCGAAGCTGCTCCTCGACCCGTACGCCCGTGCCGTGGACGGGACCTTCACGCTGCCGCCGGAGGTCTACGGGCACGTCCGCGACTGGCCGGACCAGCAGGTCGCGGACACCGTGCGGGACGACCGGGACTCGGCTCCGCACGTCCCCAAGGCGGTGGTCGTCCACGATGACGACGACTGGGTGGAGGACCGCCGCCCCAAGACCCCCTGGGCCGACTCCGTCATCTACGAGCTGCACGTACGCGGCTTCACCCGGCTGCACCCGGAGATCCCGCCCGAGCTGCGCGGCACCTACGCGGGGCTCGCCCACCCGGCGGCGATCGACCACCTGACCCGGCTCGGGGTGACGGCGGTGGAGCTGCTGCCGGTGCACCAGTTCGCCCACGAGGACCATCTGCTGCGACGCGGGCTGCGCAACTACTGGGGCTACAACTCCATCGGCTACTTCGCCCCGCACGCCGACTACTCCGCCTCCGGCACCGCCGGCCAGCAGGTCGGGGAGTTCAAACGGATGGTGCGCGCGCTCCACGGGGCCGGGATCGAGGTCATCCTCGACGTGGTCTACAACCACACCGCCGAGGCGGGCGAGCGGGGGCCGACGCTCTCGCTGCGCGGCATCGACAACCGGGGCTACTACCGGCTCCAGCACGACCCGCGCCGCTACGCCGACTACACCGGCTGCGGCAACACCCTGCACGTGGTCCAGCCCCAGGTGCTGCGGCTCATCACCGACTCGCTGCGCTACTGGGTCACCGAGATGGGCGTCGACGGCTTCCGCTTCGACCTGGCGGCGGCGCTGGCCCGCTCGATGCACGACGTGGACATGCTCTCCCCGTTCCTCGCGGTGATCGCCCAGGACCCGGTGCTGCGCCGGGTCAAGCTGATCGCGGAGCCGTGGGACGTCGGCAGCGGCGGCTACCAGGTCGGGGCCTTCCCGCCGCTGTGGACCGAGTGGAACGACCGCTACCGGGACGCCGTACGGGACTTCTGGCGCGGGGCGCTCCCCGACGTACGGGACCTCGGCTACCGGCTGACCGGCTCCAGCGACCTGTACGCCTGGGGCGGCCGACGCCCGTACGCCTCGGTCAACTTCGTCACCGCCCACGACGGCTTCACCCTGCGCGACCTGGTCAGCTACGAGCAGAAGCACAACGAGGGCAACGGGGAGGGCAACCGGGACGGCACCCACGACAACCGGGCCTGGAACTGCGGGACGGAGGGCGAGAGCGACGACCCCGGCGTCAACGCGCTGCGCCGCCGCCAGCTCCGCAACCTGCTGACCACCCTGCTGCTCTCCACCGGGGTGCCGATGCTGGTGGCGGGCGACGAGATGGGCCGTACGCAGGGCGGCAACAACAACGCCTACTGCCAGGACAACGAGACCGGCTGGCTCGACTGGTCGCTGCTGGAGCAGCCGCAGTGGCGTGAGCTGACGGCGCTGACGGCGCGGCTGCTGACGCTGCGCCGGACCCATCCGGTGCTGCGGCGGCGCGCGTTCTTCTCGGGGCGGGCGCAGGCCCCGGACGGGCTGCGGGACCTGGCGTGGTTCGCCCGGGACGGCAGGGAGATGACGGAGGCCGACTGGTACGCCCCCGCCGCCACGCTCGGCCTCTACCTCTCGGGCCGGGACATCCCGGGGCGGGACGCGCGGGGCGAGCCGGTGACCGACGACAGCTTCCTGGCGGTGCTGCACGCGGGGGCGGAGCCGACGCTCTTCGCGCTGCCGGGAGCGCCGTGGGCGAGCGCCTACGCCCTGGTCGTGGACACCTCGCGGGAGGAGCAGGCCGAGGCCCCCGGCACGGTCCTGGAGGGCGGTACGGAGCTGGCGGTGCCGGCCCGCTCGGTGCTGCTGCTGCGCGTGCTGGAGTGAGCGGGCGGCGGGAGAGCCGTCAGCCGAGGATGCCGCGGTCGTAGCCGACGGCGACGGCTGCGGCCCGGTCCTTGGCGCCCAGCTTGGCGAAGACGTGGGTGAGGTGGGTCTTCACGGTGGCCTCGCTGATGAAGAGTTCGGCGGCGATCTCCCGGTTGGTGGTGCCCCGTGCCACCAGGGCCAGCACCTCGCGCTCGCGCGCCGACAGCGCGGCGCCGGCCGGGTCGGCGGCGGGGGTGCGGACCCGCGTCATCAGCCGGGAGGCGACGGCGGGCGACAGGACGCCGCGCCCGTCCGCGGCGGCCCGGACGGCCGCGAACAGCTCCTCGCGCGGGGCGTCCTTGAGCAGGTAGCCGGTCGCGCCCGCCTCGATCGCGGGCAGGGTGTCGGAGTCGGTGTCGTACGTGGTCAGCACCAGGACCTTCGAGCGGGCACCGCGCCGGGTCAGCTCCGCGATGGCCGCCACTCCCCCGCCGCCGGGCATCCGCAGGTCCATCAGGACGACGTCGGGGTCGAACCGTGCGACGACGGCGAGCGCGTCCACGCCGTTGGCCGCCTCGCCGAGGACCTCGAAGCCGGGGGCCGCGGTGAACATGCCGCGCAGCCCGTCCCGGACGACGGGGTGGTCGTCGACGACGACGAGGCTGATGGTGCGGGCGGCGGTCTCGCTCATGACGGCACCGTACGACGGGTCGGGGGCGTCCGACCAGGGGCGACGGCCGCCCGGGCGGCTTCCCGAACGTCACCGCCGGGCGCGGGGGCCGTCCCCGTGCGGCGCCCCGGAGCCGGGCCGGGGGCCGCCCCCGTGCCGTTCACGGGTGTCTGACCAGGGGAACCCGCGCGGAGACGGCCGTGCCGCCGCCCGGTTCCGACTCCACCTCGACCGTGCCCGCGACGCGTTCGGCGCGGGCCCGCATGCCGCCGAGGCCGAAGCCGCCGGTGCGGTCGGCCGGGGCCGCGGCCGCCGGGTCGAAGCCGCACCCGTCGTCCCGTACGTCCAGGGTCAGTTCGTCGTCCATGAAGGACAGCGTCACCCCGACCCGGGAGGCCCCGGCGTGCCGTCCGGCGTTGGCCAGCGCCTCGCCCGCGATGCGGAGCAGGGTGGCGGCGATCTCGTCGTGGACCGGTTCGGCGGTTCCGGTGACGGTGAAGTCGGCCCGGACGCGGTGCTGTTCGGCCCAGTCGGCGACGGTCTTCTCCAGCGCGCCGGTCAGCTCGTCGTGGTCCAGGGCGGCGGGCGCCAGGTTGTGCACGGAGCGGCGGGCCTCGCCGAGGCTGTGGCGGGCGAGCGCGGCGGCGCGCTCCAGGTGGAGGCGGGCGGTCTCCGGGTCGCGGTCCGCGAGGGAGGTGACGACCTGGAGCTGGGCGATGATCCCGGTGAGGCCCTGGGCGAGGGTGTCGTGGATCTCGGCGGCGAGCCGACGGCGCTCGTCGTCGATCCCGGCCTCGCGCGCCTGGACGAGGAGCTGGTCGTGCAGGGCCGCGTTCTCCGCCATGGCCTCCTCCAGCCGGAGGTTGGTGCGCTCCAGCTCGGCGATGGTCTCGGCCTGGAAGCGGGCCTTCTCCTCCTCGCGCATCCCGACCTGCCAGAAGAACAGGGCGAGGGTGGTGTTGACGAGGTAGAGCGCGCCGAAGGCGACCCAGTTCATCAGCGACGCGGGCGGCAGCCCCCCGCTCTGCGAACCGGCCAGGGTGAGGGCGGTGGTGAGCAGCCCGGCGCGGACGAAGCGCTTGGGCACCAGGGGTTCGACGTCGAAGTACCCGAGGGCGGCGTAGATCGAGAAGAACGGGTTGAGCCAGGACAGGGCGAAGGCGAGGACGGTCCGGGTGACGTAGTAGACCACTCCGGCCGGTGCGCCCGCGGGGGTACGGGGGCGGGCCCGGCGCCACCACAGCTGGAGCCCGTACGCCGCCGCGACCAGGGGCCCGGCCGCGTACATCTCGGTGCGGGTCATGATCAGGTCGGCGGCGGCGGCCGCGACGAGGGTGGCCAGGGTGAGGACGGCGTAGGGCCCGTACCGGTGGAACTGCTCCCAGCGGTCCTCGACCGTGCGGGAGCCCGCGGCGGAGGCCGGGCGCGGGAAGCGGAGCGGCTGCGTCATGCGCGCAGTCTGCCCCGGCCGCCGGCGGTCCGTCTCGCGCGGTGCGACCGGTCCGCCCGTCCCACGCGGTGCGGGCCGCCCGGCCGACGGGGCCGCTGTCACTGCCACCGGAAGAGGCGGCTCGCCGCGATCCCCAGCAGCGCGGCCCACAGGGCGACGACCCCGAGGTACGCCCAGCTCGGCCAGGCCCCGGAGGCGGCCTGGTCCAGGGCCTGGGAGGCGGCGCCGAACGGGGTGAGCTGCACGATGCGGCGCAGGGTGTCGGGCATCGCCTGGACGGGCACCCAGACCCCGGCGGTGAACATCATCGCGAGGTAGGCGGCCGAGCCGCCGGCGGTGGCCGCCTTCGCCGTGCGGGACACGGCGCAGATCGTGCCGCCCAGGGCGAGGACGGCGGAGACCGCGAGCAGCAGCGCCAGCACGTAGCCGGCCAACCGGCCGGGCAGCGCGACCCCGTAGCCGATCCGGCCGACGGCGAGGACCAGGAGCGCCGAGCCCAGGGCGGCGGCGCCGTGCAGGATGATCTGGACGGTGAGCAGGGTGGAGGGCCGTACCGGGGTGGTGGACATCCGGCGCAGGATGCCGCGTTCGCGGTAGGCGGTGAGGACCGGCGGCATCGCCTGGAGCCCGGCCATGATCATGGCGAACAGGATCGAGATGGGGACGTAGAGGTCGATGACGCGGCGGCCGCCGAGGTTGTCGTCGGCCTCCCTGAAGGCCGGGACGAAGCCGAGGACCACCAGGAGGACGGTCGGGGAGAGGAAGATCCAGAACAGGCTGCCCGGTTCGCGGAGGAAGAGCCGGGTCTCGGCGAGCAGGACGGCGGCCAGGGGGCCGCGCCGCCGTGCGGGCGCGGCCGGGGCGGCGGCGGCCGGGGCGGCGAGGGTGTCGTGGGGTGTCATGTCAGGCGTCCTGTCGGGTGGGGCCGTGCGCGGCGGAGGCGTGGCCGGTCAGGTCGAGGAAGGCGTCGTCGAGGCTGCTCCCGGTGATCCGCAACCGCTGGGCGGTGACGCCGAGTTCGGCGAGCAGGGAGATGAGCGGGGTGACGGTGTCGTCGGTGGCGTGCAGGGCGAGGACGCCGGCGGCGTCGGGCGGGGAGACCGACGCGACGCCCGGCAGCGCGGCGAGCCGGTCCAGTTCGGGGGCGGTCGGGGGGCGGGAGGGGACGAACGAGAGCACGGTGGAGCCGGTCGACCGCCGGATCAGCCCGGACGGGGTGTCCAGGGCGACGACCCTGCCCCGGTCGATGACGGCGATCCGGTCGCAGAGGTGCTGGGCCTCCTCCATGAAGTGGGTGACGAGCAGGACGGTCACCCCGCCGTCGCGGATCTCCTGAATGAGCTTCCAGGTGTCGCGGCGGGCGCGCGGGTCCAGGCCGGTGGTCAGCTCGTCGAGCACCACGACCCGGGGGCCCCCGATCAGGGCGAGGGCGATGAACAGGCGCTGCTTCTGGCCGCCGGAGAGCCGGGCGAAGCGGGTGGACAGCCGGTCCGCGAGGCCGAGCCGGTCCGCGAGGGGCCGCCAGTCGACGGGGGCCGGGTAGAGGGCGGCGTAGAGCTCCAGCGCCTCCCGTACGGTCAGCTTGGCCTGGAGTTCGCTCTCCTGGAGCTGGGCGCCGAGCAGCCGCGTCACCCGGTCGTGGTCGGCCACGGGGTCGAGCCCGGCGACCCGGACGGTGCCCGCGTCGGGAACCCGCAGACCCTCCACGCATTCGACGGTGGTGGTCTTGCCGGCCCCGTTGGGGCCGAGGATGCCGAAGATCTCCCCCTCCTCGACCGAGAAGGAGACGCCGTCGACCACGTCGCGTCCCGCGTAGGTCTTGCGCACCCCGTTGACTTCGATGATTGCCATGCCTCCAGGGTTCCGGCGGGCGGCCGGGGCCGGTATCCGCCGTCCCGCTCGACGTCGCATCAGCCGATCGGCCGATGCCGGGGTACGACGTCGGCGACGGGGGCTGCGACCCGGGGCCGCGCCGGGGCCGGTGGCGGGGCCCGGCCGAAATCGGCAGGACCGATGACAGGGGTGAAACGTAAGGTCGGCCCTGATGCCCGAAAAGCCTGCAGAGCACACGGACCGGTCCGCCGTGCGCTCCCTCCTGCGTCTGTGGCCTTATGTCCGACCCGTGCGGGTGCGCCTGTTCACGGCCGCCTTCGTGGCGATCCTGGCGTCCTGTCTGAGCCTGGTGATACCGCTGGTCCTGAAGTGGATGGTGGACGGCCCCGTGGCCGACCGCGATCCGGGCGGGGTGTGGCTGGGGGCGCTGTACCTGCTGCTCCTCGGCGTCGCGGAGGCCCTGCTGTTCGGGTTCCGGCGGTGGCTGGTGGCGCGTCCGCTGGCCGGGGTCGAGGCGTCGATGCGGGCGGACCTCTACCGCCGTCTGCAACGGCTGCCGGTCGCGTTCCACGACCGCTGGGCCTCGGGCCAGCTGCTGTCGCGCGGGACGACGGACCTGATGCTGCTGCGGATGTTCCTGGCGTTCCCGCTGACCTTCCTGGTCGTCAACACGGCGACGATCCTCGTCGGGTTCGTCCTCCTGTTCGCCCAGGACTGGACGCTCGGCCTGGTGCTGCTGGCCCCCGCCGTGCCGCTGATGGTCCTGTGCTCGCTGTTCGAGACGAAGTACTCGGTCGTCGCGCGGCGGGCCCAGGACCAGGTGGGCGACCTGACCACCGTCGTCGAGGAGAGCGTGCTCGGCATCCGCATCGTCAAGGGCTTCGGCCGCCACCGCAGCCAGGCGCGGGCGTTCACGGCGCTGTCGCACCGGTTGCGCACCACGGAGCTGGGGAAGGCGCGGCTGCTCGCCGGGATCTGGGGGTTGATCACCTCGATCCCGGAGCTGGCGATCGGCGCCGCGCTGGTGCTCGGCACGATCCAGGTGGCGGACGGCTCGCTCTCGGCCGGCACGCTGGTGGCGTTCCTCTCCACGGCGCTCGCGCTGCGCTGGCCCGTGGAGTCGATCGGCTTCCTGCTGGCGATGAGCCAGGAGTCCGCGACCGCCACCGACCGGTACTTCGAGGTGATGGACGTGGCGGAGGAGCCCGGGGCCGTGACGGGCCGCGAGGGCGCTCCGGCCACCGGTCCCGGGATGGTGTTCGAGGGCGTCGAGTTCCGCTACCCGGACGCCGATCCGGACTCCCCGCCGGTCCTGGCCGGGATCGATCTGCACATCCGGCCCGGCGAGACCGTGGCCCTCGTCGGCGGTACGGGGTCGGGCAAGACGACGCTGACCGCCCTGGTGCCCCGGCTGCACGAGGTGACCGGGGGGCGGATCACGCTGGACGGCGAGGACATCGCCACGATGGAGCGCTCGCGCCTGCGCGAGCTGGTGTCGGTGGCGTTCGAGGAGCCGACGCTGTTCTCCGCGACGGTCGGGGAGAACGTGAGGATGGGCGCCGCCGACGCGGACGAGCGGCAGGTGCGCCGGGCGCTGTCGGTGGCCCAGGCCGACTTCGTGCACGACCTGCCCCGGGGGCTGGACACCGAGGTCGGCGAGCAGGGGCTGAGCCTGTCCGGCGGCCAGCGCCAGCGCCTGGCACTGGCCCGCGCGGTGGTCGGCGAGCCCCGCTTCCTGGTGCTGGACGATCCGCTGTCCGCGCTGGACGTCCACACGGAGACGCTGGTGGAGGCCGCGCTGCGGCGGGTCCTGGAGCGGACGACGGCGGTGGTGGTGGCGCACCGCCCCTCCACCGTGATGCTGGCCGACCGGGTGGCGCTGCTGTCCGGCGGCCGGATCGCCGCGGTCGGCACCCACCAGGAGCTGATGCGGGAGAACGCGGAGTACGCCTGGCTGATGTCGGGCGCCGGGGACGGCGGCCCGGAGCGTACGGAACGGACGCGCGAGGAGGCCGGGCCCACCGGCCGGTCGCCGGACGGGGAGGACGCCGGTCCCCGCGGCCGGCGGCCGGACGACGAGGAGGACGCCGGGTCCGCCGCTGGGCGGCCGGACGACGAGGACGAGCGGGACGCCGTACGGCAGGTTCCCGCCGAGGAGGGCAGCTCCCGATGACCACGACCACCGACGACGCCTCGCCCCCGGCCGTCGGCGACGACCGCCTGCGGAAGGGGCCGCCCGCGCCCGGACCGCCGTCCGCCGACGACCCGTTCGACCGGGACGAGCTGCCCGCCCCGCCCGGGGCCACCCTGGCGCTGCTGTTCTCGCTGCTGGCCCCGATGCGCGGCCGGGTCGCGGTGACGGCGCTGCTCCTGGTGGTGCAGCAGGCCGCGATGCAGGCGGGCCCGCTGCTGGTGGCGTACGCGATCGACCGGGGGGTTCCGGCGTTCCGGGACCACGACCACGGGCCGCTGATCGCGGTCGCGGTGGGCTACGCGCTGTGTTCGGTCGGGGCGGGCGCCCTCCAGTACGCCTTCATCCGGGCCGCCGCCCGGATCAACCAGGACGTGCTGCTCGACCTGCGCGGCCGGATCTTCCGGCACGCTCAGGCCCTCAGCGTCGACTTCCACGAGCGCTACACCTCGGGCCGGCTGATCTCGCGCTCCACGACGGACGTGGAGTCGCTGCGGGAGCTGCTGAACGAGGGGCTCCAGGAACTGATCGGCGTGGTCCTCTCGTTCGTCTCGATCGCCCTGGTGCTGCTCTGGCTGGACCTGGGGATCGGCGCGATCGCCACGCTCTCCTTCGTCCCGCTGTACCTGATGGTCCGCCTGTACCGGCGGCGGGCGTCCGTCGCGTTCGCGGCGCGTTCCACGGCGATCGCGGCGGTGATCGTGAAGTTCGCGGAGACGATGAACGGCATCCGCCCGGTCCAGGCGTTCCGCCGGGAGCGGAGCAACGACGCCGCCTTCACCGTGCTCAACTCCCGCCACGAGCGGGCGAACGGCGACGCCATACTGGAGATGGCCCGCTACGTCACCGGCTCCCGGCTCATCGCCAACACGGCGGTGGCCGGCATGGTGCTCTGGGGCGCCTGGCGGGTGGCGGACGGCACGCTGGCGCTCGGGGTGCTGGCGGCGGCGGTGCTGTACATCAGGCGGCTGTACGACCCGATCGACCGGCTGGGGATGTTCCTCAACTCCTACGAGTCGGCGGCGGCCTCGCTCACCAAGGTCGCCGGACTGCTGGCCCAGACGCCGAACGTCCCGGAGACCGACAGCCCCAAGGAGCTGCCGCCGCGCTCCGGGGAGCTGCCGGGCCGGGAGGTCGTCTTCGACGGGGTGCGGTTCGCCTACCGCACGGGCGGCGAGGTCCTGCCCGCGTTCGACCTGCGCATCCCGGCGGGCCGTACGGTGGCGGTGGTCGGCTCGACGGGCGCGGGCAAGTCCACGCTGGCGAAGCTGCTGGCCCGGTTCTACGATCCGACCGAGGGGCGGGTCCTGCTGGACGGCACGGACCTGCGCGACCTGGACACGGCCGAGCTGCGCCGGGGCGTGGTGATGGTGACGCAGGAGGCGTTCCTGTTCTCCGGGACGGTCGCGGAGAACATCGCGATCGGCCGCCCGGACGCCACCCGCGAGGAGATCGAGCAGGCCGCGAAGGCGATCGGCGCGCACGACTTCATCGCCGCCCTGCCGGACGGCTACGACACCGACGTACGCAAGCGCGGCGGCCGGATCTCGGCGGGCCAGCGGCAGTTGGTGGCCTTCGCCCGCGCCCTGCTGGCCGATCCGGCGGTGCTGATCCTGGACGAGGCGACCAGCTCCCTGGACATCCCCGGCGAGCGGGCGGTCCAGAAGGCCATGGACACGGTGCTGCACGGCCGTACGGCGGTGGTCATCGCCCACCGGCTCTCCACCGTCGAGATCGCGGACCGGGTGCTGGTGATGGAGCACGGCCGGATCGTGGAGGACGGGCCCCCCGCCGAACTGATCGCCGGTACGGGCCGGTTCGCGGAACTGCACCGGACGTGGAGGGAGAGCTTGAGCTGAGGGGCGGGCGGGGCGGTCGCCGTACGAGCGGTGGGGGTTCCGCGCCTTCGCGGGCACGGGGAACCCGCCGTGTTCAGCCGGACGACGCCCGGCGCCGGCCCGTCGCCCCCGTGCGGCGGGCCGGCCGCGGTTCGGGGCCGTCAGACGCCGAAGGGCGCCGGGTAGCGGATGGTGCCCCGGGGGACGGAAGCGGTGGCGTCCAGGGCGAGGACCATCATGGCTTCGTCGGGCACCTCGAAGGCGGGGCGGATGCCGTGGTCCGAGGCCGGGGTGAACCCGAAGCGCGGGTAGTAGCCGGGGTGCCCCAGGCAGGTGACGATGTTCTCGCCCCGGGCCCGGGCCGCGTCGAGGGCGGCGCGGATCGCCGCGGACCCCGCTCCCGTCCCCTGGTGGGCGGGGAGCACCGCGCAGGGGCCCAGTACGAGGGCGGGACTGTCGTCGATGTGGCAACGGGTCAGCAGCGCGAAGCCCGCGACGGTGCCGTCCGGGGCCTGCGCGACCAGGGAAAGGCCGTCGATCCAGGCGGGGTCGGTGCGCAGGGCCTCGACCAGGTCGGCTTCCAGCGGGGTCGGGAACGCGGCGAGGTTGACCGCGCGGATCGCCGCGATGTCGGCGGCGGTCTCGGGACGGGTGGTCCAGGCGAGGGGAGTGTCCATGGGGAGAGTCTGGCCCGTTTCACCGGGGTGGGGGGAGCCGGGGCCCGAGTGGCACGGTCGTACGCCGCCGCCCCTCGCGGCAGCGTCGGACGCGCCCGTGGCCTCCTGGGGCACACCCGCCCGGCGGGTGCGCGGACGCGGGGGCACGTGAACGCGGCGGAGGCCGGGGCGCGGCGGGGGCGATGCCGACGGGATTCGAACCCGCGGACGAGACGGGGCAGGCCCGCCCCTGCCTCATCGAGTCGTCGCGAGGGGGGCCTCCCCCGCGACGATCGCCTTGGACCGCTCGGCCACGGCATCGCACCCTGCGGGACCGCGCGGACCCGGTCCGCCGACCGTAGGGGGCGCGCCCCGCTCCGGGCGACCGTGTTCACCGTTGCGGTTCACCGTGCGCTCATCCCGGCAGCAGCCGCAGCGCCGCGTTCCGCAGGCGGGTGTGGTCCGTGCTCATGAAGCGGTGCAGGGTGCGGGAGCCGAAGGCGGTCCGCCGGGCGGTGCGGCGGCGTTCGCGGTCGTAGGCGCGCAGCGCGGCGGTGAGCCCGGTACGCCCCGGGGGCGCGGCGGCGACCGCCCGGCTCAGGGCGTCCGCGTCCAGGATCGCCGTGCAGGCGCCCTGGCCCAGGTTGGGCGTCATGGCGTGCGCCGCGTCGCCGACCAGGGCGACGGGTGCGGGGAGGGCCGCGGCCGCGGCGGAGCCCGGCCCGGGGCCGGTGGCGCGGCCGAGGGCGGGGCCGGCCGAGACGAAGGAGGGCAGCGCCGGGTAGAGGTGGCGCATCCCGTAGCGGATCCAGGTCGCCGGGTCGGTGGCGTCCAGGATGCGCGGGATCGGGTCGTGCCAGTCCGCGAAGAGGCCGCGCAGCTCCTCTGCGGTGGCGGCCCCGGGCACGGCGGCGTACCAGTTGGTGCGGCCCGGCTCGACCGGGGTCAGCCCGAAGAAGCGTCCGCTCCCCCAGGTCTCCCCGTGCACCGGGCTCTCGATGTCGGCGATGCCGATCCAGGCGGTCGTGCCGGTCTCGCGCGGGCCGCTGCGGGTTCCGAACCGGGCGGTGCGGACGGCGCTGCGGATGCCGTCCGCACCGATCACCAGGTCCGCTCCGGCGGCGAGCGCGTCCACGTCGGTGACCCGCTCACCGAGTTTGACCGGTACGTCCCCGAAGGCGTCCAGGCCCGCGAGCAGGGCGTCGAGCACGTACGGGCGGGAGATGAGGAGTTCGGGGCGCCCCGCCTGACGTTCGATGCGCTCCAGCGGGATGCGGGCCAGCCTCCTGCCGTCCGGGGTGCGGATGTGCGCGTCGCGGTAGGGGACGGCGTGCGCGCGCAGCGCGTCGCCGACGCCGAGCCGGTCGAGCGCCGACTGCGCGGTGGGGTGGATGCCGAAGGCCGCCCCGTACCGCTCCAGTTCGGTGCGGCGCTCCAGCACCCTCACGCTCCAGCCCGCTCGGCGCAGGCCGATCGCCGTCGCCAGTCCGCCGATGCCCGCGCCGACCACGGTCGCCGTTCCCGTCATGCCGCACCCCCGGAGTCCGCCCGGCCGGAACAGAGGAAAACCACCACATCCGTGGTACCACGGCTGGGGTAGTATCGGCAAGGACGGGCCGAGGGCCGGCAGCGGTACGGGAGGGAAGGGGCGGGCGTGAATCCGGACCGGCGGGACCGGCTGCGGGACGCGGCGATCGAGGTGCTGGCGCGGGACGGCGGGCGCGGGCTGACCCACCGGGCCGTCGACCGGGCCGCCGAGGTGCCGCCGGGTACCACGAAGAACTACTTCCCGACCCGTGACGCGGTGCTGCGCGCGGTGGCGGAGCGCTGCCTGGAGCAGTACCGCGCGCTCACCGGGCGTCTGGCGGCCGGTCCGGGGCCGACGGACCGCGAGGGGCTGGTCGCCCTCTTCCGCTCCCTCCTGGAGAACGTCGCCGGGCCGGGCCGCGCCCGCCTGCTGGCGGTGCTGGAGCTCCAGGCCGAGGCCACCCGGCGGCCCTGGCTGTCCGGCATCCTCGACCCCATGGCGAGCGGCGACTTCGCGGGCTTCGAGCTGGCCCAGCGCGGAGCCGGACTGCCCGTCACCCCGCAGCGGGCGGCCGTCGTCACGCTCGCCCTGCACGCGGCCGTCCCGCACCTGCTGACCAACGGGCCCGGCACGCTCGCGGCGGCGGGGCTGGACGACCCGGACCGCTTCGTCCGCGACCTCCTGGACACGGTGTACCCGCCGGGCGCGACCGGCTGATCCCTCCCCCGCCCGCGCCCGGTTCCGGCGGACCGGCGCATTCCGGCGCGTGAATCTGGCCAGAACCCGTCGCCGTCTCATCAGGCGGTCGCCTCACCGCTCCCCGGCCGTGCCGCCGCGGCGGACCCTGCGCGCAAAACCTGTGACCACCCTGTGAATGCCGGGGTGCGCAACGCCCGGTAACACTGCGGCAATGATCGGCGAAACGTCCGCTTAACGAACATGACCTTTCCGGCAACGAACGAAAACCGGCCAACTTATTGACGCGCTCCTGACAGGTGCGGTCATCTGCTGACACTCTTCACCCCGTTCTGCGCACCGCCTGCACCGTCCGGACGGCCCGTCCAGGCCGCCCGGTACCCCCCTCGCAGAAGGAGTCCGCGTGAGATCCACGCCCAGCCGTCGCACCACCGCGACCGGCGCTCTGATCGCCGCAGCAGCCCTCATAGCCGTCGCCGTCCCGTCCGGCGCCGCCACCGCCACCCCCGCCGCGACCCCGCTCGGCGGCGTCACCGCGGGCACGAAGGCCGACCCGGGCGCCCTGCCCGCGAAGCTCACCCCGGCCCAGCGCGCGGAGCTGCTCAGCGAGGCCAACGCCACCAAGGCGGCCACCGCCAAGCAGCTCGGCCTCGGTTCCACGGAGAAGCTCGTGGTCCGCGATGTCGTCCAGGACCGCGACGGCACGACGCACACCCGCTACGAGCGCACCCTGGGCGGGCTCCCCGTCCTCGGCGGCGACCTCGTGGTGAAGGAGTCCCCGGCCGGGAAGACCGAGGGTGTCAGCAAGGCGTCGAAGGCGACCAGCGCGCAGCTGAAGGCCGTCGGCCTCACCGCCGACGTGGCCCCGGCCGCCGCCGAGAAGCAGGCGCTCGGCGCGGCGAAGGCCGAGGGCTCGACGGCGAAGAAGGCCGCCGAGGCCCCGCGCAAGGTGGTCTGGCTGGGCGGCGGCTCCCCGCGGCTCGCGTACGAGACCGTGGTCGGCGGACTCCAGCACGACGGCACCCCGAACGAGCTGCACGTCCTCACCGACGCCACCTCGGGCGAGAAGCTCTACGAGTGGCAGGCCGTCCACAACGGCACGGGCAACACGCAGTACAACGGCCAGGTCACCCTGGGCACCGCGCCCTCGTACACCCTGACCGACACCACGCGCGGCAACCACAAGACGTACAACCTGAACCGGGGCAGCTCCGGCACCGGCACGCTGTTCTCCGGCCCGGACGACATCTGGGGCGACGGCACTCCGCAGAACGCCGAGACGGCCGGCGCGGACGCCCACTACGGCGCGGCCGAGACCTGGGACTACTACAAGAACGTGCACGGCCGCAGCGGCATCCGCGGTGACGGCGTCGGCGCGTACTCCCGCGTCCACTACGGCAACAACTACGTCAACGCGTTCTGGCAGGACAGCTGCTTCTGCATGACGTACGGCGACGGCGACGGCAACGTCAAGCCGCTGACCTCCCTGGACGTGGCCGCCCACGAGATGACGCACGGCCTGACCTCGGTCACGGCCAAGCTCGTCTACAGCGGCGAGTCCGGCGGTCTCAACGAGGCCACCTCCGACATCTTCGCCGCGGGCGTGGAGTTCTACTCCAACACCGCCGCGGACCCGGGCGACTACCTGGTCGGCGAGAAGATCGACATCCGCGGCAACGGCACCCCGCTGCGCTACATGGACAAGCCCTCCAAGGACGGCTCGTCCAAGGACGCCTGGTACTCGGGCATCGGCAACGTCGACGTCCACTACTCCTCGGGCCCGGCGAACCACTGGTTCTACCTGCTCTCCGAGGGCAGCGGCGTCAAGACCGTCAACGGCGTCACCTACGACTCGCCGACCTCCGACAACCTCCCGGTGACCGGCATCGGCCGGGACAAGGCGCTGCAGATCTGGTTCAAGGCGCTCACCACGAAGTTCACCTCGACGACCAACTACGCCGCCGCCCGCACCGGCACGCTCGCGGTCGCCGGTGAGCTGTACGGGACGACCAGCCCCGAGTACGCGGCCGTGGCCCACGCCTGGGCCGGCGTCAACGTGGGCGCCCGCCCCGGCGGCGGCAACCCGGACCCGGGCGGCAAGGTGTTCGAGAACAACACCCCCGTGGCCATCCCGGACGCCGGTGCGGCCGTCACCAGCGCGGTCACCGTCTCCGGTGTCGCCGGCAACGCGCCGAGCACCCTCAAGGCGGACGTGAACATCACCCACACCTGGCGCGGTGACCTGGTCATCGACCTGGTGGCCCCGGACGGCACCGCCTACCGGCTGAAGAACTCCTCCTCCGGCGACTCCGCGGACAACGTGGTGGCGACCTACACGGTCAACGCCTCGTCCGAGGTGGCCAACGGGGTCTGGAAGCTGAAGGTCCAGGACATCGCCCGCCAGGACACCGGCCGGATCAACAGCTTCAAGCTCACCTTCTGATCCCGGTTCCGGCGGGCTGAGCAGCCCGACGGAAGCGCCCCGCAGGGCCATCGGCCCGGCGGGGAGGGAGCACAGACGGAACGGCCCGGGAGGAGTCATCCCCCTCCCGGGCCGTTCGCCATCCCGGGCCGCCCGCCGCACACGGGCGGTGCGGCCGGCGCGGGGCGCGTGCTCAGCGCATCAGCACGCCCGCGCCCTCCCCCGCCGCCTCGGCCGGCAGCGCGACCAGCCCCAGTTCGGCGCCGGTGGCCAGCAGCGGGTGGGCGGGCAGGACGCGCACGGTGTAGCCGTAAGGCCCCGTCCGGTCCAGCGCGAGCGGGCCCTCGAACAGCCAGCGGTCCTCCAGGTCCTGGCCGCCCGCCGGCTTCAGCGGGAAGACCTGGGCGTCCGCGATCGCGTCCCCGGAGTCGACCCGGCCCGCCACCACCTGGACCTCCACGTCGTCCGGGTCGAGCCCGCCGAGCGCGATCCGCGCCCGCAGCGCCAGGGTGGCCCCCAGCTCCGCCGAACCGCACTCGGCGGTGTCGGCCACCGACTCCACATGGTCGACCGAGACGCCCCGCCACGCCGCGTGGACCTTGGCCTTCCAGGCGGCGAGGTCCCGTGCGGCGGCCGGCTCCAGGGCCCGCCGGGACCGGGCGGCGGGGGCGTACAGCCGCTCCACGTACTCGCGGACCATCCGCCCCGCCAGCACCTTCGGCCCCAGGTTGACCAGGGTGGAGCGGACCATCTCGATCCAGCGGTCGGGCAGCCCCTCGGCCCCCCGGTCGTAGAAGCGCGGGGCGACCCGGTCCTCGATCAGGGCGTAGAGGGCGTTCGCCTCCAGCTCGTCCCGGCGGTCCTCGTCGACCGCGGAGCCGTCCGCGGTCGGGATCTCCCAGCCGAAGTCCGGGTCGAACCACTCGTCCCACCAGCCGTCGCGCACCGACAGGTTGAGGCAGCCGTTCAGCGCCGCCTTCATCCCGCTGGTGCCGCACGCCTCCAGCGGGCGCAGCGGGTTGTTGAGCCAGACGTCGCAGCCGGGGTAGAGCTTCTGCGCCATGCCCATGCCGTAGTCCGGGAGGAAGACGATGCGGTGGCGTACGCGCGGGTCGTCCGCGAACCGCACCAGCTCCTGCACCAGCCGCTTCCCCCCGTCGTCGGCGGGGTGGGCCTTGCCCGCGACGACGATCTGAATCGGGTGCGTGGGGTGCAGCAGCAGCGCCCGCAGCCGGTCGCGGTCGCGGAGCATGAGCGTGAGCCGCTTGTAGGAGGGGACGCGGCGGGCGAAGCCGATGGTCAGGACGTCCGGGTCGAGGACGCCGTCGATCCAGCCCAGCTCGGCGGTGCCCGCGCCGCGCCTGCGCCAGGAGGCGTAGAGGCGGCGGCGGACCTCGGTGACCAGTTGGCCGCGCAGGTCCCGGCGGAGGTCCCAGATCTCCTGGTCGCCGATGCCGCTCACCGCGTCCCAGCGGCGGGGCGTGGAGCCGGAGGCGGACGCCGCGCCGGCCACCGGGCCGCCGGCCAGCACCTGGTGGGCGCGGTCCTCGCCGACCTGGCCGGCGCCGAGCCGGAACACCTCGGGGGCGACCCAGGTCGGGGCGTGGACGCCGTTGGTGACGGAGGTGATGGGCACCTCGGCGGCGTCGAAGCCCGGCCAGAGCCCGGAGAACATCTCCCGGCTGACCGCCCCGTGCAGGGTGGAGACGCCGTTGGCGCGCTGAGCCAGCCTGAGGCCCATCACGGCCATGTTGAACAGCTCGGGCTCGCCGCCGGGGTAGGTCTCGGTGCCGAGCCTGAGGACCTTCTCGACGGGCAGGCCGGGCAGTTCGCCGTCGTCGCCGAAGTGGCGGGCGACCAGCCCCCGGTCGAAACGGTCTATCCCGGCGGGCACCGGGGTGTGGGTGGTGAACACGGTCCCGGCCCGGACCACTTCGAGCGCGGCGTCGAAGTCGAGCCCCTGGGCGGCCAGTTCACGGATGCGCTCCAGGCCGAGGAAGCCGGCGTGGCCCTCGTTGGTGTGGAACACCTCCGGTTCGGGGGTGCCGGTGAGGCGGCACCAGATGCGGACGGCGCGCACCCCGCCGATGCCGAGGAGCATCTCCTGGAGGAGGCGGTGGTCGCTGCCGCCGCCGTACAGCCGGTCGGTGACGTCGCGTTCGCCGGGGGCGTTCTCCTCGACGTCGGAGTCGAGCAGGAGCAGCGGCACGCGGCCGACCCGGGCGAGCCAGACGCAGGCGTGCAGCGAGCGGCCGCCGGGCAGGGCGAGGACGACGCGCGCCGGGGCGCCGTCCTCTTCGCGGACGAGGTCGAGCGGGAGTTCGTTGGGGTCGAGGACGGGATAGTGCTCCTGCTGCCAGCCGTCGCGCGAGAGGGTCTGGCGGAAGTAGCCGTGGCGGTAGAGGAGTCCGACGCCGATGAGCGGGACGCCGAGGTCGCTGGCAGCCTTGAGGTGGTCGCCGGCCAGGATGCCGAGGCCCCCGCTGTACTGGGGCAGCGCGGCGGTGACGCCGAACTCGGGTGAGAAGTAGGCGATGGCACGGGGGAGTTCGGCTCCGGCGACCCGCTGTTCCTGGTACCAGCGGGGGCCCTCCAGGTACTCCGCCAGGTCGGCGGAGACCGCGGCGAGGCGGCCGAGGTACTCCTCGTCCCCGGCCAGTTCGGCGAGCCGCCCGGCGGACAGCGAGCCGAGCAGGCGTACGGGGTCGGCGTCCGCGGGCCGCCAGCCCTCGGGGTCGGTGGACCGGAAGAGCTCACGGGTCTCGGTGTGCCAGGACCAGCGCAGGTTGCGCGCGAGGTCGTGGAGGGGTCGGAGGGGTTCGGGGAGGACAGGACGCACGGTGAATCGACGAATGGCCTTCACGTACTCCACCTTTACAGGGGACTTGCGCATCCGAGGGGACGCACCACGGGGTGCGTCCCTTCCGTCACCCCTGACGGTAGCGGCCGTCCGTGGCGGCCTGCCACGGCGCGCGGACGGCTCACCGGGTCCGGGCCGCCCCGCCGCGCGCCTCCCCTCGCACCCGTACGAAAGGCGCCCCCGGGCCGCCCCCCGCCGTTTCCCGACCGCCTCATCCGCCCCGCCCGTGCTCCCCCGTCACACCGCTCACCTGTGGGTTTGGCCGATTCACCCCCGTACGCAGCCTTGTGGACCTCCCGGGCACAGGGAAGGCTGCCGTGTGGCGCCGCAGAGCGGGTATCCGGAACCCGTGGGGGCGCTTCGGGGCCCCCGCACCCACCGGGGGCGTGCGCGCCGCGCGCGGTGGAGCCCGGCCTCCCGGTGGGAACCGAGGAGTTCGTCCAGCGCCGGATTTCCCCCTCGCGGAGGCGGGGAAGGCTTTCCCGGTACGCGGCACGACCCGGAGCGCACACGTTCTCCGCGCGTCCCGAAACATGCGCGAAACCCCCGCGACCCACCCATTCGAGTGCCATTCGAGTGAACGCGGACAGGAGCGGCCATGCCCAGAGCCCGTCAGCGGACAGCTGAGCAAGTACAAAGGACAGATCCCCGTCTTCGCGGCACACGCGGTCGGTTCTCCGCCCGCGTGCCGTCCCCCGTGCACGCAGAGCTCCTCCAGCCCTCAGGTGATTCCATGATCGGTCGTATTCCCGTCCTGGACGTCCGTCCTCTCGTCGACTGCGGCAGACGGGCGGCGAAGGCCGTCGTCGGTGAGACCTTCCAGGTCAGCGCCACCGTCTTCCGCGAAGGCCATGACGCCGTGGCCGCCAACGTCGTGCTGCGCGATCCGGGCGGGCGGGTCGGGCCGTGGACCCCGATGCGCGAGCTGGCGCAGGGCACGGACCGGTGGGGGGCGGACGTCACCCCGGACTCCGAGGGCCGCTGGACGTACACGGTGGAGGCGTGGAGCGATCCGGTCACCACGTGGCGCCGCCACGCCGAGATCAAGGTCCCGGCGGGCATCGATGCCGACCTGGTGCTGGCGGAGGGCGCGTCGCTGCTGGAGCGGGCCGCCGCGGGCGTACCGAAGAAGCACGGCCGCGAGGCGGTGCTGGCGGCGGTGGACGCGCTGCGCGACACCGCCCACCCGGCCGGGGCCCGGCTGGCGGCGGCGCTGACCCCGGCCGCCGAGGCGGTCCTCGCCCGGTACCCGCTGCGCGAACTGGTCACCCGCTCCAAGCCGCTGGCGGTCCGGGTGGAGCGCGAGCGGGCGCTGTTCGGGTCGTGGTACGAGCTGTTCCCGCGCTCCGAGGGGGCGAAGCGGGTGCCGGTGGACCCGGCCGACACCTCGCCCGACGCCCCGACCCGGCTGGTCAGCGGCACGTTCCGGACGGCGGCCGAGCGGCTGCCGGCGGTCGCCGCCATGGGGTTCGACGTGGTGTACCTGCCGCCGATCCATCCGATCGGGACGACCCACCGCAAGGGGCCGAACAACAGTCTGACGCCGGGGGAGCACGATCCGGGGGTGCCGTGGGCGATCGGTTCGGCGGACGGCGGGCACGACGCGGTCCACCCGGAGCTGGGCACGCTGGAGGACTTCGACCACTTCGTGTCCGTGGCCCGCAATCTGCGGATGGAGATCGCGCTGGACTTCGCGCTCCAGTGCTCGCCGGACCACCCGTGGGTGAAGGAGCACCCGGACTGGTTCCACCACCGGCTCGACGGGTCGATCGCGTACGCCGAGAACCCGCCGAAGAAGTACCAGGACATCTACCCGATCGCCTTCGACAAGGACATGCGCGGCCTGGTGGCGGAGACGGTGCGCATCCTGCGCTTCTGGATGGACCGCGGGGTGCGGATCTTCCGGGTCGACAACCCGCACACCAAGCCGGTGGTGTTCTGGGAGAAGGTCATCGAGGAGGTCAACGGCGCCGACCCCGACGTCGTCTTCCTGGCGGAGGCGTTCACCCGCCCCGCGATGATGCACACGCTCGGCGCGATCGGCTTCCAGCAGTCGTACACGTACTTCACCTGGCGCAACACCCGGCAGGAGCTGACGGAGTACGTCACGGAGCTGGCCGGGGACGCCGCCGCGTACATGCGGCCCAACTTCTTCGTGAACACCCCCGACATCCTTCCCGGATACCTCCAGGAGGGCGGCCGCCCGGCCTTCGAGGCGCGGGCGGTGCTGGCCGCGACGCTGTCCCCCTCGTGGGGCGTGTACGCGGGGTTCGAGCTGTGCGAGAACACTCCGGCCAAGCCGGGGAGCGAGGAGTACCTGAACTCGGAGAAGTACGAACTGCGTCCGAGGGACTGGGAGGCGGCGGAGCGCGAAGGCCGCACCCTGACGCCCCTGATCACCTCGCTGAACCGGATCCGCCGGCGCAACCCCGCTCTGCGGCAGCTGCGCGACGTCCACTTCCACCACGCCGACAACGAAGCGCTGATCGTCTACAGCAAGCGTTCCGGATCGAACACCGTTCTGGTGGTCGTGAACCTCGACCCGCACCACACCC
The DNA here is from genome assembly GCF_044330565.1 of Streptomyces sp. NPDC017448. Taxonomy (NCBI): domain Bacteria; kingdom Bacillati; phylum Actinomycetota; class Actinomycetes; order Kitasatosporales; family Streptomycetaceae; genus Streptomyces; species Streptomyces sp. NPDC017448. The sequence goes on along the minus strand of NZ_JBIRLM010000003.1, from coordinate 32,180 downwards.
AGGAGGCCACGGTCTCGTTGGACATGGAGCGGCTCGGCCTCTCCCGGCACGAGCGCGTACCGGTGCGCGACGAGCTCACCGGCGATACCTACCACTGGGGCAGGACCTTCTATGTGCGCCTGGAGCCGGGCGTCACGCCTGCGCACATCGCGGTCCTGCGACCGTCCCCGCCGACCGGAGGGTCACCCACACCATGATCGTCAATGAGCCTGTCCCCGACACCTTCGAGGACACCCCAGCCAAGGACCGCGATCCCGACTGGTTCAAACGCGCCGTCTTCTACGAGGTGCTCGTCCGGTCCTTCCAGGACTCCAACGGCGACGGAATCGGCGACCTCAAGGGCATCACCGCCAAGCTGGACTACCTCCAGTGGCTCGGCGTCGACTGCCTCTGGCTGCCGCCGTTCTTCAAGTCGCCGCTGCGCGACGGGGGCTACGACGTCTCCGACTACACCGCCGTCCTGCCGGAGTTCGGCGACCTCGCCGACTTCGTGGAGTTCGTGGACGCCGCCCACCAGCGCGGCATGCGCGTCATCATCGACTTCGTCATGAACCACACGAGCGATCAGCACGAGTGGTTCCAGCAGTCCCGCACCGACCCGGACGGGCCGTACGGCGACTACTACGTCTGGGCCGACGACGACAAGCAGTTCCAGGACGCCCGGATCATCTTCGTGGACACGGAGACGTCCAACTGGACCTTCGACCCGGTGCGCAAGCAGTACTACTGGCACCGCTTCTTCTCCCACCAGCCGGACCTCAACTACGAGAACCCGGCGGTCCAGGAGGAGATCCTGGCGGCCCTGCGGTTCTGGCTGGACCTGGGCATCGACGGCTTCCGGGTCGACGCGGTGCCCTACCTCTACCAGCGCGAGGGCACCAACTGCGAGAACCTGCCCGAGACCCACAACTTCCTCAAGCGGGTCCGCAAGGAGATCGACGCCAACTACCCGGACACCGTGCTCCTCGCCGAGGCCAACCAGTGGCCGGAGGACGTGGTCGACTACTTCGGCGACTACGCGTCCGGCGGCGACGAGTGCCACATGGCGTTCCACTTCCCCGTCATGCCGCGCATCTTCATGGCGGTGCGCCGCGAGAGCCGCTACCCGGTCTCCGAGATCCTGGCGAAGACCCCGGCGATCCCGAAGAACTGCCAGTGGGGCATCTTCCTGCGCAACCACGACGAGTTGACGCTCGAAATGGTCACGGACGAAGAGCGCGACTACATGTACGCGGAGTACGCCAAGGATCCGCGGATGCGCGCCAACATCGGCATCCGCCGGCGGCTCGCCCCGCTGCTCGACAACGACCGCAACCAGATCGAGCTGTTCACCGCGCTGCTGCTGTCGCTGCCCGGCTCCCCGATCCTCTACTACGGGGACGAGATCGGGATGGGCGACAACATCTGGCTGGGCGACCGGGACGCGGTGCGCACCCCGATGCAGTGGACGCCCGACCGCAACGCCGGTTTCTCCTCCAGCGATCCGGGGCGGCTCTACCTCCCCACGATCATGGACCCGGTCTACGGCTACCAGGTCACCAACGTCGAGGCGTCGATGGCGTCGCCGTCCTCGCTGCTGCACTGGACCCGCCGGATGATCGAGATCCGGAAGCAGAATCCGGCCTTCGGCCTCGGCCAGTACACCGAACTGCCCTCGTCCAACCCGGCGGTGCTGGCGTTCACCCGCGAGTACCAGGACGACCTCGTCCTGTGCGTGCACAACTTCTCGCGGTTCGCGCAGCCGACCGAGCTGGACCTGCGGTCGTTCAACGGGCGCCACCCGGTCGAGTTGATCGGCGGGGTGCGCTTCCCGGCCATCGGCCAGTGGCCGTACCTGCTGACCCTTGCGGGACACGGCTTCTACTGGTTCCGGCTGCGCAAGGACGCGCCGCCGGCCTGATGTGCCGTCCGCCCCGTGCGGGACGGTTTCCTCCGTTCCGCACGGGGCACTCTGAGCGAAACGAAGGGCCTGCCGAAGGGCCTTCGGAGGCTTCACGGTTCCGCCGTTCGAGTCCGTACGGACCCTCCTCTCCCGACACGTCCCGCACAGCCGGACAGCCATTGCCGCAATCCGGGACACTCTTCGCATCCTGTGGTGTGCCCGGGGAAAGGACGCGATGCCATGTCGGAGGCTGCATCCAGTCACGTCGCCCTGGCGAAGAACACGAGGAACAGCGCAACGACCGGAAGTACGGCGGACGGGGACCTGCTCCCCTCCCTCGCCCCCCTGCTCCACGCCTGGCTGCCCCGGCAGCGGTGGTTCGCCGGCAAGGGCCGGCCGGTCACCGGCTTCTCGCTGATCTCGGCCACCGAGATGCTGCCGCTGGACGGCACGGCGGGACCGGGGCTCCTGCATCTGCTGCTGCGGGCCGAACAGCCCTCCCGGGACAGCGGCCCGGGCGAGGACTGCTACCAACTCCTGCTCGGCGTAAGGACATCGCTGCCCCCGATGCTGGCGGGCGCGTCGATCGGCCGGGTGGAGCGGGGCCCGCTCGCCGGGCGGACCGTCTACGACGCGCTGCACGATCCGCGGCTGGCCGATCTGCTGCTGGAACGTCTCCGCAGACCCGGGAGCCTCGGTTCGCTGCGGTTCGAGCGGACCGCCCCGATCCCGGCCGGCCTCGCGCCCCGGGTGCTGGACGCCGAGCAGTCCAACTCCTCGCTCGTCTACGGGGACGCGTACATCTTCAAGATCTTCCGGCGCGTCTTCCCGGGCACCAACCCGGACCTGGAGCTGCCGCTCGCGCTGGCCCGCGAGGGGTGCCGGCGGGTGCCGGCCCCGGTCGCCTGGTTCGAGGCGCCGGGAGCCGACCCGCTCACCCTCGGCGTCCTCCAGCCCTTCCTGCACGGGGCCCGCGACGGGTGGCAGCTCGCCCTGGCCGCGCTGGCGGCGGGCCGCGACTTCCTGCCCGAGGCCCGGGCGCTCGGCCGGGCCACCGCCGAGGTGCACACGGCGCTCGCCGCCGCGCTGCCCGCCCCGGCGCTGCGCGGCACCCAGACCCGGCAGCTCGTCGCGGAGATGACCCGGCGGCTGGAGGCGGCCGCCCGGGCGGTCCCGGCGCTGGCGCCGTACACCCCGGGGCTGCGTGCCGCGTTCGAGGCGGTGACCGACCTCGGGGTCCGGGGCAGCGGCTGGGCCCAGCAGCGGGTGCACGGCGATCTCCATCTGGGCCAGACGCTGCGCTCCGCGGACGGCTTCTGGTCGCTGATCGATTTCGAGGGCGAACCGGCCCGCCCGCTCTCCGAGCGCCGCAGCCCCGCTCCGCCGGTGCGCGATGTGGCGGGGATGCTGCGGTCGTTCGACTACGCGGCCCGCTCGCACCGCCCGTGGAACCCGGAGTGGGCGGCCCGCTGCCGTACCGCCTACTGCGAGGGCTACGCGCAGGCGTCGGGCACCGATCCGCGCGGCGAACCGGAGCTGCTGCGCGCACACGAGACGGACAAGGCCGTGTACGAGGTGCTGTACGAGGCCCGGCACCGCCCCGACTGGCTGCCGGTCCCGATGGCGGCCATCCAACGGCTGGCCCGTTCCGCCGCCGCCTGAGCCGGCTCCCTTCACCCCCTCTCCCCCCTTCACTCTCCGAGGAGGCAGTCCCTGTGACCGCCCGCAAGCCGTCCCGCAAGGCCCCCCGCAAGACCGCCGAGACCCCGGTCGAACCCCCCGCCGCGGCGCCGGCCGCCGAGACCGTCGCCGCTCCCCCCTCGGCCGCCCCGGCCGAGGTCTCCGCCGAAGCCGCCGCCGGGGCGGCGGCCCCGACGCCCGCGGCCACCGCGACCGCCACCGCACCCGCCCCCGCCGGGCGCGCCCGGGGCGGCCGGGCGGAGGCGGGCCCGCCGCGCCCCCGGCAGGCCGCCGACCGCCAGGGCGCCCGCCCCGCACCGGCCCTGGACACCGCCGACCGGGGGCGGCTGCTGGCCGGCGACCACCACGCGCCGCACGACGTGCTCGGCGCCCATCCGATCCCGGGCGGCGTGCTGGTACGCGTGCTGCGGCCGTTCGCCCGTTCCGTCACCGTGCTGGCGGCCGGGGTGCGGGCCGGGCTGCACGACGACGGCGACGGGTTCTTCTCCGGTGTGCTGCCGGTACCGGAGATCCCCGCCTACCGGCTGGAGGTGGCGTACGACGACGCCACCGTCGAGATCGAGGACCCGTACCGTTTCTGGCCCGCCATCGGCGAGCTGGACCTCCATCTGATCGGCGAGGGCCGCCACGAGGAGCTGTGGAAGGCGCTCGGCGCGGTGCCGATGGTCCACCAGGGGGTGGCCGGGACCCGGTTCACCGTCTGGGCTCCGAACGCGCGCGGCGTGCGGGTGACCGGCGACTTCACCTACTGGGACGGCACGGGCACGCCGATGCGCTCGCTCGGCTCGACCGGGGTGTGGGAGCTGTTCCTGCCCGGGGTCGGGGAGGGCGCGCTGTACAAGTACGACATCTGCCGCCCGGACGGTTCGCACACGGTCCGGGCCGACCCGATGGCCCGGCGCACCGAGGTGCCGCCCGCGACCGCGTCCGTCGTCACCGCCTCGCACCACGTGTGGCAGGACGCGGACTGGATGGCGCACCGGGGCGACCGGCCGGTCCACGAGGCCCCGTTCTCGGTGTACGAGGTCCATCTGGGCTCCTGGCGGCCCGGGTTGACCTACCGCCAGCTCGCGGAGCAGCTTCCGGCGTACGTCAAGGAGCTGGGCTTCACGCACGTCGAGCTGATGCCGGTCTCGGAGCACCCCTTCGGCGGATCCTGGGGCTACCAGGTCACCGGGTTCTACGCGCCGACCTCGCGGATGGGCACACCGGACGATTTCCGCCACCTGGTGGACGCGCTGCACCGGGCCGGGATCGGCGTCATCATGGACTGGGTTCCGGCCCATTTCCCCCGCGACGACTGGGCGTTGGCGGAGTTCGACGGACGGCCGCTGTACGAGCACCCCGACCCGCGGCGTGCGGCCCACCCGGACTGGGGGACGCTGGAGTTCGACTACGGCCGCACCGAGGTCCGCAACTTCCTGGTCGCCAACGCCACGTACTGGTGCGAGGAGTTCCACATCGACGGCCTGCGGGTCGACGCGGTGGCCTCGATGCTCTACCTCGACTACTCGCGCGAGGACGGCCAGTGGTCTCCCAACGAGTTCGGCGGGCGGGAGAACCTGGACGCGGTCGCCTTCCTCCAGGAGATGAACGCGACCGTCTACCGCCGCAACCCCGGCGTCGTCACCATCGCGGAGGAGTCCACCGCCTGGGACGGCGTGACCCGGCCCACCGACAGCGGGGGCCTGGGCTTCGGGCTGAAGTGGAACATGGGCTGGATGCACGACTCCCTCCAGTACATGGCGAAGGAGCCGATCCACCGCAAGTACCACCACAACGAGATGACGTTCTCGATGGTGTACGCCTACAGCGAGAACTACGTGCTGCCGATCTCGCACGACGAGGTGGTGCACGGCAAGCAGGCGCTGGTGTCGAAGATGCCCGGCGACTGGTGGCAGCGGCGGGCCGACCACCGCGCCTACCTGGGCTTCATGTGGGCCCACCCCGGCAAGCAACTCCTTTTCATGGGACAGGAGTTCGCGCAGGGGGCGGAGTGGTCCGAGGGTCACGGCCCGGACTGGTGGCTGCTGGACCCCTCGTACGGGGCGTCCGCCGACCACCGGGGGGTGCGGGCCCTGGTCGGCGACCTGAACGCGGTGTACGGGGCGGTGCCCGCCCTGTGGCAGCGCGACACCGTGCCGGAGGGGTTCAGCTGGGTGGACGGCGGCGCGGCCGAGGACAACGTGTTCGCCTTCCTGCGGTACGACGCGGACGGCTCCCCCCTGCTCGCGGTCTCGCACTTCTCCCCCGCGGTCCGCACCGACTACCGCCTCGGGGTGCCGGAGACCGGGGCGGAGGGCTGGGTGGAGATCCTGAACACCGACGCGGCCCGGTACGGCGGCAGCGACGTGCGCAACGAGGAGCCGGTGAAGGCGGAGGCGGTGCCGGCGCACGGGCGGCCCTCCAGCATCTCGCTGACGCTGCCGCCGCTGGCGACGGTGTGGCTGCGCCCGGCGTAGCCCGCCCGAGGTGAACGGTCCGGGGCCCGGACCGCGTCGGTGGCGACGCGGTCCGGGCCCCTCCCCCGTGGCGGCGGGTCAGTGACCGGCGGCGATCACCTCGACGATGCTCGACCAGGACTCCCCGCCGTGGCCCCGGGCGATCGCCCGGTCGGTGACGGACTTGAGCCCGGCGAGCTGGGAGACGTCCAGGCCCCGGCCCTTCGCGGTGTGCAGGATGTGGTCGACGCTGGCCGCCATCATCCCGAGGTTCGCGCCCTGGCCCGTGTACGTACGGGAGTCGATGTCGGTGGCCGTGTAGGCCGCGATCGGCGGCAGGATGTTCGCGATCGTGGCGAGGTACGGGGCCAGCGACGCGCCGTCGATGCCCTCCGCCCGGGCCAGCGCGAAGGCGTGGACGAGGCCGCCCATGGCTCCGTAGAAGAAGTCGAGCATCGCCATGTCGTAGGCGGCGGCGAGCCCGTGGTCCTCGCCGAGGAAGGTGGCGGGCGCGCCGAGCGCCTTGAGGGTGGCCTCGTGGGCGGTGAAGGCGGCGCGGTCGCCGGAGTGGAAGATCAGCGCCTCGGCCGAGCCGACCACGTCGACCGGCACCATGATCGCCCCGTCGAGGTAGGCCAGGGAGTGCTTCTCGGCCCAGGCGGCGGCCTGCCGCGAACGGGCCGGGGTGTCCGAGGTGAGGTTCACCAGGACCCGCCCCTCCAGGGCCCCGGCCAGCGGCTCCAGGACCGCGTCGGACGCGTCGTAGTCGACGAGGCAGACCACGACGAGCGCGCTCGCCCGGACGGCCTCCTCGGCGGACGCGGCCCGCACCGCCCCCAGCGCGACGACGTCCTCGCCCTTGCCGGGCGAGCGGTTCCAGACGGTGGTGGGGTGGCCGGCGGCCAGGAAGGCGCGGGCCAGGGAGCGGCCCATGTCACCGAGGCCGAGGACGGTGACGGGGGTGGCGGGTGCGGTGGTCGTGTTCGCTTGCGTCATGGGGACCATGCTGGACGGGCGGACAGGGGCTGACCAGAACCCACTTGACTGTCAGATACGTACTTCCGGGAAAGGTTGCAGGCCGGCGGCGGTTCTCCGGGGGTGCGCCGGTGCGGCGGGCCTGCTCCCCGGAGCCGGCGTCCGGGCGGGAGCGCGGACGCCGGCCGCGGGGAGCGCGCGGTCAGCTCTCGCGGGAGGTGGACCGCCGGCGCACCGCCCAGACGATGCCGCCGCCCGCGGCCACCGCCGCGGCCCCCATGCCCGCCAGCGGGAGGACGGGGTCGGAGCCGGTCGCGGCGAGGTTCCCACCGGTTCCCGTCCGCGGGGTCGTACCGCCGGTCGCCGTGCCGCCCGTGACGCCGGAGGAGCCGGGGCCCCCGGTGCTCGTACCGCCGGTGCTCGTACCGCCGGTGGAGTCCGAGCCGCCGGTGGACGGGGAGCCGCCCGTGGAGCCCGTGGAACCGGTCGAGCCGGTCGAGCCGGTCGAGCCGGAGGTGTTCGAGCCCTTGCCCGTCTCGATCACGATCTGCGCGGTGTCGTTGGCCGCGTTCCGGTCGAAGGGGCGCTCCTGTCCGGTGAGGGTGACCTCGCCGGTGGTGCGGCCGACCGCCTTGTCGATCCGCAGGACGAAGGGGTAGCTCTCGCCGCCGTCCACATCGACCCAGGACTGGGAGGTGCCGCAGCGGTAGTGGGTCTTGGTGACCGGGTCGCAGTAGCCGTGCGCCTTGACGACGGAGGTGCCCTTCGGGATGCGGACGTCGACGGTGGTGACGCTCTCGTCGCGCGTGCCCTGCACGCGGGCGGGGCCCTTGTTGGCGAACGTCACCGTCGCGGTGACCTCGTCGCCCGCCGCGCCCCTCGCCTCCGCGCCGGCCAGGGCGAAGTCGGCGGTGTTGGCGGCGCTCACCTCGGCCTCGGCGACCGGCTCGGGGTGAGCGCGCCGGTCGGCCTCGGTGGCCGGCGCCTTCTCCTGGAGGGTGAGCGGGTCGCCGGTGCCCCGGACCGGTTCGCTGGAGCCGCCGTCGCCCGGGGCGGGCTCGTCGACGCCGATCGTCACCCGCAGCTCGTCGCGGAACGCGGTTCCGAGCGCCTTGACCGACACGGGCTTCGCCGTGCCGTAGACGACGCCCGGCTTCAACGGCTGCTCGATCCTGCAGGAGGCGACGTTCGATTCGGGCATCTCGTCGTAGGAGGAGACGGTGTAGTAGCTGCAGTTCTCGTGCGTCTCGTCCGCCTTCAGACCGGGCGAGACGGCGTACGTCACCCAGACCGCGGGCGCCGGCGCCGTCCCCTTGTTGAGGAAGGTGAGCGGCGTCGAGAACGAGCTTCCGGGCTGGACCCCCTCGACCGGCGCGATCGTCCCGACCCCGAGGTCCGGCTCCGGTTCGTCGGCGAGCGCGGGCACGGCGCCCAGCGCCACCAGCGCGGCGGCGGCTACGGCGGCGGTTCCGCCGCGCAGGGTGCGGCTGCGGGAAGGGCGGATGCGCATGGAAGTCCTTCGGTCGTGGGGCTCGTGGTCGGACTGCGGTCCTTCACCTCTTCAGACAGGTGCAGGACGAGGGGGGTTGCGCCGGCCGGACCCGCCGTGACAGAACACGGACACAAGGGACGGATGGCGGCCGCGGACGGCCGGAAGCGGTGGCGGCCGGGAGCGGTGGCGGCCGCGGACACGAGGACACCCGTACCGGGGGATACGGGTGTCCTCGGGGGCCGCGGCGGTCGGGGGGCCGCTGCGGCCGGGGTCGCCGCGGCGGTCCGGGGGAAACCGCCGCGGCAGGGGGATCGTCGCGGGGGCCGGGGCCTTCCGCGACAGGTCGGGACCGGTCAGACCTTGGCGGGCTGCTCGGCGGACTCCCGCTGCTCAGGGACCTCGTCCGCGGGGGCCGGGCCGTGGCCGTCGTCCACCAGGGTCTTCTCGTCGAACGGGATCCGGCCCGCCAGCACCTCGCCCGCCCGCTCCTTGTCGATCTCCTTGGTCCAGTGGCCGACCAGGACCGTGGCGACCGCGTTGCCCGCGAAGTTGGTCAGGGCGCGGGCCTCGCTCATGAAGCGGTCGATGCCGACGATCAGACCGACGCCGTCGACCAGTTCGGGGCGGTGCGACTGGAGGCCGCCGGCCAGGGTCGCCAGCCCCGCGCCGGTCACGCCCGCCGCGCCCTTGGAGGCGATGACCATGAAGACCAGCAGCGAGATCTGCTCGCCCGCGCTCAGCGGGTCGCCCATCGCGTTGGCGATGAACAGCGAGGACATCGTGAGGTAGATCGCGGTGCCGTCGAGGTTGAAGGAGTAGCCGGTCGGCACGGTGATGCCGACCACGGGCTTGCTGACGCCCATGTGCTCCATCTTCGCGATCAGCCGGGGCAGCGCCGACTCGGACGAGGAGGTGGAGAGGATCAGCAGGAACTCGCGGCCGAGGTACTTCAGCAGCGCGAACAGGTTCACGCCGGCGACCAGGCGCAGGATCGCGCCGAGCACGACGAAGACGAACAGCGCGCAGGTGACGTAGAAGCCGATCATGATGATCGCCAGGGACTTCAGGGCGTCGAGGCCGGTCTCGCCGACCACCGCGGCGATCGCGCCGAACGCGCCGACCGGGGCGGCCCACATGATCATGGCGAGGATGCGGAAGACGAGGCGCTGGATGTGGGTGATGCCGCGGAGGATCGGCTCGCCGGTCTTCCCCATCGCCTGGAGCGCGAAGCCCGCGAGGAGCGCGATGAGAAGGGTCTGGAGGACCTCGCCCTCGGTGAAGGCGGAGACCATCGTGGTCGGGATGATGCCGAGCAGGAAGTCCACGGTGGACTCGCTCGCGCCCGACGCCTGCGCCTCTCCGGCGGCCCGCGCCTGTTCGGTGATGTGGAGGCTGGAGCCGGGCTCCAGGACGTTGCCGACCAGCAGGCCGATGGCGAGGGCGACGGTGGACATGACCAGGAAGTAGCCCAGCGCCAGCCCGCCGACCGCGCCGACCTTCGCCGCCTTGCGGACCGAGCCGACGCCCAGGACGATCGTGCAGAAGATGATCGGCGAGATCATCATCTTGATCAGGTTCACGAAGCCGGCCCCGATGGGCTTCAGTTCGACGGCCACGCCGGGGGCCGCGAAGCCCACCAGGATGCCGAGCGCCACGGCGGCGATCACGGCGATGTACAGGTAGTGGGTGCGGTCCCGTTTTTCGGCTGCCACAGCCATGGTGGGGCTCCTCGGCTCGGTCACATCGCCCCCGTCCCTGGGGGCTTCGGTGACTATCCACTGCCCTGTGACCCCGGTCACCCTTGCGTTCATATCGTTCACAGGCGTTTTCCGGCCACCCGGGGGAGACCGGGCCGGGCCGGGCAGACTGTGGGGCATGCGCCTCCCCCGTACCCGCCCCCGGAGCCTGGCGGGCCAGCTCTTCGCCATGCAGGTCGTGCTCATCGCCGCCGTGGTGGCCGGATGCGCCGTCTTCGCGTACGCCTCCGGCAGCGCGCAGGCCGAGGAGACGGCCGCCCGCCAGGTGCGGGTGGCGGCCCTCGCCGTGGCCGATTCCCCCTCCGTACGGGAGGCGATCCGTACCCCGGACCCCTCCGCCGTACTCCAGCCGTACGCGGAGCGGGTGCGCGAGGACACCGGGATCGCCTTCGTGACGATCATGGACCCGCGGCGGGTGCGGTGGACGCATCCGGACACGGCGCGGATCGGGGACACGTTCCTCGGCAACACCGCGCGGGCCCTGCGCGGGGAGACCTTCACCGAGACGTACACCGGCACGCTGGGCCCCTCGATACGGGTGGTGACCCCGATCCTCGACGAGGGGCGGATCGTCGGCCTGGTCAGCGCGGGCATCACGGTGGACCGGGTCTCCTCGCAGGTACGGGAGCAGCTGGGCGCCCTCGCGCTGGCGGCGGGCGGGGCGCTGACGCTCGGCGGGCTCGGCACGTACGTGATCAACGCCCGGCTGCGGCGGCACACCCACGGGATGAACGCGGCCGAGCTGAGCCGGCTGCACGACTACCACCAGGCGACCTTGCACGCGGTGCGCGAGGGGCTGCTGATGCTGGACGGGCGACGGCGGATCGCGCTGGTCAACGACGCCGGGCGGGAGCTGCTGGGGCTGGGGCCGGACGCGGAGGCGGTCGGCCGCAGGGTCGACGAGCTGGCCCTCCCCGCGCCGCTGACCGGGGCGCTGCTGGCGTCGGAGGCACGGGTGGACGAGCTGCACCTGACGGCGGAGCGGGTGATCGTGCTCAACACCCGGCCGGTGGTGGGCGGTGAGCGGCGGGGCACGGTGGTGACGCTGCGGGACCACACCGAGCTCCAGGCGCTCTCCGGGGAGCTGGACTCGGAGCGCGGGTTCACGCAGGCGCTGCGCTCGCAGGCCCATGAGGCGGCGAACCGGCTGCACACCGTGGTCTCGCTGATCGAGCTGGGCCGGGTGGAGGAGGCCGTGGAGTTCGCGACGGCCGAGCTGGAGCTGGCCCAGGTGCTGACCGACCGGGTGGTGGGGGCGGTGGAGGAGCCGGTGCTGGCCGCGCTGCTGCTCGGCAAGGCGGCCCAGGGACACGAGCGGGGGGTGGAGCTGGTGCTCGCGGAGGACAGCCTGATCGACGACGGAGCGTTGCCGCCGTCGCTGGCTCCCCGGGACCTGGTAACGATCCTGGGCAACCTGATCGACAACGCGGTGGACGCCGCGTCGGAGGGGTTCGAGGGCACGGAGGGGGCCGGGGCGGCGGCGCGCCGGGCGGCCGGGGGCGCGGCCGGACGGGCGCGGGTGACGGTGACCGCGGTCGCGGACGGGCGGGAGCTGCTGCTGCGGGTGGCGGACACCGGGGCGGGCATCGGCCCGGAGGCGGCGGACGAGGTGTTCCGGCGCGGCTGGTCGACGCACGGGGCTGGGCGCGGCCTCGGCCTGGCGCTGGTCCGGCAGGCGGCGCACCGCAACGGGGGCACGGTGGAGCTGGACACGGGCCCGGAGGGCGGCGCGCGGTTCACCGTACGGCTGCCGCTCGGGGACCGTGCGGCGGGAGTGCGGCCGGGGCGCGGGCCCGGGGCCGCGCCCGGGTCCGGGCCGGGGGCGGCGTCCGGGGCCGGGGCCGTAGCGACGTCCGAGGAGGTCACGGCGTGATCCGGGTGCTGGTCGTGGAGGACGATCCGGTGGCGGCCGACGCCCACCAGCTGTACGTGGAGCGGGTGGAGGGCTTCACGGTGACGGCGGTGGCGCACACCCGGGCGGCGGCGGTGCGGGCGCTGGAGCGCACCCCGGTGGACCTGCTGCTGCTCGACCTCTACCTGCCCGACGGCCACGGGCTCGGGCTGCTGCGTTCCCTGCGGGCCTCCGGCCACGGGGCCGACGTCATCGCGGTGACCTCGGCGCGGGACCTGGCGGTGGTGCGGGAGGGGGTGTCGCTCGGCGTCGTGCAGTACGTGCTGAAGCCGTTCACGTACCCCACGCTGCGGGACCGGCTGGTGCGGTACGCGGAGTTCCGGGGGGCCGCCGGGGAGGCGAGCGGGCAGGAGGAGGTGGACCGGGCGCTGGGCGCGCTGCGGGTCGCGCATCCGGCCGCGCTGCCCAAGGGGCTCAGCGGGCCGACGCTGGAGGCGGTGACCCGGGTGCTCAAGGAGGCCCCGGAAGGGGTGACGGCCGCCGCCGCCGGGGAGCGGCTGGGCATCTCGCGGATCACGGCCCGGCGGTATCTGGAGCACCTGGTGGCCGTCGGCAGCGCCGCGAGGCGTCCGCATTACGGACAGGTCGGCAGACCGGAGTTGCACTACCGCTGGCTGGCCGCCGGGCGCTGACCGGGCGGGGCCCGGCCGGTCGGCAAGCGCTTGCCGGTCGGTTTCGCCCCTCCGCGCGCCCCGGTGAAGGTTCTGCGGAGGGGAGAAAGAAAGCGCTGGTGGGGCGGGTTTCCCGTACCGTCCGTGCGGTTCGTGCTAGGAGGTTCCTACGAAGCGTGAACTGTGCGGAACGTACCGTAGCCAGGACGGAAATGGACTTCTACGGTGGGCCCGTGCACCCCACCCCGCCCTTCAACGCCCCCGCCGCGCGCCGTCTCCGCGAGGCTCTGGGGATGGCTCCCGGCCATGTCGCCTACGGGCTCGCCGCCCAGTACGGACTCCGGATCAGCGCCGAGACGGTCATCGCCTGGGAGCGCGGCGCCGCGCTCCCGGGAGAGCGCGAGCTGACGGCCCTGGCCGGCGTCCTGTGGTGCGCGCCGGGCGAGTTGCTGACCGCCGCCACCACGCTGCGCGAGCACCGCGTGAGCCGGGACCTGACGGTGGACGACCTGGCCCGGCAGGTGGGGATGACGGGCTCGTCGTACCTGCGGATGGAGGAGACGGGGCGCTGGCGGGGCAACGAGAAGCAGTCGGCGGCGCTCTGCCGGGCGCTGGGCCTGACGGCGGCGCAGTTCCTGACCGCGGCCGGCCGCGATCCGGAGCTGGCGGACCTGCTGAGCAGCGCGGTCACCACGCGCTGGCAGGCGTACGTCCGGCCGGTGTCCAGGATCGTCCCGATGGACCGGGCGCGGATCCAGGAGGTGCTGGAGCAGTTGCACGCCGACTACCAGGCCCTGATGGTCTCCACGCTGAGCTGGAGCGGCACGGGGCAGGAACGCTCCGGGTCGAGCGGCGACGCGGGCCGGGCGTTCCTGTCCCGGGTGGTCGAGCAGTTCTGGCGGACCGCCGGGGTGTGACTCCGTACGGGCCGCCCGGGCGGCCCGTACGGTCCCGCCCGGCGGGGGCCCGGGAGCGGGCGTCGCCCGCGGGCGGCAGTTCGGCGACCGGCCCTAGAAGACCGACTCGGCCTCGTACATCCGCTCGGCGGGCACCCGCTTCAGCTGGGTGACGGCCTCGGCGAGCGGGACCATGGCGATGTCGTTGCCGCGCAGGGCGGTCATCCGGCCGAAGTCGCCGCGGTGCACGGCCTCCACGGCGTGCCAGCCGAAGCGGGTGGCGAGCACCCGGTCGTACGCGGTCGGCGTGCCGCCGCGCTGGACGTGGCCGAGGATGACCGGCCGGGCCTCCTTGCCGAGCCGGGTCTCCAGCTCGATGGCGAGGCGGTTGCCGATGCCCTGGAAGCGCTCGTGGCCGTACTGGTCGATCTCGCCCTTGGCGTACGGCATGGAGCCCTCGGCCGGGTGCGCGCCCTCGGCGACGCAGATGACGGCGAACTTCTTGCCGCGCGCGAACCGCTCCTCGACCATCTTGACCAGGTCGTCGACCTGGAAGGGGCGCTCGGGCAGGCAGATGCCGTGGGCGCCGCCGGCCATCCCGGACTCCAGCGCGATCCACCCGGCGTGCCGGCCCATGACCTCGACGACCATCACGCGCTGGTGGGACTCGGCGGTGGTCTTCAGACGGTCTATGGCCTCGGTCGCGACGCCCACCGCCGTGTCGAATCCGAACGTGCGGTCGGTGGAGGAGATGTCGTTGTCGATGGTCTTCGGGACGCCCACGACCGGCATGCCCGCCTCGGCGAGCATCCGGGCGGCGGTGAGCGTGCCCTCGCCGCCGATCGGGATGAGCGCGTCGATGCCGTAACGGCGGGAGAGCTCCGCGCAGTTCTCGGCGGCCTCGCGCAGCCGGTCGCGCTCCAGCCGGGCCGAGCCGAGGATGGTGCCGCCCCGGGCCAGGATGCCGCTGACCGCGTTGAGGTCGAGGGGGCGGAAGTGGCCGTCGAGCAGCCCCTTGAAGCCGTCCTCGAAGCCGATGACCTCGTCGCCGTGACCCACGACGGCCCGGTGGACGACCGACCGGATCACTGCGTTCAGGCCGGGGCAGTCGCCGCCCGCGGTGAGAATTCCGATGCGCATCGAGGTGTGTCTCCTGCTCGCTAGTCGCGCTTTTCCGGGAGACCGACCGTGGCGGCCTCCGTGCCCTGAACCAGGACGATTGTCCCACGCCCGGCACGGGCTCCGCGCTTTCGGCCGGTCCCGGAAGGCGACGGGGCAGAAGGGGTAAGGGGCCGGTGAGCGCGTCGTCCCGGCCGGAGAGGGGTACTTCTCCGGCGGGCGGCCTAGCGGTCCCCGCAGGTATCGTCAAGAGTCAATGCAGGCCAATGCCGTACCCGGCGGAACACCGGGCGGGCACGGGGGCGCCACCCCCGTCCGGACGCCTGGTGTTCCGCGGGGCACGGCACCGAACAGGGACGGGAGAGCACGCGTGGCGCGGAGCGTGTACGTGACCGGGATCGACCGGGGGGACGGCCGGCAGGTCGTCGAGCTGGGAGTCATGGAGCTTCTGACGCGTCAGGTGGACCGCGTCGGGGTCTTCCGCCCGTTGGTCCACGACGGACCCGACCGGCTCTACGAACTGCTGCGGGCCCGCTACCGGCTCTCCCAGAGCCCGGCGTCGGTGTACGGCCTGGACTACCACGAGGCGTCCGCCGTGCAGGCGGAGAAGGGCACCGACGAACTGGTCTCGCAGCTGGTCGAGCGTTTCCACCGGGTGGCCCGGGAGTACGAGGCGGTCCTCGTCCTCGGCAGCGACTTCGCCGCCACCCAGCTCCCCGACGAGCTGGCGCTGAACGCCCGGCTGGCCAACGAGTTCGGGGCGTCGGTGATCGCGGTGGTCGGCGGCAAGGGCCAGGACGCGGAGTCCGTCCGGGCCGAGACCCGCAACGCCTACCGCGCCTACGCGGGGCTGGGCTGCGACGTGCTGGCCATGGTGGTGAACCGGGTCGCCGCCGAGGACCGCGCGACGATAGCCGAGCGGCTCGCGGCCCGGCTGCCGGTCCCCGTCTCCGTGCTGCCGGACGATCCGGCGCTCTCGGCCCCCACGGTCGCCCAGATCACCGCGGCGCTGGACGGCACGGTGCTGCTCGGCGACGACTCGGGGCTGGCGCGCGACGCGCTGGACTTCGTCTTCGGCGGGGCCATGCTGCCGAACCTGCTGAACGCCCTGACGCCCGGCTGCCTGGTGGTCACCCCCGGGGACCGGGCCGATCTGGTGGTGGGGTCGCTGGCCGCGCACAGCGCGGGCACCCCGCCCATCGCCGGCGTACTGCTGACCCTGGACGAGCGGCCCGGCGAGGAGATACTCACGCTGGCCTCGCGGCTCGCCCCGGGCACCCCGGTGGTGTCGGTGGCCGGCGGCTCCTTCCCCACCGCCGCCGAACTCTTCACCCTCGAAGGCAAGTTGAACGCGGCGACCCCGCGCAAGGCGGAGACCGCCCTCGGCCTGTTCGAGCGCCACGTGGACACCGGCGCCCTGCTGGAGCGGATCTCGGTGGCCCGCAGCGAGCGCGTCACGCCGATGATGTTCGAGCACGAGCTGCTGGAGCAGGCGCGCTCCGACCGCAAGCGCGTGGTGCTGCCGGAGGGCACGGAGGAGCGGGTGCTGCGCGCCGCCGACGTGCTGACGCGCCGCGACGTCTGCGACCTCACCCTCCTCGGCGACGTGGACGTGATCCGCAAGAAGGCCGCCGACCTCGGCGTCGACCTCGCGGAGGCCCGGCTGATCGACCCGCACACCTCGGAGCTGCGGCAGACCTTCGCGGAGCGGTACGCCGAGCTGCGCGCGCACCGCGGGGTGACGGTGGAGCTGGCGTACGACGTGGTGGCGGACGTGAACTACTTCGGCACGCTGATGGTGCAGGAGGGGCTGGCCGACGGGATGGTGTCGGGGTCGGTGCACTCCACGGCGGCCACGATCCGCCCGGCCTTCGAGATCATCAAGACCAAGCCGGACGCGTCGATCGTCTCCTCCGTCTTCTTCATGTGCCTGGCCGACAAGGTCCTCGTGTACGGCGACTGCGCGGTCAACCCGGACCCGGACGCCGAGCAGCTCGCGGACATCGCGGTGCAGTCGGCGGCGACGGCGGCCCGCTTCGGCGTGGAGCCGCGGGTGGCGATGCTGTCGTACTCGACCGGGACCTCGGGCTCCGGCGCCGACGTCGACAAGGTGCGCGAGGCCACCGAGCGGGTACGGGCCGAGCGGCCGGACCTGCGGGTGGAGGGGCCGATCCAGTACGACGCGGCGGTCGAGCCGAGCGTCGCGGCGACGAAGCTGCCGGACTCGGAGGTGGCGGGCCGGGCGTCCGTGCTGATCTTCCCGGACCTGAACACCGGCAACAACACCTACAAGGCCGTGCAGCGCTCGGCGGGCGCGGTGGCGGTCGGCCCGGTGCTCCAGGGGCTGCGCAAGCCGGTCAACGACCTCTCGCGCGGCGCGCTCGTCCAGGACATCGTCAACACGGTGGCCATCACGGCGATCCAGGCCCAGGGCGAGGAGCGCCCCGCATGACGGACACCGCCACCCCCACCGGCCCCGCCCCCGACCACGAAAGCACGGCTGCCCCTGTGGAACCGCATCGCGTCCTCGTCCTCAACTCCGGCTCCTCGTCGGTGAAGTACCAGCTCCTCGACATGCGGGACCGCTCCCGGCTCGCCTCGGGGCTGGTCGAGCGGATCGGCGAGGAGACCTCGCGCCTGGTGCACACGCCGCTGGCCGGCGGCGGGGCGGAGGCCCGGGAGCGCACGGGCCGGATCGCCGACCACGAGGAGGCGCTGAAGGCGGCGGCCGAGGAGCTGGCGGCGGACGGGCTCGGCCTGGACTCCCCCGAACTCGCCGCGATCGGGCACCGGGTGGTCCACGGCGGGCTGCGGTTCAGCGAGCCGACCGTGGTCACCGACGAGGTGCTGAAGGAGATCGAGCGGCTGGTACCGGTCGCGCCGCTGCACAACCCGGCCAACATCACCGGCATCCGTACGGCGCGGGCGCTGCGGCCGGACCTGCCGCAGGTCGCGGTCTTCGACACGGCGTTCCACACGACGATGCCGGAGTCGGCCGCGCGGTACGCGATCGACGTGGAGACCGCCGACGCGCACCGCATCCGCCGCTACGGCTTCCACGGCACCTCGCACGCGTACGTCTCGCGGAAGACGGCCGAGCTGCTGGGCAGGGCGCCCGAGGAGGTGAACGTGATCGTGCTGCACCTGGGCAACGGAGCCTCGGCCTCGGCGGTCGCGGGCGGCCGGTGCGTGGACACCTCCATGGGGCTGACCCCCTTGGAAGGGCTCGTGATGGGTACGCGCTCGGGGGACGTCGATCCGGCGGTCACCTTCCACCTCAAGCGGGTGGCGGGCATGTCGGCCGACGAGATCGACGTCCTGCTGAACAAGAGGAGCGGGCTGGTCGGCCTGTGCGGCGACAACGACATGCGGGTGATCCGCCGCCGGATCGACGAGGGCGACGAACGGGCGGCGCTGGCGTTCGACATCTACATCCACCGGCTGAAGAAGTACATCGGCGCCTACACGGCGGTGCTCGGCCGGGTGGACGCGGTGGCGTTCACGGCGGGGGTCGGCGAGAACGCGGCCCCGGTGCGGGAAGCTGCCATCGCGGGCCTGGAGGAGCTGGGCATGGCGGTGGACGCCGGGCTCAACGCCGTACGGTCCGGGGAGGCGCGGCTGATCTCGCCGGAGTACGCGCGGGTGGCGGTCGCCGTGGTGCCGACGGACGAGGAGCTGGAGATCGCCGACCAGACGTTCGCGCTCGTCGAAGGGTCGTGACGCGCGGCTCGGACGGGACGACAACTGAGCACCCCCGCGCCCTTTTGTACCTTCCACCAGACGGAATATTCCGCAGCGAAACAAACCGATAGGATCCGCCTCATGCGCCGTTCCAAAATCGTCTGCACCCTCGGTCCCGCCGTCGACTCCCACGAGCAGCTCGTCGCTCTGATCGAGGCGGGCATGAGCGTGGCCCGTTTCAACTTCAGCCACGGCTCCCACGAGGAACACCAGGGCCGTTACGACCGCGTCCGCAAGGCGGCCGCCGAGACCGGCCGCGCGGTGGGCGTGCTCGCCGACCTCCAGGGCCCGAAGATCCGCCTGGCCAAGTTCGCCGAGGGCCCGGTCGAACTGGTCCGCGGCGACGAGTTCACCATCACCTCCGAGGACGTCCCCGGCGACAAGTCGATCTGCGGCACGACCTACAAGGGCCTGCCCGGCGACGTCGTCAAGGGCGACCCGATCCTGATCAACGACGGCAACGTCGAGCTGAAGGTCGTCGAGGTCGAGGGCCCCCGGGTGAAGACCATCGTCATCGAGGGCGGTGTCATCTCCGACCACAAGGGCATCAACCTGCCCGGCGCGGCGGTCAACGTCCCGGCCCTCTCCGGGAAGGACGTCGAGGACCTGCGCTTCGCGCTGCGGATGGGCTGCGACCTGGTCGCCCTCTCCTTCGTCCGGGACGCCGACGACGTCAAGGACGTGCACAAGGTGATGGACGAGGAGGGCCGCCGGGTCCCCGTCATCGCCAAGGTGGAGAAGCCGCAGGCGGTCGAGCACATGGAGGGCGTCGTCGCGGCGTTCGACGGCGTGATGGTGGCCCGCGGCGACCTGGCCGTCGAGTACCCGCTGGAGAAGGTCCCGATGGTGCAGAAGCGCCTGGTGGAGCTGTGCCGGCGCAACGCCAAGCCGGTGATCGTGGCGACCCAGATGATGGAGTCGATGATCACCAACTCGCGGCCGACCCGCGCCGAGGCCTCCGACGTCGCCAACGCGATCCTGGACGGCGCGGACGCGGTCATGCTGTCGGCCGAGTCCTCGGTGGGCGCGTACCCGATCGAGACCGTCAAGACGATGGCGAAGATCGTCGCCGCCGCCGAGGAGGAGCTGCTCTCCAAGGGCCTCCAGCCGCTGGTCCCCGGCAAGAAGCCCCGCACGCAGGGCGGTTCGGTGGCCCGTGCGGCCTGCGAGATCGCGGACTTCCTGGACGGCAAGGCTCTGGTCGCCTTCACCAAGTCCGGCGACACGGCCCGCCGCCTCTCCCGCTACCGCACGGCCCAGCCGATCCTGGCCTTCACCACGGAGGAGGCCACCCGCAACCAGCTCGCCCTGAGCTGGGGCGTCGAGTCCTACGTCGTCCCGCACGTGGACAACACCGACGCGATGGTCGACCTGGTCGACGCGGAGCTGCTGAAGCTGAACCGCTACAACGACGGCGACACGATGGTCATCACCGCCGGCTCGCCCCCCGGCGTCCCCGGCACCACCAACATGGTCCGGGTCCACCACCTGGGCGGCGGCGAGCGGGACTGACCGCACGCACCGCGCACGCCCGAGGGGCGCCCCCGGACGGAAAGTCCGGGGGCGCCCCTCGTCGGCACGGCGGTCAGTTCCCCGCCGTGCCGCCCTCCAGGTAGTTCTCCAGCCCGGGCACGGTGAGCGTGCCGCCGAACTGGCCGGCCTGGACGACCTTCACCTTGGTGAACACGGCGATGGGGACGTTGAGCGGCGGCGGGGTCTGCGGGCTGAACGTGACCGGGATGAGGCCGAAGAGGTTGCCCTTCAGCTCCTCCGTGTACATCGTGACCTTGCCGTCGCGGATCTCCGAGACCGAGCCGGGGCGCGACTTCACGTGCCCCGTCGTGCCCGCCGGGCCCTCGGTGAGCTGGTGCAGGTCCTTGATGTCGATGGAGGTCGCGGTGAACTTCAGCACCTTCTTGATGCTGCCGTCCGCCTTCTTCACCTCGACGATGCCGTGGTAGTCGAGGCCCCGCAGGGTGAGACGCGTCGACTCCAGGGTCCACGGCGCGCTCGGCAGCAGCGGGATGCCGGGCTCCAGTTCGGCCGCGGCGAGCGCCTCCGGGTCGGCCTCGGGGCACGGGAAGCGGGGCTTCGCGCCGTCCGGGATGTCCTCGTCCTTCCTCGGATCGAGTCCCTTGACGTCCTCGTCCAGCTCCTCGACCTTCTCGCCGGCCTTCTCCGCGGCCTCGCGGATGGCGTCGGCGGTCCTGTCGGACGCCTCCTTCGCCTTGTCGGCCGCGTCCTCGGCCGGGTCCTTCGGCGTCCCGGACTTCTGGGGCGCCGCGGGCGCCTCGGGCGCCTCGGACGTGGGGCTCGGGGACGGGGCCGCCGGCTCCTCGGACTTCCCGTCGCCCGGGCCGTCGAAGAGGTCCTTGAGCGCGTCGCCGATGCCGAGCGGGTCGAGCGGGTTCTTCGACGCGGTGGGCGTCGGGGTCGCGGAGGGCGTGGCGGCGGGCTCGTCGTCCGCGGAGCGCGCCGAGGTGTCCGCGCCGGACTTCTCGCCGGCGGCCGGGTCCTTCTCCGTACCGGAGGCGGAACCGCTGGGCGAGGGCTCGGGGGTCGCGGCGTCCTCCTTGCCCGAGGCATCGTCCTTCTCGTCCTCCGCCGTGGCCGACGGGGACGGGGTGGCCTCGGGCGACGCGGACTCGCTCGGCTCGTCGGACCGGGTGACACAGGGGCCCGGGGCGAACGGGTTCTCGATGCGCTCCTCGGCCAGCGCCAGCTTGGGCGTCAGCCCCATGCCCACGAAGACCGCCGTCGGCATCGCCGCGAGCGCCAGCGCCTTCTTCCCGCTGGGCAGGTGGAGCTTGGTGAGCAGCGACTTCCTGGGGGCCGCGTGGCGCGGGCCCGTGCGCTCGCGGAGCTCGTCGCCGGGACGGGCGTCCGTCCGCCGTCCGTCGTCACCCCGCACGGTGCCCCCCGCTTTCGGAGCCGACCGCCGCGTCGAACCCGGCGCCCTGCTGCTGCGGGACGGCCGCGGCCTGGAGTTCGCCCTCGGGGCGCTCCTCGTACGGCAGGTCCTTCACCGGGGCGGCGGGCTCGCCGCCCGCGGCCCGGTCGCTCCGCTGCTCACCCGGCGCCCAGGAAACGGACAGGGCTCCGCCGATGAGGGAGAGCAGGAATCCGATCACGAAGCCGCCGATGTTGGCGACGGGGAGGGAGATCAGCGCCAGCAGAATGGCCGCGACGCCCGCGAAGACCCGGACGATGTGGTGGAACCACATGGTGAAGCCGAGCGTGATCAGCAGGACCCCGATGATCAGGGATCCGGCGCCGGCGGTCGTGGACATCGCCAGCGTCATATTGCCGAGGTGCAGGTCGGCATAGGGGAAGTAGGCGATGGGAAGGCCACCGGCCATGGTCAGCAGACCGGCCCAGAACGGCCGGTCGCCCCGCCAGGCGCGGAAGCGTCGCCGATAGACGCGGATGTGGTGCTCGTTCTGCCCTGTGGACTCGGGGCTCATGGAAAACAGCTCCCTGGAACCGGTACTGCTGTGAGAAGGGGAGGGTGGGTGGCCGGAACGCCCGCCGGGGCGCTCCGGCCACCCGGGCCGAGCGCTAGAAGCACTCCTCGACGCCCGTGTGCAGCCTGAGCTTCAGGTCGCTGAGCTTGAAGGTGCCGGCGGTGGTCGCCCACGCCGTCTGCCTCACATCGGTCAGCACGGCCCGGTCGGCCCGCTGCGCGAAGCCCGCACCGTTCGCCTGCGTACCGGGCTGGATGCCGATGCTGTTCGGCCGGTCCTTCTTCGACTTCTGCAGCGCACCCGCCGCGACACCGATGTCGATGTTCTCGAACTCGGCGTCGGCGTCGAGCTGGGCGACGTCCAGGTAGAGGTTGGTCGCCTTGACCGGGTTGTTCGGGTCGGTCCCGGCGTTCAGCTTGAGGCTGATGTTCTTGTTGATGAAGGGGACCTTCGGCGTGACCACCGACTGGCACATGTTGGTGATCGTCGCGCTGCTGAAGCCCGACACCGCGACCGCGTGCGCCGCCTTGTTGCCCTCGAGGTCCTTGCCGACCGCGACGCTGCCGTACTGGACGAAGTCCTCGCCCTCGAGCTTGTCGGTGCGGACCTTGAAGCTCTGGCCGGACACGCTGAACGAGGCGGCCAGCGCACCCTGCGCGAGGCCGACGCCCACCGCCGCCGTGGCGACGACGCTCGGCACCATGACCAGAGCGAACCGCTTCCATCTCGTCCCACCGCGAACCTGGGAACTCATACTTGCTCCTTCTTCTCGGACGTACATCTCCGGGCGGGCGACGTGCCCGGCCTGGGATGGGAGAAGTGCTACGTCCTCGGGAAGGAGAGCGCCCGCGAGCGGAGACGTGTCCCGTATCCGATCCACCGGCGTTCACCCCCGAGCGACAACCACGGGCCGCGCGCTCCGCACGGCCGGTCGGACAGGCCCCGCCATCGGGCGGGAACCCCCCTGTCCGGGGTCGGCGCCACTGCCGCCGGCCCGCTCGGTGGGGACCCAACAACCCCTCGGGCACCGGCTGGAGGCCGGGCGGAAGGTGGTGGACCGAGCGTGGCCGATCGTGGTCCATTCACGCGCCCGACACAAGGGGGATCGTTACTCGCTAGTAACGACCCGATAACCACAGGACGACAGCGCGGCATCGCGCGGCGACGCAGGGTGGAACGAAAGGGACATCGGAATAGCGGGAAACGCCCTGGAACCCGGACAGAAGCGGCCACCTGCCTTACTGCGAGTAACAGGCCGCATCTTTGTCAAGATTTGGTAAAGCGAGGGCGTCTGGGGCCGTTCTTTGGCGTCGGGACGGCAAAACGGCCGCGCCGCCGGGTGGGCGGTGCGGCCGTCTTGTCACATCGGAACAATCGGGCGCGTCCGGAGCGGACGGCGGCCCGGTGTCAGAACAGGACGCGGGCGAGCGCGGTGCGCGCGGCGGTCACTCTGGGGTCCTCGGGACCGATCACCTCGAACAGCTCCAGCAGCCGCAGCCGGGCGGTGTTCCGGTCGTCGCCCGCGGTGCGGCGGACCGCCTCGACGAGCCGGCCGAAGGCGTCCTCGACGTGTCCGCCGACGAGGTCGAGGTCGGCGGCGGCGATCTGGGCGTCCACGTCGGCCGGGTTGTCCGCGGCCTCCTTGCGGACCGCCTGCGGGTCCATGCTCTGGACGCGGCCGAGCAGCTCCGCCTGGGCGAGGCCCAGCTTGGCCTCCGGGTTGGCCGGGTCGTCGGTGAGGACGTTCTTGTACGCCTGGATCGCGCCGCCGAAGTCATTGGCGTCGAGCGCGGAGGCGGCGGCCTCCAGCAGGGCGTCGTACGGGCCGGCCGGCGCCTCGGCCGGTACGGCGCCCGCCACCCCCGCGTCCGGGTCGACCATGATCCCGGTGAGCCCGAAGCGCTCCTCGCCGACCTGGATCAACTGGTCCAGCGTCTCGCGGATCTGGGCCTCGGGGGCCACCCCCTGGAAGAGCGGGAGGACCTGCCCGGCGACGACGGCGAAAACGGCCGGAATGCCCTGGATGCCGAACTGCTGCATCAGCATCTGGTTGGCGTCGACGTCGACCTTGGCCAGCAGGAAGCGGCCGTTGTACTCGACGGCCAGCCGCTCCAGCAGAGGACCGAGCTGCTTGCACGGCTCGCACCACTCGGCCCAGAAGTCGAGGACGACGGGGACCTCGGTGGAGCGCTGGAGGACGTCGCGCTCGAAACCGGCTTCATCGACGTCGATCACCAGGGAGGCGGGCGCGACGGCGCCGGAGGCTCCGGTGCGGGCGGCTTCGGCTCGGGCCTGCTCCGCCTTGGCCTTGGCCTCGCCGGCCGCCTTGACGGCGGCGAGGTCGACGACGCCGCTCATGGACATGTTCCTAGGCTGCATACGCACATCCTCCCCCCTGAGCGCACCGTTGTGAAAAGCGAGCGCGAGAACCGGCCCGGCCGAAGGCCCCCACCGGCGTGCGGGAGCGGACGGACCAGGACGGCCCCGGGCGCCCGAAGGGCCCGGTGAGGCCCCGGAGGACCTCGGCGGAACCGGCCGGGCCCCTGAAAGGCCCGGTCGTGACGCATGGGCCCGTGAAGACCCGGGTGGACCTTCCGGATCCCCGTCCGGCCGGTCCGTGCGGCCCCGGGTCCCCACCCGGCGCCTCGGGGCCTGGTGAAGACCCCGGTGGCTGTCGCTCGTTGCGCGGCGTACGGGGGCGGGCGGGCCGCCTTCCTTACGCTACGACCCGTAGCGTAACTGCCGATCGCCCCGCCGGAACAGGTGGTCCCGGTGATCTGTCTCACGGTTACCGGGGAGTAGCGGTTTTCCTACCGGCCGGTATGGTCGCCGCATCATGAGCGACAGCGACCCCCGAACCGGCCGAACAGGGCGTCCGCGGAGCCCCGCGGCCGACGCCGCGATCCTGGAGGCGACGCGGGCGTCCCTGGTCGATCTGGGCTGGTCGAAGCTGACGATGGGGGACGTGGCGGCCCGGGCGGGGGTGGCCAAGACGACCCTCTACCGGCGGTGGGCGGGCAAGAACGAGTTGGTCGTGGACGCGGTCGCGGTCCTCTTCGACGAGTTGGAGCTGCCGGACCGGGGCAGCCTGGCCGACGACGTGCAGGGGGTGGTGCTCCAGTTCGCCGCCCTGCTGGAACGGCCGGAGACCCGGACCGCCCTGATGGCGGTGGTCGCGGAGTCCACCCGGGACGACTCCCTGCGGTTGCGCATCCGGGACTCGATCGTGGAGCGGCAGAAGCGGCTGGTGCTGGAGGGGCGGCGGCGTGCGCAGCAGCGGGGCGAACTGCCCGTCGAGACCGACGCGGTGGTGGCGAACCGGACCGCCGACCTGATCTTCGATGTGATCGCGGGGGCGGTGGTGCACCGCATGCTCGTGAGCGCCGAGCCGGTCGACGCCGACTGGGCCGAGCGGTTCACCCGGCTGCTGCTCTCGGGGCTGACCGGCGCCCGGGCCGGGTGAGAGGCGCCGGGCCCCGGACGACACGCGTCCGGGGCCCGGGGAACGGCTGGGCGCCCCTCAGAACCCCGGCGGCTCCGTGTAGACGCCCCACTCGTCGCGCAGGACCCCGCAGATCTCACCGAGCGTGGCCTCGGCCCGTACCGCGTCGAGCATCGGCGCGATCATGTTGGAGCCGTCGCGGGCGGCGGCGAGCATCGCGTCGAGGGCGGCGGCGACCTTGGCGTCGTCCCGGGCGGCCTTGCGGTCGGCGAGCTGGCTGACCTGGTCGCGCTCGACCTCGTGGCTGACGCGCAGGATCTCCAGGTCGCCGGTGACCGAGCCGTGGTGGACGTTGACGCCGACGACCCGCTTGTCGCCCTTCTCCAGGGCGCGCTGGTACTGGAAGGCGGACTCGGCGATCTCGCCGGTGAACCAGCCGTCCTCGATGCCGCGCAGGATGCCGGAGGTGATCGGCCCGATGGGGTGCTGCCCGTCCGGGTGGGCCCGGACACCGCGCTCCTTGATCTGGTCGAAGATCTTCTCGGCCTCGGCCTCGATGCGGTCGGTGAGCTGCTCGACGTACCAGGAACCGCCCAGCGGGTCGGCCACGTTGGCGACGCCGGTCTCCTCCATCAGCACCTGCTGGGTGCGCAGGGCGATCTCGGCCGCCTGCTCGGAGGGGAGGGCGAGGGTCTCGTCCAGGGCGTTGGTGTGCAGGGAGTTGGTGCCGCCGAGGACGGCGGAGAGCGCCTCGACGGCGGTGCGGACGACGTTGTTGTACGGCTGCTGCGCGGTGAGCGAGACCCCGGCGGTCTGGGTGTGGAACCGCAGCCACTGCGCCTTGTCGGTCTTCGCGCCGTACGTCTCCTTCATCCAGCGGGCCCAGATGCGGCGGGCGGCGCGGAACTTGGCGATCTCCTCGAAGAAGTCGAGGTGGGCGTCGAAGAAGAAGGAGAGTCCGGGGGCGAAGGTGTCGACGTCCAGCCTGCGGGAGAGGCCCAGCTCCACGTAGCCGAACCCGTCCGCGAGGGTGTACGCCAGCTCCTGCGCGGCCGTCGCCCCGGCCTCGCGGATGTGGTAGCCGGAGACGGAGAGCGGCTTGTAGGCGGGGATGGAGGCGGCGCAGTGCTCCATCAGGTCGCCGATCAGGCGCAGATGGGGCTCGGGCTGGAACAGCCACTCCTTCTGCGCGATGTACTCCTTGAAGATGTCGGTCTGGAGCGTGCCGTTGAGCACGGCCGGGTCGACGCCCTGGCGTTCGGCGGCGACCAGGTACATGCAGAAGACGGGGACGGCCGGTCCGCTGATCGTCATCGAGGTGGTGACGTCCCCGAGGGGGATGCCGCCGAAGAGGACCTCCATGTCGGCGGCGGAGTCGATGGCGACCCCGCAGTGGCCGACCTCGCCGAGGGCGCGCGGGTCGTCGGAGTCGCGGCCCATCAGCGTCGGCATGTCGAAGGCGACGCTGAGCCCGCCGCCGCCCGCCGCGAGGATCATCTTGTAGCGCTCGTTGGTCTGCTCGGCGTTGCCGAAGCCGGCGAACTGGCGGATCGTCCAGGTGCGGCCCCGGTAGCCGGTGGGGTGCAGCCCGCGGGTGAAGGGGTACTCCCCCGGCCAGCCGATCCGCTCGAATCCCTCGTACGTGTCACCGGGGCGGGGCCCGTAGACCGGCTCGACCGGGTCACCGGAGAGCGTGGTGAAGTCCGCGTCGCGCTTGCGGGCCTTGTCGTAACGGGCCTGCCAGCGGAGGCGGCCCTCCTCGATCGCGTCAGCGTCCATACCCTCGAATTTACTAGGACGTCCTACTAAATGTCGATGGCAAACCGCCCGGCGCTTCGCGCGGGGCGGTGCGGGTGCGCCGGGTCAGACCTTGGCGGGGGCCGGCGCGGGGTCGGTGACCAGGGCGCGGGCCTCGCGGCTGACCTTCGGCTCGACGAAGAACGAGGCGAAGGGGATGCAGCCGGCGGCCAGCACCCACAGGAGCTTGCCGAAGGGCCACTTCGCCTTGGAGCCCAGATCGAAGGCGAAGACGACGTAGACGATGAACAGCACGCCGTGGATCTGGGAGATCAGCATGGTGTCGCCGGTCTCGAAGCCGTACTTCGCGATGATCGCCGCGGTGAAGACGAGGAGCCAGACGGCGGTGACGTAGGCCATCACCCGGTAGCGGGTGAGCACGTTCTGTTTCATGGCATCGAGCGTAACGGGACGACCGGGGCGATCTTCGCGCGACCCCCTTGACCGGACCGCCCCCGCGTACGGCGTACGCTCGCGCCCCCGGACGCACGCGCCCACCACCGGACCGGCGTACGCCCCCGCCTCACGGCGGGCCCGCGGTCACTTCTCCTCGAAGTCCCGCGCCGCCACCCGCAGCGGTCGCAGCATGGCGAAGATCTCGGCGCACTCCTCGGCGTCGTACACCCCGAGCCCGAAGTCGATCGCGACCAGGTCCCGGGTGGCCGCCTCGACGACGTCGCGGCCCTTGCCGGTGATGGACGCGAGCGTTCCGCGGCCGTCGTTCGGGTTGGGCCGCTTGGCCACGAGACCGGACCTGACCAGCCGGTCCACGGTGTTGGTGACCGATGTGGGGTGCACCATCAGCCGCTCCCCGATCTTGGACATCGGCAGTTCGCCGGCCTTGGAGAAGGCGAGCAGCACCAGCGCCTCGTACCGGGCGAAGGTCAGTCCGTACGGCTTGACGACGGCGTCGACCTCGGCGAGCAGGATCTGCTGGGCCCGCATGATCGAGGTGATCGCCCCCATCGAGGGCACGGGCCCCCAGCGCTGCTGCCAGAGCTCGTCGGCGCGGGCGATGGGATCGAAGGGAAGGCTGAGCGGCTTCGGCACGGCACCGACCTTACCCACTGGTCACATGCCGGTCAGCTCCGTCTCGCTCTTCGGTATCGGACATCCGTCCGGGGGCTGTCCTGCGGACCTCCGCGACGAGCAGCAGCGTGCAGACGGTGCCGACGGCGCCGGAGGCCGCGACCACCTGGTGCACGGGGAAGAACTCGGCCGCGAGCCCCGCCAGCGCCATCCCGAGCCCCTGGACGGTCATCAGCCCGGCGGTGAGCAGGGTCATGGCCCGGCCGCGCAGCTCCTGGGGCACGGCGTCGACGAACCACTGGTCGAGCCCGATGACGTACGCGGCGCCCGCACCGGCCAGCGCGAGGGCGGCGAGCGCCAGCGGCAGCCCGGGGCGGACCACGTAGACGAGGAGCGGCAGCAGTCCGACGGCGGCGACCGGCAGGACGATCCGGGAGCGGTGGCGGGGGCTGAGCGCGGACCCCGCGAACAGCTCGGCCCCGATGTGCCCGACGGCCATCGCGCAGAGCAGCAGCCCGAGCGCGGCGGGCGGGGCCCCGATCGCGTCGGCGTACGGGGCGGCCAGCGCCTCCGGGGCCACGACGAACATCGCGGGCAGCCAGAACAGCAGCATCAGCGCCCGGACGCGGCGGTCGCCCAGGATCAGACGGGCCCCGGAGAGCGACTCCTTCAGCAGGGCGCCGCCGGCCTCCCCGCCGCCGGAGCGGGCGGGGCGGTCGCGGGTGCCGAGGCGGAGCAGGGCTGCCGAGCAGAGGAAGGTCGCCACGGTGACGGTGATCGCGCCGCGCGGGGAGACTGCGGTGAGCAGCACCCCGCCGGCCCCGAACCCGATGAGCATCGCGCTCTGCGAGACGATCCGCAGCAGCGAGCGGCCCAGCACGTAGAGGTCGCCCTCGCCAAGGATGTCGGTGAGCGCCGCCATCCGGGTTCCGGTGAAGACAGGGGCGATGGCGGCGACCAGGCAGCGCAGGGCGAGGAGCCCGGCGACCGGGGTGGCGGGCGCCAGCATCACGGCGACGCAGGCGGCGCAGAGCAGGTCGCAGACCACCAGGACGCGGCGGGCCGGGTAGCGGTCGGCGACCCCCGCGAAGAGGACCCCGCCGATCAGGTACGGGAGCAGCCCCAGCGCGAACGTCAGCGCGCTGAGCAGCGGGGAGCCGGTGAGGTCGTAGACGAGCACGGTGAGCGCGAGTTCGCTGACGACGACGCCGAGCAGCGAGAGCAGGTGCGCGGCGAAGACGGCCCGGAACTCGGTGACGGCGAAGACGGCCCGGTAGCCGGACGGGGCCGCCGGGTCCGGGACGGCGCGGGCCCCGGCACCGGAAGCGGGCGCGGGGGGCGTGGTGGCGGGGGCGGCCGGGGCGGTGCGGTCCGCCGGGGCCGCCGGATCCCGGAGCGTGGGCCCGGAGCCCGGGTCGGGGAGGGGGGCCGCACGCTCCGGGGGCGGAGCCGGGACCTGTGCCGCCGGGGCGGGCGGAGTACGGGGGGTGTCCACCGGGGCGGGTCTGTCGTTCGGCATGGGACGAGCCTGGGGCCGGGAGGGGCCTCGTCCGTAGACTTTCGGCTCAGGACGAATCTTCACGGCCGGGAGGGGGAGGCGTGCCGTTCCAGCTCCACTTCGGCGAGAGCGATCTGCTGCGCTGCCGGTTCGCGCTGTCCCCGCTGTTCGAGACCCAGGAGGCGGTGCGCACCCTCTCCCGGCCCTCCCGGCACGGCTACCACCTGCCGTGGCTCCGCCGCGTCCGGGAGTCCGCCGCGGCCCTGGAGCTGGAGCCCCTGTGGCTGCTGATGCCGGACGCCGGCCACAATCCGGACTTCATCTGCCCGCCGCCGATCGGGCCGCTGGCCACCTTCGAGGAGGAGCTCGCGACCGTACGGGCGACCGACCCCGAGGTGGCGCGGCAGGACATGGCGGCGGCCCTGGCGGACCGGCCGGGCGGGAGGGAGTCGGCGGTCGGGCGGCGGCTGCTGGCCGATCCCGCGCGGGCGGTGGGCGAGCTGGCCGACCTGCTGGAGCGGGCCTGGGAGGCGCTGATCGAGCCGTACTGGCCCCGGCTGCGGGCGCTGCTGGAGGCGGACATCGCCTACCACTCCCGGCGGCTCGCGGACAGCGGGCTGGAAGGGGTGCTGGGCGAGGTGAGCACCCGGCTGAGCTGGAACGGCTCGACGCTCACCGTGGCCGGAACCCGGGGCGACCACCGGCGGGTGCTGGGCGGGCAGGGGCTGGTGCTGATGCCGAGCGTCTTCGTCTGGCCGGAGGTGGTGGGCGGCCACGAGGAGCCGTGGCAGCCGGGGCTGATCTACCCGGCGCGCGGCATCGGCGGGCTCTGGACCGGGGCGGGCGGGCGGACGCCGGAGACGCTCGGCCGCCTGCTGGGCCGGGTCCGGGCCGACGTGCTGTGCGCCCTGGACGAACCGGCCGGCACGAGCGCGCTGGCGCACCGGCTGGGCCTCGCGCCCTCGTCCGTCTCGGCCCATCTCTCCGTACTGCGCGGGGCGGGGCTGCTGACCTCGCGGCGCTACGGCCACCAGGTGCTGTACGAGCGCACCCCGCTGGGGATCGCGCTGGCCGCCTCGGAGTGAGGGCGCGGGAACGCCGGACCAGCGGCCACCACGGGCGTACGGGTCACGGACGGTGTCGCACCGCCACTCTAGGTGACCGTTATGCCAGGATTGCCGCGTTTCTTCTTTTCCCCGCGCTCTCCGCGCCCGCCCTGTTCCGAATCCGTGCGTCACCGCCGCCCGAGGGGTCTGGATGTCCGGCCGCAGCACCGTCTCCCGCGCTCTCCCCCGTACCGGTTCCGTCGTCCTGGCCGCCCTCACCCTGGTGACCGCCCTCACCGCGGGCTGTTCGGCGCCGGAGCCGCGCGTCGCCCCGACCGCCGAGGAGGCCGGGGGGAACGTCCGGGGCGAGCCCGCCCCGAGCGCGGCGTCGCCGTACTGGGTGGACCCGGACAGCGACGCGGCCCGCCAGGTGCGCGCCTGGGAGAAGGAGGGGCGCGAGGCGGACGCGAAGGTCCTGCGGCGGATCTCCGACCGCCCGGTGGCCGACTGGCCCGCCTGGGACGACCCCGCCCCGGGCATCCGGGCCGCGGCGCGGGCCGCCGCGCGGACGGAGAAGACCGTCCTGCTCGTGGCGTACAACATCCCGCACCGCGACTGCGGGCTCTACTCCGCGGGCGGCGCGAAGGACGCCGACGCCTACCGTTCCTGGATCGGCGCGTTCGCCGACGCCATCGGGGACGCGTCGGCGACCGTGATCCTGGAGCCGGACGCCCTCCCCCACATCGCGGACGGCTGCACCCCGCCCGAGCACCACGCCGAGCGCTACCAGCTCCTGTCCGAAGCGGTGGACACGCTCAAGGCCCGGCCGAACACCCGGGTGTACCTGGACGCGGGCAACCCGGACTGGATCGACGAGCCGTCCAAGATGGCGCAGCCGCTGCGCCGGGCCGGCATCGACCGGGCGGACGGCTTCTCGCTGAACGTCTCCAACTTCCAGTCGAACGAGAGCGTGAAGGCGTACGCGGGCCGGCTCTCCGACGCGGTGGGCGGCTCGCACTTCGTGATCGACACCAGCCGCAACGGCAAGGGCCCCCTGCCCGGGGGCCGTGAGGAAGCCTGGTGCAATCCGCCGGGCCGGGGGCTCGGCACGCCGCCGACCACCGACACCGGCGACGACCGCCTCGACGCCTACCTGTGGATCAAGCGGCCGGGCGACTCCGACGGCACCTGCCGGGGCGGCCCGCCGGCCGGCGACTGGTGGCCGGAGTACGCGCTCGGCCTGGCCAGGCGCGCCGCCACCTGACCGAGCCGGACGCGCCGCGGGGGGGGGCCGGGCGGGCGCCCGGGCGCCCCCGCCGGCCCCCCGCCCGACCCCCCCCAAAGCACCACCCACACGAACCGGACACCAGACAGACG
>NZ_JBIRLM010000002.1:47517-638851 GCF_044330565.1 Streptomyces sp. NPDC017448 | reverse complement strand
GTTGATAGGCCAGATGTGGAAGCCCGGTAACGGGTGGAGCTGACTGGTACTAATAGGCCGAGGGCTTGTCCTCAGTTGCTCGCGTCCACTGTGTTAGTTCTGAAATAACGAACAGTCGTGTTTCTGTCCGGTCTGTTTGATTGTTTCATAGTGTTTCGGTGGTCATTGCGTTAGGGAAACGCCCGGTTACATTCCGAACCCGGAAGCTAAGCCTTTCAGCGCCGATGGTACTGCAGGGGGGACCCTGTGGGAGAGTAGGACGCCGCCGAACAATCATTGTGGGAAAGCCCCGCACCGTCATGGTGCGGGGCTTTTCTGCGTTCACCACCCGTTCCCCCCCGGCTGGTCCACCGGGCTGTCCTTTTCGTCCTGGGCGGGGTCGGCGCCTCCTGCCCCGGATGCCGGGGTGGCGGTTGCCTGCTGCGGTAGGGGTGCCGGCCGCGGCCTGCTGAGGGCGCCCGGGAGGGCCTCCGAAAGGGGCGCAGGGAGCGGCGCTCAGGGCCCGGGGGCCAGGTGCGACACCGATTATGAGCAATCCCCGATCCCGTGTATGGTTTACCTCGTTGCCGCAGGGCAACGAGGCCCCAATAGCTCAGTCGGTAGAGCGTCTCCATGGTAAGGAGAAGGTCTGCGGTTCGATTCCGCATTGGGGCTCAGAGAGAAACGAAAGGCCCCCGCCATCCGGCGGGGGCCTTTCGTGTTGAGGCGGACGGGGCGGGTCAGACCAACAGGGGCTCGGGGACACGCATGGCGAGGATCGCCATGTCGTCCGACGCGGGCTCGGCGGCGAAGCGCTCCACGGCCCGTAGGATGCGGGCGGCCACCGCCCCGGCCGTCAGGCCCGTACAGGTCGCCAGGACCTCCGCGAGGCCGTCGTCGCCCAGCATGCGGGTTCCCTCACGGCGTTCGGTGACACCGTCCGTGACGCACAGCAGGACGTCGCCCGGATCGAGGACGACCTCCTGCTCGTACAGCTCCAGGTCGTCGAGGACACCGAGGAGGGGCTGCGGTTCGGCGGCCGGCTCGACGGAGCCGTCCTGGCGTAGACGCAGCGGCAGCGGGTGGCCGGCGCAGACGACCTTCAGCAGGGCGCTGCCGTCCTCCTGGGGCCACAACTCGCCGTACAGCAGGGTCAAGAAGCGGCTGCGGGCGCCCTCGTCGAGGATCGCCGCGTTCAGCCGCTCCAGGACGGCGGGGCCGCCGAAGCCCTCGCGGGCCAGCAGACGCAGCGCGTGGCGGGCCAGCCCCGTAACGGCGGCCGCCTCCGGACCCGTACCGCAGACGTCGCCGATGGCGAAGCCGTAGGCGCCGTCGCTGATCGGGAAGACGTCGTAGAAGTCACCGCCGACCTCGTTGCCCTCCCCGGCGGCACGGTAGATGACCTCGATCTCCACGTTCGGCACGGCGGGGAGGCCCGGCGGCAGGAGGCTGCGCTGGAGGGACTGGCTGATCGCCATGCGCTCCGAGTACAGGCGGGCGTTGTCCAGGGCCAGGGCGGCCCGGCGGGACAGGTCCTCGGCCAGCTCCAGGATCTCCTGGCGGAAGTGGTCGTCCGAGGGCTTCCCGAGCGTCAGCATGCCGATCACGCGGTTGCGGGCGACCAGCGGGAGAACCACGGTCTCGCCGCCGACCGCCTGGGCCGTGGCGAGCGTGGTGCGGGTGGCCGTGCTCATGCTCAGCGGAGCGTCGTAGGCCAGGCTGCGGGTCGAGGTGGCCAGCGCCGCCCGGTGCCCCGCCTCCGAGGGCGCGGCCCAGACACGGGCGCCGGGGGTCGGCACCGGATCGGGCGGGGAGATCGTGGAGAGCAGGGCCTTGAGCCCGTCGATGAGGTCCTCGTCCTCATGGAGCACATACGAGAGGTACGGCTCGGAGGACTGGTCCGCGATCGTGTAGACGGCGCACCAGGTGGCCAGGGTCGGGACCGTCATCTGGGCCATGAGCGCCAGGGTCTGGTCCCGGTCGAGCGTGCCGGCCAGCAGGTCCGACGCCTCCACGAGGAACGACAGGGAGCCGCGGCGCAGCCGTTCCAGCTCGCCGAGGCGTGCGGACTCCACGGCGAGCGCGATGCGGTCG
This sequence comes from Streptomyces sp. NPDC017448, assembly GCF_044330565.1. Taxonomy (NCBI): domain Bacteria; kingdom Bacillati; phylum Actinomycetota; class Actinomycetes; order Kitasatosporales; family Streptomycetaceae; genus Streptomyces; species Streptomyces sp. NPDC017448. Next base: position 636,778 of record NZ_JBIRLM010000002.1, on the reverse strand, counting down.
GCGGCGAACTGGAGGCGTAGGGCCTCCTCGTTCGAGTAACGGCCGGCGCCCTCCGCCGCGACGCCGAGGGAGCCGGTGAGCCTCCCCTCGACCTTCAGCGGCACCGTGACCACCGAACGCATCCCCGTGTCGGTGAGCAGGGGGACGGCGCCCGGCACGGCGGTCAGATCCTCGTGGACGGCGGGCATGCGGGCGGAGCCGTAGCGTCCCGTGCCGGCTTCGACGGGAACCCGGGCGAAGCGCTGGCGGGCCGAGGGGAGGCCCGTCGTCGCGCGGACCTCCAGCTCCGTCTCGTCGTCCGTGGCGAGCAGGAGGAACGCGGCGTCGGCGTCGAGCATGTCGCGGGCCCGTTCCACCGTTCGCTGGAGGAGGCCGTCCAGGTCGTCGGGGGCGGGGGAGCCGATGAACACCTCGAAGGGGTCCGCCGTGCGGTTGTCGGACGAGGTGTCGGAAACCGGGGCGCGGACCGGGGACTGGAGGACGGCGCGCTCGTCGTCGCGGACGAGGAGGCAGACCGTGGACGGCTCGCCTTCGTTGTCGCGGACCCTCAGGTGCGAGGCGTAGACGGCGATGGTCCGGCCGTCGGCGCCGCGGACCCCGTAGCTCCCCTCCCAGCGGGAGAGCCGGAGGGCGTCGGCGATGCCCGTGCTGGTCCCGGGGGTGTGCGGCCAGGCCACGAAGTCGGTGAACTGCTTGCCGGTGACCTGCTCCGTGGTGTGCCCGAACACATACGTCGCGTCGTCGTTCCAGGCGCTGATCGCGCCCGTGCCGTCGATCTGGACCACGGCGACCCGGACCCGCCCGTCCGTGACGGGCAGGAGCGAGGTGGGCAGGACCGGGCCCGCCGAGCGGATGCCCACCGGTCGGTGGGGCAGGTCCAGCTGGAACCAGACGTGCTTGCGGGTGGGGCTGTACTCGACGCCCCAGCGGGAGGCGAGGGCGGCACAGAGGAGCAGCCCGCGGCCGTTCTCACGGTCGGGGCTGCCGAAGTCGATGCCGCTGCTCTGGAGCGGCACCTCGCGTTCCGGATAGTGGTCGGCGACCTCGACGCGGACGCCTTCCGCGGTGCGCAGGCACAACACGTCGGCGGCGGTGCCCGCATGGACGACGGCGTTGGTCACGAGCTCACTGGTGAGAACGACGGCGTCGTCGACGACATCGTTGTAGCCCCACCCCTGAAGCGTGTCCCGGACGAAGGCGCGGGCGGTCGCGACAGAGCGTCCGACCGGTTCGAACGTGGCGGCCGCGCGCGCGGTGATCACAGCACTCCCCATATTGGTGTCTCGTCGCTTCCCCGAGTCCTGTGCCCGTTTCTCGCCGCTTCGATTCGCCTGCCAGGCTAGACCTTCGGCGAAGGTCCCGGGTACACGAGGGCCGAGTTCGGGACAAGTCGCCCCGGTGGTGCGCGGGCGCACCAGTATGGATCCGGGGCACAGAGGGCGGGGGCGGTCGGGGCGGGTGGCCCGGCGACCGGTTCCGGCCTGGTACGTTGCAACGATTTGACCTCTGCCCGGCCGTCCGTTGACGGTGTGCGGTGGCGGTGAGCCAAAGTGGAACTGGGCAGGCTTCGAAGAGGCCCGGGTGAAACGGTCAACCCCTGCGGGAGGGACACGGTGGAGTCTGGCGTGGCGGCGCAGGGTTCGAAGGCGCGTACAAGAGGCGGGCAGTCCGTGAAAAAGCAGCGCAATGGCACCGTCGAAGTGGACGCGGCGGCCCTGAACAGAGTGCTCGGGGCCCTCGTGGCGATGCGCGACGGCAATTTCCGCCGGCGGCTCACCGTCTCCGGGGACGGCGTCCTGTCGGAGATCGCGGCGGTCTTCAACGAGGTCGCCGACCGCAACCTCCACCTCACCGGCGAGCTGGCGCGCGTCCGGCGGGTGGTCGGGCGTGAGGGGAAGCTCACCGAACGGCTGGAGACGGGCGCCTGCGAGGGCTCCTGGGCCGCCGCGATCGACGCCTCCAACGAGCTCGTCGACGATCTCGCGCGGCCGGTCTCCGAGGTGGGCCGGGTCCTGTCGGCGGTCGCCGACGGTGACCTGGAGCAGCGGATGGAGCTGCGCTCGCACACACAGGACGAGACGGTGCGCCCGCTGCGGGGGGAGTTCCTGAAGGTCGCCCGTACGGTCAACAATCTGGTCGACCAGCTGTCGGTCTTCACCGAGCAGGTGACCCGGGTCGCCGTCGAGGTGGGGACCGAGGGCAAGCTCGGTGGCCAGGCGCAGGTGCGCGGGATGTCCGGGTCCTGGAAGGACCTCACGGACTCCGTCAACACCATGGCGTACCGGCTCACCGCCCAGGTGAGGGACATCGCGCTGGTGACGACGGCGGTCGCCAAGGGGGATCTGTCCCGGAAGGTCACCGTCCATGTGGCCGGCGAGATGCTCCAGCTGAAGAACACCGTCAACACGATGGTCGACCAGCTGTCCTCGTTCTCCTCCGAGGTGACGCGCGTCGCCCGCGAGGTGGGTACGGAGGGCGAGCTCGGCGGCCAGGCGACCGTGCCGGGCGTCGCCGGCGTGTGGAAGGACCTCACCGACTCCGTCAACACGATGGCGGGCAACCTCACCTCGCAGGTGCGAGGGATCGCGGAGGTGACGACGGCGGTCGCCAACGGCGACCTGACGCAGAAGGTCACGGTGAGCGCCCGCGGCGAGGTCGCCCAGCTCGCCGAGACGATCAACCAGATGACCGAGACGCTGCGCACCTTCGCGGACGAAGTGACGCGGGTGGCGAGCGAGGTCGGCGGCGAGGGGCTGCTCGGCGGGCAGGCGCAGGTGCCGGGGGCCGCGGGGACCTGGAAGGACCTCACCGATTCGGTGAACACGGTCTTCCGGAACCTGACCACGCAGGTCCGGGACATCGCGCAGGTGACCACGGCGGTGGCCAGCGGTGACATGTCGCAGAAGGTCACGGTCGACGTGGCCGGGGAGATGCTGGAGCTGAAGAACACCGTCAACACGATGGTGGACCAGCTTCAGTCGTTCGGTTCCGAGGTGACGCGGGTCGCCCGGGAGGTCGGCGTCGAGGGCCGGCTCGGCGGCCAGGCGGAGGTGCCGGGCGCGGCGGGGACCTGGAAGGACCTCACCGATTCGGTGAACACCGCGTTCCGGAACCTGACCGGCCAGGTCCGGGACATCGCGCAGGTCACCACCGCGGTCGCCAACGGCGACCTCTCCCAGAAGGTCACCGTGGACGTGGCCGGGGAGATGCTGGAGCTGAAGAACACCGTCAACACGATGGTGGCGCAGCTGTCCAGCTTCGCCGACCAGGTGACGCGGATGGCCCGGGACGTGGGCACCGAGGGCCGCCTCGGCGGCCAGGCCCGGGTGGACGGCGTCTCGGGCACGTGGAAGGAGCTGACGGACTCCGTCAACTTCATGGCCGGGAACCTCACCTCCCAGGTGAGGCAGATCGCCCAGGTGACGACGGCGGTGGCGCGGGGCGACCTGTCGCAGAAGATCGACGTGGACGCCAGGGGCGAGATCCTGGAGCTCAAGAACACGATCAACACCATGGTCGACCAGCTCTCGGCCTTCGCCGACCAGGTCACCAGGGTGGCTCGCGAGGTGGGTACGGACGGGCGCCTCGGGGGCCAGGCGCAGGTGCCCGGCGTAGCCGGAGTCTGGCGTGATCTCACCGATTCGGTGAACGGCATGGCGGGCAACCTCACCGCCCAGGTCCGCAACATCGCGCAGGTCGCCACGGCGGTGGCGCGGGGCGACCTGTCGCAGAAGATCGACGTGGACGCCCGGGGCGAGATCCTGGAGCTCAAGAACACCCTCAACACGATGGTGGACCAGCTTTCCAACTTCGCGGAGCAGGTGACGCGGGTCGCCCGTGAGGTGGGTACGGAGGGCATCCTCGGCGGTCAGGCCGAGGTGCAGGGCGTCTCCGGTACGTGGAAGGACCTCACCCAGTCCGTCAACGGCATGGCGAACAACCTGACCCTCCAGGTCCGCAACATCGCCGAGGTCACCACCGCGGTCGCCAAGGGAGACCTCTCCAAGAAGATCACCGTCGACGCCAAGGGCGAGATCCTCGAACTGGTCACGACCGTCAACACGATGGTCGACCAGCTGCTGAACTTCGCCGACGAGGTGACCCGGGTGGCCCGTGAGGTGGGCACCGAGGGGATTCTCGGCGGTCAGGCGCGGGTGCGCGGGGCGACCGGCATCTGGAAGGACCTGAGCGACAACGTCAACCTGATGGCCAACAACCTCACCAGCCAGGTGCGCAACATCTCCCGGGTCTCCTCCGCGGTCGCCAACGGCGACCTGACGAAGAAGGTCACCGTGGAGGCGCGGGGCGAGGTGGCGGAGCTGGCCGACACCGTCAACACGATGGTGACGACGCTCTCCTCGTTCGCCGACGAGGTCACGCGGGTGGCCCGCGAGGTGGGCACGGAGGGCGAGCTGGGCGGTCAGGCCCGGGTGCCGGGGGTCTCGGGGACGTGGAAGGACCTCACCGAGTCCGTGAACTCGATGGCCTCCAACCTGACCGGCCAGGTGCGGCAGATCGCCACGGTCACCACCGCCATCGCCAAGGGCGACCTGACCAAGAAGATCGACATCGACGCGCGCGGCGAGATCCTGGAGCTGAAGAACACCATCAACACGATGGTCGACCAGCTGTCCTCGTTCGCCGAGCAGGTGACCCGGGTCGCCCGCGAGGTGGGGACCGAAGGGCAGTTGGGCGGGCAGGCGCGGGTGCGGGACGTGGACGGCACCTGGCGCGACCTCACCGAGTCGGTGAACGAGATGGCCGGCAACCTGACGCGCCAGGTACGTGCCATCGCGGCGGTCGCCACGGCGGTGACGCGCGGCGATCTGAACCTCAAGATCGACGTGGACGCGGCCGGCGAGATCCAGGTCCTCCAGGACAACATCAACACGATGATCGCGAACCTGCGCGACACCACCCTCGCCAACAAGGAGCAGGACTGGCTGAAGGGCAACCTCGCCCGGATCTCCGGTCTGATGCAGGGCCGCCGCGACCTGGACGACGTGGCCTCCCTGATCATGAGCGAGCTGACGCCGGTGGTCTCGGCGCAGCACGGGGCGTTCTTCCTGGCGATGGCCCCGGGCGACACGGACGAGGTCGGTCCGGACAACGGCGAACCGGGCTCGTACGAGCTGCGGATGCGGGGGAGCTACGGCTACTCCGCCGGTTCGATGCCGACCTCCTTCCGGCCCGGGGAGACGCTCATCGGGACGGCGGCCGAGGAGAAGCGGACGATCCAGGTGGACAACGTGCCGCCGGGGTACCTGAAGATCTCCTCCGGGCTCGGGGAGGCCCCTCCCGCGCATGTGATCGTGCTGCCGGTGCTCTTCGAGGGCAAGGTCCTCGGCGTGATCGAACTGGCCTCCTTCCAGCCGTTCACGCAGATCCAGCGGGACTTCCTGAACCAGCTCGCCGAGATGATCGCGACGAGCGTCAACACGATCAGCGTCAATACCAAGACCGAGAAGCTGCTGGAGCAGTCGCAGGAGCTGACCGAGCAACTGCGCGACCGGTCGCAGGAGTTGGAGAACCGGCAGAAGGCCCTCCAGGCGTCCAACGCCGAACTGGAGGAGAAGGCCGAGCTGCTGGCCCAGCAGAACCGCGACATCGAGGTGAAGAACACCGAGATCGAGGAGGCGCGCCAGGTGCTGGAGGAGCGCGCCGAACAGCTCGCGGTCTCGATGCGCTACAAGTCCGAGTTCCTGGCGAACATGTCGCACGAGCTGCGCACGCCGCTCAACTCGCTGCTGATCCTCGCCAAGCTGCTGGCGGACAACGCGGAGGGCAACCTCTCGCCGAAGCAGGTGGAGTTCGCCGAGACGATCCACGGGGCCGGGTCCGACCTGCTCCAGCTGATCAACGACATCCTGGACCTGTCGAAGGTCGAGGCGGGCAAGATGGACGTCAGCCCGACCAGGATCGCGCTGGTCCAACTGGTCGACTACGTGGAGGCGACCTTCCGCCCGCTCACCGCGGAGAAGGGGCTCGACTTCTCCGTACGGGTCTCGCCGGAGCTCCCCCCCACGCTGCACACGGACGAGCAGCGCCTGCTCCAGGTGCTGCGCAATCTGCTGTCCAACGCCGTGAAGTTCACCGACAGCGGGGCGGTGGAGCTGGTGATCCGGCCGGCCGGCGCCGATGTGCCCAACGCGATCCGGGAGCAGTTGCTGGAGGCGGGTACGCTCCGCGATCCGGACGCGGACCTGATCGCGTTCTCGGTCACCGACACCGGGATCGGGATCGCGTCCAGCAAGATGCTGGTGATCTTCGAGGCGTTCAAGCAGGCGGACGGCACGACGAGCCGCAAGTACGGCGGCACCGGTCTGGGCCTCTCCATCAGCCGGGAGATCGCCCGGCTGCTCGGCGGCGAGATCCATGCGGCGAGCGAGCCGGGGCGGGGTTCGACCTTCACCCTGTACCTGCCGCTGCACCGCGCCGAACTGCCGCCCCAGGGCTACCCCTCGACGGGTTCCGGTTCGGCCGAGGTGCTGGGCGGCGCGGGGGAGCCGGGGCAGGCTCCGTCGCCGCAGGGCCGGCAGGCCCCGTTCGGCGACCCGGCCAACTCCGCCGGGATGTTCCGCCGGCGGCGCAAGGCCCTGGGGGACGCGGCCCGCAGGCCCGCCCTGCCGGCCGGCCGCACCGCTCCCGGGAGCGCGCCGCAGCCGGAGGAATGGGTCCAGGGCGGCCAGGGCGAGGGCCCGGCGCAGGATCAGGACGCCGTGGAGGAGCAGGCCCCCCGGCGGACATTCCGCTTCCGCGGGGAGAAGGTCCTCATCGTCGACGACGACATCCGCAACGTCTTCGCGCTCACCAGCGTGCTGGAGCAGCACGGACTGGCGGTGCTGTACGCGGAGAACGGCCGTGAGGGCATCGAAGTCCTGGAGCAGCACGACGATGTGACGGTCGTGCTGATGGACATCATGATGCCCGAGATGGACGGTTACGCGACGACGACCGCGATCCGGCGCATGCCGCAGTTCTCCGGGCTCCCGATCGTGGCGCTCACGGCGAAGGCGATGAAGGGCGACCGGGAGAAGGCCATCGAGTGCGGAGCTTCCGACTATGTGACGAAGCCGGTCGATCCTGATCACCTGCTCGCCGTCATGGAGCAGTGGATGCACGGAGAGTGATCGAAGGGTGAGCGAATCGGCAGGAGTTGCTGTCCGACTCTGCTCGAACGGGTGTGAACCCGCTGCATTCGGGGAACCTTCTGGTCTCTCACCGCGTTTGCGGTATGTGCACGGTGACATCGCGGTGACAGGGTGTGGTGGCGGGCGGGGTGCGGCTACCATGACCGGCACAAGGACGGACGGCGTAAGGGAGTCGTCCCCTGAGGCGGCACCCGGCGCATTTCCGGGGCGAGGAGGACGGGCCATGGTGCAGAAGGCCAAGATCCTCCTGGTCGATGACCGGCCGGAGAATCTGCTGGCGCTGGAGGCCATCCTCTCTGCGCTCGATCAGACACTGGTCCGGGCATCGTCAGGGGAGGAGGCGCTCAAAGCGCTGCTCACGGACGATTTCGCGGTCATTCTGCTGGACGTCCAGATGCCGGGTATGGACGGCTTCGAGACCGCCGCGCACATCAAGCGGCGGGAGCGGACCCGGGACATCCCGATCATCTTCCTCACCGCGATCAACCACGGTCCGCACCACACCTTCCGCGGCTACGCGGCCGGAGCGGTGGACTACATCTCGAAGCCGTTCGACCCGTGGGTGCTCCGCGCCAAGGTCTCGGTCTTCGTCGAGCTGTACATGAAGAACTGCAAGCTCCGCGAGCAGGCGGCGCTGCTGCGGCTGCAGTTGGAGGGCGACGGCACCACGGGCGGGCGGCACGAGAAGGAGCCGGCCGGCCTGCTGGCCGAACTCTCCGCGCGGCTCGCCGCGGTCGAGGAGCAGGCCGAAGCGCTCTCCAAGCAGCTCGACGACGAGTCCGCGGACGCCGCGGCGGTCGCCACCGCCGCCCACCTGGAGCGCAAGCTGACCGGTCTGCGCCGGGCGCTCGACGCGCTGGAGCCGGGCACCGGCGGAGGCGCGAGCGTGCTGCCCGCCCCGAACTGACCCCGCCCCCACCGCTCTGGTCCGCCGCCCCGGCGCACGCCGGCCGCCCAGGGTGCGCCGGACCGCCGAGGTGAATCGACGTCAGCTCCCGGCCGCCCGCAGGCGACACGGACGGGTGAACCGGTAGGCGAACGTGTTCACGGGCGTCGACAGCGGTAACCTCGGCACCATGGCCTCACGTACGTCCGGCAAGGGTTCCCAGGGCACGGCGGGCACCGCGAAGCGCGTCGGCCGTACCGCGGGGCTGGCGAAGAAAGCCGCCCCCGCGAAGAAGGCCGCCGCGAAGAGGGCGGCGGCCCCCGCGAGGAAGGCCCCCGCGAAGAAGGCGGCGGCCAGGAGGCCCGCCCCCAAACCGGCGCCGTCTCCCACCGGCGGCCTCTACCGCCTGGTGCGCGCGGTCTGGCTCGGGACCGCACACGGCGTCGGCGCGGTGTTCCGCTCCATAGGGCGCGGAGCCAAGGGACTTGACCCCGCCCACCGCAAGGACGGCCTCGCGCTGCTGCTGCTCGGTCTGGCGCTGGTCGTCGCCGTCGGCACCTGGTCCAACCTCCAGGGCCCGGTCGGCGACCTGGTGGAGATGCTGGTCACCGGCGCCTTCGGGCGGCTCGATCTGCTCGCGCCGCTCCTCCTGGGCGCGATGGCGGTGCGGCTGATCCTCTATCCCGAGCGGCCGGAGGCCAACGGCCGCATCGTGATCGGGCTGTCCGCCCTCGTCGTCGGAGTCCTCGGCCAGGTCCACATCGCCTGCGGTTCGCCGGGCCGGGACGCGGGCACCGAGGCGATGCAGGACGCGGGCGGCCTGATCGGCTGGGCCACCTCCAAGCCGCTGATCTTCATGATGGGCGAGGTCCTCGCCGTACCGCTGCTCGTGCTGCTGACCGTGTTCGGGCTCCTCGTCGTCACCGCCACCCCGGTCAACGCCATCCCGCAGCGGCTGCGTCAGCTGGGCGTCCGCCTCGGCATCGTCGAACCGGACCCCGAGGATTTCGGGGGGTACGAGGACGACGACGAGCGCTACGACGAACAGTGGCGCGACGCCCTGCCCGCCGGATCCCGCCGACGCGGGGGCCGGCGCACCGACGCCGGCCCGGCCCACCCTCACGACCAGGCCGAGGAGGAGGCGCTCACCAAGCGGCGCAGGCCCCGCCGGCCTTCCGCCCAGCCCGCGATGAACCGGCCGTTGGACGCGGTGGACGTCGCGGCCGCCGCCGCTGCCGCGCTCGACGGAGCGGTGCTCAACGGCATGCCGCCTTCACCGGTCGTCGCGGACCTGACGCAGGGCGTCTCCGTGGACCGGGAGCGCACCGGTACGCCCGTGCCCGGGGCCCGGGAGGCAGAACGGGAGGAGCGTCCGAAGCCGGGCGTGCGGAAGCCCGCCCCGGCGTCCGGGGACGCCGAGGAGCGGTCGGGCGGGGTGCCCGACCTGACCAAGCCCGCCCCCGAGACCTCGCCCGGACTGCCCGCCCGCGCCGAACAGCTCCAGCTCTCCGGCGACATCACCTACTCCCTGCCCTCGCTCGACCTGCTGGAGCGCGGCGGCCCCGGCAAGACCCGCAGCGCCGCCAACGACGCGGTCGTGGCGTCGCTGACCAACGTCTTCACCGAGTTCAAGGTCGACGCCGCCGTCACCGGCTTCACCCGGGGGCCCACGGTCACCCGGTACGAGATCGAGCTCGGCCCCGCCGTGAAGGTCGAGAAGATCACGGCGCTGGCCAAGAACATCGCGTACGCCGTGGCCAGTCCGGACGTGCGGATCATCTCCCCGATCCCCGGCAAGTCGGCGGTCGGCATCGAGATCCCCAACAGCGACCGGGAGATGGTCAAACTCGGCGACGTACTGCGCCTGGCCGAGGACGACGACCCGATGATGGTGGCCTTCGGCAAGGACGTCGAGGGCGGCTACGTCATGCACAGCCTGGCCAAGATGCCCCACATGCTGGTGGCCGGCGCCACCGGCTCCGGAAAGTCGTCCTGCATCAACTGCCTGATCACCTCGGTCATGGTGCGGGCCACCCCCGAGGACGTGCGCATGGTCCTCGTCGACCCCAAGCGCGTCGAGCTGACCGCGTACGAGGGCATCCCCCACCTCATCACCCCGATCATCACCAACCCCAAGAAGGCCGCCGAGGCGCTCCAGTGGGTCGTCCGCGAGATGGACCTGCGCTACGACGACCTGGCCAACTTCGGCTACCGGCACATCGACGACTTCAACAAGGCGGTGCGCGAGGGCAAGCTCAAGCTGCCCGAGGGCAGCGAGCGGGAGCTGTCCCCGTACCCGTACCTGCTGGTAATCGTCGACGAGCTGGCCGACCTGATGATGGTGGCCCCGCGCGACGTCGAGGACTCCATCGTCCGCATCACCCAGCTGGCCCGCGCGGCCGGCATCCACCTGGTGCTCGCCACCCAGCGCCCCTCGGTCGACGTGGTGACCGGCCTGATCAAGGCCAACGTGCCCTCCCGGCTGGCCTTCGCCACCTCCTCCCTCGCCGACAGCCGCGTCATCCTCGACCAGCCCGGCGCCGAGAAGCTCATCGGCAAGGGCGACGGGCTGTTCCTCCCCATGGGCGCCAACAAGCCCACCCGTATGCAGGGGGCGTTCGTCACCGAGGACGAGGTCGCCGCCGTCGTCCAGCACTGCAAGGACCAGATGGCCCCGGTCTTCCGGGACGACGTCGTCGTCGGCACGCAGCAGAAGAAGGAGATCGACGAGGACATCGGCGATGACCTGGACCTGCTCTGCCAGGCCGCCGAACTGGTGGTCTCCACCCAGTTCGGCTCGACCTCGATGCTCCAGCGCAAGCTCCGGGTCGGCTTCGCGAAGGCGGGCCGGCTGATGGACCTGATGGAGTCCCGCTCCATCGTCGGACCGAGCGAGGGCTCCAAGGCGCGCGACGTCCTCGTGAAGCCCGACGAGCTCGACGGCGTGTTGGCCGTCATCCGCGGGGAATCCGCCCCGTAACGGAATGAGCTCCGTAAAGGTTTGGTGGGCAACCGTTTCGTACGGCCGTACGTCCAGTTGAAGGGAGGGACGGAACCGTGCTCCTCCCCGTGGCCCGCTCCGTCGTCGTCCCTCCCGTTCCCCCACCCCCGTTCGGCCCACTACCGGTTGCCCAGTCCTCGATCGGGGCCGTGTTCCGCCGCCGCTCCTTCCCGGAGCCGGAGGCGGGGCCGACCGGCGAACCCGATGGCGTACAAAGTCGTCCCTCCCGGTTGCCCCTCCCTTTCGTACCCCCCCTAGACTGAACATCCAGCAGGTGGCTCACGCTCGAAAGGCGCCCCCGTGTCCATCGGCAACTCCCCCGAAGACGACCGGCCTTCGATCGGTCGTGCCCTTCAGCAGGCCCGTATCGCCGCAGGTCTGACGGTCGAGGAAGTCAGCAGCTCCACCCGGGTGCGCATGCTCATCGTGCACGCGATCGAGCAGGACGACTTCTCCCGCTGCGGCGGCGACGTCTACGCCCGCGGCCACATCCGCACGCTCGCCCGCGCCGTGGGCCTCGACCCGGAACCCCTGGTCGAGGAGTACGACGCCGACCACGGCGGCCGTCCCGCTCCGACCCCGGCGGCCCCCCTCTTCGAGGCGGAACGCATCCGGTCCGAACCCCGGCGGCCCAACTGGACCGCCGCCATGGTCGCGGCCATCGTCGCCGTCGTCGGGTTCGTCGGCTTCACCCTCTTCAACGGCGGCGAGGACGAACCCTCCAACACCGCGCAGATCGCGGAAGGCTCCCAGCCCGACAAGACGGCGGCCGAACCCACCGCGACCAAGCCCGCCGACCCCAAGCCCGTGCCCTCCGAGAGCGCCATCGCCGCCGCCCCCCGGGACAAGGTGACGGTCAAGCTCAGTGCCGACCGGGGCAAGAGCTGGATCTCGGCCAAGGACCACAACGGACGGCTGCTCTTCGACGGGCTGCTGCTCCAGGGCGAGTCCAAGACCTTCCAGGACAACGAGCGCATCGACCTCGTCCTCGGCGACGCCGGGGCGATCGAGCTCTTCGTCAACGGGAAGCAGGTCCAGGACCGTTTCGGCTCCGGCCAGGTCGAACGTCTCTCCTACACCAAGGGCGACCCCGAGGCCGGCTGATCCGCCGTCCTCACCTCTCCGCAGGCGCCACGACGGGCGTCCGGCCTCGCGCCGGGCGCCCGCCGGCGTTCCCCGGGCCCTCTCCGCTACGGGGAGTGACGGGGAGGGAGCCGCGGGTGGCCTCGGCACCCCTGCACGGCAGGGGAGGCGCGAGGACGAAGTAGTCTTGAGTCCATGCCCGAACGCCGTACCGTCGCCCTTGTCACTCTTGGCTGCGCCCGTAACGAGGTGGACTCGGAGGAGCTTGCAGGCCGCTTGGCAGCGGACGGCTGGGACCTCGTCGAGGATGCCTCCGACGCGGATGTCGCAGTCGTCAACACCTGTGGGTTCGTCGAAGCCGCCAAGAAGGACTCCGTCGACGCCCTGCTCGAAGCCAACGATCTGAAGGACCACGGCCGCACCCAGGCCGTCGTCGCCGTCGGCTGCATGGCCGAGCGCTACGGCAAGGACCTCGCCGAGGCCCTGCCGGAGGCGGACGGCGTCCTCGGATTCGACGACTACGCCGACATCTCCGACCGGCTCCAGACCATCCTCAACGGCGGCATCCACGCCTCGCACACCCCGCGCGACCGCCGCAAGCTGCTGCCGATCAGCCCCGCCGAGCGGCAGGACGCCGCCGTGGCGCTGCCGGGCCACGCCCAGGAGGCGCCCGCCCCCGCCCCCGAGGACCTACCGGAGGGCGTCGCTCCGGTCTCCGGACCGCGGGCCCCGCTGCGCCGCCGGCTCGGCACCAGCCCCGTCGCCTCGGTGAAGCTCGCCTCCGGCTGCGACCGCCGCTGCTCCTTCTGCGCCATCCCCTCCTTCCGCGGCTCGTTCATCTCGCGCCGCCCCTCGGACGTGCTCCAGGAGACCCGCTGGCTGGCCGAGCAGGGGGTCAAGGAGGTCATGCTGGTCTCCGAGAACAACACCTCCTACGGCAAGGACCTGGGCGACATCCGCCTGCTGGAGACCCTGCTGCCCGAGCTGGCCGACGTGGACGGCATCGAGCGGATCCGGGTCAGCTACCTCCAGCCCGCCGAGATGCGCCCCGGCCTCATCGACGTGCTCACCTCGACGCCGAAGGTCGCGCCGTACTTCGACCTCTCCTTCCAGCACTCCGCCCCCGGCGTGCTGCGCGCGATGCGGCGCTTCGGCGACACCGACCGCTTTCTGGAGCTGCTGGACACCATTCGGAGCAAGGCCCCCGAGGCCGGCGCCCGCTCCAACTTCATCGTCGGCTTCCCCGGCGAGACCGAGGCCGACCTCGCGGAGCTGGAACGCTTCCTCACCGGCGCCCGCCTCGACGCGATCGGCGTCTTCGGCTACTCCGACGAGGAGGGCACCGAGGCGGTCGGTTACGAGAACAAGCTCGACGCCGACACCATCGCGGAGCGTCTCGCCCACATCTCCCAGCTGGCCGAGGAGCTGACGTCGCAGCGCGCCGAGGAGCGCGTGGGGGAGACCCTCCAGGTGCTGGTGGAGTCCGTGGAGTCGGACGAGGACGGTGAGGTCGCGGTCGGGCGTGCGGCTCACCAGGCGCCCGAAACGGATGGCCAGGTGGTCTTCACCACACGCGAGGGACTGGTGCCGGGCCGTATGGTCGTGGCGACGGCAGTGGGCACCGAGGGCGTGGACCTGGTGGCCGAACACCACGAGCTTGCGGAGGCAGCCAGATGACCGGAGTCCCGGCATCCGCGGCAGGCGGCTCCGGCGCGAAGCCGGTCCGCGGCGGCAAGCTGGGCACTGCGGCCGTCAACCAGGCCAGCCTGTGGAACATCGCCAACATCCTCACCATGGTCCGGCTGCTGCTGGTGCCCGGTTTCGTCCTGCTGCTGTTCCACAACGGCGGGTACGACCCGGCCTGGCGCTCCTTCGCCTGGGCGGCCTTCGCCGTCGCGATGATCACCGACCTGTTCGACGGCCATCTGGCACGGACGTACAACCTGGTCACGGACTTCGGGAAGATCGCCGACCCGATCGCCGACAAGGCGATCATGGGGGCCGCGCTGGTCTCGCTGTCCGTCCTGGGCGATCTGCCGTGGTGGATCACCGGAGTGATCATCGCGCGTGAGCTGGGCATCACGCTGATGCGGTTCTGGGTCATCCGCCACGCGGTGATCCCGGCCAGCAGAGGCGGCAAGCTCAAGACGCTCGCGCAGGGGACGGCGGCCGGCATGTACGTCCTGGCCCTGACGGGGCCCCTGGCGACCCTGCGGTTCTGGGTGATGATGGTCGCCGTCGTGCTGACCGTGGTCACCGGACTCGATTACGTACGCCAGGCGATCGTCTTGCGCCGCAGGGGCCTCGCCGCCGAGCGGGCCGCCGCGGCAGCGCGGGCGGCGGACGCCGCTGAGGCCCTGAGGGCGCCTGCGGGTTCTCCCGTAGGCGCCGGACCGGCCGGAGCCGTGACGGATGTACGGGGTGGCGGGGCGGACGCGCGGTCGGGGTCGACGGAGGTCCGGGGGACCGCCGAGGCGCGCGGCGCCGCGGAGGCCGAGCGGTGACAGCCGCCGCCCGGGTGCTCCGGACGCTCGGAGCGCGGGGCGAGACGCTTGCCGTCGCCGAATCGCTGACGGGCGGCCTCGTCGCCGCCGAGCTGACCGCCGTACCCGGTGCGTCCCGCTCCTTCCGGGGGTCGGTGACGGCGTACGCCACCTCGTTGAAGCGGGACGTCCTCGGCGTCGACGGGGTTCTCCTGGCAGAGCGCGGAGCGGTGGATCCCGAGGTCGCGGCGCAGATGGCGGCCGGGGTGCGCCGGGCTCTCGACGCGGACTGGGGCATCTCCACCACGGGGGTCGCCGGGCCGGAACCGCAGGACGGGCAGCCGGTCGGCACGGTTTACGTGGCGGTGGCCGGACCCTCCGGCGTCGAGAAAGTCACTGCTCTGCGGTTGAATGGTAGGAGGGCGGATATCCGTAACGAGAGCGTGCGAAGCGTCCTCGAACTGCTCGCGGGCGAACTCGGTGAGAATGCGCGGGCACAGGATACGGAACAACACGGGGGGAATTGATGTTTGCAGCCCTGAGTGAACACGACATCGCTCCCCGCACGGCCGCAGCCCAAGGCGGTACGGTAGGGCGTGAAGGATGCGGCTACGCGGTCCGAGGAGGGAGCCACCGATGATTCTGCTCCGTCGCCTGTTGGGTGACGTGCTGCGTCGGCAGCGCCAGCGCCAAGGCCGTACTCTGCGCGAAGTCTCCTCGTCCGCCCGGGTCTCGCTCGGTTATCTCTCCGAGGTGGAGCGGGGGCAGAAGGAGGCATCCTCCGAACTGCTCTCCGCGATTTGCGACGCGCTTGACGTACGGATGTCCGAGCTCATGCGTGAGGTGAGCGACGAGCTCTCGCTCGCCGAGCTCGCCGAGTCGGCGGCTGCCAGTGATCCGGTGCCAGTGCCGGTTCGCCCCATGCTCAACTCCGTCTCCGTCTCGTCGGTCGCAGGTGTGCCGTCGGGCCGGGTGACCATCAAGGCGCCCGCGGAAGCGGTGGACGTCGTCGCCGCTTGATTCCAGCGGCGCAGTTGCTCGACCGGAGTCCCGGTCGGCCCTATCGGGCCGGCCGGGACTTTCGCGTGGGAGGGGCGGGGGTCCGGGGCCGGTCGGTGGTCTGCGGGGGCTGGGTGGGGGTGGGCCCGGTTTCTGTGTGACCTGTGCTCCATCTGCGGAGGGCGGGTGTGAGACGTCGTCCGGGGGGCAGACGGAGGACAAGGCCCACATGACCGTTTTGCTTCTTATGTGCCATCGTGGGTGATGCACCGAAACGGTCGGTCAAGCGGCTGACGGATGGGAGTAGCGCACATGACTGTGGTCAAGAGCACGTTGCCCGAGGGCGACCTGAAGGCCGTGGGAACGGCGCTGCAAGGCGCTCTGGTCGACCTCGTCGACCTGTCCCTGGTGGCCAAGCAGGTCCATTGGAACGTGGTCGGTCCGCGCTTCCGCTCCGTGCACCTCCAGCTCGACGATGTCGTCGCCACGGCCCGCCAGCACTCCGACACCGTCGCCGAGCGCGCGTCGGCGGTCGGCGTCAACCCGGACGGGCGGTCCGGCACCGTGGCCAAGGAGACCGCCATCGCGTCTGTGCCCGAGGGCTGGATCAAGGACACCGACGCGGTGAAGATCCTGGTGGACGCGTTGGGCGTGGTCATCGGCCGGATGCGGGAGCGCATCGAGGCGACCGACGAGCCGGACCCGATCACCCAGGATCTGCTGATCGCGCTGACCGCGGATCTCGAGAAGCACGCCTGGATGTTCCAAGCGGAAAGCGCCTGACCACCTGACCGGGCCGGACGGCAGCACCCGACCGCTTCGGTCGGGACCCGGCCGACGAGCACGATGCGTCCGACGAGCGAGAGGGAACGACATCATGAGCGACGGAGCCATGGACAAGCTGAAGGGCAAGGGCAAGGAAGCGGTCGGCAAGCTGACCGGCGACCACCGCAAGGAGGCCGAGGGCAAGACCGACCAGGCCAAGGGCGGAGCCAAGGACACCGCTGACGGGCTCGGCGACCGCGCCAAGGGCGTCAAGGACTCCCTTCGCCGGGACGACGACGCCAGGTAGCCGTCCCCTCGGCTCCCGAAGCCGCCGCCCCCGGGTGTGAGCGCCCCCGCCGTCACGGCGGGGGCGCTTCTGTGCGGGGGCGCTGCGGAGTGGCCGTTCGGCCGGACGTTCTGGATGCACCCCTGCCCCTGCCGGAGGAAACTGCCGGAAAGGACGTCGGCCGTGGGAGGCAGCGATGATACGGCGATGGATGCCGGCGCTGGTTCTCGGTGGGTTGTGGTGGTGGGCGGTGCTCCGGTTGGTCCTGCGTCCGGATCAGGCGGGCTGGGTGGAGGGGGCGGTGGCGGCGGGCGGCTGGGGGCTGAGCCTGTTGCCGGTCCACGTCGCGTCGGTGCTGCCGGAGGAGCCGCCAGGACAGGAGGGCCCCGTGGGGCCGGTGAGCTCGGTGGGGCCTGTGGGTTCGGCGGGCTCGCCGGGCTCCACGGCGCCTGCGGGGGGCGGATGGTCCGGGTCCGGCCGGTGGTTCAGCGGGGCGACGGGCCCGGGGGGCGCGGGTCCCGGCTGGGCGCGGGGTGCCGAGCGGTGGCTCCGCCGGGCGTCGGAGGCCCGCCGACGGTTCACCCGGGCAGGGCGACGCCG
Source organism: Streptomyces sp. NPDC017448 (assembly GCF_044330565.1). Lineage (NCBI taxonomy): Bacteria > Bacillati > Actinomycetota > Actinomycetes > Kitasatosporales > Streptomycetaceae > Streptomyces > Streptomyces sp. NPDC017448. Next base: position 619,524 of record NZ_JBIRLM010000002.1, on the reverse strand, counting down.
CCGTGCGGGCGGAGGACCCGGCCGGCCGTGAAGGCCGAGGCGGCGAAGGCCGGGCGCGGTACGGGGCGGGCGACGGCCTCGGGCCCGTCGGACCGGTCCAACGGCGGGCCCCGGGCCCTCGCCGCCTCCGCTCGATGGCGTCCCGCCGCCCTGTGTCGGTGGGCCATCGGCATACGGATCCAGCCGGGGGCGATGGAGTTCACCCGTATGGCGTGCGGCCCCGGCCCCGGCCCCGGCCCCGGCCCCGGTGCCGTGGCCGGGGTCTTGGCGAGCCGCGCCCCAGCGCCCTTCGCGACGCCGTGGCCGGGGTCTTGGTGGGCCGCGCCCCGGCGCCCTTCGCGACGCCGTGGCAGAGCAGGCCCGCGCTCGCGGAATCCACGGCGCCGGACGCCCCGTGATCAGCGAACCGGAGGCGGAGCGGGCCGTCAGGGAAGAGGAGGGGGCCCGGCGGCTCGACTAGGGCGTCGGACCGGACTGGCAGACGGGACACCAGTAGGTGGGCCGGTCGTCCTGGTCGGCGCGGCGGATCGGGGCGCCGCAGCGCAGACAGGGACGGCGACCGCGTCCGTAGACGTACAGCGGCTCCCGCACGCGGACGGGAGGGAGCGCTCGCGGGCGGCCGGCGCCGGGGGCGTCCGGGTCCGGGGACGGGCGCGATGCGGTGCCGGGGGCCGCAGGCGCGCCCGGGGCCGGTTCCGGGCGCCTGCTCGGCGGGGAGCGGAGTTCCGAGGCGATCGTCGTGGTGCGGGTGGGGCGGTCGCGGTTGGCGTGCAGCAGGCGCTCGGCGGCGGTGACGAGCCGGGGGAGTACGCCGTCGGGGAGGGCGCCCACGGGGAGCCACGGGGTGGTGCGGGCCAGGAAGCACAGCTCGCACTTGTAGACATTGCCGATGCCCGCCAGGTTGCGCTGGTCCAGCAGAGCCTCGCCGATGGGGCGCTCCGGTGCGGCGAGCAGCCGCTCCAGGGCGAGGGACCGGTCCCAGTCCGGACCCAGCAGGTCCGGTCCCAGATGACCCACGGCCCGGCTCTCCTCGTCGGTCCGCAGCAGCTCCAGCACGGGGAGCCGGTACCCGACCGCGGTGTGCTCCACGTTGCCGAGGATCGCGCGGATCTGGTGTCCCGGGCCGCCCCGCCACCGTTCGTCCGGGGCGTACACCTGCCAGGCGCCGTCCATCCGGAGGTGGCTGTGGAGGGTCAGCCCGCCCTCGACCCTGGTCAGCAGGTGTTTGCCGCGCGCGGTGACACCCAGAACGGTACGGCCGGTGAGGTCGGCGGTGGCGAAACGGGGGACGCGCAGGTCCGACCGGACCAGCACCCGGCCCGCCAGCGCCGTGTGCAACCGGGTGGCCGTCTGCAGGACGGTGTCTCCTTCGGGCATGCCTCCATGATGGGTGCACGGGAGCGGGAGGCGCGCCGGTCCGCTCCTCAGGCGGGGGCGTCTGTCCGGATCAGGCGCGCAGCCGCAGGCCTTTCGGGGTGGCGAGGAAGCCGGCGGCCTCCAGGGTGCGGCCCAGCGGTGAGGTGAGGGAGGAGACGCCGTTCGTCCGCTCCACGGTCACCGTGCCCAGGGCCCCGGCTCGGGCGGAGGCGGCCAGCGCTTCGGCCGCGGCTCGCAGAGCCGGGGAGCCGGGGTCGGACGGCCAGGCCAGAAGGGTCTTGCCGCCGCGCTCCATGTAGAGCGTCAGCTCACCGTCGACGAGGACCACGAGCGCTCCCGCCTTGCGGCCCGGCTTGTGCCCGGCGCCGTCCGGGGGCTCGGGCCACGGCAACGCCGCTCCGTACGCGTTGGCCGGGTCGGCGGCGGCGAGCACCACGGCCTCGGGCGCCGTCTCCGGATCGCGGCGGTCCCGTGCCGTGGAGACCGCACGCAGCCGGTCCACCGCCCCGTCCATCGCGAACTGGGCGGCCCCCAGCCCCTCGACCACATAACCGCGCCGCGCCTGCCCGTTGTCCTCGAAGGCGGCCAGCACGCGGTACGTCGCGGAGAAGCCGCCCTCCACCCCCTCGGCCTGCACCGCGCCGCGGGTCACCACGCCGTGCCGGTCGAGAAGGGTGCGGGCCAGGGCGTGGGCGCGGTGGGTCCGCTCCGGTTCGGCCGGGGGGAGCAGGGACCAGCGGCCCGACACGGTCGGCGGGCCCGTGCGGGACGCGGTGCGGGCGGCGGCGGTGAGCGAGCCGTAGCGCCCGCGCGGAACGCTGCGCCGGGAGCGGTGGGCGGTGGCCCCGGCCGTCCGCCCCGAGCCCAGGAGCGAACGCAAAGGGGCCAGGGTGTCGTTGGTGAGCCGCCCGGACCAGGCCAGGTCCCACACGGCGTCGGCCAGCTGCTGGTCCGTGCAGTCCGGGTGGGTGGTGGCCCGGACCTGGTCGGCGATCTGACGGAAGAAGAGGCCGTACCCCCCGGAGAGGGCGGTGAGCACCGACTCGTGGAGCGCCGACAGCTCCAGCGGGTGCGGGGGCGGCAGCAGCAGCGGCGCGCTGTCGGCGAGGTGGAGGGAGACCCAGCCGTCCTTGCCGGGCAGCGCCCCCGCCCCGGCCCAGAGAACCTCGCCGGTGGTCGTCAGCTCGTCGAGCATCGCCGGGGTGTAGCCCATGACCCGGCTCGGCAGAACCAGCTTCTCCAGCGCCGAGGCGGGAACGGGCGCGCCCTGGAGCTGCTCGACGGCGCGGGCCAGCCCGTCGATGCCGCGCAGCCGGTGGGAGCCGAAGTGCTGCCACTGGGGGAGGAAGGAGGCGAGAGCGGCGGGCGGCACCGGCTCCAGCTCCTGGCGGAGGGCCGCCAGCGAACGGCGGCGGAGCCGGCGCAGCACCGTCGCGTCGCACCACTCCTGGCCGATGCCCGCCGGGTGGAACTCGCCCTGGACGGTCCGGCCGGACGCCGAGAGCCGTTGCAGCGCCCCGTCGGTGACGGCGGTGCCGAGCCCGAAGCGCTCGGCGGCCCGGGCGGCGGTGAACGGCCCGTGCGTCCGCGCGTACCGGGCGAGGAGGTCTCCGAGCGGGTCCTTCACCGGCTCGGTGAACGCCTCCGGTACGCCGACCGGAAGTGCGGTGCCCAGGGCGTCCCGCAGCCGGCCCGCGTCCTCGATCGCCGCCCAGTGGTCGGCGCCGGCGATCCGGACCTGGATCGCCCGGCGGGCCGTGGCCAGCTCCGGGGCCCAGGACGGCTCGGCGCCCCGCTCGGCCAACTCGGCGTCGGTGAGCGGGCCGAGCATCCGCAGCAGGTCGGCCACCCCCTCGACGTCCTTGATCCGCCGGTCCTCGGTGAGCCACTGCAGCTCCCGCTCCAGCTCGGTGAGGACCTCGGGGTCCAGGAGTTCGCGCAGCTCCGCCCGGCCCAGCAGCTCGGCCAGGAGATGGGAGTCCAGTGAGAGGGCGGCGGCGCGCCGTTCGGCGAGCGGCGAGTCGCCTTCGTACAGGAACTGGGCGACGTAACCGAAGAGGAGCGAGCGGGCGAACGGTGAGGGCTCCTGGGTGGTCACCTCGACCAGCCGGACCCGGCGCGCCTCCAGATCACCCATCAGCTCCGTGAGCCCGGGGACGTCGAACACGTCCTGGAGGCATTCGCGGACGGCCTCCAGAACGATCGGGAACGAGCCGAACTCCGAGGCGACCTGGAGCAGCTGGGAGGCCCGCTGGCGCTGCTGCCACAACGGGGTGCGCTTACCTGGGGAGCGCCGGGGCAGCAGCAGGGCGCGTGCGGCGCACTCGCGGAACCGGGAGGCGAACAGGGCCGAACCGCCCACCTGGTCCGTGACGATCTGCTCGACCTCGCCCCGGTCGAAGACGACGTCGGCGGCGGCCACCGGGGGCTGGTCGCTGTCGTACGCGGCTCCCGGAGCGGGCGGATCGTCGGTTCCGGCGGCCGGGGCGTCGAAGTCGAGCAGGTCCAGGCCCATCATGTCCGCGTCGGGCAGCCGCAGCACGATGCCGTCGTCGGCGTGCATGACCTGGGCGTCCATCCCGTACCGCTCCCCGAGGCGGGCGGAGAGGGCCAGTGCCCAGGGGGCGTGCACCTGGGCGCCGAAGGGGGAGTGCACGACGACCCGCCAGTCGCCCAGCTCGTCCCGGAACCGCTCGACGAGGATCGTGCGGTCGTCCGGCACATGGCCGCAGGCCCGGCGCTGCTCGGCGAGGTAGGCCAGGACGTTGTCCGCGGCCCAGGCGTCGAGCCCGGCGGCGAGCAGCCGCAGCCGGGCGTCCTCGTCCGACAGGCCGCCGATCTCCCGGAGGAAGGCGCCGAGCGCACGGCCGAGCTCCAGCGGGCGGCCCAGCTGGTCGCCCTTCCAGAACGGCAGTCGGCCCGGAACGCCGGGGGCCGGTGAGACGAGGACCCGGTCCCGGGTGATGTCCTCGATCCGCCAGGACGTGGTGCCCAGGGTGAAGACGTCCCCGACGCGGGACTCGTAGACCATCTCCTCGTCCAGCTCGCCGACCCGGCCGCCGCCCTTCTTCGGGTCGGCCCCGGCCAGGAAGACCCCGAAGAGGCCCCGGTCGGGGATGGTGCCGCCCGAGGTGACGGCGAGCCGCTGCGCACCGGGGCGGCCCGTGACCGTGCCCCCCACCCGGTCCCACACGACGCGGGGGCGCAGCTCCGCGAAGGCGTCGGAGGGGTAGCGTCCGGCGAGCATGTCGAGCACACCGGTGAACGCCGACTCGGGGAGCGAGGCGAACGGGGCCGCCCGGCGGACCAGGGCCAGCAGGTCGTCGGCCTGCCGGCTGTCCAGCGCCACCATGGCGACCAGCTGCTGGGCGAGGACGTCCAGCGGATTGGACGGGACGCGCAGCGCCTCGATAGCCCCTTCGCGCATCCGCTCGGTGACGACGGCGGCCTGCACCAGGTCGCCGCGGTACTTCGGGAAGACCACTCCGGTGGAGACCGCGCCCACCTGGTGTCCGGCCCGGCCCACCCGTTGGAGGCCGGAGGCGACGGAGGGCGGGGACTCGACCTGGACCACCAGGTCGACCGCGCCCATGTCGATGCCCAGCTCCAGGCTGGAGGTGGCGACCACGGCGGGCAGCCTCCCCGCCTTGAGGTCCTCCTCGACCTGGGCCCGCTGCTCCTTGGAGACCGAGCCGTGGTGGGCGCGGGCCAGCAGGGCGGGGGCGCCCCGGCCCGCACCGGACTGGGCCATGACCTCGGCGGGGGCGTGGGCTTCCGGGAGGGCGGGGGCCGGGGCGTCGGGGTCGAACGCGGCGCCGGTCGCCCGCTCGTACGCGATCTCGTTCAGCCGGTTGCACAGCCGCTCGGCCAGCCGCCGGGAGTTGGCGAAGACGATGGTGGAGCGGTGCGCCTGGACGAGGTCGGCGATGCGCTCCTCCACATGCGGCCAGATCGACGGCTTGTCCGCCTGCCCGGAGTCGCCGTCCGCGGCGGGGGAGCCGCCCAGCTCGCCCAGGTCCTCGACCGGGACGACGACCGAGAGGTCGAACTCCTTGGTGGACCGGGGCTGGACGATCTCCACCTTGCGCTGCGGCGACAGGAAGCGGGCCACCTCGTCGACCGGCCGGACCGTCGCGGACAGCCCGATGCGGCGGGCGGGGCGGGCCAGCAGTTCGTCGAGCCGCTCCAGCGAGAGGGCGAGATGGGCGCCGCGCTTCGTTCCGGCGACCGCGTGCACCTCGTCGAGGATCACCGTCTCGACGCCGGCCAGAGCGTCCCGGGCGGAGGACGTCAGCATCAGGAACAGCGATTCGGGGGTGGTGATCAGGATGTCCGGCGGCCTGGTCACCAGGGACCGCCGCTCGGCGGCCGGGGTGTCCCCGGACCGGATGCCGACCCGCAACTCGGGTTCCGGCAGGCCCAGCCGCACCGACTCCTGGCGGATGCCGGTCAGCGGGGAGCGGAGGTTGCGCTCGACGTCGACCGCGAGGGCCTTGAGCGGGGACACGTACAGCACGCGGCAGCGCTTCTTGGCGTCGGCGGGCGGCGGCTCGGCGGCCAGCCGGTCCAACGAGGCGAGGAACGCGGCCAGCGTCTTGCCGGAACCGGTCGGCGCCACGACCAGCACGTCGCTCCCCTCGCCGATGGCCCGCCAGGCGCCCTCCTGCGCCGCGGTGGGGGCGCTGAAGGCTCCGGCGAACCAACTGCGGGTCGCGGGCGAGAACGCGTCGAGCGCGGAACCGGTCATGCTCCCCATCGTGCACCCCGCCACTGACAACGGGCCGCCGACACCGCCTGCGGGGCCCCCTCGACCGGAGGCGCACGGCCGGGACCTGCGAGAATGCCCCTATGGCGGGAGCGGGCGGAACGGGGGAGTGGGCACGGCACTGGCAGCACGCCGCACTGCCCGACCTCGATCTGCTGCGCGCCCGGTACGTCCGCCACGCCTTTCCCCGGCACAGCCACGAGGGCTACGTCATCGGAGCGGTCACCGGTGGAGTGGAGGACGTGGGTCTGCCGGGCGGCACGATCCAGGCGGTCCCCGGAACCGTCATCCTGATCAACCCGGAGGTGCCGCACACCGCCCGCTCCGGGGCGCCCGACGGCTGGGCCTACTCCACGCTCTACCCGTCGTACCGGGTGGTCAACGACATCGCGGCCGAGGTGACGTCCCTGCGCGGCACGGTCGGCTTCGCCGAGAGCCGGGTGGCCGATCCGCAGGCGTCCCGGCTGATCACCGAGGTGCACCGGGCGGCGGAGGAGGGCAACGCACTGGCGGCCGACAGCCTGCTGCGCGTCGTGGTCGCCCGGCTCCTCGGCCACTCCGGCGGCCTTCTGCCCCGGCCCGCCGCGCACGCCGGGGGCGTGCGGAACGCCGTGCGCGCCCGCGCCGTGCTGGAGGAGCGCATGGCGGCCCCTCCCACGTTGGAAGCGCTCGCCGCCGAACTGGGCACCGGCCCGTTCGCGCTGCTGCGGGCCTTCAAGAAGGAGTTCGGGATGCCGCCCCACACATGGCTCACCGACGCCCGGGTGCGCAGGGCGCGCCGCCTGCTCGACGCGGGAGCCACCCCCGCCGAGACCGCGACCGCAGTCGGCTTCACCGACCAGCCGCACCTCAACCGCCATTTCACCCGGATCGTGGGGGTGCCGCCGGGTGCGTACCAACGCGAACGCGGAGTGCCCAGGCCCGGCCGGTGAGCGGCGGGCCGGGGCCGCCGGGCGTACGGGAGGCGTGGCCGGGGGCGGGGGCGCGCTCGCGCGGATGAGCGCGGGCCGGGAGGCGCAAGAACGTACAAGACCTGTCCCGGACGGTCCCCGTAGCGTTCCGGGCGTGGCAGAACAGACAGCACTCCCCGAGGGCGCCGGCATACCCGGCGTCCCACCCGCCGGGCCGCCCGGCGGACCCGGCCCGGCGGCGGAGGACCGGCCGGACAAGCCGGACGCGGCCGTCGTCCGGGACGCGCTCGGCGTCGGCGTCGCCGTCGGGCTCTCCGGCTTCGCCTTCGGCGTCACCTCCGCGGGCTCCGGCCTGAGCCTGCTCCAGACCTGCGTCCTGAGCCTGCTCGTCTTCACCGGCGCCTCCCAGTTCGCCCTGGTCGGCGCGCTGGCCGCGGGCGGCAACCCGTACACCGCGGCGGCCGGGGCGTTCTTCCTGGGCGTCCGGAACGCGTTCTACGGTCTGCGCCTCTCCCAACTGCTCTCCCTGCCCCGTGCGGTACGGCCCTTCGCCGCCCACTGGGTCATCGACGAAACGACCGCGGTCACCCTGCCGCAGCCCACCCGGCGGGCCGCGCGCATCGGCTTCACGGTCACCGGCCTCACCCTGTACGTGCTGTGGAACCTCACCACCCTGGTGGGCGCGCTGGGGGCGGAGGCGCTGGGCGACACCGACGCCTGGGGGCTGGACGCGGCGAGTCCGGCGGTGTTCCTCGCGCTGCTCGCGCCGATGCTCCGAAGCACCGTCGAACGCGTCACGGCCGCGCTGGCCGTCCTGCTTGCCCTGACGCTGCTGCCCGTGCTCCCGGCGGGCGTGCCCGTCCTGCTGTCGGCGCTCGCGGCGCCCGCCGTGCTCTTCCTGACGGGACGGACGAAGCGGGGACCGGCCGACGGGGACGCCGGCGGCCCCGAAGGCGACGGGGACAGCGGGAACAACGAGGACGCGGCGGAGCGACAGAAGGGCGAGCGGTGCACATGAACGTCTGGACAGCCATCGGACTGACCGTGGTGGGCTGCTACCTCGCCAAGCTCCTGGGACTGCTCGTGCCCGCCGGAGTGCTGGAGCGACCGCTCGTCCAGCGGATGGCCGCGCTGCTGCCCGTGGCGCTGCTGGCGGCGCTCACGGCTCAGCAGACCTTCGGAGAGGGCCCCCAGCTCGTGCTCGACGCCCGCGCCGCCGGTCTCGGCGCGGCGGCACTGGCCCTGGTCCTGCGCGCGCCCTTCCTGGTGGTCGTCGGCGCGGGCGTGCTGGTCACCGCGGCTGTGCGCGCCCTGGCCTGAGGGCCCGCGAACAGACGGGGCAGGGCTCACGGGGGAGGGGCGGAGCGGCGGAGGGGCGCGGTCAGTCGAGCGGGCGGCCGTACGCGCGGAGCGTCCCCAGGGCCCTGAGCGTCACCAGGGGGCGTCCTTCCAGCGCGGTTCCCGGAGCCCACTGCCGCCAGGTCACGGGCCATCCGCCGTCGTCCTGCTGCTCGGCGGCCAGGTGGTCGAGCGAACGGTCCAGCTCCTCGTCGGTGAACCAGCGGCGGGCCAGCGACCGGGGCGTACGGGCGTAGTCGTACGGGAAGTGGTGCTCGCCCGGGGCGTAGCCGGGCGCCACCGGGTAGTCCTCGCGCCGGGAGGGGTCGAGCACCGCGAGCCGCCGCCCACGCACCAGGCGGCCGAGCCGGTCGGCCGCCGCCTCGGCGCGGGCCCGGTCCGGCGCGCCGTCCAGGAAGGCGACCGCGGCCTCGACCTCGTAGGGATGGGACTGCTCCAGGGCCTCGACGGCGCTCCAGCAGAAGTCCGTGGCCCGGAACAGCCAGGCGTTCCACACCTGGTTGGCGTGGAGCAGCCCGACGATCGGGCCGGTCGCGAGCAGCTCCGCCGGCGGGGCGTCCACGATCGGGATGAAGGGGGCGGCGGGGTAGCCGCGCTGCGTGGGGAGCAGCGCGGGCAGCGCCCCTTCTCTGGTCGACACATCGGTCAGATAGCGGCAGATCCGCTCGACGCGCTGCCCCTCGCAGCGGCCGATCGAGTCGAGAACGCTCAGCGCGTGGGCGGTGTGCAACGGCTGGCTGACCGGGCCCCGGAGATCGGGTTCCAGCGCGTGGCCGTAGCCTCCGTCCTCGTTGCGATAGGCGGCGAGGGCCGTCTCGACGGTGTCGGGATCTCCGCCCAGGAAGTCGTGGGCGAACCTCCGCTGTTCGAGCACGCGGGCCGTGAGCCAGATGAACTGCTCGGCGCGGGCGAGGGTGTTTGCTCCGGTTCCAGCCATGGACCGACCGTAGAGCGGAACGAGGCCCGGCACATGCCGCGTGGGCATGCTGCACTCTCAGGGGCGGGATACTGATGGCATGCGGTTGACGATTTTCTGGGAGCGGATGGCCGACCACTTCGGCGCGGCGTACGCGGACTCCTTCGCCCGCGACCACGTGATGGCCGAACTCGGCGGTCGTACGGTCCACCAAGCCCTGGACGCCGGTTGGGAGACCAAGGACGTCTGGCGGGCGGTCTGCACGGCCATGGACATCCCGGCGGACAAGCGCTGACGAGGAGCCCGGCGACGGCGGACGAGCGCTGACGGATGGACCTGTTTCCGGCGGACAGGCGTCGCACCGGAGAGAACCCGCGTTCCCGTGGGGCGGGTGCCGGAACCGGCGAGGACCCGGCCCGGCGGAGGCGGAGCGGCCGGCTCAGGGCGGGGGGCCGGTCGTCCGTGGCGTAGGCGAGACTTGTCGGGTGCCATCGACAGACGAGACCGCCCCGGCCCAGTCGTCCACCGTCCCGCCCGTCCCCCCGGCCGCGCCGCCGTCCGGCGCCGGCGGGGCCCGCATGCCCGGCTGGCTTCCGCGGGCGATGGTGCTGGCCCTCGCGCTCTACGCGTGCTTCCTGCTCGGCAGCTGGGTGTTCGGCCGGCTCATCGGGTTGCTGACCAACGTGCTGATCGCCTTCTTCCTGGCGCTCGCCATCGAGCCCGCGGTCGGCCGGATGGCGGGGCACGGCATGCGGCGCGGACTCGCCACCTTCCTCGTCTTCCTCGGCCTGACGGTCTTCGGCGTCGGGTTCGTCGTGCTCCTGGGGTCGATGCTCGCGGGCCAGATCGTCACCATGGTCGACGAGTTCCCCAAGTACATCGACTCGGTGATCCACTGGGTCAACCAGACGTTCCACACCAGGCTGTCCCGGGTCGAGGTCCAGGACAGCCTGCTGCACTCGGACTGGCTGCAGAAGTACGTCCAGAACAGCGCCACCGGTGTGCTCGACGTCTCCACCACCGTCCTCGGCGGGCTTTTCCGGTTGCTGACGATCTTCCTGTTCTCCTTCTACTTCGCGGCCGACGGCCCCCGGCTGCGGCGCGCCCTGTGCTCCGTCCTGCCGCCGGCCCGGCAGACGGAGGTGCTGCGCGCCTGGGAGATCGCGGTCGACAAGACCGGGGGGTACATCTACTCGCGGGGTCTGATGGCGCTGATCTCCGGGATCGCGCACTACATCCTGCTGATGATCCTGGAAGTGCCGTACGCCCCGGCGCTCGCGGTCTGGGTCGGACTCGTCTCCCAGTTCATCCCCACCATCGGCACGTATCTCGCGGGCGCCCTGCCCATGCTGATCGCCTTCACGGTCGACCCCTGGTACGCCCTGTGGGTGCTCGGCTTCGTCGTGATCTACCAGCAGTTCGAGAACTACGTGCTCCAGCCCAAGCTGACCGCGAAGACCGTCGACATCCACCCGGCGGTCGCCTTCGGATCGGTGATCGCCGGGACGGCCCTGCTCGGCGCGGTCGGCGCCCTGGTCGCCATCCCCGCCGTCGCCACGCTCCAGGCGTTCCTCAGCGCCTATGTGAAGCGGTACGACGTCACGGACGATCCCCGCGTGCACGGGGGAAGCAGCCGCAGGCCCGGAAGGCCGCTGTCGTCACGGATCCGCCGTCTGGCGGGCGGCGGCCCCGTCGTCGGCCCCGAGGGCCCGGAAGGCGCGTCGGGCGGCCCGTCCCGGCGGTAGCCGGACGCATCGCGGCAGCGGATCGGGCGGGCGGCGCGGGTCGTGCCGGTCCGTCGGCCCGGGGCCCGGCGCCCCGGCCCCGCGGGGGCAGGAGAAGCCGCGGTGACCGGCCCCGCAGGGCGCGCGTGGTGCGCTTGACACGAAAATCGAACATCCATTCTGATGGAAGTCCGGGCCGGGTTTTCCCGGGCTCGGCCGTGGAGTTGTCCACAGGTCGGGCGGACGTCGAGGCCCATTGTCAGTGGCAGGGGTTAGCGTCTGTGACGTGAAGCGATCGACTCAAGCAAATCGGGTGGAACCCATGGCAGGAACCGACCGCGAGAAGGCGTTGGACGCCGCACTCGCACAGATTGAACGACAGTTCGGCAAGGGCGCGGTGATGCGTCTGGGCGAGCGTCCGAACGAGCCCGTCGAGGTCATCCCCACGGGATCGACCGCCCTCGACGTCGCCCTCGGCGTCGGCGGTCTGCCGCGCGGCCGCGTGGTGGAGGTGTACGGGCCGGAGTCCTCCGGCAAGACGACGCTGACGCTGCACGCGGTGGCGAACGCGCAGAAGCTCGGCGGCTCGGTGGCGTTCATCGACGCCGAGCACGCGCTGGACCCGGAGTACGCGAAGAAGCTCGGCGTCGACATCGACAACCTCATCCTGTCCCAGCCGGACAACGGTGAGCAGGCGCTGGAGATCGTCGACATGCTGGTGCGCTCCGGCGCGCTGGACCTGATCGTCATCGACTCCGTGGCGGCCCTGGTGCCCCGTGCGGAGATCGAGGGCGAGATGGGCGACTCGCACGTGGGTCTCCAGGCCCGCCTGATGAGCCAGGCGCTCCGGAAGATCACCAGTGCGCTCAACCAGTCCAAGACCACCGCGATCTTCATCAACCAGCTCCGCGAGAAGATCGGTGTGATGTTCGGCTCCCCGGAGACCACCACCGGTGGCCGGGCGCTCAAGTTCTACGCCTCGGTGCGCCTCGACATCCGCAGGATCGAGACGCTCAAGGACGGCACCGACGCGGTCGGCAACCGCACCCGCGTCAAGGTCGTCAAGAACAAGGTCGCCCCGCCGTTCAAGCAGGCCGAGTTCGACATCCTCTACGGCCAGGGCATCAGCCGCGAGGGCGGTCTGATCGACATGGGCGTGGAGCACGGCTTCGTCCGCAAGGCCGGCGCCTGGTACACGTACGAGGGCGATCAGCTCGGCCAGGGCAAGGAGAACGCCCGCAACTTCCTCAAGGACAACCCCGACCTCGCCAACGAGATCGAGAAGAAGATCCTGGAGAAGCTGGGTGTGGGCGTCCGTCCGGACGCCGTCCCGAGCGAGCCCGCGGCGGACGGTGCGGCACCGGCGGCCGAGGGCGCGGCGAAGCCGGCGACGGCGGCAGCCGCCAAGGCCAAACCGGCCAAGACCGCGGCGGCCAAGAGCTAGGCCGTGACACGTCGTACGGAGTGGCCGGACGGCCCCGAGCCCGGCGGTCCCGCGTCCGGAGACGGGACCGCCGACGGGTTCGCCGCCGAGCGGGGGGCGGCAGCGGATGACGTCGGGGCGCGATCCGGGCGTCGCTCACGCGGCGGACCGGCCGCCGGGGGCGGGTTCGGCGAAGGGGCGGGCCGCCGTGCCCGCTCCGGCACCAGAGGCAGCGGTTCCCCTTCCTCGTCGAGGGCCGGGAAAGGGGAGCCGCGCGGTTCGGGGGAGCCGCGCGATCCGGTCGAGCAGGCCCGCAGCATCTGCCTGCGGCTGCTCACCGGCACGCCGCGCACACGCCAGCAGCTCGCGGACGCCCTGCGCAAGCGGGAGATCCCCGACGAGGCGGCCGAGGAAGTGCTCGCCCGTTTCGAGGACGTCGGGCTGATCGACGACGCGGCGTTCGCCGGGGCATGGGTGGAGTCCCGGCACCACGGCCGGGGGCTCGCGCGCCGTGCTCTGGTCCGCGAGCTGCGGACGAAGGGCGTGGACTCGGCGGTGATCGACGAGGCGGTCGGACAGCTCGACGCGGATCAGGAGGAGGAGACGGCGCGCGAGCTCGTGGCCCGCAAGCTCCGCTCCACCCGGGGCCTGGACCGCGACAAGCGGCTGCGTCGACTGGCGGGGATGCTCGCCCGCAAGGGGTACGGGGAGGGCATGGCCCTGCGGGTGGTGCGCCAGGCGCTGGAGGAGGAGGGCGAGGAGACGGAGGGCTTGGACGAGCCCTTCTGAAGCGGAGCGGCCGGGAGCCGGGCGGTTCGGGCTGAGCCCGGGGCCGGGCCGGTCGGAGGGGCCCGCCTCATCAAGCGGAGCGCTCGGACTCGGCGGTCCGAAGCCGGGCGGTCCGGCGTCGGACGCCCGGGGGTCGTGGACCGCCCGCCGCGTTTCGGGGGTCGTGGCCCGTCGGCCGGTGCCGGGCGGTCACTCTCCGGCCAGGGCGGCACGGCGGATGGTGGCGTCGACGAGGGCCAGAGCGTCCGCGGCGGTGCGGCCGGGATGGCGGTTCCAGGGGCCGATCAGCCCCGGCCACCCCTGGGCGCGCAGCTCCGTGATCAGCCAGGCGCCGGCCCGGTCCACGGTGTCGAGGGAGCCGTAGCCGAGACGGTGCGCGGAGATCAGGGCGCCGCAGACGCAGCGTGCGCCCCGGGCGTTCCGCAGGCGGTACGGCGCGTTCTGCCAGCCCCATTCGGCCAGGATCTGCCGGGCGTAGCCGAGATGGGCCGAGGGCCGCAGATCGCTCTGTCCGACCCGTCGCCAGAGGTGGACGCGATCGGGCAGCATCGCGCCCAGACGGCCGGGCAGCGGGCGTTCGTGCGGAGACGCCGCGGGCAGAGCCCGGAGGGTGTCGTCGATCAGCTGCTCCACCGGGACGGACAGAAGGTCCCGCCAGTCGGAGGGGCGCGTCGGCTCGGCGGCCGTGCGCTCCCAACCGGTGACGATCTGCTGCCATCCCCGGGTGTCGTGCAGCCGGGAAGCCTGGTCGTCCACCTGGTCAGGGGTGAGAGCGGCGATCGCCATAGCGTGTCATCTCCGTACATTTCGGCCTCGGTGTGAGGCGAATGTCGGTCACGCACGGCGCTTGCTCCAGTGGAACGTGGCGTTCGGGTGGGCGACTGTCCGGCCCCCGACCCCCGGCGCCCGAACCGTGGAGCCTGGCCCCCGGAGCCCGACCCTTGGAGGCGAAGGCAGGGACGAGGGCCCGGCTTCGGACCCGGAACAGGCCCGGACCCGGACCCGGAACAGGCCCGGACCCGGGCCCGGAACAGGCCCGGACCCGGGCCTGGAAGGGGGCCCCGAGCCGGATCCGGAACAGGCCCGCCCCGGACCCGGAACAGGCCCGGACCCGGGTCCGGAAGAGGGCCCGGAGCCGGAACAGGGGCGTACGGTGTCGGGTTCCGGGGCGGGCGGGGCTCAGGCGTCGGGCGGAGGGACGACCGGGAGTCCTGCGGCGCGCCACGCCTGGAAGCCGCCGGTCAGATCGGTGGCCCGGCGCAGCCCCAACTGCCGCAGCGAGGCGACCGCGAGACTGGAGGCGTACCCCTCGTTGCAGACGACGATGATCGGCAGGTCGTGGCCGACCGCCTCGGGGGCACGGTGGCTGCCCCAGGGGTCGAGCCGCCATTCCAGCTCGTTGCGTTCGACGACGAGCGCGCCCGGGATCGCTCCGTCGCGGTCGCGGAGCGCCGCGTACCGGATGTCCACCAGCAGCGCACCGGCCTCCGCCGCCTCCGCTGCCTCGGACGGGCCGATCCGGCGGTACCCGGCCCTGACCCGCTCCAGCAGCTCGTCGATGCCCACCGGCCGGGGAGCACCGGGCGCCGGCCTACCCTGCACCGGCGCCTCCCGCTCGGGCCTACCCTGCACCGGCGCCTCCCGCTCGGGCCTACCCTGCACCGGCGCCTCCCGCTCGGGCCTACCCTGCACCGGCGCCCCCCGCGCGGGCACGCCCTGTACCGACGTCTCCCGCTCCGGCGCGCCCGGCTCCAGCACGTCCCGCTCCGGAGCGGACCCCACCGGGGTTCCTGGTTCCGGAGCCTCCGCTGCCGCCTCGTTCCGTTCCCCGCTCACTGCCAGTCCTGCGGGTGCTCGGTCTGTTCCAGCCGGAGCACCGCCCCGGTCCGGCTGAACCGGCGGATCCGCGGCAGGGGCGGGTAGTAGGCATGGACGGAGACGGCGTGGGCGTTCCCGGACTCGTTCAGGACCTCGTGGACGTGGTTCTGCCCGAAGGCCCTGCCCTGTCCGGTCGCCAACACCCTCGCCCGGTCCACGCCCTCCGTCAGCTCCAGCGTCCTCCAGCCGTCGGTGGGCAGCCGCACGGCCAGTGAGTGCTCCTTGAGGACACCGGCCGCGGTGGTGAACGCGCCGAACGACTCCGCGTGATCGTGCCAGCCCGTGCCGGTGCCCGGCGGCCAGCCGATCAGCCACGCCTCACTGCCGCCCGGCCCGTCGAGCCGGACCCAGGTGCGGTTCTCCGGATCGAGGGGCAGCGAGGCGATGAGCGTCTCGTCGCGCGCCGCCCCTCGGACGAAGTCCATCAGCTCCGCAAGCGTCGGTGCTACGGCGGAGGCGGGAGCGGTTTCCGGGGAGGGCCCGGCAGAGGACCGGGCGGCGGGGGGCGGGGGAACGGGTGCGGCCGGGGGCCCGGGAAGGGGAACGGGGGCAGCCGTGGGCACGGCGGAAGGAAGGGAAGACACGAGGACCGTCCTGGGGGTTCGCGCGGTGATCCGGCCGTGCGGCAGTGGCACAGGCCGGCAGAGAGAGGCGATTCAGCAGGACGGACGACACACGCAGCCCGCGTAACGGACGAGGTCCATATGGACCCTCCGCCACAGGCGCACATCGGTGTCGGTCATGATCTGGAGTACACCATGTGCGCCGGTGACGGTCAACGCGCCTTCGTGTTCGTGGCGGCGGGCGGTACGGAGAGCCGGACGGGCCCGGCGCACGGCCGGTCAGGGACGCGGCCGGTCAGGTACGCGGCCGGTCAGGGACGCCGGATCAGGGGACGGCCGGTCAGGAGCGCGGGGCCAGAGGGGGCGGCATCAGGGGCGTCCGGCGGGTCCGTCCGCGTGGACCCGCGTCCTGGGCCGCTGTACGCGCCGGACGCTGTGCTCGCTTCCGTTCTGCTCCCCCGGCCGGGAATCCGCATCCGACCCGGGCCCGGACTCGGGCCCGGGCTCGGTCTGCGACTCCGGCTGCGACTCGTCGCGGGGCGTATCGCCCAGCGCGGCCTGCGCCGCGGCCGACAGTTCCCTGGGTCGTACGCCGCCGAACGCCGCCACCAGGTGGCCGTCGGGCCGGACCAGCAGGACGGTATGGGCGGAGGCCCCCGGGTAGCTCTCGGTGACCAGCAGCTCCGTCGTCCCCGGAAGCGCCGCCACCGCGTCGGTGAGGCGGGGCATGATCCCCGCGGTCTGCCAGTGCCGCCGGTCCCAGACACCGGTCCCCGGCGCGACCAGGACCACCAGCAGACGGCCCTGCCCGAGCCGTTCCCGCAGCCGGGCCGTCGCCCCGTCCGGCGCGGTCACCGTCACATCGGTCACCGGCGCACCGGGGGGCGTGCCGACGGCGGTGTGCGCCTCCGAGTGCGGCGGTGCGAGGGGCGAGTGGGAGTACGAAGGGGGCGCGCCCAGCGCTCCGCGGCCCAGGTGGCCGTCGGCGACCAGGCCGTCGTGGCCGCGTGCCGCGCCCGGGATCAGGGTGCGCAGTCCGCCGCCGCCGCGCAGTACCGGCAGCGACTGGTCGGCGGCGCGGAGCCGGGCGGCCACCGCGGCCCGGCGCTCCGCCTGGTAGCTGTCGAGCAGCTGTTCGGCCGGACCGTGGTGCCAGGCGTGGGCGAGTTTCCAGGCCAGGTTCTCCGCGTCCCGGAGGCCCTCGTCGAGGCCCTGGGTGCCGAGCGCGCCCAGCAGGTGCGCGGCGTCTCCCGCGAGGAAGGCGCGCCGCTTGCGCCAGCGCCGGGCGAGCCGGTGGTGGAGCGTGTGGACGCCGGTGTCCAGCAGTTCGTACGCCGGGGTCTCGCCGCACCAGCCGGCCAGGGTGTCCCGGACCCGGGTGATCAGGGCTTCCGGGGTGACCAGCTCGGCGTTGGGCGGCAGCAGCCAGTCCAGCCGCCACACACCGCCCGGCAGCGGCCGGGCGGAGATCTCCGCGCCCCCGGTGCGCCAAGTCGGCTGCCGGTGCAGAACGGCCTGGCCGGGCCAGGGCAGTTCGGCCCGCAGCGCGGCGACGGCGTGCCGCTCCACGGCCGTACGCCCGGGGAAGCGGATGTCGAGCAGTTTGCGGACGGTGGACCGGGCGCCGTCGCAGCCGACCAGGTAACTCCCGCGCCACCAGGTGGAGCCCGGCTCCCTGGTGTGCACCGTGATGCCGTCGCGGTCCTGCTCCAGCGTGTCGATCCGGCTCATCGGCGCCGACCGGACCAGCGGCTCCTTGTCGACCGCCGCCCGCAGGGCCGCGGTCAGCTCGTGCTGCGGGAGGTGGAGCGGCGCGGGCAGCGGGAGGTGGAGCGGCGCGGGCAGCGGGAGGTGGAGCGGCGGGGCCTCCTCGTCGCGGGGGCCTCCGCTCAGCGGCACGTTCCGGACGAGCTGCTTCCGGCGCATCGAACGCCAGCCCGCCCAGCGCAGCCCGACCCGGTCCAGCTCCCGGCAGCCGAGACGGCCCATCAGGTCGGCGGTGTCCTCACGCAGCACGACCGTACGGGCGGGGCGGGGCTCCTCCGTGCCGGAGCCCTCGTCGAGGACGACCGAGGGGACGCCCTGGGCGGCCAGAGCGAGCGACAGCGTCAGGCCGACGGGCCCGGCGCCGACGACGATCACCGGGTCCACGGCGCGTACCCTCCGGCCCGTACGGTCATGCGGAACGTGGCATAGGAAGCCGGGTGCGTGATCACAGAACGTATGCAACCCACTGGTGGTGTTTGCGTCAAGTGACCGAGGCAGCGACGCGTGCGCCGCTGCCTCGAATGCTCCTGCCGGGAAGGCCCGGGGACGGTCAGTCCTTGCTCACACCGGCCCCGCCGTCGGCCGCGCTTGCGCCCCCTGCGCCCCCCGGGTTCGGGCCGGCCTCGGCCTCCACCGTGGGGATGTCGGCGGTCTGGGCGCCGGGCGCCACCTTGATGCCGGTCTTGGCACGGCGGCCGCGCTTCTCGATCCAGGTCGCCAGGGCCGAGAGCAGCAGACACATCGCGATGTAGATCGTGCCGATGACGGTGATCGTCGAGACGTACGGGTACTGGCCGTTCACCTGGGTGTTGGAGGCGATCAGACGCGCGGTCTGGAGCAGCTCCGGGTACAGGATGATGAAGCCGAGCGAGGTGTCCTTGAGGGTCACCACCAGCTGGCTGATGATCGTCGGCAGCATCGACCGGACGGCCTGCGGCATCAGGACGGTCGTCATGACCTGCGTCTTGCTCATGCCGAGCGCGTACGCCGCCTCGCTCTGCCCCTTGGGCACCGAGTTGATGCCGGCGCGCAGCACCTCGGCCTGGACGCAGCCGTTGTAGACGGACAGCCCCGCGGCCAGCGCCCACATCGAGTAGTCGGTGAGGAAACCGACCCAGATCGCGTAGATGGTGATCAGCAGCGGCAGCGAGCGGAACAGCTCGATGAACGTGGTCGCCACCCAGCGGACCGGCGAGTGGTCGGAGAGCCGGCCCACCGCCAGGAGCACGCCGAGGACCAGCGAACCGACCGCAGCCAGCCCGAACGCCTTGAGGGTCGCGAGCACCGCGTCGGCGATGTTCTGCCGGATGCCCGCGTAGTTGAAGATGTCCCACATCTCGGGGGCGAGGTGCCCCTTGTCCGCGAGGCGTACGACGCTGACCGCGATCAGCGCGACGATGGCGAGGCTGCCGACGACGGCGTAGACCCGGTTGCGGACGACGGCCTTCGGGCCCGGGGCGTCGTAAAGAACGCTGGCGCTCATCGGGCGACCTCCATGCGACGCTCCAGCAGCCGGAAGAGGCCGCTGATGGTAAAGGTGATGATCAGATAGCCGATGGCCACCCAGATGAAGACGGGCACGATGTCGTAGCCCTTGTCGCTCATCAGTTTCTGCCAGCCGAACAGTTCGGCGTTGCTGAAGGCGCCGGCGATCGCGGAGTTCTTCGTCAGCGCGATGAAGATGCTGCTCAGCGGCGGGATCACGGTCCGCGTCGCCTGGGGGAGCACCACGATCTTCAAGGTCTGGGCGAAGGTCATGCCGATCGAGCGCGCGGCCTCGGCCTGCCCCAGCGGCACGGTGCTGATGCCGGAGCGGACCGCCTCGCAGACGAACGACGAGGTGTAGAAGCCGAGGGCCAGGGAGCCGAGGACGAACGGGCTCATCCCCGGGAAGAGGATCTCCGGCACCACGAAGAAGAAGATCAGGAAGAGCAGCGTCAGCGGGGTGTTGCGCATCAGCGTGACCCACGCGGTGCCGAAGTACCGCAGCGGCGGCACCGGCGAGACGCGGAACCCGGCGAGGGCCACACCGAGGACCAGGGCGATGAGCGAGCTGACGGCGGTGATCGACACGGTTCCTATGAAGCCGTCGCGGAACGCTGGGAAGTTGTCGAGCAGTACGTTCATGAGGTCTCCGCGTCGGCGGTCATCGGCATCGGGGCAGGGGAAGCGGCGCCCCGTACGCCCGCCGCCCCCGGGGAGGCCGGGACGGCGGCGGCGTACGGGACGCCCGGGTCACTCGCGGGGCGTCGTGACGGGGGTCGGCGCTCACGGGCGCTCGACGGTCGAGGGCGCCCGGCGTCACCGGGCGCCCGGAGGCGTCAGTACCGCTCGATGGCCGGCGGCTCGACGTAGTCCGAACCGGACAGGCCCAGCGTGGCCTCGTAGATCTTCTTGTACGTGCCGTCCTTGACGCGCTCCTCCAGCGACTTGCTGATGGCCTCGCGCAGCACCTTGTCGTCCTTGTTCAGGCCGACGCCGTAGGGCTCCTCGGTGAACGGCTTGCCGACGACCTTGAGCTTGCCGGAGTTGGCGGCCGCGTAGCCCTTGAGGATCGAGTCGTCCGTGGTGACGGCGTCGACCTGCTTGGTCAGCAGCTGCTGCACGCAGTCGGAGTACTTGGCCAGCTCGACGACGCTCGCGCCGTACTCGGGCTTCTTGATCTCCTGGAGCGGCGTGGAGCCGACGATCGAGCAGACCTTCTTGCCCTTCACCGAGTCCTTGCCGGTGATGGACTTCTCGTCGATGCGCACCAGGAGGTCCGCGCCGGCCTTGTAGTACGGACCGGCGAAACCGACCTGCTTCTTGCGCTCGTCGTTGATCGTGTAGGTGCCGACGTAGTAGTCGACCTGGCCCTTGGAGATGGCCGTCTCGCGGACGCCCGAGTCGACGGTCTTCCACTCGATCTGCTTGTCCGAGAAACCGAGGTCGGCCGCGATCATCTTGGCGATCTCGATGTCGAAGCCGGAGCGCTCCTTGGTCGACTGGTCCTCGAAGCCGAGGTAGGGCTGGTCGGCCTTGGCGCCGAGGACGAGCTTGCCGCGCTCCTTGGCCTTCTTGAAGACCGGGGAGTCCAGGGCCACGTCCTTGGCCACGGTGTACGTGGGCAGCGCGGGGGCCTCGGAGGAACCCGGCTTCGTACCGCCCGGCTTGTCACCGGCGGAACCCTCCTTGCCCCCGCACGCGGTCGCGGTCAGGGCGAGGACGGCGATGGCCGCGACGGCGGCGGACTTACGGAGCTTCATGTGAACAATCCTTAAGTTCGTAGGTCGTTGTCGTCAGTGGTGAAGGATCTTCGACAGGAAGTCCTTGGCCCGGTCGCTGCGCGGGTTGCTGAAGAACTGCTCCGGCGTCGCCTCTTCGACGATCTTTCCGTCGGCCATGAAGACGACGCGGTTGGCGGCGGACCGGGCGAAGCCCATCTCGTGGGTGACGACGATCATCGTCATCCCGTCCCTGGCCAGCTGCTGCATGACCTCCAGGACCTCGTTGATCATCTCCGGGTCGAGCGCCGACGTGGGCTCGTCGAAGAGCATGACCTTCGGGTCCATCGCCAATGCCCGGGCGATCGCGACGCGTTGCTGCTGACCGCCGGAGAGCTGCGCCGGGTACTTGTCGGCCTGGACGCCGACGCCCACCCGGTCCAGCAGCGTCCGGGCCTTCTCCTCCGCGGCCTTCTTGTCGGCCTTGCGGACCTTGACCTGGCCCAGCATCACGTTCTCCAGCACCGTCTTGTGTGCGAAGAGATTGAACGACTGGAAGACCATGCCCACGTCGGCACGCAGCCTGGCCAGCTCCTTGCCCTCCTGGGGCAGGGGCTTGCCGTCGATCGAGATCGTTCCCGAGTCGACCGTCTCCAAGCGGTTGATCGTGCGGCACAGCGTGGACTTGCCGGACCCGGAGGGCCCGATGACGACCACGACCTCGCCACGGGCGATGGTCAGGTCGATGTCCTGGAGCACATGCAGCGCGCCGAAGTGCTTGTTGACGTTGCTCAGTACGACCAGATCGTTCGCCTCGGGCGCGGCATCCTCGGCGGCCTTGGTCACTGAAACTCCGCTCATCGGCTTCTTGCTCCGTCCTCCTCGGTTGAACAAGGACAGTAATGACGCAGTGCGATCAACGTCATTACATCTGAGCGGAAATTGAGCATAACGATCCGGCGGCAACCGGACACTCCGTGTGAAGGGGACGCCGCGCCCCGTGCCGGGGGCGTACCGGGTGCATAACGGAAACCCTGCTGTGACCGGCAGGGTCTTGACTGGTGTGCCGCTCATCGGCGTGGATGCCTTGAGCGGGGAAGACATGAAGCCGCGCCGAACGGAAAAAAGCCACCGCCGTACGCTCTCGTGAAATGCGGGTTGACGCCGGGCCTCGCCCGGTGACGCGGTGCGACGGTGGCCCGGTACGACGACGATCCCACCGCCGCGGGGACGCGAACCCACCCGGAGAGCCGTACGGGCCGGGAGACACGGAGAGGAAGGAGGGCCATGAGGCTGCTGCTCGTCGAGGACGACGACCACGTCGCGGCCGCCCTGTCCGCCGTGCTCGCCCGGCACGGGTTCCAGGTCGTGCACGCCCGCAACGGCGAGGAGGCCCTGCGCGCGCTGCTGCCCGCCGAGAAGGAGCCCTTCGGGGTGATCCTCCTCGACCTCGGCCTGCCCGACCAGGACGGCTACGAGGTGTGCGGGAAGATCCGCAAGCGCACCGCGACCCCCGTCATCATGGTCACCGCCCGCGCCGACGTGCGCTCGCGCATCCACGGTCTCAACCTCGGCGCCGACGACTACGTCACCAAGCCGTACGACACCGGCGAACTGCTCGCCCGTATCCACGCCGTCGCCCGGCGCACCACCGGCGGCGAGGACACCGCGCCGAACCCCGCCGCCGCCCTGCGCCTCGGCCCCGTCTCCATCGAGCTGCCGACCCGCCGCGTCAGCGTGGACGGCGAGGAGGTCCAGCTCACCCGCAAGGAGTTCGACCTCCTCGCCCTCCTCGCCCAGCGCCCCGGAGTCGTCTTCCGCCGCGAACAGATCATCAGCGAGGTCTGGCGCACCAGCTGGGAGGGGACCGGGCGCACCCTGGAGGTCCACGTCGCCTCCCTGCGCTCCAAGCTGCGGCTGCCCGCCCTGATCGAGACCGTGCGGGGCGTCGGCTACCGGCTCGTCGCCCCGGCCGCGTAACCGGCGGTACGTCCTCCGGTGCGCTCCCGCCTCCTCCCGCTGCTCATCGTCCTGATGGCCGCCATGCTGCTCACCCTCGGCTTCCCGCTCGCGGTGAGCGTGGCGGCGGCGGAGCAGCAGCGCCTGGTGATCGACCGGATCGACGACACCGCGCGGTTCGCCGGGCTGGCCCAGGCGATCACAGACACCTCCCCGGACAGCGAGGAGCGCCGCCGCACCCTCCAGACCGACCTGGAGGTCTACGCCTCGGTGTACGGCATCCGCGCCGGCGTCTTCTTCCGCGACGACCGGGCGCTGGCCAAGGCCCCCGGCTCCTGGGCCCTGCCCGCCGAGGGGGAGGGGCGGACGGCGTTCGACGAGGCGCTGCTCGGCCGCCGCTCGCACGATCCGCCGCAGGTCTGGCCCTGGCGGGACGGACGCGTCGTCGTCGCCTCGCCCGTGGTGCGCGACGGCGACGTGGTCGCCGTGGTCGTCATCGACTCGCCCACCGGCGAGATGCGCTCCCGCACCCTGCGGACCTGGCTGTTCATCGGCCTCGGCGAGGCGCTGGCCCTGCTGGTGGCCGTCGGCGCGGCCGTCCGGCTCACCGGCTGGGTCCTGCTGCCCGTACGGACCCTGGACGCGGCCACCCACGACATCGCCGGCGGCCGGATGCGCTCCCGGGTCGCCGCGTCGGCCGGCCCCCCGGAGCTGAGACGGCTGGCGCGTTCCTTCAACGAGATGGCGGACAACGTCGAGGACGTGCTGGAGCAGCAGCGGGCCTTCGTCGCGGACGCCTCGCACCAGCTGCGCAACCCGCTCGCCGCCCTGCTGCTGCGCATCGAACTGCTCGCCCTGGAACTGCCCGAGGGCAGCGAGGAGATCGCCGCCGTACGCACCGAGGGCAAGCGGCTGGCCCGGGTCCTCGACGACCTCCTCGACCTCGCGCTGGCCGAACACGCCGAGGCCGACCTCCAGCTGATCGACATCGTCCCCCTCACCGCCGAACGCGTCGCCTCCTGGCGTCCGATGGCGGAGCGGGAGGGGGTGCGGCTCACCCTGGCCGGGGCCCCGGCGGCCACCGCGTGGGCCGACCCGATCGCCCTCTCCAGCGCCCTGGACGCGGTCATCGACAACGCTCTGAAGTTCACCCCGGCGGGCGAGGACGTCACCGTCACCGTCGCCGCCGGGGCCGCCGAGGCGACCGTCGTGGTCGCCGACCGGGGCCCCGGCCTCACCGAGGCGGAGCTGGAGCGCGTCGGCGACCGCTTCTGGCGCAGCCCCCGCCACCAGAACGTCAGCGGGTCGGGGCTCGGCCTCTCCATCTCCCGGGTGCTGCTCGCGGCGGGCGGGGGCTCGATCGCGTACGGCCACCACGAACCGCACGGTCTGCGGGTGACGGTCTCGGTCCCGCGCGATCTGCCGGGGCCGTCCTGAGCGGAGCAGGCGTTCAGGAACCGGCGGGCCGCGCGGGCGTCACGGCTTCACCGACCGGTAGTAGTCCTTGGCCCCGTCGTGCACGTCCAGCGGGTCCGTGTAGATGGCCGTCCGGAGATCCACCAGCTGCGCCGCGTGCACCTCGCGCCCGATCCGGTCCCGGCTGTTGATCACCGTGCGGGTGAACGCCTCGGTCATGGCCGCGTCCGTACGGTCCGTCGTGACGAGCAGGTTGGCGACGGCCACGGTGGGCACCGACTGCCCCTGCTGGGCCTCCGGGTAGGCGTCGGCGGGCATCATGGCCGACCGGTAGAAGCGGGTGGGACCGGTCGCCGCCTGCAGCTTCGCGACCAGTTCGGGCTCCATCGGCACCAGCCGGACCTCGAAGCGCCGCGACAGCTCCTGCACGGCCGCCGTGGGCAGTCCGCCCGACCAGAAGAAGGCGTCGAGCCGCCCCTGGGTCAGCCGTACGGGCATGGTGTCGATGCCCACCGGCACCGGCGTGACGTCGTCGGCCGGGTCGAGCCCCGCCGCCCTCAGCAGCCGGTCCGCCACCAGCCGCACCCCGGAGCCCTCCTGGCCGACGCCGACCCGCTTGCCCCGCAGGTCCGAGACCGTACGGACGTCGGAGTCGCGGGGGACGACGAGCTGGACGTAGTCGTCGTACAGCCGGACGCAGCCGCGCAGCCGCTGGGCCCCGGGCCTCCCGTCGCGCAGGTAGGTCGCCACGGCGTCGGCGGTGGCGATGGTGAAGTCCGCCTCGCCGGTCGCCACCCGGGCCAGGTTCTGCTGCGAGCCCTCACTGGTCCGCAGCTGTATGGACACGTCCGGCATGTCCTTGGCGAGCGCCCTCTCCAGCCGCTCCCCGTACCGCTGGTAGACGCCGCTGGGCACCCCGGTGGAGAAGGTGAGGGAGCCGCGCGGGTCTCCCTCGTTCTCCCCGGGCCACAGCCACCACGCGAGCAGCCCGAGCACGACCGCGAGGACGGCGCCCGCCCGCAGGGTGCGCCGGCGGTCGCATCGGGACAGAGCGCGGAACATGCGCGCGATCCTGCCAGCTCACCGGCCCCCTGGCCAGGCTTCCCCCTGAGGTCCGCCCCACAGCGGCCGGGGCTGGAAGGGGCCGGGGGAGGGGACGGGAGGGGCGCCGCCCGGCAACCGCCTACCCTTGTCCCATGAACAGCGGCAACCGGAGCGAAGCAGTGGACGTCCAGAAGAGCTACGAGGTGCGCACCTACGGGTGCCAGATGAACGTCCACGACTCCGAACGGCTGTCGGGCCTTTTGGAGGACGCCGGCTACGTCCGCGCCCCCGAGGGCTCCGACGGCGACGCCGACGTCGTCGTCTTCAACACCTGCGCGGTCCGCGAGAACGCCGACAACAAGCTGTACGGGAACCTCGGCCGCCTCGCGCCCATGAAGACCAAGCGCCCCGGGATGCAGATCGCCGTCGGCGGCTGCCTCGCGCAGAAGGACCGCGACACCATCGTCAAGCGGGCCCCCTGGGTCGACGTCGTCTTCGGCACGCACAACATCGGCAAGCTGCCGGTCCTCCTGGAGCGCGCCCGCATCCAGGAGGAGGCGCAGATCGAGATCGCCGAGTCCCTGGAGGCGTTCCCCTCCACGCTCCCCACCCGCCGCGAGTCCGCCTACGCGGCCTGGGTCTCCATCTCGGTCGGCTGCAACAACACCTGCACGTTCTGCATCGTCCCGGCGCTGCGCGGCAAGGAGAAGGACCGCCGCACGGGCGACATCCTGGCCGAGATCGAGGCCCTGGTCGCCGAGGGCGTCTCCGAGATCACCCTGCTCGGCCAGAACGTGAACGCGTACGGCTCCGACATCGGCGACCGCGAGGCGTTCTCCAAGCTGCTGCGCGCCTGCGGGAGGATCGAGGGCCTGGAGCGCGTCCGCTTCACCTCGCCGCACCCCCGCGACTTCACCGACGACGTCATCGCCGCCATGGCCGAGACGCCCAACGTGATGCCGCAGCTCCACATGCCGATGCAGTCCGGTTCGGACCGCGTCCTGAAGGCGATGCGCCGCTCCTACCGCCAGGAGCGCTTCCTGGGGATCATCGAGAAGGTGCGCGCGGCCATGCCGGACGCCGCCATCTCCACCGACATCATCGTGGGCTTCCCCGGCGAGACAGAGGAGGACTTCGAGCAGACGATGTACGCGGTCCGCGAGGCCCGTTTCGCCAACGCGTTCACCTTCCAGTACTCCAAGCGCCCCGGGACCCCGGCCGCCGAGATGGACGGCCAGATCCCCAAGGAGGTCGTCCAGGAGCGGTACATGCGCCTGTCCGCCCTCCAGGAGCAGATCTCCTGGGACGAGAACAAGAAGCAGGTCGGCCGCACCCTCGACGTCATGGTCGCGGAGGGCGAGGGGCGCAAGGACGGCGCCACGCGGCGCCTCTCCGGCCGCGCCCCCGACAACCGCCTGGTCCACTTCACCCAGCCCGAGCAGGCCGTGCGCCCCGGTGACGTGGTGACCGTCGAGATCACCTACGCCGCCCCGCACCACCTCCTCGCCGAGGGCACGCCGCTCGCCGTACGGTCCACCCGTGCGGGCGACGCGTGGGAGAAGCGCACCGCCGGGGCCGCCGCCGAGCCGGCCGGCGTGATGCTCGGGCTCCCCGGCATCGGCGCCCCCGACCCGCTCCCGGCCGCCACGGCCCCGGCCTGCGGTATCGGCTGACGGCTCGGGGCCGCACCGGCTGCTCGGGCCCTCGGCGCGGCCGGGCCCGACCAGCTGCCCCGCAGGGCTCCGGCCCTGCGGGCACCGCACGGCCCGCGGCTCGCGGACGGGCCCCCGGCGACCGCCCAGTACGCTGACCGGCATGCTTGTCGCCGCCGCCGTGTGCCCCTGCCCGCCGCTCCTGGTGCCCGAGGTCGCCGCCGGAGCCGCCCCCGAACTCGACGCCGCGCGGGACGCGTGCCTCGACGCCGTGGGAGTGCTCGCCGCCTCGCGCCCGGACCTGCTCGTCGTCGTGGGACCGGGCGAGACCCTGCCCGGGCCGGGCGGGATCCTGTCCGTCGGACCCTTCCCGCCCGGGACGCGCGGCACCTTCCGGGGCGTCGGCGTGGATCTGGAGGTGACCCTCGGCCAGATGTCCGACGCGGCCTCCACCCCGGGCCGGCCGCTCCCGCAGTCCCTCACGGTCGGCGCGTGGCTGCTGGACCGGGCCCGCTGGACGGGCGCGCCCGTCGAAGGGCTCGCGCTGCCCGCGGCCGCCGCCGCGGAGGACTGCGCCGCGGCCGGAGAGGTCCTGGCCCGGCGCGCGGAGCGGGTCGCGCTCCTGGTGATGGGTGACGGAAGCGCCTGCCGCACGGTGAAGGCGCCCGGCTACCTCGACGAGCGGGCCGCCGACTTCGACGCCCGGGCCACCGAGGCGCTCGGCTCCGCGGACCTCGACGCCCTCGCGGCGCTCGACGCGACGCTCGCCCATGAACTCCAGGCGGCCGGCCGGGCCCCCTGGCAGCTCCTCGCCGGCGCCGCCCGGGACGCCGGGCTCGCCGGACGGCTGCTGTACGGGGACGCTCCGTACGGCGTGGGCTACATCGTCGCCGCCTGGTCCTGAACAGCCCGGAGGCGGGTGCGGAGCGCTCGGCTCCGCACCCGCCTCCGGGGCCTGTCCACCGCGTCAGGGAGCGGGCGGCGGCGGGGGCGGGGTGTGGCCGGGCGTACCGGGGGCGCCGGGCGTACCGGGAGCTCCGGGCGTGCCGCCGTCCTTCTGCCCCAGCCTGTCCACGGCCTCCTTGGCCTTGCGCGTACCCGTGTCGATCTTGTCGCTGTACTTGCCCTTGGTCTTCTGGTCGACGGTGCGCGCGGCCTTGTCGAGGCCCTGTTCGATCTTGCCCCCGTGCTGCTGCGCGAGGTCGCCGACCTTCTCCTTGGCCGGTCCCAGCTTGGCCTTCAGGTTGTCCAGGAACCCCATTGGGTCACCTTCCGTGCGGTGAGGACGTGCGTGCGCGGGAGCGTGCTCCCGCCCCCATTGTCCGTCACCTGTCCGTTCCTGCCGTTTTCACACCCTCTTCGGCCCTTTCCGGGCGCGTCCTGGAAGCCGCCCTTCCCCGTACCCCCGTGCGCCCTGCGGGCCCTGCCGTGTCCGGGAGGGCGCGGGCGTTTGGGAGACTGTCCCGGTGACCCCTCGCACCCCCGCCCCCCGCGTCATCACCGTCGTCGGCCCCACGGCCGCCGGAAAGTCGGATCTGGGGGTCTTCCTCGCCCAGCGTCTCGACGGCGAGGTGATCAACGCCGACTCCATGCAGCTCTACCGGGGAATGGACATCGGCACCGCCAAACTGACGCTCCCCGAGCGCGACGGCGTACCGCACCGGCTGCTGGACATCTGGGACGTCACCGAGGCCGCCAGCGTCGCCGAGTACCAGCGGCTCGCCCGCCGGGAGATCGACCGGCTGCTCGCCGAGGGGCGCACCCCCATCCTGGTCGGCGGCTCCGGGCTGTACGTGAAGGGGACCATCGACGCCCTGGAGTTCCCCGGGACGGACCCCGGGATCCGCGCACGGCTCGAAGCGGAGCTGGCCGACCACGGCCCGGGAGCCCTGCACGCCCGGCTCGCCGCCGCCGACCCCGCCGCCGCGCGTGCCATCCTGCCGGGCAACGGCCGCCGCATCGTCCGCGCCCTCGAAGTGATCGAGATCACCGGCAAGCCGTTCACCGCCAACCTGCCCGGCGAGGAGCCGGTCTACGACGCCGTGCAGATCGGCGTCGACGTGGACCGCCCCGAACTCGACGAGCGCATCGCCCGACGTGTCGACCGGATGTGGGAGGCGGGGCTGGTGGACGAAGTGCGCGCCCTGGAGGCGTCCGGGTTGCGCGAGGGCCTCACGGCGTCCCGGGCGCTCGGCTACCAGCAGGTTCTCGCGGCGCTGGCGGGGGAGTGCACCGAGGACCAGGCGCGAGCCGAGACCGTGCGCGCCACCAAGCGCTTCGCGCGCCGCCAGGACTCGTGGTTCCGCCGGGACACGCGTGTCGTCTGGCTCGGCGGGGGAGACCGTGACCGGGGAGAACTCCCGCAGCGGGCGCTGGCGTTGGTCGAACGAGCGGTCACAGCCTGATCGCATGACAGGAGAACAAGCTGCGGATCAGGGCCGTCACCTGGGCGGACATCCTCGCCACCCGCACGGGATCCGCGGTCTGGGCGGGGGTCATGGTGGACCGGCAGGTCCTCGTGATCCACCACGCTCCCCGCCCCGGCGCCACGCGGCGGCCGTCGCCGTCCGGACGGAGCGTCAGGCGTCCGTGCCGCCCATCCGGTGTCTGCCCGGGGTGTGGCCGTAGGCGTGGCGGAAGACATCGATGAAGGCACTGGCGGAGGACCAGCCGCACCGGTGCGCCACCGTGGTCACCGGGACGCCCTCGGCCAGCAGCACCAACGCCTGGTAGAGGCGTAGCTGGGTGCGCCACTGAGGGAACGTCATGCCGAGGTCGGAGGTGAACAGGCGGGACAGCGTACGGGTGCTGACGCCGGCCTCCTTGCTGAGCGCCGCCAGCGTGCGCTGTTCACCGGGGTTCGCCCGCAGGATGTCGCAGATCTCCTTGAGGCGGCTGTCGGTGGGGGTCGGGAGGTGCAGCGCCTGCTGCGCGGACGCCGCCAGCCGGTCCAGCAGCACGGCCCGCAACCGGCGCCGCTCGGCACTGTCGTCGTCCGGATCGCGGGTGTAGGCGAGGATCAGCTCCCGCAGGAGGGGCTTGACCGTCAGCACGGTCGGCGCGTCCAGCCCCAGCGGGTTGTCCGTCGCGGGCAGTCCGACCAGACGCAGGTCGAGCGCCCCATGGGCGTGGTGCGCGTGGACGGTGCCCGCCGGCACCCAGATCGCCCGGTTCGCGGGCGCGATCCACGTCCCTGTGTCCGTCGTGATGGCCAGGACGCCGCGCGCGGCGTAGATGATCTGGTGGTCGTCATGGCGATGGGCATCGATGTCCGTCCCCGCCGCCAGCCACTGGGTGCGCGTCGGAGCGATCGACTCATGGCGAATACCCTTCATTACTTGTCCTTTTATCGGAAGTGCGCCCGTGAGTCCAGGGCGACGATGGTCCGGTGGCAAAGAACCGAGCAATCACCCTGCTGTCCGTCGGACACGTCTGCGTCGATGTCTACCAGGGCGCCGTGGCCGCCCTGGTCCCGTACTTCGTGGCCGAGCGCGCATACACCTATGCGGCGGCCTCGGGCATCGTGCTCGCCGCGTCGCTCCTCTCCTCCGTGGCGCAGCCCCTGTTCGGTGTGCTCACCGACCGGCGTGCGATGCCGTGGCTGCTCCCCGTGAGCACGATCGTCGGGGGGCTGGGCATCGCGCTGAGCGGACTGAGCGGTTCCTACGCCCTGACCCTCGTGTTCGTCGCCGTGGGCGGCGTCGGTGTCGCCGCCTACCACCCGGAATCGGCCCGCGTGGCGCGCATCGCGAGCAAGGGCAGCAACACGGCCATGGGCTGGTTCTCCCTGGGCGGCAACCTGGGCTTCGCGTTCGCCCCGGTCCTGATCGCCGTGGTCGTGGGAACCGGCGGCCTGCGGCTTTCGCCACTGCTCATCTTCCCTGCCCTGATCGGCAGCGCCCTGTGCCTTCCCGTGCTGCGCGGGATCGAGCGCACGGCCGCCGGGTCCAGCGCCCCGGCGCAGGCCCCCGCCCGGCGCGACGACTGGCCGTCCTTCACGAAACTGGCCCTCGCGGTGATCTGCCGGTCGATCGTCTTCATCGGCCTGAGCACCTTCGTCGCGTTCTACGTACGGGCGCGCACCGGCGGCGGCATGGCGGCCGGGACGGCCGCACTCGTCGTGCTCTATCTCGGGGGCGCGGTCGGCACCGTCCTCGGCGGCAAACTGGCGGACCGCTGGGACCGCGTCACCGTGGTGCGTCAGTCGTACCTCCTGACCGTCCTCGCCGTGGCGGGACTCGTGTTCGTACCGGGCCCCGCCGTCTACCTGTTCGTGGCGCTGACCTCGGCCGGGCTCTACATCCCCTTCTCGCTCCAGGTCACGCTCGGCCAGGACTACCTGCCCAACCGCGTCGGCACCGCCGGCGGCATCACGCTCGGGCTGACGATCAGCATCGGCGGCCTGTTCAGCCCCCTGATCGGACGCCTGGCCGACGTCACGTCCCTGCAGACCGCCCTCATGCCCCTGATCGCCCTCCCGGCGCTGGCCTGGCTGCTGTGCTGGACCCTCGTCGAGCCGGCTGTGCCCGACCGGCCGGCCGCGACGACCGACTCTCCTACCCCTGAGGAGGTGAAGAGCTGATGTCTTCCTCGCGCTCTTCCGCAAGAGATCTCGCACCGGCACGGAAGCCCCCGCACACAGACCGCGACGCGAGCCGGCGGCACTCGCAGGGCTTGAAGAAGCTCCCCCGGCCCCGCGCAAGTTTGTTCGACATGATGGTTGCGGTCCCCTCTTCGGGCTCGGCCTCGGCCTGTAACCGGGCGCTGACCTGGGGTTATTGCTGACCTTTTGCTGACTCGCCGACCAGCAGCAGTCGTCTGACCTGCGCAAACCGCCAAGCTAGGCCATAACAGCCTGATCACGTGATGGCATCGGGACGCCCCGGCCGTCAATTCGGCGCCCGTGCTCGTGCCATCATCAAACATCGATCCACAGGTGGAGTCCGAGTTGGGAGGGCGCGTGGCGATGGAGGCCGGCCCTCGCGACACGGAGCAGCGCGACAGCGAGCACGAGGTGCCGTCGCCGCGGGAGAGCGCGGGACGGCTGAGCCCCGACGGCCCCGACGAGCAGGACGTGGGCCCCGAGGTCGAGGTCGAGCTGCGCCCCACCCGCAAGCTGCGGATCTGGCAGCTCGCCCCCATCGTCGCGCTGGCCGCGGTCGGCTCGCTGATGTTCGCCTTCCCCCTCGCTTTCGAGTTCGGCGACGGCGGGGCCATCGTCGCCATGCTGGGGCTCCTGATCAGCTGCTGCGCCGCCGGCTGGGGCATGATGGCGGCCCGCCGCGTGGGCCACACCTGGCCCGGACTGCCCTCCCGGGGCTCCGGTGAGCGCCCCGACTGGCGGGTGATCGCCCTGTACGCGACGACCGGCATCGCCCTGGTCGCCCTCGCCGTCTGGCGCGTCGCCCGCCTGCGCTGACGCCCCGCACGCGCCGGACCGCGCTCGGACGCCCCGGTGCCCGCCCCCCGCGCACCGCCGGGGGGCACCGGGGGTGCCTACGGCCGGCATCCGCCGGGGCCCGGGCGCCGCTCGTACCACCGGGCCCGCACCGGGCCGCCCTCGGGCCCCCGGGAGCCGGCCGCCGCGCGCCCCGCTCGTACGGGACGCGTACCCGGCCCGGGGGCGGCCGCCCGGCCCGCTCGCCCGGGTCGTCGGCGCCGCCTCGTACAGTGGGTTCGTGAGCACCTCGCAGATCGCCTTCCTCAAGGGTCACGGCACCGAGAACGACTTCGTGATCGTCCCGGACCCGGACAACGCCCTCGCGCTGCCCGCCGACGTGGTCGCCCGCCTCTGCGACCGCCGCGCCGGCATCGGCGGGGACGGCCTGCTGCACGTCGTGCGGTCCGCCGCGCACCCCGAGGCGCGGCACATGGCGGACGCGGCCGAGTGGTTCATGGACTACCGCAACGCGGACGGATCGGTCGCCGAGATGTGCGGCAACGGCGTGCGCGTCTTCGCCCGCCACCTCCAGCTCGCCGGACTCGTCGAGGAGGGCGACCTCACCGTCGCCACCCGGGGCGGCCCCAAGCGCGTGCACCTCGCCGAGAACGGCGACGTCACGGTCTCCATGGGGCACGCCCTGCTGCCCGAGGAGAGCGCCACCGTCAGCGTGGGCGACCGCAGTTGGCCCGCCCGCAACGTCAACATGGGCAACCCGCACGCGGTCGCCTTCGTCGACGACCTGGACCACGCGGGCGACCTGTTCACCGCCCCGTCGGTCAGCCCCGAGGCCGTCTACCCCGAGGGCGTCAACGTCGAGTTCGTCGTCGACCGGGGCCCGCGCCACGTCGCCCTGCGCGTCCACGAGCGGGGCTCCGGCGAGACCCGGTCCTGCGGCACCGGCGCCTGCGCCGTCGCCGTCGCCACCGCCCGCCGGGACGGCGCCGACCCCGCCGAGACCGGCCTCCCCGCCACGTACCGGGTGGACCTCCCCGGAGGCACCCTCGTCATCACCGAGCACCCCGACGGCGCGATCGACATGACCGGTCCCGCCGTGATCGTCGCGGAGGGCGTCATCGACCAGGCGTGGCTCGAAACCTCCTGAGGAATGGCTCAGGGGAAACAGTGACCCGCCCGGGCTTCGCTCGAATGGGTGATCCGTTTCACGCTGGGCGAGAGCTGGACTGCGCCACGTGGTGGGCTCGATAGCATCAAGCACCGGCCCCGAGGGGCATCCGCCCCCGCCCAGCGCCGGTCGACGTCGCCGGAGGTGCCCATGAGTGCAGAGGCCGCCGACCCGGGCGCCCCCCTTCGCAGGCGGAGCCGCCCCCGGATCGATCTGCGCAGACTGGGCCGGGTGGCGCTGCGCGGGCCGGTCTCCCGCGACCGGCTGCCCGACGCCATCGGCCATGTCGCGGAGGCGCACCGCGCCCACCACCCCGACGCCGACCTGAGCATCCTGCGCCGGGCCTACGTCCTCGCGGAGTCCTCGCACCGCGGCCAGATGCGCAAGAGCGGCGAGCCCTACATCACCCACCCGTTGGCCGTCACGCTGATCCTCGCCGAGCTGGGCGCGGAGACCACCACGCTCACCGCCTCCCTCCTCCACGACACCGTCGAGGACACCGAGGTGACGCTCGATCAGGTCAAGGAGCAGTTCGGGGACGAGGTCTGCTACCTCGTCGACGGCGTGACGAAACTGGAGAAGGTCGACTACGGCGCCGCCGCCGAGCCGGAGACCTTCCGCAAGATGCTCGTCGCCACCGGAAACGACGTCCGGGTCATGTCGATCAAGCTCGCGGACCGGCTGCACAACATGCGGACCCTCGGCGTGATGCGCCCCGAGAAGCAGGCCAGGATCGCCAAGGTCACCCGGGACGTCCTCATCCCGCTGGCCGAACGGCTCGGCGTCCAGGCGCTCAAGACCGAGCTGGAGGACCTGGTCTTCGCGATCCTGCACCCCGAGGAGTACGAGGAGACCCGCGCCCTGATCGCGGCGGCGGACCGGGCCGCCCCCCTCGAAACGATCGCGGACAACGTACGGCACACCCTGCGCGAGGCGGGGATCGGCGCCGAAGTCCTCATCAGGCCCCGCCACTTCGTCTCCGTGCACCGGGTCCGCAGGAAACGCGGCGAGCTGCGCGGCACCGACTTCGGACGGCTCCTCGTCCTCGTCGGCGAGGACGCCGACTGCTACGCGGTCCTCGGTGAACTGCACACCTGCTTCACCCCGGTGGTCTCCGAGTTCAAGGACTTCATCGCCGCCCCCAAGTTCAACCTGTACCAGTCGCTGCACACCGCCGTCGTCGGCCCGGCGGGCGCGGTCGCCGAAGTCCTCATCCGTACGCACCGGATGCACAAGGTCGCCGAGGCGGGCGTCGTCGCCCTGGGCAACCCGTACGCCCACGACCACGCCTCCGCGCAGACCGAGCCGTCCGACGAGCGTGCCGACCCGACCCGGCCCGGCTGGCTCTCCCGGCTGCTGGACTGGCAGGAGTCGGCCACCGACCCCGACACCTTCTGGACCACCCTCCGCGACGACCTCGCCCAGGACCGCGAGATCACCGTCTTCCGCACCGACGGCGGCACGCTCGGGCTGCCCGCCGGGGCCACCTGCGTCGACGCCGCCTACGCGCAGTACGGCGACCGGGCCCACGCCGCCATCGGCGCCCGGGTCAACGGCCGTCTCGCCACCCTGAGCACCGTCCTCGGCGACGGCGACACCGTGCAACTGCTGCTCGCCCAGGACACCGCCTCCGGGCCCTCGCCCGACTGGCTCGACCACGCCCGCACCCCCGCCGCCCGGATCGCGATCACCGGCTGGCTCACCGACCACCCCGACCAGGCGAAACCCGACCCGGAGACCGTGGACGCGACCGGCCCCGGGCGGCCCGGACCGCGCCGCCCGGCGCCGGCCGCGACGGAAGGCGGGGGCCCGGGGGGCTTCGCGCCGCCGCGCACGCGGTCCGGCCCCCGCGCCCGGGGGGTCGTCGTCGAGGGACCGGACGCGCCGGTGCGGCTGGCCGGCTGCTGCACGCCGGTGCCTCCCGACGAGCTGACCGGCTTCGTCGTCCGGGGCGGCGCGGTCACCGTCCACCGCCGCGAGTGCCCCGCCGTCGCCGCCATGCGGGAGATCGGCCGCGCCCCGGTCGGCGCCCGCTGGGAGGAGGCCGAGGGCCGGGAGTCCGACGCGGGCTGCCGGGTCACCCTCGTCGCCGAGTCCTTCGGCCGCCCCCGCCTCCTCGCCGACCTCACCGAGGCCATCGCCACCGCCGAGGCGGCGATCGTCTCCGCCACCGTGGAGCCGCCCAGCGAGCAGCGGGTGCGCCACACCTACACCCTCCAGCTCCCCGACGCGGCGGGTCTGCCCGCCCTGATGCGCGCCATGCGCGAGGTGGCCGGGGTCTACGACGTCAGCCGCGCCCAGCACCCGGCCCCGACGGGCTGACGCGGCTCCCGGAAGCGTCCCCCCGGAAGGGCTCCCGGGGGCGAGAGGCCCCGGCCCGCCGGACGCCCCGGAGACGGGCCCGGAGCCCGCCCGAGGACCGCCGGGCCGACCCCGGAGCCCGGCGGGCGGGCCCTCGCGCGGCCGCGGAGCCGGCCGACGCGTACCTCTCGCGGGCCACCGCCGTCCCTCCTCGTTCGGGTGGCGCGGCGCGCGGCTCCCCTGCCACACGGCACCGCGCTGATAGCGGTAGTCCATGCCGTTCCCGACCCGCCGCCTGCGCGCCGCTCTCCTGGCGGCCTCCTCTGCCGCCCTCGTCGCCGCCGCCCTGCCCGCTCCCGAGCCCCTGGGCATCGGAGACCGGCTCTTCCCCGAACTGGGCAACCCCGGTTACGACGTCCTCGCGTACGACATCGCCCTCACCTACCACGGCGACAACACCAAGCCCCTGGACGCCGTCACCCGGGTCAGGGCCCGCACCACCGCCCCGCTGGACCGGATCAACCTCGACTTCGCCCGGGGGACCGTCCGGGGCGTCGAGGTCGACGGGCGGTCCGCCGACTTCGGCAGCAAGAACGAGGACCTGGTCGTCCAGGCCCCGCGCCGCCTCCCCGCGGGCGTACCGGTGGACATCACCGTCCGGCACACCAGCGACCCGAACGGCTCCGGGGACGACGGCGGCTGGGTGCGCACCGCCGACGGGCTCGCCATGGCCAACCAGGCCGACGCCGCCCACCGCGTCTTCCCCAGCAACGACCACCCCTCCGACAAGGCGTACTTCACCTTCCGCGTCACCGCCCCCGAGAAGCTGACGGCGGTCGCGGGCGGCCTGCCCGCGGGCAGGACCCGGCACGGGGCCGCCACTACCTGGACCTATCGCACCGAGCACCCCATGGCCACCGAGCTGGCCCAGGTCTCCATCGGCAGCTCCGCCGTCGCCCACCGCACCGGCCCGCACGGTCTGCCGGTGCGCGACGTCGTCCCGGCCGCCGTCCGGGAGAAGCTGGAGCCCTGGCTGGAGAAGACCCCGGCCCAGCTGGAGTGGATGGAGAAGCAGGTCGGCCGCTACCCCTTCGAGACCTACGGGGTGCTCGTCGCCGACAGCCCGATCGGGTTCGCCCTGGAGACCCAGACGCTGTCGCTGTTCGGGAAGTCGTTCTTCACCGAGCCCGCCTACCCGCGGTGGTACGTCGAGTCGGTGATGGTCCACGAGCTGGCCCACCAGTGGTTCGGCAACAGCGTCTCGCCCGCGAGCTGGTCCGATCTGTGGCTCAACGAAGGCCACGCCAGCTGGTACGAGGCCCGGTATGCCGAGGAGCACGGGGGCGGGACCTTGGAGCGGCGGATGCGCGAGGCGTACCGGCTCTCCGACCGCTGGCGCGCGGCCGGCGGCCCGCCGGCCCGCCCGGACGGCCCGGCCCCGGGGCAGAAGCTCAGCCTGTTCCGCCCGGTCGTGTACGACGGCAGCGCGCTGGTCCTCTACGCCCTGCGCCAGGAGATCGGCGAGGCCGCCTTCGACCGGTTGGAGCGCACCTGGGTCCGGGCGCACCGGGACGCCACGGCGACCACCGCGGACTTCATCCGCCTCGCGTCCCGTCTCTCCGGCCGGGAGCTGACCGCCTTCTTCGACGGCTGGCTGTACGGGAAGAAGACCCCGCCGATGCCCGGGCACCCGGACTGGAGCAGCGCGAAACCCGCGTGACGGGCCCGGTGGACCCGTGCCACTATCGACGGGTCGGCGCGGCGGGCCGCACCGGAGTCCCCGGCGGGGAATCATCCGGGAAGAGCACGCGTTGTGACTGACGTAAAGACTTCTATCGACGTAAGGATCCAATGACCTCCTCTTCTTCCCTTCCCCAGGACGCGCAGGACGCGCAGAGCGCCACGGAGGACACCACCGAGAGCCTCACCGAGGCCCGCCGGGCCGACGCCCTGATGGAAGAGGACGTCGCCTGGAGCCACGAGATCGACGGAGCCCGGGACGGCGACCAGCTGGACCGCTCCGAGCGCGCGGCCCTGCGACGCGTGGCCGGTCTCTCCACGGAGCTCGAGGACGTCACCGAGGTCGAGTACCGCCAGCTGCGCCTGGAGCGCGTCGTGCTGGTGGGCGTCTGGACCTCGGGGACGGTGCACGACGCGGAGATCTCCCTCGCGGAGCTCGCCGCACTCGCCGAGACGGCGGGCGCGCAGGTGCTGGACGCGGTGTACCAGCGGCGCGACAAGCCGGACCCGGCCACCTACATCGGCTCGGGCAAGGCACTGGAGCTGCGGGACATCGTGCTCGAATCCGGCGCCGACACCGTCGTCTGCGACGGTGAGCTGAGCCCCGGCCAGCTGATCCACCTGGAAGACGTCGTGAAGGTGAAGGTGGTCGACCGCACCGCCCTGATCCTCGACATCTTCGCCCAGCACGCCAAGTCCCGCGAGGGCAAGGCGCAGGTCTCCCTGGCGCAGATGCAGTACATGCTGCCGCGGCTGCGCGGCTGGGGCCAGTCGCTCTCCCGCCAGATGGGCGGCGGCGGTTCCAGCGGTGGCGGCGGCATGGCCACCCGTGGCCCCGGTGAGACGAAGATCGAGACGGACCGGCGCCGGATCCGCGAGAAGATGGCGAAGATGCGCCGGGAGATCGCGGAGATGAAGACCGGCCGCGAGATCAAGCGGCAGGAGCGCAGGCGCAACAAGGTGCCGTCCGTCGCCATCGCCGGATACACCAACGCGGGCAAGTCCTCGCTGCTCAACCGTCTGACCGGGGCCGGCGTCCTGGTGGAGAACGCCCTGTTCGCCACCCTGGACCCGACCGTCCGCCGGGCCGAGACGCCGAGCGGCCGCGTCTACACGCTGGCCGACACCGTCGGGTTCGTCCGGCACCTGCCGCACCACCTCGTCGAGGCGTTCCGCTCCACGATGGAGGAGGTCGGCGAGTCCGATCTCATCCTGCACGTAGTGGACGGCTCCCATCCGGTGCCGGAGGAGCAGCTCGCCGCGGTGCGCGAGGTGATCCGGGACGTCGGCGCGGTGGACGTGCCGGAGATCGTCGTGATCAACAAGGCGGACGCGGCCGATCCCCTGGTCATCCAGCGGCTGCTGCGCAACGAGAAGCACGCCATCGTGGTCTCGGCCAGGACCGGCGAGGGCATGGACGAGCTGCTGGCGCTCATCGACACCGAGCTGCCCCGGCCCTCCGTCGACATCGAGGTGCTCGTGCCGTACATCCAGGGGGCCCTGGTCTCCCGGGTGCACGCCGAGGGGGAGGTGCTCTCCGAGGAGCACACCGCCGAGGGCACCCTGCTCAAGGCCCAGGTCCACGAGGAGCTGGCCGCCGAGCTGGAGACCTTCGTCCTCACCCCGCACTGACGGCGCGGGAACCGCACGACAGCCGAGGGCCCGGCCCCGAACTCTCCAGAGAGCTCGGGGCCGGGCCCTCGCCGTTGTGTCACCGCCCGGCGAGCTGCCGGGCGCCGAACGTCCGCGGCCCCGGCAGCAACCCCCGGAGGCCGCGGACCAGGACCTACCGGCCCGCGTACTTCCGGCTCACCGCGCGGTAGACGCCCTCGGCCTCCTCGCCGAGTCGCGGTCCGGCCAGCCAGCCGGCCGTGACCGGGCCGATCGAGGTGTTCGAGACCAGCGCGGGCTTGCCGTCCCGGCCCGCCGCGACCCAGCCGCCGCCGGAGGAGCCGCCGGTCATCGTGCAGCCGATGCGGTACATCGTCGGCTGGTCCCGGAAGACGGAGAGCCGGCCCGGCCTGTCCTCGCACCGGAGCAGCTTCTGGCCGTCGTACGGCGGCGCGGCCGGGTAACCCGTGGCCGTCATCTCCGCGATCTGCGGCACGGCCGGGGCGTCGAACTCGACCGGCAGGGCCGAACCGACCGTCTCCTCCAGCGACTTGCCGCCCGCGCCCTTCTCCGGCGTCACGTGCAGCACCGCGAAGTCGTACGGAGCGCCCTGGCCGCCGGTCGACGCGCCCTGGGCGATCCACTGCTCCGAGGTCTGGGCCCAGTCGCCCCACCACACGCCGTACGGAGCGATCTTCTCCTTGGGCGCGGTCTCCAGCTCGGCCGGCGACAGCCCGTCGTTGTTGTACGCCGGGACGAAGGCGATGTTGCGGTACCAGCCGCCCTTCTTGCCCGCGTGCACGCAGTGCCCGGCGGTCCACACCATGTTGGACCTGCCCGGGTTGGCCGGGTCCTTCACCACGGTCGCGGAGCAGACCATCGAACCCTGCGGGCCGTCGAAGAGCAGCTTCCCGGCCTCCGGGGCGTTGTCGTGGTACGGCGTCGCGACACCGGCGGCCCGGACCGGGGCCGGCGTCGGGTCCGTCACGCCGTCGTCGCCCGAGATGTCGTTGTCGACCGGGTTCTCCGGGGGCTTGTCGGCCTCCCGCATCCGGTCCGGATCCCACAGGTCCTCGATGATCGGGTTGACGAAGTCCTTGGCCTCACGCAGCCACTTGTCCTTGTCCCAGTTCTTCCACTCGCCGTCCCGCCACTTGTCCGGGTCGATCCCGTGCTCCTTGAGCCGGTTCTTCAGATCGTCCGGGATGACGACCTTGCCGTCGGCCGCCCCGTCGGCGGAGGCGCTGGGCGTCGTACCGCCCGCGTCGTCCTCCTCGGGACCGCACGCGGTGGCGGTCAGCGCCAGCACGGCGGCGACGGCCGTCGCGGCGAGCGCGGTGGAGGGCATACGGCGTACGCGCCTGCCGCGGCGGGCGGTATGGGTCGGGCGGATGGGTCGCATCTGGTGATCCCCCTGGGACTTCGTCACTCGGTACTCGTACTGCCTTGCGGGTGCCTCCGGCGCCGGAGCAGATGCTTCCGCCGCCGCTGCGGCCCCCACTATGCCGGTGCCGATGGTGACGGTGCGCGGCAGGTCCGCGGTTCCGGGGCCGCGAGGATCTTCCGGTGCGCCCGTGATCCATCGCGGACGGCGTCGTTGGTACGTACGGGGGACACCAGGACAGCGTTCACTGCCTCGGTGCGTCCGCGCGAAACCGTACCCACGTGCAACGCGACTGTTACCGCAGGAGGATCAAGAGCCGTGTCCGTGACCGAACCCGCTCCGGTGGCGCCGCCGACCGCGCACGAGGGCATCCTCCGCCGCCAGACCCTGCGCGAATCGGCGGCCCGCACCTACGCCCGGTCCCTGCCGATCGTCCCGGTGCGCGCCCGCGGGCTCACCATCGAGGGCGCCGACGGGCGCCGCTACCTCGACTGCCTCTCCGGCGCCGGCACCCTGGCGCTCGGGCACAACCACCCCGTCGTCCTCGAAGCGATCCGCAAGGTCATCGACTCCGGTGCGCCCCTGCACGTGCTCGACCTGGCCACCCCGGTCAAGGACGCCTTCACCAACGAGCTGTTCGCCTCCCTGCCGCGCGGCCTCGCCGACGACGCCCGCGTCCAGTTCTGCGGACCCGCCGGAACCGACGCCGTCGAGGCCGCGTTCAAGCTGGTCCGCGCCGCCACCGGCCGCACCGGTCTGCTGGCGTTCACCGGCGCGT
This sequence comes from Streptomyces sp. NPDC017448, assembly GCF_044330565.1. Taxonomy (NCBI): domain Bacteria; kingdom Bacillati; phylum Actinomycetota; class Actinomycetes; order Kitasatosporales; family Streptomycetaceae; genus Streptomyces; species Streptomyces sp. NPDC017448. Next base: position 578,398 of record NZ_JBIRLM010000002.1, on the reverse strand, counting down.
ACCACGGCATGACCGCCGGAGCCCTGGCGGCCTCCGGCGGCGCGAGCGACGTCCAGGTGACCCGGCTGCCCTTCCCCCAGGACTACCGCTGCCCGTTCGGGACCGGCGGCGAGCACGGCGCCGCCCTCGCCGCCCGCTGGACCGAACACCTGCTGGACGACCGCAAGGGCGGCGTCCCGGCCCCCGCCGGGATGATCCTGGAGCCGGTCCAGGGGGAGGGCGGCGTCAACCCCGCCCCCGACGCCTGGCTGCGCCGCATGCGCGCCATCACCGAGGACCGGTCCATCCCGCTCATCGCCGACGAGGTGCAGACCGGGGTCGGCAGGACCGGCGCCTTCTGGGCCGTCGACCACAGCGGCATCGTGCCCGACGTCATGGTCCTGTCCAAGGCCATCGGCGGCTCCCTGCCTCTCGCCGTCATCGTCTACCGTGCTGAGCTGGACCTTTGGCAGCCGGGCGCGCACGCGGGTACGTTTCGTGGCAACCAGCTCGCCATGGCGGCGGGCGCTGCCACGCTCGCGTACGTCCGGGAGAACCGCCTGGCGGACCGTGCGGCGGTCCTGGGGGCCCGGATGCTCGCCCGTCTGCGGGAACTGAGGGCGCATCACCCGGGAATCGGTGACGTACGGGGGCGCGGACTGATGATCGGCCTGGAGCTGGTGGATCCCGAGCGTGCGCCCCTGCCCGCCGAAGCCGGCGACCGCACCCCCGCCCCGCCGCCCGCCCCGGCCCTCGCCCGAGCCGTCCAGCAGGAATGCCTGCGGCGCGGCCTCATCGTCGAACTGGGCGGCCGTCACGACGCCGTGGTGCGCCTTCTGCCGCCCCTCACCCTCACCGACGAGCAGGCGGACGCCGTCGTCGACCGTCTCGCCGACGCGCTGGCAGCGGCCGAACGCTCCCCGCACCGTCACACCACCGCCGGGTCCACCCCCTGAACCCGGAATCCCCACAAGGAAGAACGCCGTGAACCCCACCCCCGCACCCGAGGCCGAAGGCCCCGGGACCCCCCAGCACCGAGGGCAGGACGGACCGGCCGCCCCCGGCACGGTCGAGGCGATGGTCGTGCCCCGTCAGAAAGCCCCGCACGCCCCCGCCCCCTCCGCGTACGCGCCCGGCCCGGTGTCCGCCGCCCCGGCCGACCAGGACCCGAGCCCCGACGCGCTCGACGACCCGGACCCGCTGCGGGCCGCCGACGCGGCCGGCACGGAGAGCCTCCTGCGCTGCTGGGCCCGGGAGAACGACCTGCCCCGGCCCGAGGGCGACACCCTGCGTATCGCCTTCCCCGCCAGCGGCACCGCCCTCCTCGTGCCCGTGCGCTACTGGTCCGCCACGGGGGCCCACCGCTTCGGCGCACCCGCCCTGGAGACCGCCCCCGCCGGCGCCCCGCCCGCCGACGCGGCCACCGTCGCCGTCCTCATCGGCCGCGAGGGGGGCGAGAGCGGCGCGGGGGACCTGGTCGCCCGGGTGGCCGACTCCGTACGCCACACCGCCGGTTTCGTCGCGGAGCGGCGGCGCGCCCCGGCGGACCCCGCCGAGGCCGACCTCTTCCTCACCGCCGAACAGTCCCTGCTGCTCGGCCACCCCCTCCACCCCACGCCCAAGAGCCGCGAAGGGCTCTCCGAGGCGGAGTCCCGCCGCTACTCGCCCGAACTCCACGGGTCCTTCCCGCTCCACTGGTTCGCCGTCGACCGGTCGCTGACCGCCACCGACTCCGCCTGGACCGAGGACGGACCGGCCACCGCGGAGGAACTGCTCGCCCCGCACGCCGGAGGGCTCACGACGCCCTCCGGTACCGTCGCCGTCCCCGTGCACCCGTGGCAGGCGGCCGACCTGCTCCACCGTCCCCAGGTCCGGGCCCTCGCCGAGTCCGGCCTGCTGCACGACCTCGGCCCGCACGGCGAGCACTGGCACCCCACCTCCTCCATCCGCACCGTGCACCGGCCCGGGGCGCGGGTGATGCTCAAGCTCTCCCTCGGCGTACGCATCACCAACTCCCGCCGGGAGAACCTCCGCAAGGAGCTGCACCGGGGCGTCGAGGTCCACCGCCTCCTGTCGACCGGACTGGCCGAGAGCTGGCGGCGGGAGCACCCCGGCTTCGACATCGTCCGCGACCCCGCCTGGCTCGCCGTCGACGACTCCGAGGGCGCCCCCGTCACCGGGCTCGACGTCGTGCTCCGCCACAACCCCTTCGGCCCCGGGGACGACGCCGCCTGCATCGCCGGGCTGACCGCGCAACGCCCCCGGCCCGGCCACCCCGGCATGCGGTCCCGGCTCGCGGAGGTCGTCTCCGGCCTGACCACCCGCACCGGCCTCACCGCCGGAGCCGTCTGTGCCGAATGGTTCCGGCGCTATCTCCACCACGTCGTACGCCCCGTCCTCTGGCTCGACGCCCACGGCGGCGTCGCGCTCGAAGCCCACCAGCAGAACACGATCGTCCTGCTCGACCCGGACGGCTGGCCGGTCGGCGGCCGCTACCGGGACAACCAGGGCTACTACTTCCGAGACTCCCGCCGCGCCGAGCTGGACAAGCGGCTCCCCGGCATCGGCGCCGTCAGCGACACCTTCGTCTCCGACCCGGTCACCGACGAACGGTTCGCCTATTACCTCGGCATCAACAACGTCCTCGGACTGATCGGGGCGTTCGGATCCCAACGCCTGGCCGACGAGCGGGAACTCCTCGCGGTCCTGCGCCGGTTCCTCACCGAGACCGCGGAACTGGGTTCGCCCCTGCCCGCGTACCTCCTGGAGAACCCCCGACTGCGCTGCAAGGCCAACCTGCTGACCCGGCTGCACGGACTCGACGAACTGGTCGGACCGGTCGACACCCAGTCGGTGTACGTCACCATCGCCAACCCGCTGCACAGCTGAACACCCGCACCCGGCAGACTCCGAGCCACCGTTCCGGAGCAGCCCACCGACCGAGACCCGGTCCAGAGAGGAGAGCGCCACCATGCCTCCCGCCGACGCCTCAGCGGAACCCGGCGCCGCACCCGACGGCGGGAGCACCGGTGTCGAGGACACCCTCGACCTGCGGCTCACCGAAGAACTCCTCGCGGTGATCGCCGAGGACCGCGGCACCGGGGCGGCACACGCCCCGAGCGAGCTGCTGGGCGACCCGGGGAGCTGGGCGCCCGCCCGCACGGCGGCGGGGGAGTTCACCCTCCTCCCCGTCCGGGCGGAGCGCGACCTCCCCCTCCTCAGCCGCTGGATGAACGATCCAGCGGTGGCGGCCTTCTGGGAGCTCTCCGGACCGGAGTCCGTCACCGCCGACCACCTCGGACCCCAGCTCGAAGGGGACGGCCGCAGCATCCCCTGTCTCGGCCTGCTCGACGGCACGCCCATGAGCTACTGGGAGATCTACCGCGCCGACCTCGACCCGCTCGCCCGCCACTACCCGGCCCGGCCGCACGACACCGGCGTCCACCTCCTCATCGGGGGCGTACGGAACCGGGGCCGGGGCGTGGGCGCCACGCTCATCCGCGCCGTCGCCGACCTCGTCCTGGACCACCTTCCGCGGTGCGGGCGGGTCGTCGCCGAACCGGACCTGCGCAACACCCCGTCCGTCTCCGCCTTCCTCAGCGCCGGCTTCCGCTTCTCCGCCGAAGTGGACCTCCCCGACAAGCGCGCCGCGCTGATGATCCGCGACCGAACCCACCGAGACCAGCTGTGACCTGCTCGCCGCACCTTCCATACCGCTCGAACCCCAGAGGTTCCTTCCGGAGGAGTCCCCGTGCCGATATATCCCGCGAGCCGTGACGCAGCCGGGTTCCCGCAGCTGTTCAGCCCTCCGGAGCTGAACCGGCAGATCTGGGACCGGGCCGCCGCACGGCTCCTCGCCAAGATGCTCGGCGAGTTCGCCTACGAGAAGATCATCGAACCCGTCCCCGACCCCGGCCCCGGAGCCGGCGGGCTTCACCGCCTGACCCTCGACGACGGGGGAGTGCTCGTCTTCACGGCCCGGCGCGGCGCGTACGGCAGTTGGCGCGTCGACCCCGATTCGATCGAGGTCACCGCACCGCCCCCGGCCGCCCACGCCGACGGCGCACCCGCCGCCGTACCCCCCGACGCCGCCGCGGCGGCCGAGAGCGCTCCCACCACCGCGTACGCCGACCGGACTCCGCGCGCCGGAACGAACGCCGCCGCGCCGTCGCAGGTCGACGCGCATGCCGTAGCACCCCCGCGCGCGGACGCGCACGCCCCAGCACCCGTCAACGGCTCGGCCGCGTCCTCCGGTCCGGCGCCCGGTCCCCGGCCCTTCCGCGACCCGCTGACGTTCCTCGCCCGGGCCCGCACCCTCCTCGGCCTCGACGGCACGACCCTCGGCCACCTCATCCGCGAGCTGACCCGGACGCTCTCCGCCGACGCCCGGCTCGACCACACCGCGCTCACCGCGGACCGGCTCGCCGCGCTCGACTACGCCGAGCTGGAGGGCCATCAGACCGGCCACCCCTGGCTGGCTGCCAGCAAGGGACGGCTCGGCTTCTCCGCTTCCGACGCCGACCGTTTCGCCCCCGAGGCCCGCACCCCGCTCCGGTTGCCGTGGATCGCGGTCAGCACCCGCATCGCGCGGTACCGGGGCGTGGGCCGCGTCGGCACCCCCGAGGAGCTGTACGCGGGGGAGCTCGACCAGGACGTCCGGGACGCCTTCGCCGACGTCCTGCGGGCCCGGGGGCGTGATCCGCAGGACTACTTCTACCTTCCCGTGCACCCCTGGCAGTGGGACGAGTGGATCGTGCCGCTCTACGCCCCGGCCATCGCGGACGGCGACATCGTCGCCCTGCACACGGACGGCGACGCCCGCCTCCCGCAGCAGTCCATCCGCACGTTCGCCAACGTGGACCGGCCCGAGCGGCACACGGTGAAGCTCCCGCTCTCCATCCTCAACACCCTGGTCTGGCGCGGCCTGCCGACCGAGCGGACCCTCGCCGCCCCGGCGGTCACCGCCTGGGTCCAGGGACTGTGCGAGGACGACCCGTTCCTCCGCGACGGCTGCCGGGTCGTCCTCCTCGGCGAGGTCGCCTCCGTCACCGTCGAGCACCCCCTGTACGACCACCTCCCCGAAGTGCCCTACCAGTACAAGGAGATCCTCGGCGCGATCTGGCGGGAGCCGCTGCCGCCCCGTCTCGCCCCGGGCGAACGCGCCCGCACCCTCGCCTCCCTCCTCCATACGGACCCGGCGGGCCGCGCGTTCACCGCCGAGCTGGTCGAGCGCTCCGGCCTGGCCCCGGAAACCTGGTTGAAGCGGCTCTTCGCGGCGCTCCTGCCGCCCCTGCTGCACTTCCTCTACCGCTACGGCACCGTCTTCTCCCCGCACGGCGAGAACGCCATCGTCGTGTTCGACGCGGACGACGTGCCCGTGCGGCTCGCCATCAAGGACTTCGTGGACGACGTCAACGTCAGCGCCCACCCGCTGCCGGAGCACGACGCCATGCCCGAGGAGGTGCGCGCCGTCCTCCTCACCGAGGAGCCGTCCTTCCTCACCCAGTTCATCCACTCCGGCCTCTTCGTGGGCGTCTTCCGCTACCTCTCACCGCTGTGCGAGGAACAGCTCGGCGTCACCGAGGACGCCTTCTGGTCACTCGTCCGGGCGGAGATCGTCCGCCACCACGCCCGCTTCCCGGAGCTGAAGGAGCGGTTCGAGCTGTTCGACATGCTCACCCCCGAGATCGAGCGCCTCTGCCTGAACCGCAACCGCCTGCTCGTCGACGGCTACCGGGACCGTGCCGACCGCCCGCACGCGGCGATCCACGGGACCGTCCCCAACCCGTTGCACCCCTCCGTCCGCGTGGGGGAGTGATCGCCGTTGTCAGTGGTGCGCCGTAGGGTGGTCGGGCTATGACGAAGCCATCCCTCCCCGAGCTCCTGCACGCCGCCGTCGCCGCCGTCGGCGGTACGGAACGGCCCGGCCAGGTCGCCATGGCCGAAGCCGTCGCCGAGGCCGTGGACGACCAATCCCATCTGCTCGTCCAGGCCGGCACCGGTACGGGCAAGTCGCTCGGCTACCTGGTGCCGGCCCTGGCGCACGGGGAGCGGGTCGTCGTGGCCACGGCCACCCTCGCCCTCCAGCGGCAGCTCGTGGAGCGCGACCTCCCGCGCACGGTCGAGTCCCTGCACCCGCTGCTGCGCCGCCGTCCGCAGTTCGCCATGCTCAAGGGCCGGTCGAACTACCTCTGCCTGCACCGGCTCCACGAAGGGGTTCCGCAGGACGAGGAGGAGGGGCTGTTCGACCAGTTCGAGGCGGCGGCCCCGTCCAGCAAGCTGGGACAGGACCTGCTGCGGCTGCGGGACTGGTCGGACGAGACGGAGACGGGCGACCGGGACGATCTGACGCCCGGCGTCTCGGACCGGGCCTGGGCGCAGGTCTCGGTCTCCTCCCGCGAGTGCCTGGGCGCGTCCAAGTGCGCGTACGGGGCGGAGTGCTTCGCGGAGGCGGCGCGGGAGCGGGCGAAGCTGGCGGACGTGGTCGTCACCAACCACGCGCTCCTCGCGATCGACGCCATCGAGGGCGCGCCGGTGCTCCCCTCGCACGAGGTACTGATCGTCGACGAGGCCCATGAGCTGGTCTCCCGGGTCACCGGCGTCGCCACCGGCGAGCTGACCCCGGCCCAGGTCAACCGCGCGGTCCGCCGGGCGGCGAAGCTGGTGAACGAGAAGGCCGCCGACGCCTTGATGACGGCGGCCGAGGGGTTCGAGCGGGTCATGGAGCTGGCGCTGCCCGGACGGCTCGAAGAGGTCCCGGAAGATCTCGGGTACGCGCTGATGGCGTTGCGCGACGCGGCGCGCACGGTGATCTCGGCCATCGGCGCCACCCGGGACAAGTCGGTGGAGGACGAGAACGCCGTCCGCAAGCAGGCCCTCGCCTCGGTCGAGACGGTCCACGGCGTCGCGGAGCGCATCACCCAGGGCTCCGAGTACGACGTCGTCTGGTACGAGCAGCACGAGCGGTTCGGAGCCTCCGTCCGGGTCGCCCCGCTCTCCGTGTCGGGGCTGCTGCGCGAGAAGCTGTTCGCCGAGCGGTCCGTGGTGCTGACGTCGGCCACCCTCAAGCTGGGCGGCGATTTCAACGGGGTGGGCGCATCGCTCGGGCTGGCCCCCGAGGGCACGGCGGGCGAGGCCGTCCCGCAGTGGAAGGGGCTGGACGTCGGCTCCCCGTTCGACTACCCGAAGCAGGGCATCCTCTACGTCGCCCGGCATCTGAACACCCCGGGCCGCGAGGGATCCCGTACGGACATGCTGGACGAGCTCGCCGAGCTGGTGGAGGCGGCCGGCGGCCGCACGCTGGGGCTGTTCTCCTCGATGCGGGCGGCCAAGGCGGCGGCCGAGGAGCTGCGGGGCCGGCTGGGCAAGCCGATCCTGCTCCAGGGCGAGGAGACGCTCGGTGAGCTGATCAAGAACTTCGCGGCCGATCCGGAGACCTGCCTCTTCGGCACCCTGTCGCTCTGGCAGGGCGTCGACGTCCCGGGGCCGAGCTGCCAACTGGTGGTGATGGACCGGATTCCGTTCCCCCGGCCGGACGATCCGCTGATGAGCGCACGGCAGAAGGCGGTCGAGGAGGCCGGGGGCAACGGCTTCATGGCGGTGGCGGCGACGCACGCGGCTCTGCTGATGGCCCAGGGGGCGGGGCGGCTGGTCCGGGCCACGGGCGACAAGGGCGTCGTCGCCGTGCTGGACCCCCGGCTCGCCAACGCCCGGTACGGCAGCTATCTCCGCGCTTCGCTGCCCGACTTCTGGTACACCACCGACCGGAACCAGGCGCGCCGCTCCCTGGCCGCCATCGACGCCAAGGCCAAGGCGGACGGCGCTTAGAGGGGGGCCGGGGCGGGAGAGGGCGGGACGGGAGGGAAGCGGCCGGGACGGGGCGCGGCCTCCCGGAAGCGCTCGGCCGGCGTGAGGCACGGTAGCGCAGAGGGTGGGCCGCCGGGGCATGGCAGAGCCCCGGGGTCGACGTCGTGATCGACGCCCTAGGCAGAGACCCCGGGGCCGGAAGCCGTGACCGACGCGCTCCTCAGACCCGGCGCAGCACCGCCACCACCTTGCCGAGGATGGTCGCCTCGTCGCCGGGGATCGGCTGGTACGCGGCGTTGTGCGGGAGCAGCCATACGTGACCGTCCTCCCGGCGGAAGCGCTTGACCGTCGCCTCGCCGTCGAGCATGGCGGCGACGATGTCCCCGTTCTCCGCGACGGGCTGGCGGCGGACGGTCACCCAGTCGCCGTCGCAGATCGCGGCTTCGATCATCGAGTCGCCGACGACCTTCAGCACGAAGAGCTCGCCGTCGCCCACGAGCTGGCGGGGGAGGGGGAAGACGTCCTCGACGGACTCCTCCGCGAGGATCGGGCCGCCGGCGGCGATCCGGCCCACCAGCGGCACATAGGAGGCGGCGGGCTTGCCCGTCGTGTCGGTCGGCTGGGTGCTGGGCTGGTCCGATCCGCGCACCTCATAGGCGCGGGGCCGGTGCGGATCCCGGCGGAGGAAGCCCTTGCGCTCCAGCGCCATGAGCTGGTGGGCGACGGACGAGGTGCTGGACAGGCCCACCGCCTGGCCGATCTCCCGCATGGAGGGCGGGTAGCCCCGCCGCTGCACGGAGTCGCGGATGACCTCGATGACCCGCCGCTGGCGGTCCGTGAGTCCGGAGCTGTCCGCCCGGATGCCCGGGGGCCTGCCGGGCATGGAGCGCCCGGAACGTGCGGGATCGGGCCCGTCCGTGTTCGTGAGTGCGTCATTCATGGCATGCACCGGCTCAAGTCGGCTCTGGGAGCGGTGGTCCCGGGCGGTGATGGTGGCGCTGTCTGCGGTGGTGGTCACGTCGGCCCCTCTCGAATGTTCTCCCTAGCCGGACAACGGTAGTAGCTTTCGAAAGGTTGCGCCAAACACACGTTCGAGTGAAAAACGAATAAAGGGGTGCTGTGGTGCTACCGAGGGGTGTATGAGCGGCACGGACCCCGGCCGCCCGGCGGTTCTCCGGTGCGGTCGCACGGCCTCCCGGGAGCCGTGCGCGACCTCCCCGCGGCGCGGTGCCCGGTTCCCCGCCCCCAGTCTCCCATCCGGTCCGCGCGTCCCCCTCCGTCCGGCCCGCGGACCGGTGCCCCGGCGACTCGGCGCCCCCGCTTTTCCCGTACCCTCTTCCCTGGCCCGGGGCTCCTGCGGGCGCCCCCTCCGACGACCTCCCGCTGAGGTCCGGCGCGCGACACGCGATAGGGCCCAAAACGCGACTCGACCCTAGATCTAGTGGTTGGATTGCTCCGGTCGCCCAGAAGTTGTGGTCTCGGTGCAATCACGCCGTGAGCATCACCTATGCTGGGGACTGCCTCCAGGGGTCCGCAGAGGGCCCTGAAGAGGCTATTCAGTCGTGCGTGTGAAGGAGGGTTGGGAGCCATGCACTGCCCCTTCTGCAGGCACCCCGACAGCAGAGTCGTCGACAGTCGCACCACCGACGACGGGACCTCGATCCGTCGCCGCCGGCAGTGCCCCGACTGCTCCCGCCGTTTCACCACGGTGGAGACGTGCTCGCTGATGGTCGTCAAGCGCAGCGGCGTGACCGAGCCCTTCAGCCGTACCAAGGTCATCTCCGGCGTCCGCAAGGCATGCCAGGGACGGCCCGTCACCGAGGACGCCCTCGCCAAGCTCGGCCAGCGGGTCGAGGAGGCGGTGCGCGCCACCGGCAGCGCCGAGCTGACCACCCACGACGTGGGACTGGCCATCCTCGGCCCCCTGCAGGAACTCGACCTCGTCGCGTACCTGCGCTTCGCGTCCGTCTACCGGGCGTTCGATTCCCTGGAGGACTTCGAGGCCGCCATCGTGGAACTGCGCGGGCAGCGGCCCTCCGAGAAGGACCGCGGGAGCGGCGAGACCCCTGAGGTCCCCGCGCCCGCCATCGCCGCCGACTGAGCGGTACCCGCCCGGAACGCCCGTGCCCGCAGACGTAGCTCTGCGTGCCGGCGGCAGGGCGACATGAGATGTGCTTCCGGCCGCCGTGCGCGGCGGCCGGAGTATCGGACACACATTGTGCCTGGGAAGATCTGGGCACTTCAGGGCGTTTTCGCCCACATATGGGAGGCGGCATGACAGAGACGGCGAGCGGCCCGGCACGAGGTTCCCGCACCAAGGGCGCCAAGGCGAGCAAGGGTCTGCGCATCGAGCGCATCCACACCAACCCCGGCGTGCATCCGTACGACGAGGTGGCGTGGGAGCGCCGGGACGTCGTCATGACCAACTGGCGCGACGGCTCGATCAACTTCGAGCAGCGTGGCGTCGAGTTCCCCGACTTCTGGTCGGTGAACGCGGTCAACATCGTCACCAGCAAGTACTTCCGCGGCGCCGTCGGCACGCCGCAGCGCGAGACCGGCCTCAAGCAGCTGATCGACCGGATCGTGAAGACGTACCGCAAGGCCGGCGAGGACCACGGCTACTTCGCTTCTCCCGCGGACGCCGAGATCTTCGAGCACGAGCTGGCGTACGCCCTCCTGCACCAGATCTTCAGCTTCAACTCCCCGGTCTGGTTCAACGTCGGCACGCCCCAGCCGCAGCAGGTCTCCGCCTGCTTCATCCTGGCCGTCGACGACTCCATGGAGTCGATCCTCGACTGGTACAAGGAAGAGGGCATGATCTTCAAGGGCGGCTCCGGCGCCGGCCTGAACCTCTCCCGTATCCGCTCCTCCAAGGAGCTGCTCTCCTCCGGCGGCAACGCCTCCGGCCCGGTCTCGTTCATGCGCGGCGCCGACGCGTCCGCCGGGACGATCAAGTCGGGCGGCGCCACCCGCCGCGCGGCCAAGATGGTCATCCTCGACGTCGACCACCCGGACATCGAGAACTTCATCGAGACCAAGGTGAAGGAGGAGGAGAAGATCCGCGCCCTGCGCGACGCGGGCTTCGACATGGACCTGGGCGGCGACGACATCACGTCCGTCCAGTACCAGAACGCCAACAACTCGGTCCGTGTGAACGACGAGTTCATGAAGGCGGTCGAGGCCGGCGGCACGTTCGGGCTGCGCGCCCGGATGACCGGCGAGATCATCGAAGAGGTCGAGGCCAAGTCCCTCTTCCGCAAGATGGCCGAGGCCGCCTGGGCCTGCGCCGACCCGGGCATCCAGTACGACGACACCATCAACGCCTGGCACACCTGCCCGGAGTCCGGCCGGATCAACGGCTCGAACCCGTGCAGCGAGTACATGCACCTGGACAACACCTCGTGCAACCTCGCCTCGCTGAACCTGATGAAGTTCCTCAAGGACGACGGCCTGGGCAACCAGTCCTTCGAGTCCGAGCGCTTCGCCAAGGTCGTCGAGCTGGTCATCACCGCGATGGACATCTCGATCTGCTTCGCGGACTTCCCCACGCAGAAGATCGGCGAGAACACCCGCGCCTTCCGCCAGCTGGGCATCGGCTACGCCAACCTCGGCGCCCTCCTGATGGCGACCGGCCACGCGTACGACAGCGACGGCGGGCGCGCCCTGGCCGGCGCCATCACCTCGCTGATGACCGGTACCTCCTACCGCCGCTCCGCCGAACTGGCCGCGGTCGTCGGCCCGTACGACGGCTACGCCCGCAACGCCGAGCCGCACCAGCGGGTCATGAAGCAGCACTCCGACGCCAACGCCAAGGCCGTCCACGTCGACGACCTCGACTCGCCGGTCTGGGCCGCCGCGACGGAGGCCTGGCAGGACGTGATCCGGCTCGGTGCGAAGAACGGCTTCCGCAACGCGCAGGCCTCGGTCATCGCTCCCACCGGCACCATCGGTCTCGCGATGTCCTGCGACACCACCGGCCTGGAGCCCGACCTCGCCCTGGTCAAGTTCAAGAAGCTGGTCGGCGGCGGTTCGATGCAGATCGTCAACGGCACGGTGCCGCAGGCGCTGCGCCGCCTCGGCTACCAGCCCGAGCAGATCGAGGCGATCGTCGCCCACATCGCCGAGCACGGCAACGTGATCGACGCCCCCGGCCTGAAGACCGAGCACTACGAGGTCTTCGACTGCGCGATGGGTGAGCGCTCCATCTCCGCGATGGGCCACGTCCGGATGATGGCGGCCATCCAGCCGTGGATCTCCGGCGCGCTCTCCAAGACGGTGAACCTCCCCGAGACGGCCACCGTCGAGGACGTCGAGGAGGTCTACTTCGAGGCGTGGAAGATGGGCGTCAAGGCGCTCGCGATCTACCGCGACAACTGCAAGGTCGGCCAGCCCCTCTCCGCCAAGACCAAGGAGAAGGAGAAGGAAGAGGTCACCGCCAAGGCGGAGGAGACCATCCGCGAGGCGGTCGAGAAGGTCGTCGAGTACCGTCCGGTCCGCAAGCGCCTCCCCAAGGGCCGCCCCGGCATCACCACCTCCTTCACCGTGGGCGGCGCCGAGGGCTACATGACCGCCAACTCCTACCCGGACGACGGTCTCGGCGAGGTCTTCCTGAAGATGTCCAAGCAGGGTTCGACCCTCGCCGGCATGATGGACGCCTTCTCCATCGCCGTCTCGGTGGGTCTGCAGTACGGCGTCCCGCTGGAGACGTACGTCTCGAAGTTCACCAACATGCGCTTCGAGCCGGCCGGCATGACGGACGACCCGGACGTGCGGATGGCGCAGTCGATCGTCGACTACATCTTCCGCCGCCTGGCGCTGGACTTCCTGCCCTTCGAGACCCGCTCGGCCCTCGGCATCCACTCCGCCGAGGAGCGCCAGCGCCACCTGGACACCGGCTCCTACGAGCCGGCGTTCGAGGCGGAGGAGCTGGACACGGACAGTCTGGCCCAGTCGGCCCCGGTCCAGGTCGAGCCCCTGAAGGCGGTGCCGGCCCCCGCGGAGTCCGCCGCGAAGGCGGTGCCGAAGACCGCGCACACCTCGGCCGAACTGGTCGAGATGCAGCTCGGCATCAGCGCCGACGCCCCGCTCTGCTTCTCCTGCGGTACGAAGATGCAGCGCGCCGGCTCCTGCTACATCTGCGAGGGCTGCGGCTCGACCAGCGGTTGCAGCTGACACCGGACGCCTGTGAGGGCGTGAAGTAGCTGGTCAGGGCGGTGAAGCCGATTGCGCGGCTTCACCGCCCTGACAGGTGTGACGCTGGGCCGTGGCGTTGGATGCAACCCGCTGCCGAGTCGAGGGCTTGTCGCGGCGATTGCGCTCGTGGCATGCTCCGGGCCATGATCAAGAGAATCGAGTGCTCCGTCCGCCGATGAGCGGGACGACCGGGACAGGACTGCCCGGATCACCGGCAACGCTGTTCGACCACGCGCTCCGGCTACATCAACTGGTTCCGGATGAGCCGCTTCCGCGCGACGGGTACCCCTTTCCCGATGACGCTTTGCACCGTCGCCGGGGCCCGAAGGCACCCAAAGACCGGCACTTGGCCGGCAAGGATATTGCGCTCATTCTGGACACGCATTTCGCGCGGGCCTCCGCCCTGCCCAGCGAACTGGCCGACGTCTTCCATGACGTCTATGTCCCGATTCACCACAACGAGCACATCGCCGCCGCGGCTGCGCGGGTGGACGTAGAACGCGCTCGTCAAACGGGCCGCTGGCTGGTCCGCTACGGCACCGATCGCTGCTCAGTCACCGTCGGGCTTGCCCTGCTCGCCGTTGTGGGAACAGCCGACGACATCCCGCTGATACAGACGATCGGGCTGCTCTCCGACCGCTTCGGGCCGCTGGCGGCGCACGCCTTCGAGCGGCAGACAGGAGGAGTCGAAGCCCTGCTCTGGCTCGCCGAGCGAGTCACCGGCTGGGGACGTGTCTACGTCGTCGAAGCTCTCTGCAGACTCGACGACCCAGCTGCCCGACCCTGGCTGCTGCGCAGGGCCTGTGATGGCGACTTCCTCAACGGATACTTCGCCGGCAAGGTCGCCACAGTCGCCAGACTCCATGAGGCGCTTGCAGAGCTCGACCCTGACAGCGAGATGGTCGACCACATCGGTCGGCTACTCCATCTCATGAGCGACTGCGGGGGGATGGGACTCACTCTCGCTCACTACCCCCATGCGAGAGTGGTCCTGGAGGCTCATGCCCGCCATGTGGGTTTGCTCAGCCCGACCATGGAGCGCTACTTCACGATCGCGGTGCTCACTCAGCACCTGACTACGGAGCCTTCCGAGGCTGCGGGGTGCACCGCGGCACAACAGGAAGCGCTCCGGGCGACCTACCTCGAGGTGCTCGACCGCGAGGAGTGGACCCAGGCCGCACGTGCCGGGATCGCTGCGGACGACAACCGGATGCGGTGGCTCGCCGACCACCGGGCGCCGCAGCTGAGGCTGCGTGCGTTCCCCGATCGAGAGCCGGATGCCGAGGAATAGCGCACGCCAGGAGTAAGTGGTCTACGCCAATAACCCGGTGACAGGGCGCGGAACGCGCCGGTGAGCGGGTTCTAGGAGCCGTGCTGATCAGCGTGTGAGAGAGGGTGCCGGCCGGTGGCCGGCACCCTCTTCCGTGTCCGCGGACCGCGAGCTTCCCCCGTGCCCCGCCGGCCCCGGGGGGCCACCCGGGCCGGCGCCGGTTTGACCGGATCCGGACGATGTCACCCTTCCGCGGCCCGGCTCCCCATCTCCGCGGCGAACACGTCGGGCTCGCCCTCGAAACCGCGGACGACCGACCGGAACCCCCAGAGCCCCGCCCCGTCCCGGGTGAACTCCCCGACGACCGCGGCGGTCGCCCCCGCCACGCCGGAGAAGTCGTTCTCGGCCAGCTTCGTGTATCCCTCCGCGATCTCCATCGCCGTACTCCCTATGTCGCCGAAGGTCTTGCGGCCGTCGCGCTGCTGGATGGCGACGCCGACCACCACCCGCCCGTACCGCTCAGCCAGCCGGTACAGCTCGATGGTCATGACCTCGTCGAAGCCGAACCCCTGCCCGGTCCGGCTGTCCCGGTTCAGCGTGATGGTGCCGTCGGGCGAGCGGCTGTCGAAGTGGACCAGGTAGGCGGGGGCGCCGTACGGCTCGTCGGCCGGATAGGTCGCCGCGATGATGTCGAGGTCGTTGGCGGCCGCCCCGTGCGGGCTCGGATCCCATTTGACCCGTACCTCGACCTTCTCGATGTCCTTGTTCGGAGTGCTCAAGGGACTCCCCTCCCGGCCGACGGCCCGCGGGCCGTGCTCATCACCCGACACACGATCACCCGATCATGTACGGAACCGGCCGCGGAACCAACTGCCTCGTTCCGGGACGACGGATTCGGGCCAACCGGCGGCGCCGCGTACGGCCGCGCCCGCGTCCGGGACACCGCACGCGGGGGCGAGCGGGGCGGGCTTCCCGGGAACGTGACGCGTGCCACCCTCCGCGCCGTACGATGGCGCGGTGCTGGTGAAGTGGATTCGCTGCTCCGTGGTGGACCGTCATGGTTTCGAGCGGGGACAGCGGAAGTGGGCGGGGCTGCTCGGCGAGCCGGGGTTCCAAGGACAGAGCGGCGGGTGGAGCCGAACGCGCCCCGACGTCGCCCACGTCTTCGCGTTCTGGGAGAACCGCGTCTTCTACGACTCCTTCATGGCCCGCGGGCACGACCGGCTGGCGGCCGGGCAGTCCGGCATGTTCCGCGACATGCGGGTCACGCTCTTCGAGCGCCGCTTCGACGTGAAGACGGGGTTCGAACCGCACTTCGCGGGGGCGGACGTCGTCAGGGTCGCGCACAGCAGGGTGCGCGAGGAGCGTGCCGAGCACTTCGTCCTGATGCAGCAGCAGGTGTGGAACCCCGCCATGGCCGGATCGCCCGGCATGGTGCGCGGCGTGTTCGCGGAGGCGCCGGGCAACGAGTTCCTGGCGCTGTCCCTGTGGCAGTCGAGCGCCGAGCGCGGAAAGTACCGCGCGGCGGGGGCCGAGCGGCTGGCGGCCCGCGCGCAGACCGAGACGGACGTGATCGGGCTGTCGGGGGACGTCGTGGAGCTGGAACCCTCCTGGACGGTCTGACCGGCGGGGCCGGGGCGCACCCCGGGGCGATGACGGGAATCGTCCGGCACCCCCTAGGCTCGGACCCATGGCACGACCCCAGCGCATCGTCCTCGTCCGGCACGGCGAATCCGAGGGCAACGCCGACGACTCGGTCTACGAGCGGGAGCCCGACCACGCGCTCCGGCTCACCCCCACCGGTCTGCGGCAGGCCCGGGAGGCCGGGGCGCGGCTGCGCGAGCAGTTCGGCGACGAGCGGGTGAGCGTCTACATCTCGCCGTACCGCCGCACCCACGAGACCTTCCGCGCCTTCGACCTCGACCCGGCGCGCGTCCGGGTGCGCGAGGAGCCCCGGCTGCGCGAGCAGGACTGGGGCAACTGGCAGGACCGGGACGACGTACGGCTCCAGAAGGCCTACCGGGACGCCTACGGGCACTTCTTCTACCGCTTCGCCCAGGGGGAGTCCGGCGCCGACGTCTACGACCGGGTCGGGGCGTTCCTGGAGAGCCTGCACCGCAGCTTCGAGGAGCCGGACCACCCGGAGAACGTGCTGCTGGTCACCCACGGGCTGACCATGCGGCTGTTCTGCATGCGCTGGTTCCACTGGTCGGTCGCGGAGTTCGAGTCGCTGTCCAACCCGGGCAACGGCGAGACGCGGACCCTGCTGCTGGGTGAGAACGGCCGCTACACCCTCGACCGGCCCTTCCAGCGCTGGCGGATCCCTGAGCCGTACGGCCGTACCGGATAGAGTGGCCGGGCGATGACCGCTGATTCTGCTTCCGAGCGGCGCTTCGAACGCGCCCTGGCCAGCCTGCGTGGGCTGTCCGTGGGAGACGCCCTGGGCTCCCAGTTCTTCGTACCGGCCAACTACCCCCTGCTGAAACAGCGCGCCCTGCCGCCCGGGCCCTGGCAGTGGACCGACGACACCGAGATGGCCTGCTCGGTCCTCGCCGTGCTCGCCGCGCACGGACGTGTCGACCAGGACGCACTGGTCCGCTCCTTCGCCGAGCACCACGACTTCGACCGGGGCTACGGCCCCGCCGTCAACCGGCTCCTCCGGCTCGTGCGGGAGGGCGGCGACTGGCGGGAGCTGTCCTCGGCCCTCTTCAACGGCCAGGGCTCCTGGGGCAACGGCTCCGCGATGCGCATCGCTCCGCTCGGCGCCTGGTACGCGGACGATCCGGAGCAGGCCACGCACCAGGCCGAGATCTCCTCGTACCCCACGCACCAGCACCGCGAGGCGGTCGTCGGCGCGATGGCCGTGGCCGCCGCCGCGTCGCTCGCCGCCGCCCCCGGCGGGCCGCCGAGCCCCGAGGAGCTGCTGGACGGCGTCGTCGCGCTCGTCCCGCGCAGCGCGGTCGGAGCGGGGCTGCGCCGGGCCCGCGACATGCTGGACTACCAGGACGCCGGGACGGTCGCCGCGGTCCTCGGCAACGGGCGCCGCACCAGCGCGCACGACACCGTGCCGTTCGCGCTCTGGTCGGCCGCGCGAAGCCTCGGTGGCTACGAGGAGGCGTTCTGGGTCACGGCCCAGGCGGGCGGTGACGTCGACACGACGTGCGCCATCGTCGGCGGCGTGGTCGCCTCGGACGAGGCCGGAGCGCCCCCCGAGGAGTGGCTGGCGCAAACGGAGGAACCGCCCGCGTGGCTGGAGCTCCCGCCCCGCTGAACCCACCGTCCCCCGCCCGCCCGTTTCCCCTCCGACGAACCTCCGGCCCCCGCCGGGGCTGCGGCCGTCTGTCACGGTCCTGCCACAGGACCACTCCGTGCGCCTGCGAACGGGCGTTCGGGATTACTCTTTCGGCCACGCCGCCCCTGGTTGATCTTGAGGGCGTGCGCCGAATGAGACACCGGCCGGGCGTGCGTACCGCTGGGGGCCGCGCGGGGCGCCGGTGGGGGAGGGGCCCCATGTCCGATCAGCAGCCCGACAAGTCCGTACCGCCGGAGCCAACGCCGGGAACCGGCACGTCCCGGCCACCGGAGCCGGCGGAGGCCGACGAGGCCGCCCACGCCGCGAGGACCACCGGTACGGGCGAGGACCCCGCCCCCGCCCCCGCCGGGGGCGGCGGAGCGGCCTCCGCGAGCGGCACACCGGCAGGCGTCGTCAGGGCCGCCGAGACGGTGGGCGCCCCCGCCCGGGGCGCCGCGCCCGGCGGTGCGGCCAGGACCCCCGGAGTTCCGGGCGCACCGGCGGGCAGCCCCGCCAACCCCTGGCAGTACGCCGCGGGGGCTCCCCGCGCCCGTGCCGGGAGCAGCGCGCAGGACGGCCCGGTGGCCCGGCTCCGGCCACCGGCCCCGCCCCTGATCCCACCCGCCGTGCTCTGGTCCGTCCTGGCCACGGCCGTCCTGTGCGCGTACTTCCTGGGCGACGGACTCGGGGTGAACCTCCTGATCGTGGCGGCGCCCGCCGCGCTGGCCGCGTACTTCGCCGCGCGCGCGGCGGGCCGCCGGCTGCGTCCCTGGACCGCGACCTGGGCGGTGGGAGGGCTCGCGCTGCTCGCCGTGCCCGCGCTCCGGGACGCGGGCTGGCCCACCTTCCTCGCGGTGGTCTCGGCGTTCGCCCTGGGGTCGCTGACGCTGCACGGCAACCGCAGCTGGCCGGGCGTCCTCATCGGTTCCGTGGGCCTGTTCGACTCCCTCGTCCCCGGCGTCATCTGGGGCGTACGAGGGGTACGCGCGCGGGCCGACGGTTCGCGGGCGCGCTGGGGCGCCGCCCTGCGCACCGCGGCCGTGGCCCTGGTGCTGCTGGTGGTGTTCGGCACCCTCTTCGCCAGTGCGGACGCCGCCTTCGCCGATCTGCTGGGAGACCTCCTGCCCGACGCCCCGGGCGGCGAGGCGCCGTGGCGGATCTTCCTGTTCGCACTCGGTCTGGCCGGAGCACTCGCCGCCGCGTACGCCGCGGCCGCCCCCGTGCGCTGGGACGGGATCACCGTCCGGCCCGGCAAACCGCGGGGACGGGCCGAATGGGCGCTGCCGCTCATCGTCCTCAACCTGCTCTTCGCCGCCTTCATCGCCCTCCAGCTCGTCGTCCTCCTCGGGGGGTACGAGAAGGTGCGGGCGGAGACGGGGCTCGACCACGCCGAGTACGCCCGCCAGGGCTTCTGGCAGCTCCTGTGGGCCACCCTGCTCACCCTCCTCGTGATCGCCCTGGCCCTGCGGTGGGCCCCGCGCGGCGGCAGCCGGGACCGGACGCTGGTCCGTGCCGTCCTCGGCACCCTCTGCGTGCTCACCCTCGTCGTGGTCGCCTCCGCGCTGCGCCGCATGGACCTGTACGTCGACGAGTACGGGCTGACCCGGCTGCGGATCTCCGTGGCCGCGATGGAACTCTGGCTCGGCGTGGTGCTGATCCTGATCCTGGCCGCCGGGGTCTTCGGCGCCCGATTCCTGCCGCGGGCCGTCGCGTTGAGCGCGGCGGCCGGGGTGCTGGCCTTCGGGCTGATCTCGCCGGACGGCCTGGTGGCCGAGCAGAACGTCCAGCGCTTCGAGGCCGACGAGGAGGCCGGCGTCGACATCGACTACCTGAAGGACCTCTCCGCCGACGCCGTCCCGGCCCTGGACCGGCTGCCCGAACCGCAACGCTCCTGCGCCCTGCGGATCGTCCAGCGCGAGGTCCTCCGCACCGACGCCCCCTGGTACGCGACCAGCTGGGGGGAGGCGCGGGCGAAGGAGATCCTGGAGGAGCGCCCGGTGCGGGGGGACGGGCGCGACTGCTACCGCCTGGGCCGGGACGGGAGCCGTGAGGGCTACGAGCCGGAGAGGGACGGCTACGACCCGTACTGACCCGGCTCCCCGCCCTGCGGGTCGGCGCGCTCTCCGACCGGCGGGCGCTCCAGGCGGCCAGAGCCCCCACGGGCCCCGCCCCGATGGGGGCCCCTCCGCACCCGGCAGCCCCTCCGCCGCCACGGGCGCGGAGGGCTCGAGGGGTGCTGCAGCCGCCTTCGGCGGCCGATTCGCGGCCCGCACGGCGCCCCGGGGTGTTGCTGCCGTGGCTCTCGGCGTACGCTGGCTGGCGCCATGCCGTACGAACCACCCACGCACACCGTCGAGCGCTCACTTCGCGCTACCACCGGTGCCAGGACCGTCGCCGGTGTCGACGAGGTCGGACGCGGTGCATGGGCCGGACCCGTCACCGTGTGCGCGGCGGTCACCGGCCTGCGCCGCCCGCCCGAAGGGCTCACCGATTCCAAGTTGTTGACCCCGCGGCGGCGTGCCCGGCTCGAACCCGTGCTGCGGAGCTGGGTCTCCGCCTACGCGCTGGGCGAGGCGTCTCCCCGGGAGATCGACGACCTCGGTATGACCGCGGCTCTCCGCCTCGCCGCCGTGCGGGCCCTGGAAGGGCTGCCGGTACGGCCCGACGCGGTGATTCTCGACGGCAAGCACGACTACCTGGGCGCTCCCTGGAAGGTCCGCACCGTGATCAAGGGCGATCAGTCCTGCATCGCGGTCGCGGCGGCCTCGGTGATCGCCAAGGTGCACCGGGACCGGATGATGGCCGAGCTGGGCGCCGCGTCCGAGGACTGCGCCGGCTTCGCCTTCGACGCCAACGCGGGCTACCCCTCGCCCGTGCACCGGGCCGCGCTGGAGGAGCGGGGGCCGAGCGCCCACCACCGCCTCTCCTGGGCGTATCTCGATGCCCTGCCCCGGTGGCAACACCTGAAGAAGGTCCGTATTTCCGCCGAGGCGGCCGCACTCGAAAGCGGGGGCCAGCTCGGCTTCGAATTCTGATCGCGCGCACGCGCCCCTTTTACCGGCGCCGGGGCGACACCGGCGTCCGCACCAGACCACCGTCATGCCTCTGATCTCCGAGGAGCCTCAGATTCCCGAGAGCGCCCAGGGTCCCCGCGTCACTCCGGCCACCGGCCGCACCACGCCGACCCCCCGTCCCGTACCCGGCCCGCGTTCAGCGGCCACCCCGCGTCCCGGCCGTCCGGGCCCCGCCCCCGCGCGCCCCGCGTCCCCGGCGCAGCGCGCCCACTCCGCCCCCGCGGCGCCCGCTCGTCCGCAGCCGGCGGAGAATCGTTCCGCACCGCAGATCCAGCTGATCCCGGCCTCTGCGGCCGGTGCGCTCGACGCGGCCGAGGAAGCCGTCGACCTGCTGCTGGAGTCCGGCCGAGCGCCGGGCGACATCCTGGTACTCACCACCGGCGAACAGCACCCGTGGGCCGACCACGAGCTGTCCTTCGGCGAAGCCGCGTACTGGGCCCAGCACGACGCGGGTGACGACGTCTTCTTCGCCGACGTCTCCGCCCTGGACCGGGCCCGCCCCCGTCCCGTGGTGGTCGTCGCGGTCAACAGCGACGACGCCGAGCGGACCGTGGCCCGTGCCCTGCCCGCGGCCCGTGACCGTGCCGCCGCGCTGCTGATCGTCTGCGGCGACCCGCAGACGGCCAACTCCGCACTCGGCGCCGGGGTCTGAACCCGTCACACCGGTGTCTCCGGCCGTCCGTGCGGGCGGCCGGAGACGCCTCGGCCGGGTTCCGCGGAGTCTCCGGCCGGTGCCGGGTCCGCCCCGGCGGCTGATCTGCGGACCGGACGGTGGACGGCCCGCGGCCGGTCCGCGCCGTCCGGCGCCGCCGTCTGCCGCCGGTGGGCTCTGCCCCCCAAGCGGCCGTCGTCCGGTCAGCGGGCGGCGGTGCGCCGCAGCGCCTCCGCCGCCCCGCCGCCCGTCCGGGTCGGTGCGGTCGGACGGCCGGGGACGGTGTCGGCCAGGAGCGTGGGCTCCGACAGCGAACTGGGCCGCCGCCCTCCCCTTCCCTCGCCGAGCACCTGCCAGCCTCCGCGGGTCAGCGTGATGTACGCGCCGCAGCGCAGCCCGTGCAGGGTGCAGGCGTCCCGGAGGCCCCACATCCACGCGCCGTCCTCCTCGGTCCACCGTTCGTCACCGTCACGGCAGTACAGGAGCACGGCCGTACGGACCGGAGTACGACGGCGCAGGTCGTGCGGGATGACGCGCCGCAACTGCGCCAGCAGGGCGTTGCGGAACTCCCAGCCGTCCGCGGGCACCGTCGTCCGGCGGGCGAACGAAGCGCTCGCGATGAGCCGTTCCTCATGGTCGAGAACCGCGACCACGGCGGTGGCCGGCGCCGGCCGGTGCCGGGAGTGCAGCCCGCTGACGATCTCGCGGGGGCTGCGCAGCAGGGGTATGCCCGCCGACGCCCACTCCGCCGGTTCGAGCATCCGGGCAAGGCGGTTGACGGAGTCGACGGAAACCGAGGACGCCGATGTCGACGTGGCTGCGGACGGGGCGAATCCGAAGGTCACGGTCCTCCCTTCGCTACGCGCCCACGGTGCGGGCAGGGTCGAGTGAGGGCACGCCGCGGCACAGCCCTTCCGGGCCCGATGAGGAACTGTGCGGGGGCGACCCCAATTCTCCCTGGCCTACCGGCGGGCGGCAACGAGCAATTGCCGAGGCTGACGGGAATCAGCCGGAATGACACTGATATCCCTGCCCAGCCCTGCCCAGGATGACTCCTTCCGTCACCCCTGAACCGCGAGGACCAGCGGAAACACCCCCTGTGCTCCGGCCCGCCGCAGCAGACGCGCCGCCACGGCCAGGGTCCAGCCGGTGTCCGACAGATCGTCCACCAGCAGAACGGGCCCGCCCGCGGAGGCCACCGCCTCCGCCAGCTCCGTCTCCACGACCAGGGTCTCGTGCAGCGCCCGCACCCGCTGCGCACTGTTGGTCTGGGACATCCGCACCTCCTCGGAGCCCGGTGCGTAGGAGACCGTTCCGAGGAAAGGCATCCGGCCGATCCCGGAGATGCGGTGGCCGAGCGACTGGACCAGCTGCGGCCTGCGGCGCGAGGCCACGGTCACCACACCGACCGGCCGCGGAGCCGCGTCGGCCGCCCCGGAGGCCCAACCGCCCGGCCCCTTCGCCCAGTCGGCGAGCACGGTCACGACGGCGTCCGTGACGTCGTCCGTCACGGGGGCGTCCGGCGCCTGCGCCGCGAGCATGGGGCGCAGCCGGTTGCCCCAGCCGATGTCGGAGAGGCGTCCCAGCGCCCGGCCGGCGAAGGCCAGTTCGCCCGCGGGGATGCGCCCCTTGAGATCGACGCCCACCGCGGGCAGCCCGGTGGGCCACATCTTGCGGGGCTCCACCTCGACGCCGGGCCGGCCCAGCTCGTGGCGCGCCCCGTCCAGGGCGGCGGGGGAGACCTTGTCGTCGAAGCGGGCGCCGGCGCAGTTGTCGCAGCGTCCGCACGGCGCGGCCGCCTCGTCGTCCAGCCGCAGACGCAGGAACTCCATCCGGCACGCCGTCGTCGAGGCGTAGTCGCGCATGGCCTGCTGCTCGGCCTCCCGCTGCCGGGCGACCCACGCGTAACGCTCGGCGTCGTACACCCAGGGGGCGCCCGTGGCGGTCCAGCCGCCCTTGACCCGCTTCACCGCGCCGTCGACGTCCAGCACCTTGAGCATCGTCTCCAGCCTGGTGCGCCGCAGATCCACCAGGGGCTCCAGCGCGGGAAGGGAGAGCGGCCGCTCCGCGCGGGCCAGCACGTCCAGGGTGCGCCGCACCTGCTCCTCGGGGGGGAAGGCGACGGAGGCGAAGTACTGCCAGATCGCCTCGTCCTCCTTGCCGGGCAGCAGCAGCACCTCGGCGTGCTCCACCCCGCGCCCCGCACGACCGACCTGCTGGTAATAGGCGATGGGCGAGGAGGGCGAGCCCAGATGCACCACGAAGCCGAGGTCCGGCTTGTCGAACCCCATGCCCAGCGCGGAGGTGGCGACCAGCGCCTTGACCCGGTTGGCCAGCAGATCGTCCTCCGCCTGCTGCCGGTCGGCGTTCTCGGTACGCCCCGTGTACGAGGCGACGGGGTGCCCATTCTGGCGGAGGTAGGCCGTGACCTCCTCGGCCGCCGCCACCGTCAGCGTGTAGATGATCCCGGAGCCGGGCAGCTCGCCGAGATGGTCGCCCAGCCAGGCCAGCCGGTGGGCCGCGTGGGGCAGCCGCAGCACGCTCAGGCTCAGGCTCTCCCGGTCCAGCGGCCCCCGCAGGACCAGCGCGTCGGTTCCCGCGCCGGTGCCCAACTGCTCCGCGACGTCCGCCGTCACCCGGGCGTTGGCCGTGGCGGTGGTGGCGAGCACCGGCACACCCGCCGGCAGATCGGCGAGCATCGTCCGCAGCCGCCGGTAGTCCGGCCTGAAGTCGTGCCCCCAGTCGGAGATGCAGTGGGCCTCGTCGACCACCAGGAGGCCGGTCGCCGCCGCCAGCTTCGGCAGCACCTGGTCGCGGAAGTCGGGGTTGTTGAGCCGCTCCGGGCTCACCAGCAGGACGTCGACCTCACCGGCCGCCACCTCGGCCTGGACGCTCTCCCACTCCTCCGTGTTGGACGAATTGATCGTGCGGGCGCTGATCCCGGCCCGCGCCGCTGCCGCCACCTGGTTGCGCATCAGCGCCAGCAGCGGCGAGACGATCACCGTGGGGCCGCTGCCCTGCGCGCGGAGCAGCGAGGTGGCCACGAAGTAGACGGCCGACTTGCCCCAGCCGGTGCGCTGCACGACCAGAGCCCTGCGCTTGTCGGCGACGAGGGCCTCGATGGCCACCCACTGGTCCTCGCGCAGTACGGCCTTGCCGGTGGCGTCGCCCACCAGGCGGGCGAGGACGGAGTCGGCCGAAGCCCTGAGCGCTGCACGGTCTGCGTTGGTCATCCCCCCATGCAACCCGATGGCTACGACAAACCGCGAACGGCCGCGCGACCCCTGTGGATAACGTTATCCACAGGGGTCGCGGGATTCGGCGGGCTGCGGGACCGTCGAGCCATGAACAAGCACCAGGAATCCACCGGCCGGTCCGGGGAGCAGCAGATCACCCTGCGCGGGCCCGCCGACCTCGCCGACGCCCTCCCGTATCTGATGGGCTTCTACCCCAACGACAGCGTGGTGATGGTCGCGCTGCACGGCGGCCGGGGCCGCTTCGGCGGGCGGCTGCGCCTCGGCATTCCGCAGGCGCCCGGCGAATGGGGGCCGGTCGCGGACCAGCTCGCGGAGTGCCTGGTGTCGGAGAGCGAGCGCCGCGAGGGCAAGCCCGACGCCATCGTGCTCTTCCTCTGCCAGGACTCCCCGGACGGCTCGGGCGGCCGGTCGGCCATGGAGCGGCTCAGGCCGTTCGCGCAGCGGCTGCGGACGGCGTGCGGAGCACTCGACGTGCCCGTCCTCGAAGCGCTCTGCATCTCCGACGGGCGGTACTGGTCCTACTGCTGCCCCGACACCCGGTGCTGCCCCGACGAAGGAAACCCCCTGGCGCTGCCGGGCACCACGGTGATGGCCGCCGCGGCCACCTACGCGGGCGTCCACGTCCGGGGCACCCTGCGGGACATGGAGGACCGGCTGCGGCCGTGGCAGGTACCGGCAGCCGCGGCGGCTCAGGAGCAGGCCCTGGACAGGGCGGGCCCCGTGCTGCTGCCGCGGCTCCTCGACGAGCGGGCCAGACGGCAGGTCGCGGTGGAAACCCTCGGGCTGGCCCGCACCCTCATGGACCGCCTCGCGAAGGCGCGGCCCGCCCCGCCCGCGCTCGCGGATGCCGGGGACGACCAGCTGGTCGGATCCGACGAGGCTGCCGCGGTCATCCTCGGCCTCCAGGACCGCGACACCCGCGACAAGGCCGCCGTCTGGATGGAGGGACCGGAGGCGCAGTCGGCCCTGCGGCTGTGGCGGGCCCTGGCCCGGCGCTGCGTCGGGCCGTACGGGGAGCACGCCGCCGCTCCCCTCACCCTGGCAGGCTGGGTCTCCTGGTCCACGGGCGACGAGCCGGGCGCGCGGGTCGCCCTGTCGCTGGCTCTGCGAGCCGACCCCGGCTACACCTTCGCCCAACTGCTGCACCGGGCCTGCAACGAAGGGCTCGATCCGGAGGCCCTGCGCCGCTGCCTGCGAGAGGCGGCGGCCGAGGAGCCGGGCTCCGGCCCCGAAGCGCTGGAGGCTTCGGCGGGCTCCGCCGACCGGACAGGTGACCGGGCCGCCGACCGGACCGGCGTTCCCCTGCGCGTGCGCAAGGTCCGCTCCCTGCCCCGGAAGGGACGGCGGGAAGGGAGGGCTCCCCGGCGCTCGGCCGCCGAGCGGGGCGAGGCGTCGCACGGTCCGAACCGCCCTCGGGCCGCCGCGCCCCGCCGACCGGGCGAGGCCCGCCGGTACGGCAGCCGCACCAGCCGGACGCGACGATGACGCGAACGTGAAGAGGGTGGCAAGGGGCTGGGCGCGGGCAGGGCCCCTCCACCGCCCAGCCCCTCCATCGGTCGGCCCCCTCCACCGACCGGCCCCCTCCACCGGCCGGTCCTTTCCACCGGCCGGTCCTTTCCACCGGCCGGTCCTTTCCACCGACCGGCCCCTTCCACCGACCGGCCGCTTCGCGTCCACCGCGGAGCCCGGAGCGGCGGCGCATCCCCCGTCGCGGGACATGGACTGATCACGAGCATGCCGAAGGGAGTGTTTATCGTCAGGAAGACGACTATGATCGCGGCATGCCGCCCTACGACCCGTCGACCTTCCCGCCCTTCGCTGTCACCGTCGACCTGGTCGTGCTCACGGTGCGCCGTCACGCGCTCTGCGCGCTGGTCGTCCGCCGTGGAGAGGCGCCGTTCCAGGGCCGCTGGGCGCTGCCCGGCGGTTTCGTCAGGATGGACGAGGACCTGGGGTCCGCGGCGGCGCGCGAACTCGTCGAGGAGACCGGTCTGTGCGCGCACGATCCGGCGCGGCCGGCCACCGGCAACGGTGCGCATCTGGAGCAGCTGGCCACCTACGGGGATCCGGCGCGCGACCCCCGGATGCGTGTCGTCAGCGTCGCCCACCTCGCCCTCGCCCCGGACCTGCCCGCGCCCCGGGCGGGCGGCGACGCCAACAGCGCTCGCTGGGCGCCGGTCGAGGACCTGCTGCACCCCGGCGCCGGGCGGGAGGGCGAGCAGGCGGCTCCGCTGGCCTTCGACCACGCGCGAATCCTGGCCGATGGAGTGGAGCGGGCCCGCTCCAAGATCGAATACTCCTCGCTGGCCACGGCGTTCTGCCCCCCGGAGTTCACGGTCGGCGAGCTGCGCCGGGTGTACGAGGCGGTGTGGGGCGTGGTCCTCGACCCCCGCAACTTCCACCGCAAGGTCACCGGCACGCCGGGGTTCCTGGTGCCCTCCGGCGGGACGACCACCCGCCAGGGCGGACGGCCCGCGCAGTTGTTCCGCGCCGGAGCGGCGACGGTCCTCAACCCGCCGATGCTGCGGCCCGAGGTCTGAACCACGGGCGTTCCGCCGTGCTGGCCCCGCGGTACGCCTGTCGTCCCGCCCCTGCATCAAAAGTCGGAAATGTCGCGTTATGTTGCTGCGGTACCCCATGCCGCCGAGCGGTCTCACCTTCCGCGAGAGACGCGAGAGAAGCGATGCTCCAGGCCATCGGACTCACCAGCTCCCCCCGCCGCGACGCTCCGCCCGCCGTCAACGATCTGACCTTCGAGGCTCCCCCCGGCCGGGTCACGGCCCTGCTCGGAGCTCCGCGCTCGGGCAAGACCACCGCCCTGCGCCTGATGCTCGAACTGGACGCCGGAAGGGGTGTCGCCTACTTCCGGGGGAGGCCGTTGCACCGCATCGCCCACCCGGCGAGGGAAGTGGGCGTCCTGCTCGGCGACGTGCCGGGCCACCCCTCCCGGACCGCCCGGGGGCAGCTGCGGATGCTCTGCGCGGCCGCGGGCGTGCCCGCCTCCCGGGCCGACGAGGTGCTCGAAGTCGTCGGCCTCGCCGGGCTCGGCGACCAGCGCCTGGGAACCCTCTCGGTGGGGATGGACCGCAGGCTCGGCCTGGCCGCGGCCCTGCTCGGAGACCCGCACACGCTGATCCTGGACCAGCCGGCGGAAGGGCTGTCCCCGCGGGAGAACAGCTGGCTGTACGGGCTGTTGCGCGCTCACGCGGCCCAGGGCGGTACGGTCCTCTGCACCACCGACGACCCCAAGGAGGCGGCCCGCACGGCCGACCGGGTCGTCACCATCGGCGCCGGCCGCCTCGTCGCCGACCAGGACGTCACCGACTTCGCCCGCACCCGGCTCCGGGCCCGGGTCGCCGTCCGCACCCCGCACGCGGCCCGGTTGGCGGCCGTGGTCAGCCGGGAGGCCCGAGCCGCGCGGCGTTCCGTCGAGGTGGTCCAGGAGGCGGGCGGCCGGCTGACCGTCTACGGCAGCGACTGCGCGGAGATCGGCGACACCGCCTACCGGCACGGCGTCCCTGTGCACCGGCTCGCCGACGAGATCGGCGACACCGGGCCCGCCTCCTCCCCCGCGGAGCCGGCGGGCGTGCCGCGGGCGGAATCGGCCGTCGCCCTGTCCGAACTGCCGCCCCCGATCCGGGTGCGCCCCGCTCGCGGGCCCCTGCGGCCCCTCCGGTACGAACTGCGGCGCTCGCTCGGCGTCAGGACGACGACCATGATCATGGCGGCTGTTCTGGCGGTGTCGACCGTGATGTCCGTCCTGCTCGCCCGTACCGACGGCACCGCGCTGCCCCGTGTCCTCGCCGCCTGGCCCGCCCTGCTGCCGCTCCCTCCCGCCGCGCTCGGCGCGGGCCTGCTCGGGGCGCTGTCCTTCGGGGACGAGTTCCGCTATCCCGCGCTCGCCGCGGCGCGCGGCACCGTACCCCGGCGTCTGGGGCTGCTGCTGGCCAAGCTCACCGTGACCGCGGGCTTCGCGCTTCTGCTCGCGGGCCTCACCGTGGCGGGCGGAGCGCAGGCCCTCCGCCTGGTGTACGGGCCGGAGTTGATCGAGGTCCCGTCCAACGCCGTCGCTCTGGGGGCGAGTTGGGCCGGGCTGACGGTCGGCTGTGCCTGGGCGGGCCTGTTGGCGGCCGGCGTCTTCCGGGTGACGGGGGCAGGCATCGCCGCCGTGCTGGCCGTGCCGGTGCTCGTGGTTCCGCTGGTACGGAAGATCTTCGCGACGCCCTCCGCGCATTCGGTCGCCGGGCTTCCGGAGCGGCTGCGCGAACTGGCCGGACGGCAGTTGCCGCAGGAGGTGGACCACTGGATCCTGGCCGTCGCGCGGGTGGTGGCGCAGCCCGTCGGCACCGCCCTCGCCCTGTCGTTGTCGGCCTTGATCTGCGCGTATCTGTTCACCGGCCTTCGCGGAAGGGCGCGTTGGTGATCACCGCAGCCCTGGATCGAGGTCAGGAGGCCACAACTCCCTGAGAAATAGCCGATTTGTCCGGATATGGCGTCAATTGCGGAGCGAGCGCCGATCACCCTTTCGTGTGCTTTTCACCAAAGACCTCAAGGGGTGAGTGAGCCGCGCCGACAAAGGATGCGTGAGTACCCTTGCGCACACCATGATGAACGCCGCCCGCACCGCCGATTCCGGCCTGGCCGGCTCGGGCGAACTCGACCGCTACCCCTATGCGGAGACGCCGGCCGGCGAGCGTGCCGCGACCCGGTCCTGGGGCGGGTCCGACTCCGAACTGGGGCGAGCGAGCCGACGCGGGTCGGCCAGCCGGGGGCGCGGCCTCCACGGTCAACTCGTCCAGCAGCTGGGCCAGATGATCGTCTCCGGCGACCTCGGCGCGGACCGTCCCCTCGTTCCCGAGGAGATCGGCCAGCGGTTCGAGGTCTCCCGCACCGTCGTCCGCGAATCCCTGCGCGTCCTCGAAGCCAAGGGGCTGGTCAGCGCACGCCCCAACGTGGGGACGAGGGTCCGCCCGGTCAGCGACTGGAACCTGCTGGATCCCGACATCATCGAATGGCGGGCCTTCGGTCCACAGCGCGACGACCAGCGCCGCGAGCTGGCCGAGCTCCGCTGGACCATCGAACCGCTCGCCGCCCGCCTCGCGGCCGGGCACGACCGTGACGACATCCAGCAGCGGCTCGGCGACATGGTGGAGATCATGGGGCACGCGATGGGCCAGGGGGACGCGATCACCTTCTCCCGCGCCGACGCCGAGTTCCACGCCCTGCTCATCCAGGCCGCCGGGAACCGGATGCTGGAGCACCTCTCCGGCATCGTCTCGGCCGCCCTCCACGTCTCCGGCGGCCCCGTCACCGGCTGTGACCGCCCCGGCGAGAGCTCGCTGGCCCACCACGTGCGGATCGTCGACGCTGTGGCGTCGGGCGACGCGGGCGCGGCCGAGACGGCCATGCGCCAGCTGCTCGTCGTCCACCCCGATGTCGAGCGTGTGGTCCCCGCCCCGCGCGAGCACTGACCGAGCGGCGTGGCCGGGTCCGGGCCCGGTGCCGCCGGACCGGTGCGGTCCGGCGGCATAATTGTGGAGGGATGCCACTCTTGGTCCGCTTCGTCGCGTATGGGGTGTGACTCGGGCCACGCGGATTGGCCGTAACGCTCCTCGAAGCAGCGCGATGACTTAAGAGGTGAGCGTCGCGGAAGGAATACAGCAGCCCTCGGGTCGCGCTGTGCAGTTCTGAGACCAAGCCCGCGCCGTCGGCGACATCCCCAGTCGACGGTCGTCGGTTCCCGCCCTCTCCAGGGCAGGGCCGGAAGCCGTTTCCATCGTTCCGAGAGGTTGTTCGTGTCGGCCAGCACATCCCGTACGCTCCCGCCGGAGATCGCCGAGTCCGCATCTGTGATGGCGCTCATCGAGCGGGGAAAGGCTGATGGGCAGATCGCCGGCGATGACGTGCGTCGGGCCTTCGAGGCTGACCAGATTCCGCCAACCCAGTGGAAGAACGTTCTGCGCAGCCTCAACCAGATCCTCGAGGAAGAGGGTGTGACGCTGATGGTCAGTGCAGCGGAGTCGCCGAAGCGCGCCCGCAAGAGCGTCGCAGCGAAGAGCCCGGCCAAGCGCACCGCCACCAAGAGCGTCACGGCGAAGACCACCGTGACCCGCACCGTCGCCGCCCCCGCCGCCCCGGCGGCCGAGGGCGCGGACGCGGCGGCCGACGAGACCGTCGCGGCCCCGCCCGCCAAGAAGGCGGCGGCCAAGAAGACCGCCGCGAAGAAGACCGTCGCGAAGAAGACTGCGGCCAAGAAGACCGCCGCCAAGAAGGCCGGCAAGCAGGACGACGAGCTGCTCGACGGCGATGAGCCGGTCGAGGAGGTCAAGGCCGGCAAGGGCGAGGAAGAGGAGGGCGAGGGCGAGAACAAGGGCTTCGTCCTCTCCGACGACGACGAGGACGACGCGCCCGCGCAGCAGGTCGCCGTCGCCGGCGCCACCGCCGACCCGGTCAAGGACTACCTGAAGCAGATCGGCAAGGTCCCCCTCCTCAACGCCGAGCAGGAGGTCGAGCTCGCCAAGCGCATCGAGGCCGGTCTCTTCGCCGAGGACAAGCTGGCCAACGCCGACAAGCTCGCCCCGAAGCTCAAGCGCGAGCTGGAGATCATCGCCGAGGACGGCCGGCGGGCCAAGAACCACCTCCTGGAGGCCAACCTCCGTCTGGTGGTCTCCCTGGCCAAGCGCTACACCGGCCGCGGCATGCTCTTCCTGGACCTGATCCAGGAGGGCAACCTCGGCCTGATCCGCGCGGTCGAGAAGTTCGACTACACCAAGGGCTACAAGTTCTCCACGTACGCCACCTGGTGGATCCGTCAGGCGATCACCCGCGCCATGGCCGACCAGGCCCGCACCATCCGTATCCCGGTGCACATGGTCGAGGTCATCAACAAGCTCGCGCGCGTCCAGCGCCAGATGCTCCAGGACCTGGGCCGCGAGCCCACCCCGGAGGAGCTGGCCAAGGAGCTCGACATGACCCCCGAGAAGGTCATCGAGGTCCAGAAGTACGGCCGTGAGCCGATCTCGCTGCACACCCCGCTCGGTGAGGACGGCGACAGCGAGTTCGGTGACCTGATCGAGGACTCCGAGGCCGTCGTCCCCGCGGACGCGGTCAGCTTCACCCTCCTCCAGGAGCAGCTGCACTCGGTGCTCGACACGCTCTCCGAGCGTGAGGCCGGAGTGGTCTCGATGCGCTTCGGTCTCACCGACGGGCAGCCGAAGACGCTCGACGAGATCGGCAAGGTCTACGGCGTGACGCGTGAGCGCATCCGCCAGATCGAGTCGAAGACCATGTCGAAGCTCCGCCACCCGTCGCGTTCCCAGGTGCTGCGCGACTACCTCGACTAGACCGAGAAGATCCGGGGCACTGCCTGCCGGAGTGCGGAGGAATCACCGGCCGAGGGCCCGGAACCCCCAGGGGATCCGGGCCCTCCGGCGTGTCCTCGGGGGTGGACGCGTACCTGCTGGATCACGCTGGGTGAAACGTTACCGCCTCAGCGTCAGGAGCCTCCATGCCCCGTTCCCTCGTCCGTGCCCTGACCGGGGTTCTCGCCCTGACCGCCGCTGCGTCCGTGCCGCCGTTCGCCCCGCCCTCCGAGGCGGTCGCGGAGAGCATCGTCGTCGGCGGCCGGCCCGCCCCCGTGGCGGACAGCCCCTGGGTCGTGGCGCTGTCGAGCCGGGACCGGTTCGGAGGGGCCCGCTCGGGGCAGTTCTGCGGCGGGGTCGCCGTGGCGCCCACGAAGGTCCTGACGGCCGCCCACTGTCTGAGTGAGGAGGCGCTCGGCACCCCGGCGAGCAGGGTGAAGGACCTGCGGGTCATCGCCGGCCGGGAGCGGCTGGGCGATTCGGACGGCCGGGAGATCCCGGTCCGGGCCATCTGGGTGAACCCGGCGTACGACTCCGTCTCCAACGC
The DNA here is from genome assembly GCF_044330565.1 of Streptomyces sp. NPDC017448. Taxonomy (NCBI): domain Bacteria; kingdom Bacillati; phylum Actinomycetota; class Actinomycetes; order Kitasatosporales; family Streptomycetaceae; genus Streptomyces; species Streptomyces sp. NPDC017448. The sequence continues at coordinate 545,967 of NZ_JBIRLM010000002.1, read as the reverse complement.
CGGCGACCTCGCTGTGCTGACCCTGGCCCGTGCTCTGCCGAAGGGCGGGACCATCCCGATGGCCCGGCGCGGGGACGCCGCCTACCGGGCCGGCACCGCCGCGGACGTGTACGGCTGGGGCGACACCACGGGAAGCGGTACGTACGCCTCCGTACTGCGTTCCGCGCGGGTCCGGGTCCTCCCGGACGCCGACTGCGCGCGGGCCTACCCGGGCGGCAGGGAGGGTACGTACAGGGCCTCCGCGATGCTCTGTGCGGGCGATCCGGCGGGGGGCCGGGACGCGTGCCAGGGGGACAGCGGCGGCCCGCTGGTGGCCCGTGGGCGGCTCGTCGGCCTGGTGTCCTGGGGCAGCGGCTGCGGCCGGCCGGGCAGCCCCGGCGTGTACACACGGGTCTCCGCTGCCCTGGAGTGGGCCGGGGGCCGCATCTGAGACCAGGCCGGGACGGGCCGGTGCGCGGGGCGGCCCCCAGGCGAACCCGGGGCGGGACCGGCCGTACGCCGACGCCGTCGGTCCGGAGGCCCCGGGGCCCGCCCGGCATCCCGGGGCCCGCCCGGCGCCCCCGGGGCCTCGGTGCACGGCCCCGGGGCTCCGTCCCGTACGCGGAACCGCCCGGGTCCGCGTACGAGAACGGGCGGCGCCCCCGGGATGGGGGAGCCGCCCGTCGGCCGGTCCTGGACCGGCCCTTGGCTCGTCGTGGATGTGCGAGGTGTCAGTGTTCCTCGTCGGCGGACGCCGTCTGCACGGCGGTGAGCCGATCCGTCTCATCCTGTATTTCCGCGGCGATCTTCTTGAGTTCCGGCTCGAACTTGCGCCCGTGGTGGGCGCAGAAGAGCAGTTCACCACCGCTGATCAGAACGACGCGCAGATATGCCTGGGCGCCGCAACGGTCGCAGCGGTCAGCCGCGGTCAGCGGGCTCGCGGGGGTCAGAACAGTAGTCACGTCGCCTCTTCTCTAGCTCGACGAGCTGTCGTACCAGGGTCAACATCCAACCAGGCCGAAAACGTTCCCGCTCGTGGCTTTTCTTCGAAACTTCTTCTCGGTGTGGCTGTCTGTTGCCGGTTGGCGGCGAATGTGCCGTATGCGGAAGCGCTACGGTTTCGCATTGCTTGTCAGGGGGTGGGTCCCGCCGGCCGGCTTGCCGGTTTGTTCATGAGGACGTGCCCGGAGCCTAAATGGTTCATGCCTCGAAGGGAACGTGATGTGCACGTCACTCCAACGAATGATCGAACATCCATGCGAGCCTGGATGAGGCTCGACTAGCATGAGGATTCCCCGAGGGTGGCGTTACAACCGCTCTACCAGGCCTCTGTAGGCTCTCAGCGGCAACCGAAGCCGAGCCCCGCAGCCACGGGGGCCCCAGATGAAATTCAGCGAGGAGCGAACCGCGTGACCGCCGAAACGTCCGTGCCGTCCACCGCGATGCTGACCGGTGCAGGCGGCGACCGGGACAGCTCCAACTACACCGCGCGGCACCTCCTCGTCCTCGAGGGCCTGGAGGCGGTCCGCAAGCGCCCCGGAATGTACATCGGCTCCACCGACAGCCGCGGCCTGATGCACTGCCTCTGGGAGATCATCGACAACTCCGTCGACGAGGCCCTGGGCGGCCACTGCGACCGGATCGAGGTCATCCTCCACGACGACGCCTCCGTCGAGGTCCGGGACAACGGCCGCGGCATCCCCGTCGACGTCGAGCCCAAGACGGGCCTGTCGGGCGTCGAGGTCGTGATGACCAAGCTGCACGCGGGCGGCAAGTTCGGCGGCGGCTCCTACGCGGCCTCGGGCGGCCTCCACGGCGTCGGCGCCTCCGTGGTCAACGCCCTCTCCGCCCGGCTGGACGTCGAGGTCGACCGGAACAGCGCGACCCACTCCATCAGCTTCCGGCGCGGCGTGCCCGGCATGTTCACCGAGCAGGGGCCGGACAGCCCGTTCGATCCGGCCAACGGGCTGCGCAAGGGCAAGCGCGTCCCCAAGACCCGTACCGGTACCCGGGTGCGGTACTGGTCGGACCGGCAGATCTTCCTCAAGGACGCCAAGCTCAACCTGGAGACGCTCCACCAGCGGGCCCGCCAGACCGCCTTCCTCGTCCCCGGTCTCACGATCATCGTCCGCGACGAGCGGGGCATCGACGGGGCGGGCAAGACGGAGGAGACCTTCCGCTTCGACGGCGGCATCAGCGAGTTCTGCGAGTACCTGGCCCAGGACAAGGCCGTCTGCGACGTCCAGCGGCTCAGCGGCACGGGCACCTTCAAGGAGACCGTCCCGGTCCTCGACGACCGCGGCCACATGACCCCCACGGAGGTCACCCGCGAGCTCGGCGTCGACATCGCCCTGCGCTGGGGCACCGGCTACGAGACGACCCTCAGGTCGTTCGTGAACATCATCGCCACCCCCAAGGGCGGCACCCACGTCACCGGGTTCGAGCGCTCCCTGACCAAGACGGTCAACGAGGTCCTGCGCTCCGCCAAGATGCTCCGCGTCGCCGAGGACGACATCGTCAAGGACGACGCGCTCGAAGGGCTCACCGCCGTCGTCACCGTGCGGCTCGCCGAGCCGCAGTTCGAGGGGCAGACCAAGGAGGTGCTCGGCACCTCGGCGGCCAACCGGATCGTCGCGGCCGTGGTCGCCAAGGAGCTCAAGGCGTTCCTGACCTCCACCAAGCGCGACGCCAAGGCCCAGGCCAGGGCGGTGCTGGAGAAGGCCGTCGCCGCCGCCCGCACCCGGATCGCGGCCCGCCAGCACAAGGACGCCCAGCGCCGCAAGACCGCGCTGGAATCCTCCTCGCTGCCCGCCAAACTCGCCGACTGCCGCAGTGACGACGTCGACCGCAGCGAGCTGTTCATCGTCGAGGGGGACTCCGCGCTCGGCACCGCCAAACTGGCCCGGAACAGCGAGTTCCAGGCGCTGCTGCCGATCCGCGGCAAGATCCTCAACGTCCAGAAGTCGTCCGTCTCCGACATGCTGAAGAACGCCGAGTGCGGCGCGATCATCCAGGTCATAGGAGCCGGGTCCGGGCGGACCTTCGACATCGACGCCGCCCGCTACGGCAAGGTCATCATGATGACCGACGCCGACGTCGACGGCTCCCACATCCGCACCCTGCTGCTGACCCTCTTCCAGCGCTACATGCGCCCGATGGTCGAGGCGGGGCGGGTCTTCGCCGCGGTGCCGCCGCTGCACCGGATCGAGCTGGTCCAGCCCAAGAAGGGCCAGGACAAGTACGTGTACACCTACTCCGACCAGGAGCTGCGCCAGACCCTCCTGGAGTTCCAGCGCAAGAACGTGCGGATCAAGGAGTCGATCCAGCGCTACAAGGGCCTCGGCGAGATGGACGCCGACCAGTTGGCCGAGACGACGATGGACCCGCGCCACCGCACGCTGCGGCGCATCAACATCGGCGATCTTGAATCCTCGGAGCAGGTCTTCGACCTGCTGATGGGCAACGAGGTCGCCCCCCGCAAGGAGTTCATCACCAGCTCCGCGGCCACTCTGGACCGCTCCCGCATCGACGCCTGACGCGCACGCCCGGCCCGTACGGAACCGACCCCGCACCCCGGTCCGTACGCCCGGTTCCCCCGCCCGCCCGGCCCCCGCTCCCGTCCACCGGAGCGGGGGCCGCGTGCGCTCCCCGGGGCCGTGCGGAGGAAGCGCGCAGCCGTCCGGCCCTTCTGTCACCTGAAGGGGTGAAGTCGGGCGTATGCCGCGCCCGGCGGCTTCCCGGACCGCCCATGGTGGGCCGTGCGGCCGAAACAGGCCGGTGGATCAGGGGAGTTGTTCGGTGGAGAAGGAAGCAGGGCCGGTGACCGCCGGAGCGCGGTTCGACGACCCGTGGGACGACGTACCGGCCCCCGGCCGGGGCGAGCGGGACGGAGCGGGCGGCCCCGTGGCGCCCGGGGCGGCCGGTGGGCCGGGGAAGGAGCGGACCGCGCCGAGCGCGGCCGAGATCTACCGGGAGGTGCACGGCAGCGCCGCCTTCCGCGAAGTGCGCCGCCGCTACCGCCGCTTCGTCTTCCCCGCCGCCCTCGCCTTCCTCCTCTGGTATCTCGCCTACGTCGTCGCCGCGACCACCGCGCCCGGGCTGATGGCCCGCCCGGTCGCAGGGTCGGTCAACGTCGCGATGGCGGCCGGGCTCGGCCAGTTCCTCACCACGTTCCTGTTGACCTGGGCGTACGCACGGCACGCGCGGTTGCGCCGGGACCGGGCCGCCCTCGATCTGCGCTGGGAGACCCAGGAGATGACGCGCGGGGCCGTGCGGTGAGCGGCGACCACCAGACGCTGGCCCTCCTGCTGTTCAGCGCCTTCGTCGCGGTGACGCTGTTCATCACGACCCGGGTCGGCCGCGCCCGGCAGGGCTCCGCCGAGGAGTTCTACGCCGGCGGCCGGCTGTTCTCGCCCATGGAGAACGGATTCGCCATCGCCGGCGACTACATGTCCGCGGCCTCCTTCCTCGGGATCTCCGGGCTGATCGCCCTCTTCGGCTACGACGGCATGCTCTACTCGGTCGGCTTCCTCGTCGCCTGGCTGGTCGTCCTGCTGTTCGTCGCCGAACTCGTGCGCAACTGCGGCCGGTTCACCCTGGCCGACGTGGTCGCCGCGCGGATGGCCGAGCGCCCGGTGCGTACCGCGCTCGGCACCTCCTCCGTCGCCGTCTCCGTGCTGTACCTGGTCGCCCAGATGGTCGGCGCGGGCAGCCTGGTGGCCCTGCTGCTCGGCGGTACGAGCGACGCCGCCCGGTCCTGGACCGTCGTCGGGGTCGGCGCGCTCATGGTGATCTACGTGTCGTTCGGCGGGATGCGCGCCACCACCTGGATCCAGATCGTCAAGGCCGTCCTGCTGATGGCCGGGGCCGTGGCCCTCACCGTCCTCGTCCTGGTGCACTTCCGCGGCAACGTCGACCAGCTGCTCGACACCGCGGCCGAGCGCAGCGGCCACGGCAAGGACTTCCTCGCCCCCGGCCTGCGCTACGGCGGGGACTGGACCTCACGCCTCGACTTCATCAGCCTGGGGGTGGCCCTGGTCCTCGGCACGGCGGGGCTGCCGCACATCCTGGCGCGCTTCTACACCGTGCCCACCGCCCGCGCGGCGCGTCGCTCGGTCGTCTGGTCCATCGGCCTGATCGGCGGTTTCTACCTGATGACGATCGTGCTCGGGTTCGGCGCCGCCGCCCTCGTCGGCCCCGCGGAGGTCCGCGCCTCGAACGCGGCGGGCAACACCGCGATCCCGTTGCTGGCCCTCGATCTCGGCGGCGGCGAGGGTTCCACCGGTGGAACGATTCTCTTCGCCGTGGTCGCGGCCATCGCCTTCGCCACCATCCTGGCCGTCGTCGCGGGCATCACGCTCGCCTCGTCCGCGTCCGTCGCCCACGACCTCTACGCCTCGCTCCGCCGCCCCGGCCGCAGGAGGCACGGGGAGGTCGCCGTGGCGCGGGTCGCCGCCGCCGGGACCGGCGTCGTCGCGATCGGCCTCGGACTGCTCGCGCGGGACCTCAACGTCGCCTTCCTGGTGGGCCTCGCCTTCGCCGTCGCCGCCTCGGCCAACCTCCCGGCCCTGCTCTACACGCTGTTCTGGCGCGGCTTCACCACCCGGGGCGCGGTCTGGGCGGTGTACGGAGGGCTGGTCCCGGCGGTCGTCCTGGTGCTGGTCTCACCCGTCGTCTCGGGCAGCCCGACGTCGCTGTTCCCGGGCGTCGACTTCCAGCTCTTCCCCCTGGAGAACCCGGGCCTGGTCTCCATCCCCCTCGGCTTCCTGGCCGGCTGGATCGGTACGGTGACCTCGTCAGAGCCGCCCGACGACGCCAAGCACGCCGAGACCGAGGTCCGCGCGCTGACGGGGGCCGGGGCGGCGTAGCGCCCGCCCAGGCCCGGGCCCCGGGCCTCCCGCTGTGCCGGCCCGGGGCGGCGCCGGCCGGCGCCGTGGGGGTTCAGCCCGCCGCCCAGGCGTACCGGTGCTCCGGGCGGCCCGTCTCGCCGTACCGCAGCGTCAGCCGGACCTTGCCCGTGCGTTCCAGCAGCTTCAGATAGCGCTGCGCCGTCTGGCGGCTCATCCCCGCGCTGTCCGCGATCTCCTGGGCGGAGAGCGGACCCTCCGCGCCGCGCAGCGCCTGGCGGACCAGTTCGGCGGTGGTGGGGGAGTGGCCCTTGGGGAGGACCGGCTCGCTCGCCGCCCACAGCGCGCCGAAGAGCCGGTCCACCTCCGCCTGCTCCGCCTCGCCGCCCCCGTCGAGCGTCTGCCGCAGGGCCGCGTACGCCTCCAGCTTCGAGCGCAGACCGGCGTACGTGAAGGGCTTGACCAGGTACTGGAGCGCGCCGTGCCGCATCGCGTCCTGCACGGTCGCGACGTCCCGGGCGGCCGTCACCATGATCACGTCGGCCCGGCGGCCGAGGCGGCGCAGCTCCCGGACGACGGCGAGGCCGTTGCGGTCGGGCAGGTAGTGGTCCAGCAGGATCAGGTCCACCGGGACCTCCTCGACCGTCGCCAGCGCGGCGGCCGCCGAGTGGACCCGGGCTGCCACCCGGAACCCGGGGACCTTGGCGACGTACGCCGCGTTGATCTGCGCCACGCGGACGTCGTCGTCCACGATCAGGACCTGGATCACCACTGTTCTCCCGTCGTGGCCGGATGGGTGGAGGGCTGCCGCCCGCCCGGGGAGCCGTCCGCCCGGCGCCCGGGGGCGGGGGCCGCCGTGTCCCGCGGCTCAGGGTCGGCCAGCGCGTCCGGCAGCACCACCGTGAACAGCGCGCCGCCCCCGTCCGCGTCGGAGACCGTGACGCCGCCGCCCTGGCGCTCCGCCAGCCTCCGTACGAGGGCGAGCCCGAGGCCGCGCTTGCCGTGCGCCGGGAGGTCCTTGGTGGACCAGCCCTCCGTGAAGATCGACGCGTGCCGCTCCGGGGGCACGCCGGGGCCGCTGTCCCGCACCCCCAGCACCACCGTACGGCCCTCCGTCCGCAGCTCGACCTCGATCCGCGCCCCGTCCGATCCGGTCGCCGCGTCCGTGGCGTTGTCGACGAGGTTGCCGACCACGGTGACCAGCCCCCGGGGGTCGACGACCCGGTCCGGCAGCAGGGTGCCGGGGGCCAGCCGCAGTGCGACGCCCCGTTCGGCGGCGACCGTCGCCTTGCCGACGAGGAGGGCGGCCAGCAGCGGGTCCTGGACCTTCTCCGTGACCTGCTCGGCCGTCGCCCGGTGGACGCCCACCACCTCCGTGACGAACTCCATCGCGTCCTCGTGCATCTCCAGCTCCAGCAGCCCCAGCAGGGTGTGCAGCCGGTTCGCGTGCTCGTGGTCCTGGGCGCGCAGGGCGTCGATCAGCCCCGTGGTGGAGTCGAGTTCGCGGCCCAGGTGCTCCAGCTCGGTCCGGTCGCGCAGGGTCACCACGGCTCCGCCGTCGTCCGTGGGCATCCGGTTGGCCAGCAGCACCCTGCTGCCCCGAACCGCCAGCAGGTCGTCGCCGACCACGCGCCCGGCCAGCACGTCCGTGGTCCGGCCTTCGCCCAGCACCTCCTCCAGCGGCCGGCCCGCCGCCTCCGGGCCCAGCCCCAGCAGCCGCTGTGCCTCGTCGTTCAGCAGGCGGACCCGGCCGGCGGCGTCGAGGGCGACGACCCCTTCGCGGATGCCGTGCAGCATGGCCTCGCGCTCGGCCAGCAGCGCGGAGATGTCGGAGAACGCCAGGTCGTGGGTCTGCCGCTGCAGGCGGCGGGAGATCAGGTACGCGGCGAGCGCCCCGACGGCCAGGGCCCCGCCCGCGTACGCCAGCAGCCCCGGGATCGCCCCGAGGAGGCGGGCGCGGACGCTGTCGTACTCGATGCCGACCGAGACCGCGCCGATCACCTCGCCGGAACCGTCCACCAACGGCACCTTGCCGCGCGCGGAGCGCCCGAGGGTACCGCTGTCGATCTCCATGACCTCGCGACCGCGCAACGCCTCGCCGGGGTCGGTGGAGACGACCGCGCCGATCCGGTCCGCGGAGGGGTGCGACCAGCGCACTCCGCGCCCGTCCATGACCACGACGTACTCCGCGCCGGTCGCCCGCCTGATCCGCTCGGCGGTCGACTGGACGGGGCCCCGGTCCGACGGGTCGGTGCGGCCCAGGTCCCGTGCGATCTCCGGCTGGGCGGCGGTGGACTGGGCGATGGCGAGGGCGCGGCGCATCGCCTGGTCGTCGAGCTGGTCGCTGAGGGGCGCCAGGAACAGCCCGGTGACCAGGACCGTCACACCGGTGATGATGGCCAACTGCATCAGCAGGACCTGGGAGAAGACCCGCCGGGGCCAGCCGAACCGGCGGGGCCCCCTGCCGGGGGTCGGTGGGGCGTTCACCGTACGAACGGTAAGGGCCGGGCGGCCGGGGTGGAAATCCGTCCGCCCCGCACCGGTGCGGGAGGGGCCGGGTGGGGCTGCGCGACCGGGGCCGCGTACGGCGGCGGAGGCCGGGGCACGCGTGCGGCCGAGGACCGCGGCGTACGGCGAGGGGCCGGCTCGGCCGTACGACCGGGGCCGGGCACGGCTCCCGGCTCCCTCGCCGGGGGCGCCGGGCACGCGGGCCCGGTCAGGAGCGGCCGGGCGCCTCTACGCGGTGGGCAGCGGCTGCGGGGGGCGGGGCCCCGTGTACTGCCCGCTCGGCCTGATGCGGAGCGGGCGCTCCCCGTACTCCTCCAGCGCGTGGGCGATCCAGCCCGCCGTCCGGGCCACCGCGAACACGGTCTCGCCCGCCTCCGCCGCCATCCCCCGGGAGACCGACAGGACGGCCAGCGCCAGGTCGACGTTGGCGTGCAGCGGGGTGTGCCGTGCCGTCGTGGCCACCACCTCGCGGGCCGCCGCCAGCGCCTCCGCCGCCTGCGGCACCTGTGCCAGCAGGTCGAACAGGAGCGTCGCCCGCGGGTCCTCGCCCCGGTAGAGCCGGTGGCCCAGCCCCGGCACCCGCCGCCCGGTCCGCAGGTGGTCGGCGACCACGGGTACCGCGCTGCCCCGGTCCACCGCCTCCTGGAGCATCCGGTGCGCCAGGCCGCTCGCCGCACCGTGCAGCGGCCCTTCCAGCACGCCGAGGCCCGCCGAGACGACGGCGTACGGGTGGGCCCGTGCGGAGGCGGCGACCCGGGCGGCCAGCGTGGAGGCCGCCAGGTCGTGGTCGATCAGGAGGGCCAGGGCCGCGTCCAGCACCGCGAGGGAAGGGGCGTCGGCCGGCTCGGCCGTCAGCCGTGACCACAGCTCCCGCGCCAGGGAGCTCCCCTCGGGCGCGGGGTTGCCGAGCGTCGGCAAGGCTCCCACCAGGGTCGGGATCAGGCCCCGGGCGCTGTTCAGGACCGCCTCGGACGACAGGTCGAACCGCAGCGCGTCGGTGGCCGCGGCGGCGGTCACCGCGACCCTCAGCCGGTCCGTGGAGCCGCTGTGCGCGGGCAGCGCGTCGACCGTCCGGCGGGCCGCCGCGAGGGGCCCGGCGGGGGCGGTGAACCGCGCGCCCGGACGCTGTTCGCCCGTCCACAGCCACTCGGCGACCTCCTCGTAGCCGTACCGCCGCGCCAGCTCCGTCGCATCGACCCCGCGGAAGTAGCAGCGGTCGCCCTCGATGAGCGTGATGCCGGTGCGGAAGACGAGGTCGCCCCCGGCGGAGGAGGGGTCCCGCCGTCCCGACCGCCGGGCCAGCGCCCGTACCTCGTCGGCGTCGAACGTGCTGCCCCGTCCTCCGGGGGTCCGAGCGCTGCTCAGCTGGCCCCGGCTGACGTAGGCGTACACCGTCTCCGGCTTCACGCCCAGCAGCTCGGCCGCCTCCCGGGTGGTGAGCCGGGGAGCGGCGTGCGGGGCGGCCTCTGGTTGATCCGTCATGGGACCACCGTATCCACTGGTTCTTACATTGATCCAATCAATATTGACAGATCATTCGTCAAGCATGGACAGTCGAATCAATGTTTCATGCACGGAAGAGGGAGCAGCCATGACCACCACCCCCGACGCCCCCGCCGTCCCCCGCGGTCTCTCCGGTGTCGTCGTCACCGACACCGAACTCGGCGATGTACGCGGCCGCGAGGGCTTCTACCACTACCGCCGGTACTCGGCGATCGAGCTGGCGGAGACCCGGAGCTTCGAGGACGTCTGGTACCTGATGGTCCACGGCGAACTCCCCGGCCGGGCGGCCGCCGCCGACTTCGCCGCCCGCACGGCCGCACTGCGCACCCTGCCCGCCGAGGTGCGCGAGGCCCTCCCCGGCATCGCCCGCGCCGGCACCCCCTCCGGCCCGCTCGCCGGGCTGCGTACCGCGCTCTCCCTGCTCGGCGCCTCGGCGGGTTTCCGTCCGGTGTACGACATCGACGCCGGACGGCGACGCGAGGACGCGCTCGCCGCCTGCGCGGCCGTGCCCACGATCCTGACGGCCCTGCACCGCCTCGGTCAGGGACGGGAGCCGGTCGAACCGCGCGAGGACCTGCCGCACGCCGCGAACTACCTGTACATGCTGACCGGCTCCGAACCCGGCCCCGACCAGGTCCGGGCGATCGAGCGGTACCTGGTCTCGACCATCGACCACGGCTTCAACGCCTCCACCTTCACCGCCCGGGTCGTCGCCTCCACCGGGGCCGATCTGGCCGCCTGCCTGGTCGCGGCGGTGGGCGCGCTCTCCGGACCGCTGCACGGCGGAGCGCCCAGCCGGGCCCTGGACACCCTGGACGCCATCGGCACCCCCGACCGCATCGACGGCTGGATCCGCGAACAGGTTCTCTCCGGCCGCCGCATCATGGGCTTCGGCCACCCCGTCTACCGCACCGAGGACCCGCGCTCCCGCATGCTCAAGTCCCTCGCGCAGGGCTTCGGCGGCCCGCTCGTCGACTTCGCCGTCGAGGTGGAGGCCCAGGTCGAGGCCATCCTCGCCGAACTCAAGCCGGGCCGGGAGCTGCACACCAACGTGGAGTTCTACGCCGGGGTGGTGATGGAGCTGTGCGGGCTGCCGCGCGCGATGTTCACCCCCACCTTCTGTGCGGCGCGGGTGATCGGCTGGAGCGCCAATATCCTGGAGCAGGCGGAGGACTCGAAGATCATCCGCCCGGCGGCCCGCTACGTCGGCGCACCCCCGCCGCAGCCGGTACCGGCACCCTGACGACGCCCCCCCAGGAAGGCCCCCGTTGACCCCGCCCCGCACCCCGCAGATCCCGGTCGTCGTCCTGGCGGGCTTCCTCGGCTCAGGCAAGACCACGCTCCTGAACCACCTGCTCCGCAACCGGGCGGGCACCCGGATCGGGGTGATCGTCAACGACTTCGGGGCCATCGAGATCGACGCCATGACCGTCTCGGGCCAGGTCGGCTCCACGGTCTCGCTCGGCAACGGCTGCCTCTGCTGCGCCGTGGACGCGAGCGAACTCGACTCCTTCCTGGAGACGCTGACCCGGCCCTCCGCCCGGCTGGACGTGATCGTCATCGAGGCGAGCGGCCTCGCCGAGCCGCAGGAGCTGGTGCGCATGCTGCTGGCCAGCGACGACCCGCACATTCTGTACGGGGGGCTCGTCGAGGTCGTCGACGCGGCGGAGTTCGACGCCACCCGTGAGCGGCATCCCGAGCTCGACCGCCATCTCGCCGTCGCCGACCTCGTCGTCCTGAACAAGACGGACCGGGTGGGGGAGGACGAGCGGGAACGGCTGCGGGCGACGGTCGCGGAGCTGAGCGGTCCGGCCGCCGTGATCTCCGCCGTGCACGGCCGGATCGACCCGGAGCTGCTCTTCGACCCCGCCCTGCGGCCGGACGACGGTGAGATGGCCGGTCAGCTGAGCTTCGAGGACCTGCTCCGGGAGGAGGACGAGGGGTGCGACGGGCACGCGGGGTGCGACGGGCACGGCCACCACGGGGAAGGGCGTGACCGCCATCTCCACGCGGCGTACGAGAGCGTCGAATTCACCTCGGACGTGCCGCTCGACCCCCGCCGCTTCATGGCGTTCCTGGACTCCCGGCCCGAGGGCCTGTACCGGATCAAGGGGTTCGTCGACTTCGGCGCGGGGGACCGGGACAACGCCTACGCGCTGCACGCGGTCGGCCGCTTCCTGCGCTTCGTCCCCCGGCCGTGGGCGCGCGGCGAGCAGCGCCTCACCCAGCTCGTCATGATCGGCGCCGGAATCGACGCGGCGGCGCTGCGGGCGGGGCTCGCCGCCTGCCGCTCGCAGGAACGCGCGCCCGGGGGGCCGGTCGGGGATCCCGCCGCCGTCGAGCGCGCCATGTGGGGCGTACTCCGGTACGTACCCCGGGCCGGGGAAGAGGAGGAGGCCGAGGAGGTACCGGAAGAACGCGGCGGGCCGCGGGAAGCGGACGCGGAGGCGTAACGCCCCGGCCCGCTCCCCGCCGCACCGCCGTACGCCCGCCGCACCGCCGTACGCCCGCGGCGGGGCCGTATGCGGCGGGGCCTACAGCGGCGGGCCCGCGATCACGGCCACCTTCTCCAGCAGCGGCGTGCCCGAACCGTCCCGCCTCGGGTCCGGCTCCGGCAGCTTCGCCGGGGCGCCGTTCTTCTGCGCGGCCCGTGCCGGGGCCGCGCCCGCCCAGGCGAAGACCAGGACGTCCTCGCCCTTCAGGAACCGCTGGCAGCGCACCCCGCCGGTGGCCCGGCCCTTGCGCGGATACTGGTCGAACGGAGTGAGCTTGGACGTCAGCACCGAGTCGTCCAGCGTGCCGTGCGAACCGGCCACCGTGAACACGATCGCCTCGGACGCCGGGTCCACCGCCGTGAAGGACAGCACCTCGGCCCCCGCCGTCAGCTTGACGCCCGCCATGCCTCCGGCGGGGCGGCCCTGCGGACGCACCGAAGCCGCCGGATAGCGGAGCAACTGGGCGTCGGAGGTGATGAACACCAGGTCCTCCTCGCCCGTGCGCAGCTCGGTCGCCCCGACGATCCGGTCACCGTCCTTGAGGGTGATGACCTCCAACTCGTCCTTGTTGGCCGGGTAGTCCGGCACCACGCGCTTCACCACGCCCTGCAGGGTGCCGATCGCGAGGCCCGGCGAGGACTCGTCCAGGGTGGTGAGGCAGATCAGCTCCTCGTCCGCCTCCAGCGTGAGGAACTCGGAGATCTGGGCCCCGCCCGAGAGGTTCGGCTCGGCGTGGGTGTCCGGGAGCTGCGGCAGGTCGATCACCGAGAGCCGCAGCAGCCGGCCCTTGGACGTCACCGCTCCGACGTCGCCGCGGGCCGTCGCCGCCACCGCCGACACGATCACGTCGTGCTTGGTCCGCCGGGCGTCCTCGGAGGCCTCGACCGGCTCCGCGTTGGCCGTACGGGCCAGCAGCCCGGTGGAGGAGAGCAGCACCCGGCACGGGTCGTCCGCCACCTCCAGCGGCACGGACGCGATCTGCGAACCCGCCGACTCCAGCAGCACCGTGCGCCGGTCCGTGCCGAACTTCTTCGCCACGGCGGCCAGCTCGGTGGAGACCAGCTTGCGCAGCTCCGTGTCCGACTCCAGGATCGCGGTCAGCGCCTCGATCTCGGAGGTGAGCTTGTCCCGCTCGGCCTCCAGCTCGATCCGGTCGAACCGGGTGAGCCGGCGCAGCGGCGTGTCCAGGATGTACTGGGTCTGGATCTCGCTCAGCGAGAAGTGCGCCATCAGACGCTCCTTCGCCTGCGCCGAGTTGTCGCTGTCCCGGATGATCCGGATGACCTCGTCGATGTCGAGGAGCGCGACGAGCAGGCCCTCGACCAGGTGCAGCCGGTCGCGCCGCTTGGTGCGGCGGAACTCGCTGCGCCGCCGCACGACCTCGAAGCGGTGGTCGAGGTAGACCTGCAGCAGCTCCTTGAGGCCCAGGGTGAGGGGCTGGCCGTCGACCAGCGCCACGTTGTTGATGCCGAAGGACTCCTCCATCGGCGTCAGCTTGTAGAGCTGTTCCAGCACCGCTTCCGGGACGAAGCCGTTCTTCACCTCGATGACCAGCCGCAGGCCGTGCGCCCGGTCGGTGAGGTCCTTGACGTCGGCGATGCCCTGGAGCTTCTTCGCCGAGACCAGGTCCTTGATCTTGGAGATCACCTTCTCCGGGCCGACGGCGAAGGGGAGTTCGGTGACGACGAGGCCCTTGCGGCGGGCCGTCACGTTCTCCACGGCGACGGTGGCGCGGATCTTGAACGTGCCGCGGCCCGCCGTGTACGCGTCCTTGATGCCGGAGAGGCCGACGATACGGCCGCCGGTGGGCAGGTCGGGGCCGGGAACGAAGCGCATCAGCGTCTCGACGTCGGCGCCCGGGTGCTTGATCAGGTGCCGGGCGGCGGCGATGACCTCGCCCAGATTGTGCGGGGGCATGTTGGTGGCCATGCCCACGGCGATCCCGGACACGCCGTTGACCAGGAGGTTGGGGTAGGCGGCCGGGAGGACGACCGGCTCGCGCTCCTGGCCGTCGTAGTTCGACTGGAAATCGACGGTGTCCTCGTCGATCGCCTCGGTCATCAGCGAGGTGGCGTCGGCCATCCGGCACTCGGTGTACCGCATGGCGGCCGGCGGGTCGTCGTTGCCGAGCGAACCGAAGTTGCCGTGGCCGTCGACCAGGGGCAGCCGCATCGAGAAGGGCTGCGCCATCCGCACGAGCGCGTCGTAGATCGAGGCGTCGCCGTGGGGGTGCAGCTTGCCCATCACCTCGCCGACGACGCGGGCGCACTTCACGTAGCCGCGGTCGGGGCGCAGTCCCATCTCGTTCATCTGGGACACGATGCGGCGGTGCACCGGCTTCATGCCGTCGCGGGCGTCGGGCAGGGCCCTGGAGTAGATCACCGAGTACGCGTACTCGAGGAAGGAGCCCTGCATTTCGTCGACGACGTCGATGTCGAGGATCTTCTCCTCGAAGTCGTCCGGCGGCGGGGTCTTCGTGCTACGGCGGGCCATCGCGGCTGCGACTCCTTCACGGATTCTGTTCGGGCGACCTGAGCTTGTTCGGTGCGACACGAGCTGCTGACGCGCTCCATTGTGGACCTCCGGACTGACAACGCCGACCTCGACCCGTCCGAAGCGGCCGGGGCGGGCCGCCCGCGGGGGCGTCCGCGACACCATCGACGGAAACATCCGCGGAACGGGAACTTCGCCAGGCACCGGTGCGCTTGCTTAGAGTGGCAGGTCTGGCAGGAAGACCAGCATCGCGATCGAAGGGACGTACATGCCCATGGGTCACACGGCCACCGCACAGGCCGGCTCCGGCGGCTTGACAGCGACCGAGCACCGCCTGGCCAACGGCCTGCGTGTGGTGCTCTCCGAGGACCATCTGACCCCGGTCGCCGCGGTCTGCCTCTGGTACGACGTCGGCTCACGCCACGAGGTCGAGGGCCGCACCGGCCTGGCTCACCTCTTCGAGCACCTGATGTTCCAGGGCTCGGGCCAGGTCAAGGGGAACGGCCACTTCGAGCTGGTCCAGGGGGCCGGCGGCTCGCTCAACGGGACCACCAGCTTCGAGCGGACCAACTACTTCGAGACCATGCCCACCCACCAGCTGGAGCTCGCGCTCTGGCTGGAGGCCGACCGCATGGGCTCCCTCCTCGACGCCCTCGACGAGGAGTCCATGGAGAACCAGCGCGACGTCGTCAAGAACGAGCGGCGCCAGCGCTACGACAACGTGCCCTACGGCACCGCGTTCGAGCGGCTGACCGCCCTCTCCTACCCCGAGGGCCACCCTTACCACCACACCCCGATCGGCTCCATGGCCGACCTGGACGCGGCCACGCTGGAGGACGCCCGCGCGTTCTTCCGTACGTACTACGCGCCCAACAACGCGGTGCTCTCGGTGGTCGGCGACATCGACCCCGAGCAGACCCTCGCCTGGATCGAGAAGTACTTCGGCTCCATCCCCTCCCACGACGGCAAGCAGCCGCCGCGCGACGGGACGCTGCCCGAGACCATCGGCGAGGAGCGGCGCGAGGTGGTCACCGCCGAGGTCCCCGCCCGCGCCCTGATGGCCGCCTACCGCCTGCCCCACGACGGCACCCGCGCCTGCGACGCCGCCGATCTGGCGCTCACGGTGCTGGGCAGCGGCGAGTCCTCCCGGCTGCACAACCGCTTGGTCCGCCGCGACCGCACGGCGGTGGCGGCGGGCTTCGGACTGCTGCGGCTCGCCGGCGCCCCCTCGCTCGGCTGGCTGGACGTGAAGACGTCCGGCGGCGCGGAGGTGGCGCAGATCGAGGCCGCCGTGGACGAGGAGCTGGCCCGGTTCGCCGCCGAGGGCCCGACCCCGGAGGAGATGGAGCGGGCCCAGGCGCAGCTGGAGCGCGAGTGGCTGGACCGGCTCGGCACGGTCGCCGGCCGCGCCGACGAACTGTGCCGTTACGCCGTCCTGTTCGGCGACCCCCAGCTCGCCCTGACCGCCGTCGGCCGGGTCCTGGACGTCACCGCCGAGGAGGTGCGCGCGGCGGCCGCGGCGGCCCTGCGCCCCGACAACCGGGCCGTGCTGGTCTACGAGCCCGTCGAGCCGGCCGGGGAGGCCGACGCCGAGCAGGCCGACGAGGGCACCGACGACGCGCACGAGGGGGCGGCCAAGTGAGCGACGCCGCCGTGACTGGAGTAGCCATGGAGTTCCACCCGCAGCCCACCCCCGGCACGGCCCGCCCCTGGGCCTTCCCGGCCCCCGAGCGCGGCGCGCTCCCCAACGGGCTGACCGTGCTGCGCTGCCACCGCCCCGGCCAGCAGGTCGTCGCGGTGGAGATCTTCCTGGACGCGCCGCTGGAGGCCGAGCCCGAGGGCCTGGACGGCGTGGCCACGATCATGTCGCGGGCGCTCTCGGAGGGCACCGACAAGCACAGCGCCGAGGAGTTCGCCGCCGAGCTGGAGCGCTGCGGCGCCACGCTCGACGCGCACGCGGACCACCCCGGCGTCCGGGTCTCCCTGGAGGTCCCGGCCTCCCGGCTGGCCAAGGCCCTCGGGCTGGTCGCCGAGGCGCTGCGGGCCCCGGCCTTCGCCGAGAGCGAGATCGAGCGCCTCGTCGGCAACCGGCTCGACGAGATCCCGCACGAGCGGGCCAACCCGTCCCGGCGCGCCGCCAAGCAGCTCTCCAAGGAGCTGTTCCCGGCCACCTCCCGGATGTCCCGGCCGCGGCTGGGCACCGAGGAGACGGTCCGGCGGATCGACGCGGCCGCCGTGCGCGCCTTCTTCGACGCGCACGTCCGCCCGTCCACCGCCACGGCCGTCATCGTCGGCGACCTCACCGGCATCGATCTGGACGCGCTGCTCGCGGAGACCCTCGGAGACTGGACGGGCAACGCCGGACAGACCCGCCCGGTGCCGCCGATCACCGCGGACGACACCGCCCGCGTGGTCATCGTGGACCGCCCCGGCGCGGTCCAGACCCAGCTGCTCATCGGCCGGATCGGCGCCGACCGGCACGAGCGCGTCTGGCCCGCCCAGGTGCTCGGCACCTACTGCCTGGGCGGCACCCTCACCTCCCGGCTGGACCGGGTGCTGCGCGAGGAGAAGGGCTACACCTACGGGGTGCGCGCCTTCGCCCAGGTGCTGCGCTCCTCCGGCCCCGACTCGGGCGGCGCCGCCATGCTCGCGATCAGCGGCTCGGTGGACACGGAGTCCACCGGACCGGCGCTGGAGGACCTCTGGAAGGTCCTGCGGACGCTGGCCGCCGAGGGGCTGACCGACGCCGAGCGCGAGACGGCCGTGCAGAACCTGGTGGGCGTCGCCCCGCTGAAGTTCGAGACCGCCGCCTCCGTCGCGAGCACGCTGGCCGACCAGGTCGAGCAGCACCTCCCCGACGACTACCAGGCCCACCTCTACGCCCGGCTCGCCGAGACCGGCACCGTGGAGGCGACCGCCGCCGTGGTCAACGCGTTCCCGGTCGACCGGCTCGTCACCGTCCTCGTGGGGGACGCGGCGCAGATCGAGGAGCCCGTGAAGGCGCTCGGCATCGGCGAGGTGTCGGTCGTCGCCGGCTGACGCCTCCTGCGGCGCACCGCCGTGAACTGGACCCCGACGGAAGGCACTTCGTCGGGGTCCATGCCTTTTGTCCCTTTGTTTAGCTTCAGGCGCTTTCAGGATGATATGTGGCTGTCTGGCCTGTGGGATGCGTGACACATCCGCCGCACCGTTTGGCGCGGGGGAGCCCGCCCGCCTAGCGTCGGCTCGGCTGTCCGCCACCTTTGTGCCGCGTCCGTGGCGCCGGGCAGCCATCGCCGAGTCCCCGTCAGGCGCGAGCCTGGGGAGCCGGGGACCCATCGCAGTCCCTGGGGTGAATCGGAGGCCCGAGCCGTGAACCGGTACGGGACTCCGTAGGAGACCTTCCTGCTCCGAACCCGTCAGCTAACCCGGTAGGCGAGAAGGAAGGAAAGGAACAGCCCCTCCATGGCGTTCACCCGTGCCACCGGGAAGCACCGTGCCCCGAGCCGTCTCACGCGCCGGAGCGTCCGGGCCGCCGGCATCGCGACCCTGGCCACCACCGGCGTCATCGGCTCGCTGTCCACTCCGGCGCTCGCCGCGGACACCGAGGCCGCCAAGGTCACCGAGACCGGTCTCTCCCAGGCCGTCGAGCTCAACGCCACGCTCGCGGACCGGATCGACGCGCAGGCCGACGCCCAGAAGAGGCAGGCCGACGAGGCCGCCCGGGCGAAGGCCCGGGCCGCCGCCGAGGCCAAGGCGAAGGCGGAGGCCGAGCGCAAGGCCGAGGCCCGCGCCAAGGAGGTCCGCGCGGAGAAGGCCCGCGCCGCCCGTGCCGCCGAGCGCGCCCGCCTCAACGCCTTCCACCTCCCGGTCGCCGGATCCCACGTCACCACCGGCTACAAGAGCGGCGGTTCGCTCTGGTCGTCCGGCAGCCACTCCGGCGTGGACTTCATGGCCGCCTCCGGCAGCTCCGTCGTCGCGGTCGGCGCCGGTACGGTCGTCGAGGCCGGCTGGGGCGGCGCCTACGGCAACAACATCGTGCTCCGGATGGCGGACGGCACGTACACCCAGTACGGCCACCTCTCCTCGATCGGCGTCTCCGTCGGCCAGAGCGTCTCCTCCGGCCAGCAGATCGGCCTCTCCGGCTCCACCGGCAACTCCACCGGCCCGCACCTGCACTTCGAGGCCCGCACCACCCCCGACTACGGCTCCGACATGGACCCGGTCGGCTATCTGCGCTCCCACGGCGTGAACGTCTGACGCCTTTCCGCGCGATCCCTCCCGAAGGCCCCGGCGTGCGCCGGGGCCTTCGGCCATTCCGCCCCGAAGGCGTCAAAGACATCTCTGCATTCCGGATCGCCATCGGAAATTCCGGCGGATTGCCCTAGAGTCGCGGAACAGACGTCGGACGGCCGCGTTTTGCGGGGATCGAGACGGAGGTTCGGACATGCGCATTCCCGCGCATTCGGTATGCAGGGCCCTGCGTGACGACATCGTCTCCGGTGTCCACGCCCCCGGAAGCCGCCTCACCGAGGAGCTGCTGGCCCGCCGTCACGGAGTCTCCCGCGTCCCGGTCCGCGAAGCCCTGCGCACGCTGGAGTCCGAGGGTTTCGTGGTCATCCGCAGACATGCCGGCGCCTGTGTCGCCGAGCTCGACGCGCAGGAGGCGGCCGACCTCCTGGAGATGCGGACGCTCCTGGAGCCGCTGAGCGCGGCACGCGCCGCCCGCCGCCGTACGGAGGCTCATCTCAAGGTGCTGCGGGGCCTGGTCAGGCTGGGACAGGAGCGGGCCGGACGGGGTGAGGGCGAGGACGTGCGCGCCCTGGGCGGCTGGTTCCACGAGACCCTCGCCCAGGCGTCCGGCAGCCCCGGCCTCATCGCGCTGCTCACCCAGCTCCGCTACAAGATCGCCTGGATGTACACGGTCGACCGGCCGGACCGCCCGGTCGATTACTGGGTCGAGCGCGGGGCGATCGTGGACGCCGTGGCGCGGGGCGACGCGGAGCGGGCGAGGGCCCTCGGCGCCCGGCACGCCGAACGCGTCGCCGGGACCCACCGACTGCGCCACCCGCCTCTCCCGGGTCGCCGCACCCCGCCCGCCCGCGTGAGCGCTTCGCAACACGGCGTAAACACCGCAGAAATCCGCCGTTGACAGGGAATGCGTATAAAGGGAGAAGAGAAAGAGGGAAAGAGCTTCGTGTTGCCCGCCCTTCCGGATTTTTTGACCCGACGCCTTTCCCCGCGCGCGAAAGAGCCGTGATCCCCTCAGGGGATCACGGCTCTTTCGCGCATCCGTGTCCGACCGAAAGGCGCGGCCGGGAAAAAAGGGTCAGACGGTCTCGGGAAGCTCTTCCAGCCCCTCGGCGACCAGCTTCGCCAGCCGGTCCAGCGCGGCTTCGGAACCGTCTGCGTCGGAGGCGAGCACGATCTCCTCGCCGCCCTGCGCGCCCAGGCCCAGCACGGCGAGCATGGAGGCGGCGTTCACCGGGTTGCCGTCGGCCTTGGCGATCGTCACGGGGACGCCGGACGCCGTGGCGGCCCGGACGAAGATGGAAGCGGGGCGGGCGTGCAGGCCCTCGGCCCAACCGACGTTTACGCGGCGCTCAGCCATGGTTCTGCCCTTCACATATCAACGGTTGTCTAGACCAGTCTCTCATGCAGTGCGTGGTGCTGTGCCCGGCCGCCTCCTGTCCGGCCGGGGCTCCGGACGCCCCGGTTCGGGGCTCCTCAGACTGCCCCGGCGCCGGAGCCCCCGCGACCGGGGCCCCCGCCGTAGGCTTTGCGCATGGAGCCCATGCCCGAGCAGAGTCCGCATCACGCGTACCCCGACCACTGGGAAGCGGACGTGGTGCTCCGCGACGGCGGCACCGCGCGCATCAGGCCGATCACCACGGACGACGCCGAGCGACTGGTCAGCTTCTACGAGCAGGTGTCCGACGAGTCGAAGTACTACCGCTTCTTCGCCCCGTACCCCCGGCTATCCGACCGTGACGTGCACCGCTTCACCCATCACGACTACGTCGACCGGGTGGGGCTGGCGGTCACGATCGGCGGCGAGTTCATCGGAACGGTCCGCTACGACCGCATCGACGACCGGGGCCGCCCCGCCTCCGCCCCCGCCGACGAGGCCGAGGTCGCCTTCCTCGTCCAGGACGCCCATCAGGGGCGGGGCGTCGCCTCGGCGTTGCTCGAACACATCGCCGCGGTCGCCCGGGAGCGCGGCATCCGGCGGTTCGCCGCCGAGGTGCTCCCCGCCAACAACAAGATGATCAAGGTGTTCCGGGACGCCGGCTACACCCAGCGCCGCAGTTTCGAGGACGGCTCCGTCCACCTCACCCTCGACCTCGAACCCACCGAGAAGTCCCTCGCCGTCCAGCGCGGCCGCGAACAGCGCGCCGAGGCCCGATCGGTGCAGCGCCTCCTCGCCCCCGGCTCCGTCGCCGTCATCGGCACCGGCCGCGCCCCCGGCGGGGTGGGACGCACGATCCTGCGCAACCTCCTCGCCGCCGGGTACACCGGCCGCGCCTACGCGGTGAACCACGCCTTCGACGGGGGCCCGGCCACGCTCGACGGTGTCCCCGCCCACCGCTCGCTCGGCGAGATCGGGGAGCAGGTCGACCTCGCGGTCATCGCCGTTCCGGCCCACCGGGTTCCCGAGGCCGTCGCCGACTGCGGTGAGCACGGCGTCCAGGGGCTGGTCGTCGTCTCCGCCGGATACGCCGAGCGGGGCGCCGAGGGCCGTGAGCTCCAGCGGGAACTGGTCCGCCAGGCACGCTCGTACGGCATGCGGATCATCGGCCCCAACGCCTTCGGCATCATCAACACCGCCGAGGCCGTCCGGCTGAACGCCTCGCTCGCCCCCGAACCGCCCGCACGCGGCCGGATCGGCCTCTTCACCCAGTCCGGCGCGATCGGCATCGCCCTGCTCTCCGGCCTCCACCGGCGCGGCGCGGGCCTGTCCTCGTTCATCTCGGCGGGCAACCGGGCCGACGTCTCCGGCAACGACTTCCTCCAGTACTCCTTCGAGGACCCGGACACCGACGTCGCCCTGCTCTACCTCGAATCCCTCGGCAACCCCCGCAAGTTCACCCGTCTCGCCCGCCGGACCGCCGCCGTCAAGCCCGTCGTCGTGGTGAAGGGCGCCCGGCACAGCGGAACCAACCCGCCCGGCCACACCGTCCCGGTCAGCCGTATCCCCGACGCCACGGTCTCCGCGCTGATGCGCCAGGCCGGCGTCATCCGGGTCGACACCGTGACCGAGATGGTCGACGCCGGCATCCTGCTGGCCGGCCAGCCCCTCCCGTCCGGCCCCCGGGTCGCCATCCTCGGCAACTCCGAGTCCCTCGGCCTCCTGACGTACGACGCCTGCCTCGCCGAGGGGCTGCGCCCGCGCCCGCCGATCGACCTCACCACCGCCGCCTCCCCGCAGGACTTCCGGGACGCGCTGGCCGAGGCGCTCGCGGACGCCACCTGCGACGCCGTGATCGTCACCGCCATTCCGCGGGTGGGGGAGGACGGAGAGGCGGAGACCGGCGACGGGCAGGTGCTGGCCGCCGCCCTGCACACGGCCGTGGCCGGGGGCTCGGCCAAGCCGGTGGCCGTCGTCCACGTCGAGCTGGGCGGTCTCGCCGAGGCGCTGGCCGCCGCCAGCAGCACGGCCGCCCCGCACCACCGGCCCGCCGCGCCCCGGACCGCGCCCCCGGAAGCGGCCACCGACCGGGCAGGGGCCCAGCCGCCCCCCGGGACGGCCGGCCTCGACGCGTCGACCGCCCGCCGCACAGCGACCGCGGCCCGGACGGCGACAGGCGCCCCGGCCACGCCCCCGGCGTCCTCCTCCGCCCCGGGAGTACCGGCCCCCGAACCCGGCCCCCTGCCCCGCCCAGGCCGCATCCCCGCCTACCCCGCCGCCGAACGCGCCGTACGGGCCCTGGCGGAGGCCGTGAAGTACGCCCAGTGGCGACGGCAGGCGGCCGTGCCCGGCAAGGTCCCCGAGCTCCTCGACGACACCATCGACGAGGCGGGGGCCGCTGCCCTGATCGAGGCCCGCCTGGCCGCCGCCCCCGACCCGCGGGGCCACCGGCTCGGCCCTGACGAGGCCCGTGAACTCCTCGGCCGCTACGGCATCGGCGTACGCCCCACGCTGCCCGCCCCCGACCCCGACGCGGCCGTCGCCGCCGCCGCCCGGCTCGGCTACCCCGTCGCCCTCAAGACCACCGCGCCCCATCTGCGCCACCGCGCCGACCTCGGTGGGGTCCGCCTCGACATCGCGGACGAGGACGCGCTGCGCCGGGCGTACGGAGACCTCACCGGCCTCCTCGGCAAACCCGCCGAACTGCTCCCCGTCGTCCAGGCGATGGCCCCGCGCGGCGTGGACACGGTCGTCCGCGCCTCCATCGACGCGGCCGCCGGGGCCGTCCTCTCCTTCGGCCTCGCGGGCGCCCCCTCCGAACTGCTCGGCGACACCGCGCACCGGCTGGTCCCCGTCACCGACCGCGACGCCGCCGAGCTGATCCGGTCCATCAGGGCGGCCCCGGTGCTGTTCGGCTGGCGCGGTGCGGCCCCGGTCGACACGGCCGCCCTGGAAGAGCTGCTGCTGCGGCTCTCCCGACTGGTCGACGACCACCCGGAAGTGGTCTCCGTCGCACTCGAACCGGTCGTCGTCGCCCCGTACGGGCTGACCGTGCTCGGCGCGGCCGTCCGGCTCGCCCCGCCGCCCGCCCGCAGCGACCTGGGCCCCCGGCGCCTTCCGAATTACTGACCGCGGGTGGCCGCCGGGGCGTCCCCGGCAGCCACCGGCCCGCCGTAGGATGGTGCACATGGCAAAGACCGGTACGACGACCCAGGGGCTGCGCGCGGCGATCGAGCGCAGCGGCTACTACCCGGCCCTCGTGGCCGAGGCGGTGGAGGCCGCCGTCGGCGGGGAGCCGGTCGCCTCGTACCTGGTGCACCAGGAGACCACGTTCGACTCCAACGAGGTCCGCCGCCACGTCACGGTCCTCGTCCTGACCGAGCACCGGTTCATCGTCAGCCACACCGACGAGCAGGCCGCCGACACCAGCTCCCCGACGCCGTACGCCACCACCTCCACCGAATCGGTCAAGCTGGAGCGGATCTCCTCCGTCGTGGTCAGCCGCGTGGTCGCCAACCCGGAGAAGTACGTCCCGGGCACCCTGCCCCGCGAGGTCGTGCTCACCATCGGCTGGGGCGCGGTCTCCCGCATCGACCTGGAGCCCGCCGCCTGCGGCGACACCGACTGCGACGCCGACCACGGCTACACCGGCAGCTCCACCGCCGACGACCTGAGCCTGCGGGTCAGCGAGGCCGGCGACGGCCCCGACACCGTGCGCCAGACCCTCGCCTTCGCCCAGTCGCTCTCCGAGGCCACGGCCGCCACCGCGGCGGCCGGCCGCTGATGGCGCAGCCCGCCTGGCAGGACCCCGTTCCGCTGGCCCTCGACACCGCACCCGTGCCCGAGTACGGCAGCGGTTCGCTCGCCGACCTGCTGCCGACGCTCGTCGCCGGGCAGGAGGTGCCGGGGTTCACCGCCGCGATCCCCGAGCTGACCCCGGCCGACCGGAACTGCGTCTTCCTGATCGACGGCCTCGGCTGGGAGCAGATCAAGGCCCACCCGGACGAGGCGCCCTTCCTGCACTCCCTCCTCCCCACCTCGCGCGGCGGCACCGGGCGTCCGCTCACCGCGGGCTTCCCCTCCACCACCGCGACCTCGCTCGCCTCGGTGGGCACGGGGCTGCCGCCCGGCGAACACGGCCTGCCCGGCTACACCGTGCGCGACCCGGGGACCGGCGCGCTGATGAACCAGCTCCGGTGGAAGCCGTGGACCGAGCCGAAGGTCTGGCAGCCCCACCCCACGGTCTTCCAGCTCGCGGACGCCGCCGGGGTGCGCACCGCGCAGGTCTCCGCGCCGATGTTCGAGCAGACCCCGCTGACCAAGGTCGCGCTCAGCGGCGGCTCCTTCCTCGGCCGGCTCTCCGGCGAGGAGCGCATGGACGTCGCCGCCCAGCGGCTGGCCGCCGGGGACCGCTCGCTCGTCTACACGTACTACAGCGAGGTCGACGGCAAGGGCCACCGCTTCGGCACCGACTCCGACGCCTGGCGCGGCCAGCTGATGTACGTCGACGGGCTCGCCCGGCGGCTCGCGGAGCAGCTTCCGCCGCGCTCGGCGCTCTACATCACCGCCGACCACGGCATGATCGACATCCCGTTCGACGAGCGGTCCCGGATCGACTTCGACGAGGACTGGGAGCTGAGCGCGGGCGTCGCCCTGCTCGGCGGCGAGGGCCGCGCCCGCCACGTCTACGCGGTGCCGGGCGCCCAGGCCGACGTGCTGGCCGTCTGGCGCGAGGTGCTCGGCGAGCAGTTCTGGGTGGCGAGCCGCGAGGAGGCCGTCGCCGCCGGCTGGTTCGGGCCGGTGATCGACGAGCGGGTCCACGGCCGGATCGGCGACGTGGTCGCCGCCGCCCACGACGACGTGATCATCACGGCCTCCGTCAACGAACCCCACGAGTCCGCGATGGCCGGGGTGCACGGCTCCCTGACCCCCGTGGAACAGCTCGTCCCCCTCCTCGAAGTACGCTCGTAACCCTCCCGCCCCGACCGACCCCTCCGAAAGGTGCTCGACCTCTCATGCCCGAGCTGGTGTTCTTCTCCGGAACCATGGACTGCGGAAAGAGCACGCTGGCCCTGCAGATCGGTCACAACCGCTCGGCGCGCGGACTCCAGGGCGTGATCTTCACCCGGGACGACCGCGCGGGAGAGGGCAAGCTCTCCTCCCGGCTCGGCCTGGTGACCGACGCCGTCGAGGCCGAGGAGGGCATGGACCTCTACGCGCACATCGTGGACCGGGTCAGCCGGGGCGGCCGGGTCGACTACGTGATCGTGGACGAGGCGCAGTTCCTCGCCCCGACGCAGATCGACCAGCTGGCCCGTGTCGTGGACGACCTGGGGCTCGACGTCTTCGCCTTCGGCATCACCACCGACTTCCGCACCAAGCTGTTCCCCGGCTCCCAGCGGCTGATGGAGCTGGCCGACCGGATAGAGGCGCTCCAGGTGGAGGCGCTCTGCTGGTGCGGGGCGCGCGCCACGCACAACGCCCGTACGGTGGACGGCGACATGGTCGTCGAGGGTGCGCAGGTCGTCGTCGGCGACGTCAACCGGCAAGCGGGCGAGGTCGGTTACGAGGTGCTGTGCCGACGCCACCACTACCGTCGCATGACGAGCGGTTCCGCCCGCGCCGGCGTGCTCTCGCCGGACGTCCTGCCGGTCTCCTCGGACTGAGCCGTACGGGCCGCCGGTCCGCACACCCAGCATTCAGCCCGGGGCCACCTCGCCCACGCCGAGACGTCACCGCAGTGGATCAGGCTTCCCTCGTCCGAACCCCGTCCGGGGGCGCACCACGAAGGAAGTAACCACCGATGGATCGCAGATCGTTCATGGCCACGACGGGCCGCGCCTCACTCCTGGCGGGCGGGGCGCTCACGGCCGGCGCCGCCCTGGCGGCCCCGCCGGCCGCGGCCGCCCCGGAGCACGACGGGCGCGGCCGCCACGGCGACGGCCGGACGGTGCGGTTCAACATCATCAGCGATATCCAGGGTGACCTGGCCGACTTCGGCAAGGCGCTCGACGATCTGCACCGGATCAACCCCGACAGCGCCGGGCTGGGCATCGCCGGTGACATCACCCCCCGGGGCTACGACTTCGAGTACGCCGAGGTCCGCCGCACCCTCCAGCGGCACCGGCACCCCCGGAACCTCGCGTGGGCCATCGGCAACCACGAGTTCTACGTCCCCAAGTACAGCGACCCGAACACGCTCGCCCAGGACACCTGGCCCAACGGCACCACGGAGGACTCGCTCTTCCGCAGCTTCTACAACTTCGCGGGGCGGAACAAGGTCTACACGGAGGCGTCGTTCGGAGGAGTCCCCGTCCTGACCCTCGGGACCGAGCGCTACGCCCACTACCACGACGCGAAGCTGTGGGACGAGGTGTGGATCAGCGACGCGCAGTTCGCCTGGCTGGAGGACCGGCTCGCCCACTGGGCGCGGCGGCGCAAGCCCGTCATGGTGCTGACCCACCACCCCCTGCCCAACACCGTGTCGGGCACCCGCAACAAGCTCTACCTGGGGGACTACCTCCAGCCCGACCGGCTCCTGTCGATCCTCGGCCGCCACAAGGACGTGTTCCTCTTCTCCGGCCACACCCACTGGGACCTCAACCTGTCGGACTGGGCGGTCCGCAGGGTCGTTCCCGGCACGGCCAACCTCGACGGCTTCACCGTCGTGAACACCTCTGCGGTCCAGACGGGCTGGACGGACGACGGCAAGGGCGGTGAGGTCGCGGTGGGCGGCACGTTCAACCAGGGCCTCCAGGTCGAGGTGGGCCCGCGCACGGTGGTCATCAAGGCCCGCGACTTCTCCACCGGCACCTGGCTCAAGCAGCTCACGGTCCCGCTGCACACGGCGGCCTGAGGCGGAAGGCGGGGGCGGGGCCGCTCGGCGCGCCCCCGCCCCCGCCCCGCCCGGTCCTACGCGGGCGGCGGCCCGGTACGCCCGGCCCTCACCGGCCGAACGCGTCGCTCCCGTTCGACCTGACGATGGTGAACACGGCGCCCTCCGGGTCGGCGACCGTCGCCAGCCGGCCGCTCGAAGCCTCCCGCGGCGGCTGCAGGACGCGGCCGCCCAGCTCCACCACCCGAACGGCCGCCAGATCGGTGTCGGCGACCTCGAAGTACGTCATCCAGTGCGGCCCCCGGTCGCGCGGCAGCGCGTGGCCCACCCCGTGCAGCGCCGCCACCGGGACACCGTCCAGGTGCAGAGTCTGGTAGTCGAAGTCGGCCGAGAGGACCGCCTCCGTCTCGTAGCCGAAGACCGTCTGGTAGAACTTCGCGACCGTCGAGGTCTCCCGCGTCACCAGCTCGTTCCAGACGGGGGTGCCGGGCACCCCCGCCGTCATCGCGCCGATGTGCTCCGACCCCTGCCAGATGCCGAAGACCGCCCCGCTCGGGTCCGACGCGATGGCGAGCCGCCCCGCCTCGCCCGCGTCCAGCGGACCGACCGCGACCGTCCCGCCGCAGGAGCGGACGGCCTCCGCGGTGGCGTCGGCGTCGTCCGTGGCGAGGTAGGTGGTCCAGGCGATGGGGAGAGGCCGGTCGGGCGGCAGCTGGCCGATGCCCGCGACCTCCTCGCCGTGCAGCAGCCCGCGGACATAGGGGCCCAGCTGCTCGGGACCCGGCAGGAACTCCCAGTCGAACAGGGCTCCGTAGAACTGCTGGGTCGTGGTCAGACCGTGCACGATCAGACTCACCCAGCAAGGTGTTCCGGGCGTACGCCGGGCGGGGGCCTCGGTCATCGTTCTTTCTCTCCTCGGACCGTTGTGGTGGCCTTACGGGGGAAGGGGGCGGGGGCGCCGCCCCGGGTCGGGGCGGGGCCCGCGTGCCCCGTGCAGATGCTCGCACCCCGCAGGGCGGAGAGCGTACCGGCCGCGCCGCGTCGTCCCGGTACTCGACGAAGGACGGCCGGATTCCCGTCGGCCGTCCTGCCCGCTGTGGTTACGGGCGCCCGGTGCACTGCGCGAGGATGGCGCCCATGAAGCCCATCATCACCGCATCCGCATACGCGAGCGAGTCGGCCGGGCCGCGGCCGCCCGTGGTCCTGGACGTCCGCTGGCAGCTCGGCGGTCCGCACGGCCGCGCCGACTACGAGGCCGGCCACCTGCCCGGAGCCGTCTTCGTCGACCTCGACGAGGAGCTCGCCTCCCCGGCGGGCGAGGGCGGCCGCCACCCCCTCCCCGACCCGGAGGCCTTCGGGGCCGCGATGCGCCGGGCCGGGGTCGGCCAGGAGACCCCCGTCGTGGTGTACGACGGCGGCCAGGGCTGGGCCGCGGCGCGGGCCTGGTGGCTGCTGCGCTGGGCCGGTCACCGGGACGTACGCGTGCTGGACGGCGGGCTCGCCGCCTGGACGGGCGACCTCTCCACCGAGGTACCGCACCCCGCCGAGGGCGATTTCCGGCCGAAGCCCGGGGCCCTGCCCACCCTGGACGCGGACAGCGCGGCGGCCTTCGCCCGGTCGGGTCTGCTGCTCGACGCACGGGCGGCGGAGCGCTACCGGGGCGACGTGGAGCCGATCGACCGGGTCGGCGGCCACATCCCCGGCGCCGTCTCCGCGCCGACCACCGAGAACGTCGACACGGACGGGCGCTTCCTGCCGGCCGAGCGGCTCGCCGCACGGTTCGCCGGACTGGGCGCGGAGGGCAGCCCCGAGGGCGTGGGCGTCTACTGCGGTTCCGGCGTCTCCGGCGCGCACCAGGTGCTGGCCCTGGAGATCGCGGGCTTCACGGGCGTCCTCTACCCCGGCTCCTGGTCCGAGTGGTCCTCGGACCCCTCCCGGCCGGTCGCCACGGGGCCCGAGCCCCGGTAACCCCGCGGCACCCGACGACGAGGGGGGGGGGGCGGGGCGGGGGGGCGGGCCCCCGCCCCCCCCCCCCGGGGGGGGGGGGGCCGGGGGCGGGGGGGGGGGGGGGGGGGGGGGGGGCCGGGGGGGGGCCGGGGGGGGCCCCCCCCCGGGCCCCCCCCCCCCCCCCCCCGGGGGGGGGGGGGGGCGCCCCCGCCCCCCCCGCCGCCCCCCCCCCCCCCGCCGGTCGTCATTCCCGCTCAGTCCTGCTTCTTGCGCCGGGTGCCGAAGACGATCTCGTCCCAGCTCGGCACCGCGGCCCGGCGGCCCGGCCGCACCCCGTCCGCCTCGGCCTGACGGTCCGTCGTCCCGGTCAGCCGGTCCCGGTGGCCGGCCACCGCCCGGGGCATCAGCACATCCGCGTACGCCGACCCCGCTCCGGCCGAAGCGGCCGCGGCCGGCGGCTCGTCCGCCTCCGCCTCCTCCGCCGCTTCCAGCGCGGGCGGCTCGGGCTGCGGGGGCCGCTCGGGCACCACCATGTCGCCGCGGAAGCTCGGCACCGCCTCCAGCAGACTGGTCAGCGAATCGCGCTCACCGGCCGAGGCGCCGCTCACGTACTCCTCGGGCTCGGCGACCGGGGCGGGCCGCTCGATCTGCCGGTCCAGGGCCCGGTCCAGCGGGCGGTCGCGGTCGATCTGCCGGTCGAGGCCGCGGTCCAGCGGCCGGTCGCGCGGCAGCCGGGCGATCCGGGGCACGAACGGGAAGCTGGGCTCGGGGGCGGCGTCGTCGGTCTCGCCGATCAGCGAGCGCGCCTCGTCGTCCACGGCCTGGACCAACCGCCGGGGCGGGTCGTACGTCCAGCTCGCCGAGTGCGGTTCGCCCGCGACCCGGTAGACGAGCAGGACCTCCCAGGTGCCGTCGTCGCGGCGCCAGGAATCCCACTGGACGGTTTCCTTGTCGGCACCGCGCAGCAGGAGGCGCTCCTGCACCGCCTCGCCGAGCTGGGGGCCGGTGTTCTCGCCGGGACGGCGCACAGGAGTCTTCCGGGCCCGCTCGGCCATGAAGGCGCGCTCCGCGAGCACGGGGCCCTCGAAGCGGCGTACACGGTCGACGGGGATGCCCGCGAACTGGGCGACCTCCTCGGCGGAGGCGCCGGCTCGTATGCGGGCCTGGATGTCGCGCGGCCGGAGGTGGCTCTCCACCTCGATCTCGATCTGGCCGAGCCGGGCGCGGTCGTTGCGCACGGCGGCGCGCAGCCGCTCATCGATCGGAAGCGTGTACTCCGTGCTGTCCGCAGCCTTGAGCACCAGTCGTGTGCCGTCGTTGGAGACGGCCACGACACGCAGTTCGGGCATGGGGACCTCCCGGGTGGTGCCTGCCGACGTCACGTGCGTCGCTGCTTCCGCTAGTCGAGTGTGACCTGCCCGGGTGCAG
This sequence comes from Streptomyces sp. NPDC017448, assembly GCF_044330565.1. NCBI lineage: Bacteria > Bacillati > Actinomycetota > Actinomycetes > Kitasatosporales > Streptomycetaceae > Streptomyces > Streptomyces sp. NPDC017448. The sequence goes on along the minus strand of NZ_JBIRLM010000002.1, from coordinate 515,325 downwards.
CCTGCCACAACCTTGCCAAGTTGCCCGGCGTGTCGGGCGCTCGTCCTGGTGTGCCACCATGGCACGGTTGCCCATTGCGACCCAAAGTGACCGATTTGGCCGCCTTGTGCAGCGGGCATCCGCGCGATGCCTTGAAACCACCGGCTCGGGTGCCGCCGTCGGCCCCCTCCGGTGGCTGCGGAATCCCACGTCGGAGTCCGCCCCAGGGCTCGTCACAGTACTCCATTCGGGCCACCGGGGTGGACCGGCGCGCCGCCGAAGTTCTCGGGGGGTGCGGGAGTTGACGTACCCGGTTCACCGCGAAATGCCCCTGATGCGTGTTGTGCTTCACACAATCGCCGGAAACGGAACTATCCGCTTCGCTCATTTGTCCCTTCCTGGTGCATGGTGGGAGAGATGTCAAGCAGGGGCTGGTAATGGTTCAGAAGCCGGAAAGCGACGCAGAACAGAAGGAAAAGCGCATAGATCTGAGTCTCCCGCAGGTCGCCGGGAGCGCTGTGGCCGCCGTGGCGGCAGCGGTGGCCGCCTCACAACTGGGGGTGTACGGCACGATCGCCGGGGCGGGCGTGATGAGCGTCGTCGCCACTTGCGGCGGCTCGGTCTTCCAGCACTTCTTCCGCCGTACGGGCGAGCAGATCCGCGAGGTGACGGTCCAGGTGGTCCATCCGGAGGGCCGCCAGGTGACGGTGCACACCAAGGAGACGACGCCCGCCGGGCGCAGGTCCGCCGCGGAACGGCGGACCGGACCGGGCCCGGAGCCCGCCGAGGACGCCACCACCGTGCTGCCGACGGTGGACCCGGGGGCGGTCCCGGAGGTGGTCCCGGACGCGGAGAGCACGCAACTGCTCGCCCCCGTCGCGGACCCGGACCGCACCCAACTGCTCGACCTCGGTGACGCGCGGACCCGGATGCTCCGCGTCCCGCCGCCGGGCAAAGGCCCCGCACGCGGTATCGGAGCCGAGGACGACCGTACGCGGATGCTGCGGCGGGACGGTGACCGCACGCGGCTGGTACCGCAGGGCGGGACGGCCCCGGCCGGTCCCGACGAGGAGTTCGGCGAGGGCGTGACGCACGGCACCCGGCTGCGCGGCTGGAAGCGGCCCGCGCTCGCGGCCGCCGCCGTCTTCGCCGTCTCCATGGGCGGGATCACCGTGTTCGAGGTCATCTCGGGCAACGACCTCAGCGGCGGCCAGGGCACCACCCTCAGCTCCGTGGTGCGCGGCGGCGGCGACCGGGACTCCGGCCCCGCCGACCCCGCGCCCTCCGGGGACACCGGCCGGGACGGCGGAGCGGACGACCGCCGGCCGTCCCCCGGCGACTCCACCGGTTCGGCTCCCGCCACGGACGGCGGCGACGGCGGCGGCGGCACGAGCCCGGACCCCGGTACGGGGACCGGGAGCGAGAGGCCCACCACCGGGCCCACCCCCACCCCGACGCCCTCCGGGACCGCCGGCGAGACCGCGCCCGCCCCGACGCAGACCGCCCCCTCGGTCCCCGGCGACCCGGACACCGGCGCGCCCCCGACCGGCGACACGGGCGCCGACCCCGGGCAGGGCGAGCAGGGCCCGCCCGCCGACGACGCCGGCTGACCGGAGCACCGGACGTGCGACGCGCCTGGGCCCCGGCCCCCTCCCACCGGAGAGGGCCGGGGCCCAGGCGCGTACCGGGAGCCGTGCGGACTCAGTCGCCGAGCACGCGCCGCAGGTAGTCGTTGCCGAACATGCGGTGCGGGTCCAGCCGGTCGCGCAGGGCGGTGAATTCGCCGAAGCGCGGGTAGACCTCGGAGAAGTAGGCCGCGTCCCGGGTGTGGATCTTGCCCCAGTGGGGCCGGCCCGCGTGCGCGGTCATGATCCGCTCGACCGCGGTGAAGTACGAGCGGTGGGGCGTGCCCCGGTACAGGTGGACGGCGATGTACGCGCTGTCCCGGCCCGACGCGGTCGACAGGGTCATGTCGTCGGCCGGAGCGGTGCGTACCTCGACCGGGAAGCTGATCTTCAGCGGAGAGCGTTCGACCATGGCCTTCACCTCCCGCAGCGCCGCCACCGCCTGCTCGCGCGGCACGGCGTACTCCATCTCCACGAACCGCACCCGGCGCGGGCTGGTGAAGACCTTGTACGGGATGTCGGTGTACGTACGCGCGGACAGCGCCCGGCTGGAGAGCCTGGCCATCGAGGGGATCGTCGCCGGGACCGCGCGGCCGAGCGAACAGGCGACCTGGAAGACCCCGTTGGACAGCAGTTCGTCGTCGATCCAGCTGCTCACCTTCCCGGGCGGGGCGGCCGGTCCGGCGCTGCGGTTGTTGCGCTTGGTGGTGCAGTTCCCGGTGTGCGGGAACCAGTAGAACTCGAAGTGCTCGTTCTCGGCCACGAGCGCGTCGAAGTCCGAGGCGACCCGGTCGAAGCTCATCGGCTCCTCGCGGGCGGTCAGCAGGAAGATCGGCTCCACGGCCAGGGTCAGGGCGGTGATCACCCCGAGGGCGCCGAGCCCGATCCGCGCCGCGGCGAAGATCTCCGGGTTCTGCTCGGCCGAGCAGACCAGCACGGTGCCGTCGGCGGTCACCAGCTCCAACGCCCGGATCTGGGCGGATATCGACGCGGAGTCCCGGCCCGTGCCGTGCGTGCCGGTGGAGGTGGCCCCGGCGATGGTCTGCTCCATGATGTCGCCCATGTTGGTGAGCGACAGGCCTTCGCGAGCCAGTGCGGTGTTGAGCCGCTTGAGCGGAGTCCCGGCCTCCACCGTCACGGTCATCGCCTCGCGGTCGATGTCCCGTATCCCGGTCAGCAGGTCGGGGCGTATCAGCACCCCGTCGGTGGCGGCCGTCGCCGTGAAGGAGTGGCCCGAACCGACCGGCTTCACCTTCAGGCCGTCCGCGCCGGCCCGGCGCACCACCTCCGCGAGCTCCTCCACGGAAGCGGGGGACTCGGTGCGGACGGGACGGGCGGTGACGGTGCCCGCCCAGTTATGCCACGTGCTCGTCTTCGTCCGTGCGTAGGTGTCGGTCATCTTCCCCGCGCCCTCCCGTCGTAGCCGGCCCGGCCAGCCGGCGATATCCCAGGAACGCCACCACCGCCGCGAACGCTCCCGCCGCGACGGGCACCGCGTACCCCGCCTTCGCCCCGGCGGCGTCGACCACCCAGCCGGCGGCCGAGGAGCCCAGCGCCACTCCGACCGCGAGCCCGGTACTGGTCCAGGTCATGCCCTCGGTCAGCTTGGTGCGCGGTACGTGCGCTTCGACGAGGGCCATGGTGGTGACCATCGTCGGTGCGACGGCGAGGCCCGCGACAAAGAGCGCCACGGCCAGCAACGGAAGGTTCCCGGCCAGTTGGAGGGGGATCATACTCACGGCCATCGCGACGACACCCACCAGCCACCTGGTCGCGGGCCTCCCCTTCAGGTGCAGCAGCCCGAACACCGCGCCGGCGAGACAGGAGCCGAGCGCGTAGACGGCCAGCACCAGGGAGGCCGCGGACTTGTGCCCGCGCTCCTCGGCGAAGGCCACGGTCACCACGTCCACGGCCCCGAAGATCGCTCCCGTCGCCACGAAGGTGGCCCCCAGGACCTGGAGCCCCCGCGAGCGCAGCGCCGAGCCCCCGGTCTGCTGCGACTTCGGGTGCGGCACCGGTTCGGTGGCACGCTGCGCGGTCAGCCAGAAGACGCCGACCAGCAGGAAACCGGCGGCGATCAGCGGCCCCGCCTCCGGGAACCAGGCGGTGGACAGCCCGATGGAGATGATCGGGCCGAAGATGAAGCACACCTCGTCGACGATCGACTCCCACGCGTACGCGGTGTGCAGGTCCCGGCCGGAGCCCCGGTAGATCTCTGCCCACCGGGACCGGACCATCGACCCCACGCTCGGCACGCAGCCCGCGCCCGCCGAGAAGACGAACAGCGTCCACTCCGGCATCCCCTGCTGGGCGCAGATCAGCAGCCCCCCGACCGCCGCCACCGCCACCAGCGTGACCGGGCGCAGCACCCGGCGCTGACCGTGGCGGTCGACCAGCCGGGAGACCTGGGGGCCGCAGACCGCGGCCGACATCGCCAGGGTCGCCGACAGCGCCCCCGCCAGCCCGTAGCGGCCGGTGAGCTGGGAGACCATCGTCACGACGCCGATGCCCATCATGGACAGCGGCATCCGGCCGAAGAAGCCCGCGGCGGAGAACCCCTTGGTGCCGGGGGCGGAGAAGATGGCGCGGTAGGGGCTGGGCAAGGGGTGCTCCGGTCATGCCTGTCATGCGTGTAGTCGGCCGATACAGCTTACGGGCCGGGCGGCGGGCCCGGACACCGCTTTCCGGGTGCGGCGGGGAGGGCCCCGCCGCACCCCCGCGCTTTCCCGACAGGGCGTCGGATGTCGGTGGCCGCCCTGTCCGAGGGGGGTGGCAGGATCGATGCCATGTCCGATCTGCGCGATCCCGCTCCCTACGACGCCCTGTTGCTGCTCTCCTTCGGCGGCCCCGAAGGCCCGGACGACGTGGTCCCGTTCCTGGCGAACGTGACCCGCGGCCGGGGCATCCCCGAGGAACGGCTGAAGGAGGTCGGCAAGCACTACTTCCTCTTCGGCGGGGTCAGCCCGATCAACGCGCAGAACCGCGCCCTGCTCGACGCGCTGCGCAAGGACTTCGCCGACCACGCCCTGGACCTCCCGGTCTACTGGGGCAACCGCAACTGGGCGCCGTACCTGACCGACGTCCTGCGCGAGATGACCGAGGACGGCCACCGCCGGATCGCCGTCCTCGCCACCAGCGCCTACGCCTCGTACTCCGGCTGCCGCCAGTACCGCGAGAACCTCGCCGAGTCGCTGGCCGTCCTGGAGGACGAGGGGCTGGAGCCCCCCCGGGTGGACAAGCTGCGGCACTACTTCAACCACCCCGGCTTCGTGGAGCCCATGGTGGACGGCGTCCTCGCCTCGCTCGCCGACCTCCCCGAGGACCTCCGCGCGGGCGCGCACATCGCGTTCACCACCCACTCCATCCCGACCTCCGCCGCCGACGCCTCGGGCCCCGCGGAGGCGCACGGCGAAGGCGGCGCGTACGTCGCCGAGCACCTCGACGTGGCCCGCCTGATCGTCGAGGCGGTGCGCGCCGAGACCGGTGTCGACCACCCCTGGCAGCTCGTCTACCAGTCCCGCAGCGGCGCCCCGCACATCCCGTGGCTGGAGCCCGACATCTGCGACCACCTGGAGACCCTGCACGGCGAGGGCGTCCCCGCGGTCGTGATGGCGCCCATCGGTTTCGTCTCCGACCACATGGAGGTCCTGTACGACCTCGACACCGAGGCGAAGGCCAAGGCCGCCGAACTCGGACTGCCGGTCCGCCGCTCCGCCACCGTCGGCGACGACCCGCGTTTCGCCGCCGCCGTGCGGGACCTGCTCCTGGAGCGCGCCGCGAGCGAGCGCGGCCGGGCGGTGGTGCGCTGCGCCCTGGGGGCCCTGGGGCCCTCCCACGACCTCTGCCCGGTCGGCTGCTGCCCCGCCAGGACCCCGAAGCCGGCCGCGGCGGGCGCGGACAGCCCGTACGCCTAGTCCGTACGACCGGTCCCTACGCCCGTCCGTACGCCCACCCGCCCGTGCGCACCGATCCTCTGGGAGCACCGTGACCGACCCCGACCTCTCCGAACTGCTCGACCTCGCCCTGGAGGCGGCCCGCCGCGCCGGAGCCCTGCTGCGCGACGGCCGCCCGGCCGACCTGGAGGTGGCGGCGACCAAGTCCAGCCCCATCGACGTGGTCACCGAGATGGACATCGCCGCCGAGAAGCTGATCACCGGATACCTCTCCGACTTCCGCCCCGACGACGGCTTCCTGGGGGAGGAGGGCGCCGGCTCACCGGGCACCACCGGCATCCGCTGGGTCATCGACCCGCTCGACGGCACGGTGAACTACCTCTACGGGCTGCCCACCTGGGCCGTCTCCATCGCCGCCGAACGCGACGGCGAGCGGGTGGTGGGCGTCGTCGAGGCCCCGATGCGCCGGGAGACCTTCCAGGCGGTCCTCGGCGGCGGCGCGTTCGCCAACGGCGAGGCCCTGCGCTGCCGGCCCGCCCCGCCGCTGGACCAGGCCCTCGTCTCGACCGGCTTCAACTACGTCGCCGACGTCCGCGCCCACCAGGCGGAGGTGGCCCGGCGGCTGATCCCGCGGCTCCGGGACATCCGGCGCGGCGGTTCGGCCGCCATCGACCTCTGCGATGTGGCGGCGGGCCGTCTCGACGGCTACTACGAGCGCGGGCTGCACCCCTGGGACCTGGCCGCGGGCGACCTCATCGCCCGGGAGGCGGGCGCGCTGACCGGCGGGCGCCCCGGCCTGCCCGCCGACGGCGACCTGACGGTGGCCGCCGCCCCGGGCGTCTTCGAGCCGCTCCAGGCCGCACTGGAGGAGCTGGGCGCCTGGCACGACTGACGCGGCGCACGCCCGCCGCGCCGGAAAGGCCGCGGCGAAGGGTGTGCGGGCGCCGCACACGCCGCGGGGCCCCGGACACCATGGCGGTGTCCGGGGCCCCGCGGCGTACGGCTCAGACGGTGGTGGCGCCGATGTTCACGCCGTGCTCGGCGGCGAGACGGTGAAGGTCGTCCAGCTCGCCCTGCTCGACGTCGGCGAGGAAGTCGTCGCCCTCCTCGCGCGCCCGCGTGAGGTCGGACTCGGTCGTCTTGATGCGGTGCAGCAGACCTGCGGTGAAAGCGTCCATGATGCGCCCCCTCATCGTGGGTCGGTGGCACGGGGGTGTGCCCGGGATCCCCCCGGCCGGAGAGCCGGAGGAGCGGGTGATCGCGCCGCTGCTCGGGGGTAAGAAGAGCGGGCCGTGGGATGCCACGTGGCAGGCGTGATCGCGGGTGTGAACCCCTCATCCCCATGCCCAGCCTCAGAGAAACCTCAACTGTTCCGGAAATCCGGCACTTTCCCGGGGGCGGTGCGCGGGAGGACCGGCGGGCGGGCGGCCCTCCCGCCGCCTTACCGCCGGTTTATGCGCGTTGCGGGCAGGATGGGACCACACAGTGGGCATCGCTGCCCGCGTCCGAGCGGCCCCGGCGTGGGCCGCTCGCTCCGTGAACCCATCGAAGGACCGAAGGAAGGACTGCGCCGTGCGCGTACTCGTCGTCGAGGACGAGCAGCTGCTCGCCGATGCGGTGGCCACCGGACTGCGCCGGGAGGCCATGGCCGTCGACGTCGTCTACGACGGAGCCGCGGCCCTGGAGCGCATCGGGGTCAACGACTACGACGTCGTCGTGCTGGACCGGGACCTCCCGGTGGTGCACGGGGACGACGTCTGCCGCCGGATCGTCGAGCTGGGGATGCCCACCCGGGTGCTCATGCTCACCGCGTCCGGCGACGTCAGCGATCGGGTGGAGGGGCTGGAGCTGGGCGCGGACGACTACCTGCCCAAGCCCTTCGCCTTCAGCGAGCTGACCGCCCGGGTGCGTGCGCTGGGCCGCCGTACGACGGTGGCGCTGCCGCCCGTCCTGGAGCGCGCCGGCATCAAGCTCGACCCGAACCGCCGCGAGGTCTTCCGCGACGACGTGGAGATCCAGCTCGCCCCGAAGGAGTTCGCGGTGCTGGAGGTCCTGATGCGCAGCGAGGGCGCGGTCGTCTCGGCGGAGCAGCTGCTGGAGAAGGCGTGGGACGAGAACACCGACCCCTTCACCAACGTGGTGCGGGTCACGGTGATGACGCTCCGCCGCAAGCTCGGCGAACCTCCCGTCATCGTCACCGTGCCGGGCTCCGGATACCGGATCTGAGGACCATGGTCACCACCCCGGAGCCCCCCGCGGCGCCTCCGAAGCCCACCTGGGAGCCCAAGCAGCAGGAGCCCCCGTACCCCTGGCTGCGCCCGACCATCCGGATACGGCTCACGCTGCTGTACGGCGGGATGTTCCTGATCGCCGGCATCGTGCTGCTGTCGATCATCTACATGCTGGCCGCGCAGGCTCTGCACGACGCGGGAAGCCTGGAGCTCAAGGTCGGCGGGACCAATGTGCTGATCGCCAGCGACGCCTGCCCGCAGCTCGCCTCCGCGACCAACATCGACCAGGTGAACGAGACGATCAAGGCGTGCACGGCCACCCAGCGGCGGCACGCCCTGGACACCCTGCTCAACCGGTCGCTCCTCGCCCTGGTCGGCCTCAGCGTGATCGCCTTCGCCTTCGGCTACGCCATGGCCGGACGCGTCCTCTCCCCGCTCGGGCGGATCACCCGGACCGCGCGCCGGGTGGCCGGGACGGACCTCACCCGCCGGATCGAGCTGGACGGCCCGGACGACGAGCTGAAGGAGCTGGCGGACACCTTCGACGACATGCTGGACCGGCTGGAGCGGGCGTTCACCGCGCAGCAGCGGTTCGTCGGCAACGCCTCGCACGAGCTGCGCACCCCGCTGGCGATCAACCGCACCCTGCTGGAGGTCCACCTCTCCGACCCGGAGGCCCCGCCGGAGCTCCACCAGCTCGGCAAGACCCTCCTGGCCACCAACGAGCGCAGCGAGCAGCTGGTCGAGGGCCTGCTGCTGCTGGCCCGCAGCGACAACCAGATCGTCGAGCGCAAACCGGTGGACCTGGCGGAGGTCGCCGAGCGCGCCATCGACCAGACCCGGACGGAGGCGGTGGGGAAGAAGGTCGAGATCCGCGGGGAGCGGGGTTCGGCCGTGGTCCAGGGCAACGGGGTCCTGCTGGAGCGGATCGCCCTGAACCTCGTGCAGAACGCCGTACGCTACAACGTGCCCGAGGACGGCTGGGTGGAGGTCGCCACGGAGGTCCGGCACGGGCAGGCCCTGCTGACCGTCTCCAACAGCGGCCCGGTGGTCCCGGCGTACGAGATCGACAATCTCTTCGAGCCCTTCCGTCGGCTGCGTACGGAGCGCACGGGCAGCGACAAGGGCGTCGGGCTCGGCCTGTCGATCGCGCGGTCCGTCGCGCGGGCCCACGGAGGCCGTATCATCGCGGAGCCCCGCGAGGGCGGGGGGCTCGTGATGCGCGTCACCCTGCCGGTCTGAGAAGCTGCGCGCGGTGAGAGCGCACCGCATCTTTTTGTTCGCTTTGGGCGGAATTTTCATGACCCGTCCCCGGCTGGGTCATGTGTGATCGATCACATGGGCGATTTTTCGTCCATCTACGCACCGTGACGGTGAGTCCGCCGGAAAGCCGGTAAACGCCCGGGTTTTCGGGGATCATTATCACGGGAAGTACACGGGGTGGCTCCTGTGAACTGCACGGACGGGACCGTGTACGGTCCCCATCGCCACCCAAGCCGAGCCTCGCCGAGGCGGCCGGTCGGGTGTCGATTGAGTAACAGACCTTGATGTGAGGCAAAATCTCCGCCTCAGGTCGGGCACAAGTCCGGCCTCTCACGCGTTACGTGCGCTGAGACACCCGTATGAACCCAAGAGGGGGAGAGCGACATGGCAACGGACTACGACACCCCACGCAAGACCGACGACGACGTCGACCAGGACAGTCTCGAGGAGCTCAAGGCGCGCCGGAGCGACAAGACGGCCTCCGCCGTCGACGTCGACGAGTTCGACGCGGCCGAGGGCCTGGAGCTGCCCGGCGCGGACCTCTCCAACGAGGAGCTGGCCGTCCGGGTGCTGCCCAAGCAGGCCGACGAGTTCACCTGCATGAGCTGCTTCCTGGTGCACCACCGCAGCCAGCTGGCCCGCGAGAAGAACGGTCAGCCCATCTGCCGCGACTGCGACTGAGAGTCGAGTCGGCCGTGGCAGGCGAGACACCGTTCCGGAAACGGCGCCCCTGGCGCCGGCACGGCCAGCAGGCACAGCAGGACGGTACGGGCGGTACAGGCCCGGCAGAGGGTGCTCACGCGTCTGCCGAGCGGTCCGCCACCCCGCCGGGCCCTTCCGGCGGTTCCGACGACGAGCGAGGCCGTTCGGCCTCGCTCGAGGTGGCCGGGGCGGCCCCGCTGCCGGACCGGCCCGCCGAGCAGGACAGGCAGGACCGGGCGGACCCCACGACCGGGGGCCGTCTGCACGTCGTGAAACGGGGCGTGCGCAAGAGCGGGGAGAGCGCGAAGGCGCTGGCCGCCCACTTGGCCGACCGCATCATCGACACGGCCCCCCGGGTGCCCGTGCGCGACCTCGCCACGCTGCGGAGGCAGTTCCCCGGGCTGGGGCCCGAGGAACTGGCCGACAAGCTGGTCACGGGAGCCTGCCGGGGCACCGCGACCGTCGGCGCAGGCATCGGGGCCGCCGCCATGATGCCCGTACCGCCGGCCATGTTCGCCGAACTGGCGGCGGAGGTGACCGGCGTCGCCGCCATAGAGATGAAGCTCGTCGCCGAGCTCCACGAGATCTACGGCCGCCGCCCGCCCGGCAACCTCGGCCAGCGCAGCAGCGCGTACCTGACGTCGTGGACGGAGGAGCGCGGCATCGACGTCACCCGGCCCACCACCCTCAACACCGCTCTCGGCGGCCAGATGAAGCGTGAGCTGCGCCAGCAGATCATGAAGCGCATGGCACGCAATCTGCCGAACCTGCTCCCGTTCATGATCGGCGCCGCCGTGGGCGCCACGATGAACCGCCGCGACACCCGCAAGCTCGCCGACCGGATCAGGAACGACCTGCGCGAGCACCAGGTCCCCTGGGACCGGCTGCCCGCCCTGCCGCCGCTGGAGCAGCCCGCGGACCCGGCCGTGCTGCCCAAGGAGATCGAGGGCCCCTGAACGACCGCGGGGCCTCGCACACGGGCCCCGCACCGAGCGGGGCCCGGCCCGGGCGAGGGCGACCGCGCGGCCCCGGGCCGGAAATGTCCGCTCAGGCGGCCGGGACCGCGCTCAACGCCGCCGCCAGGCCCCGGGGATCCCGCGTGGAGAGGAAGATGTACGGCGTCGGGTCCTGCGGGTCCGTGACCTCCACCCGCACCGCCGTCTCCACATAGCCGCGCAGCAGCATGAACGCCCTCGCGTCCGCCTTGTGCGTGCGCCAGGCCAGCGCTTCCCGCGCGTCCAGCACCTCGGGCTCGCCGAGCGCCGACAACGGGATCCGGGCGTCCCCGGCGACGAGCGCCCCCGCCACCACCCGGATCCGGGCGGAGCCGTAGCTGCTCACCACGACCGCCGCCGCGGCGCCGCCGCCCACCAGTCCGGCGAGCATCGGCAGAGTGCCCAGCGGCAGAAGCATCAGCGCGCAGGCGACACCGACCCCGAAGGCGATGAGCCACCAGGAACGGGGAGCGGTGAGACGTTCGTCGAAGGGCGGTGCGGAAGGCTGCATGGCACCAAGCTTGGCACGGTGGGACCGGCGGACCACCGCGCGGGTAAGGTCTGCGCCTGTGAGTGGAACATCAGCAGCTCTGACACCTCCGGCCGACGCCGTCGCCCCGGTCCGGCACCCCGACGCGCCCGCCCCCGGCGAGCTTCTCGGAGCGCACTACGAACACTGTTTCGGCTGCGGCGGAGGACAGCCGCACGGACTGCACCTGATGGCGCGGGCCGGCGAAGGCGTGAGCGTGACCGCCGAGTTCACCGTGCAGCCGGCCCACCAGGGCGCCCCCGGCCTCGCCCACGGCGGCGTGCTCGCGACGGCGCTGGACGAGACCCTCGGCTCACTGAACTGGCTGCTGCGCACGATCGCGGTGACCGGACGGCTGGAGACCGACTTCGTCCGCCCCGTCCCCGTGGACACCGTGCTGCACCTCGACGCCCGGATCACCGCCGTGCACGGCCGGAAGATCTACTCCACCGCCACCGGCCGGATCGGCGGCCCCGACGGGCCCGTCGCGGTCCGCGCCGACGCCCTCTTCATCGAGGTCAAGGTCGACCACTTCATCGACAACGGCCGACCCGCCGAGATCCGGGCGGCCATGTCCGACCCGGACCAGGTCCGCCGGGCCCGCGCGTTCGAGGTGAACCCGTGACCCGCGCCCCCGTCGACGTACTGATCCGCCTCCTCGACCCGGAAGCGCCGATTCCGGCATACGGGCACCCGGGCGACGCCGGGGCCGACCTGGTCACCACCGAGGCCGCCGAACTCGCCCCCGGCGAGCGCGCGGTGCTCCCCACCGGGGTCGCGATCGCCCTGCCCGACGGGTACGCCGCGTTCGTGCACCCCCGCTCCGGCCTCGCCGCCCGCTGCGGAGTGGCCCTCGTGAATGCCCCGGGGACGGTTGACGCCGGGTACCGTGGGGAGATCAAGGTGATCGTGGTCAACCTCGATCCACGCGAGAGCGTGCGATTCGAACGGTTCGACCGGATTGCCCAACTGGTTGTCCAGCAGGTCGAGAAGGTGCGCTTCCACGAGGTGGCGGAACTTCCCGGCTCGGCGCGGGCCGAAGGGGGCTTCGGGTCCACCGGCGGCCATGCGTCGGTGGACGGCGCCGAGGGCGGGATCACCCACGGTGGGAACAGCTACGCTTCGGTCGTATCCGACCGGGAAGGACAGTGACGTGTTCGGACGTCGCAAGAAGAGTGGTTCCGCCGAGGACGCGGCGGACGAGGTGCGCGAGGCCGAGCAGGTCGCCGACGAGCCGGGCGCATCCGACGGGGCCGGCACCGGCGCCCGCCGGATGAACCTCCCGCCGGCCCCCCGGCCGGACGGGCCCTGGGACAGCTCCGAGGTCACCCACCCCGGCGAGGGCCGGGTGGACCTGGGCGGCATCTTCGTCCCCGGCGTCGAAGGCATGGAGCTGCGCGTCGAGGTGGCCGGGGACGCGATCGTCGCCGCCACCGTCGTGCTGCGCGACAGCGCGATCCAGCTGCAGGCGTTCGCCGCCCCCAAGAAGGAGGGCATCTGGGGCGAGGTCCGCGACGAGATCGCCGCGGGCATCACCCAGCAGGGCGGGGTGATCGAGGAGGTCGAGGGCCCGCTGGGCTGGGAGCTGCGAGCCCAGGTCCCCGTACAGCTTCCCGACGGCACGGGCGGGGTGCAGCTCGTGCGCTTCGTCGGCGTCGACGGGCCCCGCTGGTTCCTGCGCGGAGTGATCTCCGGCCAGGGCGCCGTCCAGCCGCAGGCCGCCGGGCTGCTGGAGACGATCTTCCGGGACACCGTGGTCGTCCGCGGCGAGGGCCCGATGGCCCCCCGCGACCCGATCGTCCTCAAGCTCCCCGACGACGCCCAGATGGTGCCCGAGGGCGTGCAGCAGGAGGACCAGGAGGGCTCGAAGTTCTCCGGGGGCATGGGCCAGCTCCAGCGCGGCCCCGAGATCACCGAGGTCCGCTAGGGGCTTGGCGTCGAACGGACGCCTGCCGGGTGACGCCGCTCCCACGCGTGTTGTCGCGCCACCCGGCCGCTCCGCGCGGCCACGGCCGGTGGGCCGCACCCCCGCCCGGGTGCGGCCCACCGGCCTTCGCACGTCCACCGGCTTTCGCACGTCCACCGGCTTTCGCACGCCCCCCGGCCCCCGTGCGCCCGGCAGCTCGCGTACCCCATTGCCCGGCCGTGTGCCGCGCGCACATACTGGGCGGGCGACGACGCAGGCCACGCACGACGGGGGAGCAGCATGACCGAGAACACCGGCGGCCGGTCCGGCACGGCCCTGGCCGAGGAGCCGGTCCGCACGGTCATGGTCGAGGTGGAGGACCTGCACCGCTCGTACGGGAGCGGGGCGGCGGCGGTGCACGCGCTGAGGGGCGTCTCGTTCCAGATCCCGCGCGGTGAGCTGGTCGCCCTCAAGGGCCGCTCCGGCTCCGGCAAGACCACCCTGCTCAACCTGGTCGGCGGCCTCGACACCCCGGACGGCGGCCGGATCACCGTCGACGGCACCGAGCTGTCCGGCCTCGGCGAGAAGGGCCTGCTGGAGCTGCGCCGCGACCGGATCGGCTTCATCTTCCAGTCCTTCGGCCTCATCCCGATCCTGACCGCCGCCGAGAACGTCGGCGTACCCCTGCGGCTGCGCAAGGCCGACCCGGCCGAGCGCGAGGAGCGGGTCGCCCTGCTGCTCTCCCTCGTCGGCCTCGCCGACCACGCCGAGCAGCGCCCCGGCGAGCTCTCCGGCGGCCAGCAGCAGCGCGTCGCCATCGCCCGCGCCCTCGCCAACCGGCCCGCGCTCCTGATCGCCGACGAGCCCACCGGGCAGCTCGACGCCGAGACCGGGCTCGCCGTGATGGAGCTGCTCCGCGCGGTCGTCCGCAGCGAGAACGTCACCGCCCTCGTCGCCACCCACGACCCCCAGCTGCTGGGCCTGGCCGACCGGGTCCTGGAGCTGAGCGACGGCCACATCGTCGAACAGGGCTGACCCGACGCCGGCCCCGCCCTCCCCGGCCACCCACGGCCGTCCCGCTCCGCCTCACCCCCGGTGACCTGCCCGTTCCCCACCCGACGCGCATCAGAGTTCCGTCAATTCGCGCCTCATCGGCACTCCCGGCACCGAACGGCCGGCTCCGGCGGAGTAGCGTCGAGGCGGCAGCCGCACCCGGCGCGCCACCGGCCGCCGGAACGACGGGGCCGGACGGAAGAAGACAATGGGGCCATGGGACGCGGCACACTCCGGATCTACCTGGGCGCGGCACCGGGCGTCGGCAAGACGTACGCGATGCTGTCCGAGGCGCACCGCCGGGTCGAGCGCGGCACCGACTGCGTGGTGGCCTTCGTGGAGCACCACGGCCGGCCGCGTACCGAGGTGCTGCTGCACGGGCTGGAGCAGGTCCGGCGCAGCGAGATCGGCTACCGCTCCGCCGTCTTCACCGAGATGGACGTCGACGCCGTCCTGGAGCGCGCCCCCACCGTCGCCCTGGTGGACGAGCTGGCCCACACCAACGTCCCCGGCTCCCGCAACGCCAAGCGCTGGCAGGACGTCGAGGAGCTCCTGAAGGCCGGGATCGACGTCATATCCACGGTCAACATCCAGCACCTGGAGTCGCTCGGCGACGTCGTCGAGTCGATCACCGGAGTCCGGCAGCGCGAGACCGTCCCCGACGAGGTGGTCCGCCGGGCCGACCAGATCGAACTGGTCGACATGTCGCCCCAGGCGCTGCGCCGCCGGATGGCGCACGGCAACATCTACCAGCCCGACAAGATGGACGCCGCCCTCTCGAACTACTTCCGCCCCGGCAACCTCACGGCCCTGCGCGAGCTGGCCCTGCTCTGGGTCGCGGACCGGGTCGACGAGTACCTCCAGCAGTACCGGGGCGAGCACAACATCCGCACCACCTGGCAGGCCCGCGAACGCATCGTCGTCGGGCTGACCGGCGGGCCCGAGGGCCGCACCCTCATCCGCCGCGCCGCCCGGATGGCGGCCAAGGGCTCCGGCAGCGAGATCCTCGCCGTCTACATCGCCCGCAGCGACGGCCTGACCTCCGCGTCCCCGAAGGAGCTGACGGTCCAGCGCACCCTGGTGGAGGACCTGGGCGGCAGCTTCCACCACGTCATCGGCGACGACATACCCGCGGCCCTGCTGGAGTTCGCCCGGGGCGTCAACGCCACCCAGATCGTGCTGGGCTCCAGCCGCCGCAAGGCCTGGCAGTACGTGTACGGGCCCGGGGTGGGCGCGACCGTCGCCCGCGAGTCGGGCCCCGACCTCGACGTCCACATCGTCACCCACGAGGAGGTCGCCAAGGGCCGCGGCCTGCCCATCGCCCGGGGCGCCCGGCTCGGCCGGGCCCGGATCATCTGGGGCTGGCTCGTCGGCGTGGTCGGCCCCGTCCTGCTCGCGGTGGTGCTGCGCTCCATGGAGGACGCCCCCGGCCTCGCCAACGACGTCCTCCTCTTCCTCTTCCTGACGGTCGCCGCCGCCCTGCTCGGCGGACTGAGGCCCGCGCTGGCCTCGGCCGCCGTGGGGTGCATGCTCCTGAACTACTGGTTCACCCCGCCCACCCACACCTGGACCGTGCAGGACCCGGAGAACCTGGTCGCCATCGGGATCTTCTTCGCGGTGGCGGTCGCGGTCTCCTCCGTGGTGGACCTCGCCGCCCGGCGCACCCATCAGGCCGCCCGGCTGCGCGCCGAGTCGGAGATCCTCTCCTTCCTCGCCGGCAGCGTGCTGCGCGGCGAGACCGCCCTGGACGCCCTGCTGGAGCGGGTCCGGGAGACCTTCGCCATGGAGTCCGTCGCGCTGCTGGAGCGCAAGAGCGACGTGGAGCCGTGGAGCTGCGCCGGCTCCGTCGGCCCGGCCCCGGTCGCCCGCCCCGACGACGCCGACGTGGACATGCCGGTCGGCGACAACCTGGCCCTCGCGCTCTCCGGCCGGGTGCTGCCCGCCGAGGACCGCCGGGTGCTCGGCGCGTTCGCGGCCCAGGCCGCCGTCGTCCTGGACCGCCAGCGGCTGGTCGGGGAGGCCGAGCAGGCCCGCCGGCTGGCCGAGGGCAACCGGATCAGGACCGCCCTGCTCGCCGCCGTCAGCCACGACCTGCGCACCCCGCTGGCCGCCATCAAGGCCGCCGTCAGCTCGCTGCGCTCCGACGACGTCGCCTGGTCGGAGGAGGACGAGGCGGAGCTGCTGGAGGGCATCGAGGACGGCGCCGACCGGCTGGACCACCTCGTCGGCAACCTGCTCGACATGTCCCGCCTCCAGACCGGCACCGTGAGGCCGCTGATCCGCGAGATCGACCTCGACGAGGTGGTCCCGATGGCGCTCGGCGGCGTCCCCGAGGGCAGCGTCGAGCTCGACATCCCCGAGACGCTGCCGATGGTGGCCGTCGACCCCGGGCTCCTGGAACGCGTCGTCGCCAACCTCGTGGAGAACGCCGTCAAGTACCACCCGGGCCGGGAGCCGGTGGCGGTGGCCGCCAGCGCCCTCGGCAGCCGGGTCGAGCTGCGGGTGGTGGACCGGGGCCGGGGCGTCCCCGACGAGGCCAAGGACCGGATCTTCGAACCCTTCCAGCGGTACGGGGACGCCCCGCGCGGCTCCGGAGTGGGGCTCGGCCTCGCCGTCTCCCGGGGCTTCGCCGAGGCCATGGGCGGCACGCTGGACGCCGAGGACACCCCCGGCGGTGGCCTGACCATGGTCCTCACCCTCGCCGCGGCGGCGGCGGGCGGCGGGGGGGCCGACGCCGAACCGCCGGCCCGGGTGACGTCGTGACGCGCCCCCGAGGACCGGCGTGCGCCGGAGCGTACGCAGCGCGGCCCTGTGGTCCGGGGAGTGCCGGGGCGTACGTGGCGCTGCCGCGTGGACCGGGGCTGCCCGGGAGGCACGCCGCCCGGCCTCGGCCCCGTGCCCTTCCCGGTCCGTCCGGGCGCGACCCCTCCCCGTACGTCCCCCCGTACACCGAAGCCCCCTCCCCCTCCCCGTGCAGCAGAGCTCTTGCTCCCTCCCCGTGCAGCAGAAAGGCAGGTCCGCGATGACCCGGGTGCTTGTGGTCGACGACGAGCCGCAGATCGTCCGCGCCCTCGTGATCAACCTGAAGGCCCGGCGGTACGAGGTCGACGCCGCGCCCGACGGGGCGACCGCCCTCCAGCTCGCCGCCGCCCGCCACCCCGACGTCGTCCTCCTCGACCTCGGACTGCCCGACATGGACGGGGTCGAGGTGATCAAGGGGCTGCGCGGCTGGACCCGGGTTCCGATCCTGGTCCTCTCCGCACGCCACACCTCCGACGAGAAGGTGGAGGCCCTGGACGCCGGGGCGGACGACTACGTCACCAAGCCGTTCGGGATGGACGAGCTGCTGGCCCGGCTGCGCGCCTCGGTGCGCCGGGCCGAACCGGTCGGCCAGGAGGGCGGCGCCGAGGACATCGCCGTGGTCGAGACGCCCGGCTTCACCGTCGACCTGGCGGCGAAGAAGGTGCACCGGGGCGGCCGCGACGTACGCCTCACCCCCACCGAATGGCACCTGCTGGAGGTCCTCGTCCGCAACAGCGGCCGCCTGGTCAGCCAGAAGCAGCTCCTCCAGGAGGTCTGGGGCCCGTCCTACGGCACCGAGACCAACTACCTGCGGGTCTACATGGCCCAGCTGCGCCGCAAGCTGGAGGCGGACCCCTCGCACCCCCGCCACTTCGTCACCGAGCCGGGCATGGGCTACCGGTTCGAACGCGGCTGACGTACTTCGAACCCCTCGCCGAGCGGGCCCGCGGCCGTGGCGCCAGGCGCCCCGGCACCGCTCCTCCGCGTGGTCGCCCCGGCCCGCCGTGCACCGGACTCCGGACCGGTACCCTTCGGGTATGAGTGCTGTTCCCCGATCCGAGAAAGCCGGGAAGGCCGGGAAGGCGGCGAGACCTTCCGGCCGCTTCCGCCGTATGCTCGACCGGCTCTCCAGCTCCCAGGAGGACCTGGAGTCCGAGGAGTTGCGGGAGGACGCGCAGGCCACCGGGTGCACCCGGATCTCCGAGTGCTCCGACCGCCAGATCGTGAAGGTGGCCGGTACGTTGCGGACGGTCACCCTCCGCCCCCGGGCCGGCGTCCCCGCCCTGGAGGCGGAGCTCTTCGACGGCACCGAACCCCTGGACGTGGTCTGGCTCGGCCGCCGTGCCATCGTCGGGATAGAACCCGGCCGCCGGATCATCGCCTCGGGACGGGTCGCCATGAGCCACGGCCGCCGGGTGCTGTTCAACCCCACATACGAACTCCGACCGCTCGGCAAGGAGTAGCCGGTGACGTCTCTCGACAAGCCGACGTCCGACACGGACCAGCCCCACCGCACCGACCCGCAGCCCACCGGCGGGAGGCACGCCGCCCAGCAGGACGCGGAGACGCGGACCGTCACCGAGGCCGCTCTCTTCGAGGCGTTCGGCGGGGTGCGCGGGATGGTGGAGACAGTCCTCCCCGGGCTGCTCTTCGTCACGATCTTCACGGTCAACAAGGACCTGCACATCTCGGCCATCGCGGCCCTCGCCGTGTCCCTGGCCCTCGTCGCCGTCCGGCTGATCCGCCGGGACACCGTGAAGCACGCCTTCAGCGGCGTCTTCGGGGTGGCCTTCGGCGTCGTCTTCGCGATGATGACGGGCAACGCCAAGGACTTCTATCTGCCGGGCATGCTCTACACCCTGGGCCTCGCGGTCGCCTACATCGCCACCGCCGCCGCCGGGGTGCCGCTGATCGGTCTGATCCTCGGTCCGGTCTTCAAGGAGAACCTCTCCTGGCGGACCCGCAACCCGGGCCGGAAGAAGGCGTACACCCAGGCCAGTTACGCGTGGGGCTTCATCCTGCTGGCCAAGTGCGCGATCCTCTTCCCGCTCTACTGGTGGGCCGACACCACCCAGTTCGGCTGGGTGCTCATCGCCCTCAAGATCCCGCCGTTCCTGCTCGCCGTCTACCTGACCTGGGTCTTCCTCGCGAAGGCGCCGGCGCCCATCGACGTCTTCGCCGAGATGGAGGCCGAGGAGCAGGCCGAGAAGGAGCGCAAGGCCGCCGCCGCCCGCGACCCGGAAGCCTGACCGGTACCAGCCGGACAGCCGCTTCCGCGCGTCCGGCCCGTACGCCCGGGGCACGCGACGCCCTGGCCGTGGGGGCCGTCCGCGTCCGCCCCGTACGCCGGCGGCCGACGCGGCGTTCGCGAGCACGTGGTGAAAGGGGCCCGGGACCGCTGAGCGGTCCCGGGCCCCTTTCGCAGGACGCAGACGGTTCGGCCCTCCGGCCGTCCGGCGGGTCAGTCCTCCGACGACCCCGGGCCGTTCCGGACCGACAGCAGGTCCTCCAGCTGCTCCTCGCGCGCCTGGGCGGCCACGAACAGCAGCTCGTCCCCGGCCTCCAGCGTCTCCTCGGGGCTCGGGGTCAGCACCCGCGTACCCCGGATGATCGTCACCAACGAGGTGTCCTCGGGCCAGGCGACGTCACCGACCAGGGTGCCGGCCAGCGCCGACTCGGGCGGCAGCGTCAGCTCGACCAGGTTGGCGTCGCCGTGGCTGAAGCGCAGCAACCGGACCAGATCGCCGACGCTCACCGCCTCCTCGACCAGGGCCGACATCAGCCGCGGCGTCGAGACGGCGACGTCCACACCCCACGACTCGTTGAACAGCCACTCGTTCTTCGGGTTGTTCACCCGGGCCACCACGCGCGGCACGCCGTACTCGGTCTTGGCGAGCAGCGAGACGACCAGGTTCACCTTGTCGTCCCCGGTCGCGGCGATCACCACGTTGCAGCGCTGCAGCGCCGCCTCGTCCAGCGACGTGATCTCACAGGCGTCCGCGAGCAGCCACTCGGCCATCGGAACCCGTTCCACCGAGATGGCGGTCGGCGCCTTGTCGATCAGCAGCACCTCGTGACCGTTCTCCAGCAGCTCGGCGGCGATGGAGCGGCCCACCGCCCCCGCCCCGGCAATCGACACACGCATCAGTGACCGTCCTCCTCAGGACCCTGGGCGAACGCCGCCTCGACCTTGGCGATCTCGTCCGTACGCATCATCACGTGGACGAGGTCGCCCTCCTGCAGGACGGTCTGCGAGGTCGGCAGTATGGCCTCGCCCAACCGGGTCAGGAAGGCCACCCGGACCCCCGTCTCCTCCTGGAGCGTGCTGATCCGGTGGCCGATCCAGGACGGCGTCGTGTGCACCTCCGCGAGCTGCACCCCCCCGCTCGGATCGCGCCACAGGGGCTCCGCGCCCGAGGGCAGCAGCCTCCGCAGCATCTGGTCCGCCGTCCAGCGCACCGTCGCCACGGTGGGGATGCCGAGACGCTGGTAGACCTCGGCGCGCCGGGGGTCGTAGATCCGCGCCGCGACGTTCTCGATGGAGAACATCTCGCGGGCCACCCGGGCCGCGATGATGTTGGAGTTGTCGCCGCTGCTGACGGCGGCGAACGCCCCGGCGTCCTCGATGCCCGCCTCGCGGAGCGTGTCCTGGTCGAAGCCGACGCCGGTGACCCGGCGGCCTCCGAATCCGGACCCGAGGCGACGGAACGACGTGGGGTCCTGGTCGATCACCGCGACGGTGTGCCCCTGCTGTTCCAGGGTCTGTGCGAGAGCGGCTCCGACGCGCCCGCAGCCCATGATGACGATGTGCACTGTGCGCCTACCCCGCCGTCCTGGTCATCCGGCTGACCTGCGAAAACACGCTGCTCACACTTCTCTCTCGGCTTGCTGGGCAAACAACGGGGCGCACACCCGCGGTGTGGCCCGGGGACGAGCTTAAGCGCCGGGGGAGCCGACGCCTCATCCGCGTCTCCCCGTCGCCCTCCGCACCGGTAAAGGAAAAGCAAAAAAGGGCGCACGAACGCAAGGATCGCGTTAAAGAATGGCAAGTCGTTCTCGGCCGACCGCAGGAGATTGCGGGGGCGCGTCGAAAGGGCGTGCGTTTCGGCCGTCGGCTCCGTTTACGATCCTCAGCGTGTCCAAACTGACCGACGTGCCCAAACGGATCCTGATCGGCCGGGCGCTGCGCAGCGACAAGCTCGGGGAGACCCTTCTCCCCAAGCGCATCGCCCTGCCCGTCTTCGCGTCCGACCCGTTGTCCTCGGTGGCGTACGCACCGGGAGAAGTCCTCCTCGTGCTCTCCATCGCGGGGGTGTCGGCCTACCACTTCAGCCCCTGGATCGCGGTGGCGGTCGTCGTCCTGATGTTCACGGTCGTCGCCTCCTACCGGCAGAACGTCCGGGCCTACCCCAGCGGGGGCGGCGACTACGAGGTCGCGACCACCAACCTCGGCCCGAAGGCCGGGCTGACCGTCGCCAGCGCCCTGCTCGTGGACTACGTCCTCACCGTCGCCGTGTCGATCTCCTCCGGCGTCGAGAACCTGGGCTCCGCGGTCCCGTTCGTCGTCGAGAACAAGACGGCCTGCGCCATCGGCGCCATCGTCCTGCTCACCCTGATGAACCTGCGCGGAGTGAAGGAGTCGGGAAAACTCTTCGCCATCCCCACCTATCTCTTCGTGGCCGGCGTCTTTCTCATGATCCTGTGGGGCAGTTTCCGAGGACTGGTCCTCGGTGAGGCGATGCACGCCCCCACCTCCGACCTGGAGATCAAGCCCGAGCACCAGGGAATGGCCGGTTTCGCGCTTCTCTTCCTCCTGCTGCGGGCCTTCTCCTCCGGCTGCGCCGCCCTCACGGGGGTCGAGGCGATCAGCAACGGGGTGCCGGCCTTCCGCAAGCCGAAGAGCAGGAACGCCGCGACCACGCTGGCGCTGATGGGCCTGCTCGCCGTCACCATGTTCTGCGGCATCATCGGCCTCGCCCTGGCCACCGACGTCAAGATGGCCGAGCACCCGGCGGTCGACCTGATCCGCGACGGCGTCCCGGTCGGCGCGGACTTCACCCAGGACCCCGTCATCGCCCAGGTCGCCGAGGCGGTCTTCGGCCACGGATCGTTCCTCTTCATGGTCCTCGCCGCCGCCACCGCCCTGGTCCTCTTCCTCGCCGCGAACACCGCCTACAACGGCTTCCCCCTGCTCGGCTCGATCCTCGCCCAGGACCGCTACCTGCCGCGCCAGCTGCACACCCGCGGCGACCGCCTCGCCTTCTCCAACGGCATCGTGCTGCTGGCCGGCGCGGCGATCCTGCTCGTCTGGATCTACGGAGCCGACTCCACGAAGCTGATCCAGCTGTACATCGTCGGGGTGTTCGTCTCCTTCACGCTCAGCCAGACCGGCATGGTGCGGCACTGGAACCGCCTCCTGACCGACGAACGGGACCAGGCCAAGCGCCGCCACATGGTCCGCTCCCGCGCCATCAACGCCTTCGGAGCCTTCTTCTGCGGCGTGGTCCTGGTGATCGTCCTCGCCACCAAGTTCACCCACGGCGCGTGGGTGGCGCTGCTGGGGATGGTCATCTTCTACGGCACGATGACCGCGATCCGGAAGCACTACGACCGGGTCGCCGCGGAGATCGCCGCCGACGAGACCCCCGCGGACGAGAGCGCTCGCCCCTCCCGCGTCCACGCCATCGTCCTCGTCTCCAAGCTCCACCGCCCCACCCTGCGCGCCCTCGCCTACGCCCAGCTGGTCCGCGCCGACCACCTGGAGGCGCTCTCCATCAGCGTCGACCCGGACGAGACGCGGGCGCTGCGCGAGGACTGGGAACGCCGCGGCATCAACGTCCCCCTCAAGATCCTCGACTCGCCCTACCGCGAGGTGACCCGCCCGGTCATCGAGTACGTCAAGGGGCTGCGCCGCCAGAGCCCGCGCGACGTGATCAGCGTCTACATCCCCGAGTACGTGGTCGGCCACTGGTACGAGCACCTGCTGCACAACCAGAGCGCCCTGCGCCTCAAGGGCCGCCTGCTCTTCACCCCGGGCGTCATGGTGACCTCCGTCCCGTACCAGCTCCAGTCCTCCGAGGCCGCGAAGAAGCGGGCCCGCAGGCGCGCCGACTGGAACGCCCCGGGTTCGGTCCGCCGGGGCCCGGTGGAACGCCGCCACAAGGACCCGCATCGCAAGGAGCAGAACGGCAAGGGGCGGGGCGGCAAAGGGTGAGCGGGCCGGCACCGGACGCGGTCCCGGGGGCTGAGCGCTGTCCCGAAGGGGGAGAGGCGGCGGGCCCGCCCGCCCTGGTCGGCGGCTCGACCGCGTCCGCGTAGACTGGTGGGCTGTTGTCCGGCCCGCGGGCCGGACCGTTCACCCCCTTCCTCCAGGAGCCTCCCCTCATGCAGAACGAACCCACGTCGTCGCTGGTCGGGGAGGAGTACGAGGTCGAGGTCGGTCCCGTGGCGCACGGAGGCCACTGCATCGCCCGCACCGCGGAGAACCAGGTCCTCTTCGTACGCCACACGCTCCCGGGCGAGAAGATCATCGCCAAGGTCACCGAGGGCGACACGGACTCCCGCTTCCTGCGGGCCGACGCGGTACGCATCCTCGAACCGTCCAAGGACCGGGTCGAGGCGCCCTGCCCGTACGCCGGCCCCGGCAAGTGCGGCGGTTGCGACTGGCAGCACGCCAAGCCCGGGGCGCAGCGCCGCCTCAAGGGCGAGGTGATCGCCGAGCAGTTGCAGCGCTTGGCGGGCCTGACCCCCGAGGAGGCCGGCTGGGACGGCACGGTCATGCCGGCCGAGGGCGACAAGCTTCCCCCGGGGGAGGTTCCGGCCTGGCGCACGCGCGTCCAGTACGCCGTCGACGCGGACGGCCGCGTGGGCCTGCGCAAGCACCGCTCGCACGACGTCGAGCCGATCGACCGCTGCCTGATCGCCGCGCCCGGCGTCTCGGAGCTCGGCGTCGAGAAGCGCGAGTGGCCGCAGATCGCCGCTGTAGAGGCCATCACCGCCACCGGCTCGAACGACCGCCAGGTCATCCTCACCCCGAAGCCCGGCGGCCGGCTCCCCCTGGTGGAGCTGGACAAGCCGGTCTCCGTGCTCCGCGTCGACGAGAAGGACGGCGGCGTCCACCGCGTCCACGGCCGCGCCTTCGTCCGCGAGCGCGCCGACGACCGCACCTACCGCGTCGGCTCCGGAGGCTTCTGGCAGGTCCACCCGCAGGCCGCCAACACCCTGGTCCGCGCGGTCATGCAGGGGCTGCTGCCCCGCAAGAGCGACACGGCGCTCGACCTCTACTGCGGCGTCGGCCTGTTCGCCGGAGCCATCGGCCAGCGCATCGGCGAGAAGGGCGCGGTCCTCGGCATCGAGTCCGGCAAGCGCGCGGTGGAGGACGCCCGCCACAACCTGAAGGACCTCGACCGCGTCCGCATCGAACACGGCAAGGTCGACCAGGTCCTGCCCCGCACGGGCATCACCGAGTGCGACCTGATCGTCCTGGACCCGCCCCGCGCGGGCGCGGGCAAGCAGGTCGTGAAGCACCTGTCCACCCTGGGCGCCCGTCGCATCGCCTACGTCGCGTGCGACCCGGCGGCCCTGGCCCGCGACCTCGCGTACTTCGCGGAGGGCGGGTACAAGGTGCGGACGCTGCGGGCGTTCGACCTGTTTCCGATGACGCATCACGTGGAGTGCGTCGCCATCCTCGAACCGGCCGCGAAGGGATCCTGACCTGCAGGTTTGGGTCGTGTGCGCTATGTGCATTGTGGGCGTTACGGGCGATATCTTGACGCTGAAATGACGCTCTCAGAGGCATCGTGACGCTCATTTGGCGCTCGTTCTGATGGGCCGTCAGGCGCGTTGCCCTGCTGATCAGGTGGCCTCCTGACTGCGCGGGTGTGGCAAGGCGCCGGGAATTTCGCGGTGCTGAGCGATCCTGCTCAGCCACCTGCGCGGAGTGCCAGTAGGTTCTTCGTCTGCTGGCAGTACGGAGATTGTGCTGCGCTGACCAGCAGAAACGTTGTCTGCGCCTCTTGCTTTCCTGAGTCCGGCCCGCGTATGGCCCTGATCTTGGTCGCGGTCGTCGGCTCTGTGCGGAAAGGGTTCAGGTGGGCCTTGCTGGACCCAGTGGACTACGTCATGAAGTTGTCTACCTGGTGGCGCTGACCTGCATCGATGCGGCTGTGCCCACCTCTGACCTGCGCGGACAAGTCTTTCCGCGTCTTTCCGGATCGTGCTGCGTTACGCGGTCGATCCGCCCCACGCGCTCCCCGGGACCGTCGATACTCCCCAGATCCTCTCCAGGAAGTGCCGTTGCGGCGGGTCGTGGTGGCAGGGGCGGAGGCGCTGCCCAAGGGCGCGCTGGGTGACTGCCTGCGAGGGCAGGGCAGAAGCCTGGCGACGAGCCATGATCATGCACCTACCGACTGCACGCAGGTCCGGCAACCTGTCGAGGTTGCCGGGCCTCGTCTCGCTGCTCGGGCTGGGACGTCGGCGAAGAGCGAAGGGATCATTGGCCTACTGTGCCAGCGGCCACCGAATCGCCCGGGGGCTCGGTTCATACCCGTTCTGACGCTTGTGGCGGTGCGGACGCGGACTCATCCCCACGGGCGGGTTGGGTTACCAGTGTGGAGATGTGCTGGGTGAGAGTGTTGGCGTTCATAGGGCATGCCTCGACGATCACAGTCCACCCCTGGCTCTCGCGCGTGGCGTAGGGTTTCCCTGCCTCGGAGATGAGAGACCGTGCGCGGGTGATGACGATGCCATGGCGTGCTCTGGAGGCCATGACGAGGACGACCTGAGCTGCCCCGAGTTTCGTAGAGTCCGATCTTGTTTCATTCAGGCGGACTCGGAATTTGCTCGTGGCTCCGCCAGAAGGCTTCTTCGTGCTCGACCGGCGGAACGTAGTCGAGCGCGGAGTGAAGACGCTCCTCGTTGTACCAGGTGATCCACTGGAAGATCGTCCGCTCTACCTGGTCGACGTCCTTCCAGGGGTCCTGCATCTCGATCAGCTCGGCCTTGAAGGTGCCGTTCAGAGCCCCGGCCATCGCGTTGTCGTAGCTGTCCGCGACGGAGCCGACCGACGCGTAGGCGCCGATCTCAGAGAGCCGGTCGGCATACCGAATTGATACGTATTGCGACCCGCGGTCGCTGTGATGTATCAGCCCGGAGTCCTTCTTGATCCGACGTCGCCACAGCTCCATCTCCAGGGCGTCCAAGGGGAGTTCTGTCCGCATGTGGTTCGCGATCTGCCAGCCGACAATCATCCGCGAGTACACGTCCAGGACGAACGCCACATACGCCCACCCCGACCAGGTGCGGACATAGGGCATGTCCGCGTCCCACAGCTGGCCGGGTCGCGAGGCGGTGAAGTCGCGGTCGACCAGGTCCGGCGGACGCGGCGCCGACGGCTCCGGAACCGTGGTCCGGCGCCGCCGGCCACGGATGACGCCTTCCAGGCCGGGCTCGGCCATCAGCCGCTCGACGGTGCAGCGGGCCACCTCGACGCCCTTACGCCCGAGGGCCCGCGTGATCCGGCGGGCGCCGTAGGTGCCGCCCGACTCGGCATGGACCTCTTCGACCAGCGGCATGAGCTGTTCGTCGCGGAGCCGGCGGGCGGACTTGGGCCGCTTCTTGCGGGTGTAGTACGTCGACGGCGACGGCTCCAGCACCCGCAGACGGGATCGACCCCGAGACCTCTGTGACGCAGATGGTCGATCACCTGCTCGGCCTCGTCCGGGGACGGTCGATCTCCTGGGCAAAAAACACCGATGCGGCTTTCAGGATCTCGTTCGCCCGCCTCAACTCCGCATTCTCGCTGCGAAGTTGCTTCAGCTCGTCGAGCTCGGCGGTGGTGAGCCGGTCGTCCCGCTCGCCGCGGTCGGCCTCGGCCCGGCGGACCCAGCCACGCAGGGCCTCCTTGTGGATGCCGAGGTCCTTCGCGACGTGGGTGATCGGGCGGCCGGTGGTGCGGACCTCACGGATCGCGCGCTCGCGCAGTTCATCCGGGTACTTATGTGGTGCTGCCATGGTGCTGGTGGTTCTCCTTCGCCAGGGCCGTAACCCTGGCATCAGGGACTCCACAAATCTCAGTACAGCTCACCGCCCACTGGGCGGTCTCCCGGTCCGGATAGGAGGCGGATCGGGTCAGCACGGGGCATCCTCTCAAATTGCCTCGCCAGGAGCCGAGCTCCCAGGGGTGGCAGACGGGTCAGTAGTCGGCGAAGTTCCAGAACATGCCCACCTCGGTGTCCGAGACGACGATCAGGCCGTAGTCCTCCGAGTACACGCTCAGCGGGCTGTACGCCCAGCCCGACGATGTGAAGTCGAGCGTGCCGCTCACGTGACCGGGCTTGTTGACGTTGGTGTGGAAACTGGCGGAGTCCCCGTAGCGCGTGAGGATCGTGCGCGCCATCGCCCGAAGCTCCGTCTCGCTTTCGGCGAAGCGACTCAGGTTGGACAGGGTGCAGCCGTCGTCGGTAAGGGCGAGGAGCAGGTTCTCGGCGCTGTCTCGATCGATCTCCTGGAGGCGGCTCGCGATGTACTCCGGCGGGTGGGTGACGAAGGGGTAGGTGGGGGACGCCTCGCGCTCCGAGTTCTGAGCCGCGTCATCGAGACCGGTCCAACCGCGGGGGTCCGGGGCCCGTGCCATCAGAGCGAGGACGTCGAGGACCCAGTTCTCGTGGCGACGCGGGCCCGTGGCGTCGTACGGGCACGCGTCCTCGTACAAGTGGCGTACCGCGGCTTCCCAGGACGTCTGGTCGACGGACATGTGGTGCTGGCCTTTCTCGGCTTTCGCTAGGACTTGGAGGGCATCGACGTCATGACAGTGAACGGAGGGTTGCGGCTGCTGTCGTAGCGGATACGCGTGTCGACACCGCTCACGTCGTACGCCTTGGCGTTCAAACCGCCCTGCTTGTACCCGGACAGAGGGTCGTTGGGGTCCACCGGCTGCTTACTCACGCTGCGGCCACTGGTCTCGCCGCTGGGCACCGTGTCGTAGAACGACTTGACGTCGCCGTTGGAGGCCGGCGGAGGCCCCTTGATCCATGCCTCGATCGCCTCCGCATGGGCCTGGGCCAGGAGCGAGGGTTCTGCGGCAGCGGCCCGGCGTCGTCCCGCGCCGGTACGACCGCGGTCCCCCGCTCCGCCGTGAAGGCGGAGCGGTAGACGCTCCAGAGTTCCGCGGGCGAGCTGTTGGGACCACGCCGGGTACGCCACGGCTGGTGCTGACGAAGGGCGCGTTCAACGATCCTGGAAGAGCAACCTTGGCGGCTGAGAGGCACCATCCTGTCCGCCCTGTCCGGCCCTGGCGACGCTGCTGCACGAGGGCGGCGGCGTAAGGATCACTCGGTGTTCTTCTGGAGGAGGCAGTCGTAGCCCAGTTGCAGGGTGTCGGCCACCGCGAGGGCCGTCAGACCTCCCGTGACCGTCCGCGTGGCACGCGGCCACAGCAGATGGGCGCCGGTGAAGGTGGTCGTCAGCCAGACGCTCAGGCAGAACGGGCAGGTCACCAGCTCTCCCACGGTCGACCTGACACCACCTCCGCGAGGACTTTCCTTGACTTCCGCGGGGCCCGACACCTCCTCGTACCGAGTGAACGGTGCTCGGAGCGGGCTGGTGACCGAACCCTTGGTGAGCAGCCGTCCGAGTCGGAAGACGGCGGCTGCGGTCACCAGCAGGTCCAGCGGTTGGTGGTGGTCCGGAAGACGGTTCCTTCGCATGGCTACCGCGGCGCCCCAGACGCCGGTGTAGGCGGTGAAAGCGGCCAGGGAACCGAGGTGCCCGGCGAGTTGATGCTCCTTCGGCGGCGCATAGGACCTGTTCACGCGGTGGAAGGCCTCCTCGGCCCTCCGCAGGAGAGCACCTTTTCGGCGCACGGTCTTCTTCATGGCGGGTACCTCCGGGACGTGGGGGTCGGGGGATCGCCCCCCGGGGAGGAGGGCCTTCTCATCCGGTGAGAGTGCCTCTTATTCACTCCGGTATGCCTTGTCGCAGCCGTCGCAGCCGTTCCGGGCGGGGAAGCGGGTCAGAGGCTGAGCAGGGTCGTGGAGGTCGGGTCGCTGTCGGGTCGCGCCCCCTCCACCACCGTGGACGCTCACGCGGTGGTCACGGAGGGCTCCCTGCCGGATCAGCGGGCCGCTCACCCGTACGGCTGTGCGCAGGGGCCCGCCCCTGGGGGACGCCCCCGCAGGCCCAGGGCCGCCGGCGTCTACGCATCGTCGTCGTCACCCTCGGTTTCCCTGTCCCCTTCGGCCTGCGAGGGCGTCGTACGTCCGGGGTCCGCGGCCCGGTGCTCCGCAGCCTGGGCGGTTTCGTCGTCCGGGCGCTCGCCCTCGGCCTGGGACGGTGTCTTCTCCTGCATGAGTCTGCTCTCTTCCTTGTTCTGGGGGGGCTGCCGCGCCCCCCCGCGTGCATGTGAGGAGTGCCCGTTTTGGTCTGTGATAGACGTTTCTTCGGTGACCGTCTTCCCGCCTGCGTCTCAGGACGGGGCGGCGGGGTGCGCGCCCGTCGGCGGCCGGCGTTCGCCCGTCGGCGCGCCGGCCGATCGCCGCGGTTGCTCTCTCGCCGGGTCGGCACCATGAAGGGGCGTCCGGACGGACGTGCCGACGCAGTCGGCGGCTTCGCCCCGTTTGCTCTCCGGTTCGCGGGGCAGGGCGACCGTGGGAGGCGATGGCCTTGTCGGCTGATAAGAACTCGTTGAAGCTGTGCCAAGTGGTGCTCGACAGCACCGAGCCCAGGGAACTCGCGGAGTTCTACCGCGTGTTGCTCGGCTTGGTCTACCGCCCCGGGGACGAGCCGCCCCAGGCGGGGGAGGCCGATGAGGCGGGACGGGACTGGCTGGTCCTGCGCACCGCGGACGGTGCGCCCCGCATGGCGTTCCAACACGTCGACCGGCTGGCGGCGCCGACCTGGCCCGAAGGGACCGTGCCCCAGCAGATGCACCTCGATCTGAGCGTCCCCTCCGTCGAGGACCTCCAGGCGCAGCACGAACGGGTTCTCGCCCTCCACGGCCGTCTGCTCTTCGACCACGGGAAAGGACCCGGCGAGTCCTTCCGGGTCTACGCCGACCCGTCGGGCCACCCCTTCTGCATCTTCGTCTCCTGACCGGACTCCCACGGCGGCAACGGGCGCGAGTGCGTGCGTGTCCGGTACCGGCGCCGTTCACACGGTGCGGAGGAGTCGGCGCTGTTCTTCGTCCCAGTCGATCCCCGCCATCTCGTGACCGAGCGGAACGGCGGCGAGGGTGCGGGTGAGCCAGTGGTGGACGGGGGCGCGGTGCACCGCGAGGAGGGCGTGGCGTTCCTGGAGCCCCAGACGCAGGAACAAGGTGGTGTCGGCCTGGTCCTCCTCGGAGGGCCAGATCATCACTTCGCCCTGGCCCGCGATCTCGCACATGCCCGCGAGGAGGAGGTCGCGGGAGAAGCTCCACCGGGCCAGGGTTCCGGTCGGGCCGTGGAACGTGAACTCCACCGCCAGAGGGTCATCGCGTTCGTAGCGGAGTTCCACGAGCACGGGCACCCGGTCTTCGTCGCTCACGTGGAGGAGCGCGGGAACCCACGTCGGAGGGGCGGCAGGCTCACCGGAGCCGTCGACTGCTGCTGTCCTCAAGGAGTCTCCCGACCGGTTTCGGATGGAGCGGCCGAAGCCGGCCCGCAGGGTCCGGTCCGCGGGTGCGGGGCGGCCGAGCAACGTGCCGAGGCGGTCCAGCCGTCGGCGGAGTACGCGGAGGGAGAGCATCGATTTCCCGGATGAAGAGTAGGTGGATTCCCGGAGGGAGAGGGGAGAACAGCCGCTTCCTGACCGTTGAGCACCCCGCTGGTACCCGCCTTCGGACGCCCTACTCACCCGGACGGCCCTCCTCGCTCCGTACGCTCAGGGCGTCGCGCGAACGGGCCCGGGGGCTTGCGGGCGGCCAGAGCCGCGCGCCGGGTCCGGCCCCGCCCGTCCGGGGACCGTGGAGCTCGACGTGGACCAGGATGCGGACGGCGCCGACCACCGAGGCCCGGTCCCCCCGGTGCCCTCGCCTTCCGCGGGGCCGATGCCCCTTCCGACGGCCGCCGCGGAAGGGCTCGCCGACACGGTCGCGCGTAGCGGGAACGGGGAGCTGAGCTTCCCGCTGCCGGGCTCCGGACGTACCGCCGAGCGGTTCGCAGCCCTGCGTTCCGTCGCCGAGACCGGTCTGAGCACGGCCCGCCCGGTCGAGGGGCATGTGGACGCCACAGCCGTCCTCGCCGAGCTGGGCGCGCCGCCGCCGGGCCCGGGGGAGCGGTGGGGAGTATGGGCCGCCGAGCCGCCGGGCGAGGGGCTCACCGCCGTCCGGCAGGGTGCGGGCTGGGTGGTGAGCGGAGTGAAGCGGTACTGCTCGGGTGCGCACAGCTGCACCCACGTCCTGGTCACCGCCAGGGCGGGGGAGTCGCGGCGGCTCTTCGCCGTGGAGGTGGGGGCGGAGGGGTGCCGGCCGGTCGAGGGGACCTGGAGCGGCGGAACTGAGCCCCCGCGCCCGTCCCGGCGCTCCCTCGCGGCGGCGGACGCGGGGTGGCCGCGACGGACGCGGATGTCCGGCCGGGAGCGTCCGCACGGGCTTCGGCGAATCTCGCGACGCCGTCCGCTTCTACGGCCTGCGACCGGGGAAGGCCGCCCAGCCGCCCAGCCGCCCGGGGCGGCCACACTCCGGGCGAAGTCCGGGCCGCCCGGCCCGGGGGCCCGCACACGCCGGGCCGATGGGTGAGGACCCGGGCGCTCCCGCTCCGGCTGCCGCGCCGCGCCCGGAACGGCGGCTCAGGCCCCGTCGTGGCGGTCGAACCACGCGAGCCCTTCCCGCCACCGCCGTGCGCGGGCGGTCTGCTCCCACCACGGGTCCCCCCGCTCCCCGAGCGCGACCTTGGCCCGGCGCACCCGTTCACGGGCCCGTCGCAGCGCGGCCCCGTCCGCGGTGCGCTCGGCCTCCCGTACCGCCCTGCGCGCCGCCATCAGGTGCGAGCGCAGAGCGGCGGCCGCCTCCTCGGGGATGTCCGGGTCGGTCGCGCGCCAGCGGCGGCCGTGGACGATCACGTACCGCCCGTCGTCCGTCCGGTCCGGACCGCCGCGCTCCGATGGCATGCCCTCATGATGCGCCGCGCCGCCGTACCGGGCCCACCGCGGAAGTGCTTGTGGCGGATGCCGCGAGGCGGGCACGTGTGCTCCGTCCCTGACGGGGCAGCCGACGGGCATGGCTGTTCTCCGCAGGTTCGCCCGGCCTCTTCTGGCCTCGAAGTTCATCCGTGACGGGTACGCGGCGGTACGCAACCCGGTCGTCCCGGCCGCCCGGGGAGACGGCTCCGGCGCAGGCCCCGCCGGAGCCGTCTCCCGGCTGCCGCTGCCGCAGGACCCCGAGCAGTTCGTACGTCTCCAGGGTGCGGTGCAGCTCGGCGCCGGCCTCCTGCTCGCGCTGGGCCGGGCGCCGCGGTCGGCGTCCGCGGCGCTCGCGGTGACGCTGGTGGCGTCGGCCCTGACGCCGTACGCCTACCGGACGGACGGGGACGGGGACGGGGACGGGGACGCGGACCCGGAGACGAGCGCGGCCGAGCGGGCGGACCTGCTCGCGAACGTGTCCCTGCTCGGCGGCCTGCTCGTCGCCGCGGCCGACACGCACGGCAAGCCGTCGCTCGCCCACCGGACCCACCGCGCGGCGGGTCACGCCGCCGACGCGGTCACCCACCGCGTCGGCGCCGTCTCCGACCGGGTGGGCGACGTGGCGGACGCGGCCGTCACCAGCGTCTCCGGCTCGGTAGGGGCGGCCCGCAAGCGCCTTTCCTGACGCCGCGGCCCAGGCGAGGACCGGCAGGGCGACCGCGGTCGCCCTGCCGGTCCTCGCCTGGGCCGGCGGGGCGACCGGCGGACGGCCTGTTCGGAGCACCCGCTCGGCGGCAGTCCGGCGGGGCGCCCGAGGGGGAGCCCGGCGGCGGGGGAGGGGGAACGCGTGCACGCCCCGGAGGGGGCCGCGCCGTACCCGAGTCGGCGGGCCGGCCCATGGCCGACCGGCCCGGGACCCCCGGCCTCCACAGCGGAACGTTTTTCCCCTATCGGCGTCAGTCGAGGAACGGTTCTCCGCGGTGGGAAGGGGCCGCACTCCTCCGGGCGCCTGGACGTTCGCCCGGAGACGTGCCCGGGGAGGTCCAGATGGCTGCCAGTCCGAGCGGGCGGTAACCGTCCTCCTGGGTCCAGGCCGACGGGCCGGAGCGGTCCTGCACAGGGGGGTGCGACAGGGGGGCCGGTTTGCGTTCGATGCCGCCCAGGCGCCGCTCGAAGTCGGCCTGCAGCCGGTTCAAGGTGTCGAGGAAGTCCTCGAGCGGAATGCTTCCTTCGTGCATCTGCTCCTCGTTTCCTGCGTTGTTCCCATCACCCTGTACCGGAGTCGGAACGCACGGATGTTCACCGAAGCGCGTCGGCTGTGGCCCACGCCGCGTCGGAAGTCGTCAAGATTTGAAACGAAACATGTTTTCTACTACCGCACCCCGCACAACGATCCCTTTCGCCGGAAGAAGTGCGGCATTCGGGTGACCCGGCAGGAACGTGCCGTGTTCGCCCCGGAGTGTCCGGTAAACGGATCGGCGCCCGGGCCGGAGCCTCCGGGGCCCTCCCGTACGGGCGTACGGGCCGCCGCTCAGTGCTCGCGCCACCACGGTTCCCGTACATACAGGCTCTCCTCGGCCGTGCAGCCCGTCCCGTTGGAGATCTCCTCCGTGTCCAGGTTCCAGCCCACGACACCGCTGCCCTTGCGGCCCAGCTCGATCAGGCGGTCGCTCGTGGTCCGGACGCCCTCGGTGACCTCGCAACGGACGATCGAGGTCCATGCCTTTCCGTCCAGCGCGGCGAGGAAGGCCAGCGCCGGGAGGACGAGGACCGTCAGGACCAGGGCCGCCCACTGCTCCAGGGCAGCCGCCCGGCGCAGCCCCCGGGAGGGGCGGTAGCCCCCCTCGCGGGAGGGTCCGTCCGCCGTCCTCGGGCCGCCCCGGTGTCCGTGCGGGCGCCGTCTGCCGGTGCGGTACTCCACCACGACGCCCTTGCGCAGCGCGTACGCCGCGAGCCCTGTGCCCAGGCCCCACCAGGGCCCGAAGAAGCAGGTGACCAGCACCCCCATCGCGACCGGGTTGACGACGGTCAGCGCCACCCGCTGGAGCGCGCGGGCGACGCCTCCGCCCACCGGGACCGCCCCGCGCGCCGCGAACAGGGCGAAGACGACGCGGGAGACGACCACGGCCAGGACGGAGGCGAGGAGAGGGTCGGTGAGCACCATGCCGATCAGGACGTCGGGCCAGTTCGCCGGCTCCATCCCGACGAACACGTCCCGGGCCGCCGCGCCGCCCCCGACCGTGTACGCCACCTTGGTCACCGGCACCGCGAAGGCCACCGCCACCAGCACCGTGTGGCCGGGACCGCCCTTGCTGTCCGCCGAGCGGGCCGCCGCCTCCTCGTTCGGGTGGGTCATGAGCGTTCCCCCCTCCCGGACGACCGGCAGCTGACGGCGGCGGCGCGGAATCGCCGTGCCTGCTCGGCAGCCTGCACCCGGCGCCCCGACCGGACCACCGGCGTTACGCCGACCGGGGCGGCGCGTGCGCGGGCCGCCCGCAGGGGCCGAGGGGGCGTGCCCCGGCCGGGCGCGGCCGACGGGAGGCGCACCGCCGCCCCGAACCACTCGATTGCTTCGTATCGATGTCAGTCCATCCGCAAAAGTGGTGATGTAGCCGGGACGAGCCCGTTCAAGACATGAGGTGGCGAAATGGTTCAGGGCTTCTCCAAGGAACCGGGCACCCACGGGCCGCTCACCGAGGTTCCGCCGGAGGGACAGCGGAAGATCACCCGCTGGGCGGCCGCGATCGCTCTGGGCGGCTTCCTGTTCGGTTTCGACACGGGGGTCGTCTCCGGGGCCCTGCTGTACATCAAGCAGGACTTCGACCTGAACTCCTTCGAGCAGGGCAGCGTGGTCAGCGTGCTGCTCATCGGCGCCGTGGTCGGCGCCACCTCGGCGGGGTGGCTCTCCGACGGGCTCGGCCGGCGGAAAGCGCTCGGCGTGATCGGCGTGGTGTTCATCATCGGTACGGCGATCGCGAGCCTGGCGAACGGGTACCCCGTGCTCATGGTGGGGCGCATCATCCTCGGCCTCGCGGTCGGCGCGGCGTCGGCGACGGTGCCGGTCTACCTCTCCGAGATCTCCCCGGCGCAGATCCGGGGCCGGCTGCTCACCATGAACCAGCTGATGATCACCCTCGGCATCCTGATCGCCTACCTGGTCAACCTCGCCTTCGCGAGCAGCGAGATGTGGCGGGCCATGTTCGCCGTCGGGGCGGTCCCGGCCGCCCTCATGGTGGCGGCGGCCCTGTGGTTCCTGCCCGAGTCGCCGCAGTGGCTCATCGCCCACGGCCGGGCGGATCAGGCGCGCAAGGGGATCGCCTCGGTCGCCGACGAGGCCACGGCGGACGCGCTGATCGCCCGGGCCCAGCACCGGATCGCCGAGGAGCGTGAGAAGCAGAAGCAGAACGCCGGATCGTCCGGCCAGGGAGCCAGGAGGCTGCTCGCCCCCGACCTGCGGCCGGCCCTCGTCGTCGGGCTCGCCCTCGCCGCAGTCCAGCAGTTCGGCGGGATCAACACGATCATCTACTACGCGCCCACCATCATTCAGCAGACCGGTCTGAACGCGTCGAACTCCATCTTCTACTCCGTGTTCATCGGCCTGATCAACCTGGTCATGACGCTCGTCGCGATCCGTCTGGTCGACCGGGCCGGCCGCCGCGTCATGGTGCTGGTCTCGCTCGCCCTCATGGCGGTCTCGATCTTCATGCTGGGGCTGGCGTTCGTGGTCGGCATGAACTCGGTGCTGACGCTGCTGTTCATGGTCATCTACATCGCCGCCTACGCGGGCGGCCTCGGTCCGGTCTTCTGGACGCTGCTGGGCGAGATCTTCCCGCCGTCCGTCCGGGCGGAGGGGTCGAGTGTGGCCACGGCGGTCAACTGGATCTCCAACTTCCTCGTCAGCCTCGCCTTCCTGCCCGTCGCCTCCGCCCTCGGCCAGGGCGAGACCTTCTGGATCTTCGCCGCGATCTGCGTGCTCGCCTTCTTCTTCGTCGGCCGCTACCTGCCCGAGACCAAGGGCCGCGACCCCGAGCAGATCGAAGCGGCGCTCAACGCCCGCTTCGGGCGCGGCCAGGGCCCGGCGGACGACCCCTCGAAGACGGAAACGCCCCGGAAAGGACGGTCGTGATGACCGAAGACCTGCTCAGCCCACCCGAGATGGAACGGTCCGACGTCCTGGTGCTCTTCGGCATCTCCGGCGACCTCGCCAAGAAGATGCTGCTGCCCGCGCTGTACCGGCTCACCGAATCCGGCAAGCTCACCGTGCCCGTCATCGGGGTGGCGGCCACCGACTGGGACGACGACGCCCTGCGCCGGCACGCCCGCGAGGCGGTCGCCGCCGAGGGCACGGAGATCGACGAGGAGGTCTTCGCCCGGTTCGCGGCCCAACTGTCCATCGTCACCGGGGACTTCGCGGACGCTGCCACCTTCACCCGGCTGCGCGAGGCCGTGGCCGGACGCGGCTTCGTGACGCACTACCTCGCCATCCCTCCGTCGCTGTTCACCCGGGTGGCCGCCTCACTGGCCGCCGAGGGCCTCAACCGCGACGCCCGGCTGGTGGTGGAGAAGCCGTTCGGCCACGACCTCGCCTCCGCGCGGAAGCTCCAGGACGAACTCTCCGCCCACTTCGACAACGCCCACCTGCTGCGCGTCGACCACTTCCTCGGCAACCGCGCGGTCGAGAGTCTGATGGTCTCCCGGTTCGCCAACACGCTCCTCGCCCCGATCTGGCACCGCTCCTACGTGGACAACGTGCAGATCACGCTCGCCGAGGACTTCGACGTCGCCGACCGGGGCTCCTTCTACGACGCGGTGGGCTGCCTGCGCGACGTGGTCCAGAACCACATGCTCCAGGTCCTCGCCCTCCTGGTGATGGAACCGCCGAGCGCCACCAACGCCCAGGCGCAGGGGCTGGAGAAGTGGCGGGCGCTGCACGCGACCCGCACCATGGACCCCGCCGACACCGTGCGCGGCCAGTACGACGGCTACCGGGACGTCGAGGGCGTCGAGCCGGACTCCGTCACGGAGACGTACTTCGCGACCCGGATGTTCGTCGACAACTGGCGCTGGGCGGACGTCCCCTTCTACCTCCGCAGCGGCAAGGCGCTGGCCGTCACCGCCACCGAGGTCGTGGTCGAACTGCGCAAGCCGCCGCTGGAACTCTTCGGCGGCGACGACGTCCGGACCCCGCCGAACACCATCCGCTTCCGCGTCGACGGCGACACCGGCATCAGGGCGGACCTGATGCTGAACAAGCCCGAGAGCACCGACGGACCGCTGACCGTGCCCATCGGCGTCGACTTCGCCCAGGTGCTGGGACGGCAGGAACTCCCGTACGAGAACATCCTGTACGGGGCCGTCATCGGCGACCCCGAGTGCTTCGCCTTCTTCCCCACCGTCCTGGAGTGCTGGCGCATCGTGGGCCCCGTCCTCGACCCGGCCGAGCCGCCGCTGCCGTACGCGCCGGGAAGCTGGGGCCCGGAGGCGGGGGACCGCCTCCCCGGGCTGCGGAAATGGCACGAGCCGGGCCCCCGCCTGTTCGGCGGCTCCCCGTCGGCCGGGCGCACGCCCGACGCTGAACCACACGGGTGAGGGGCCGCCGCGAACCGTCCGCACCAGGGGCGAGGAGGGAGGACGATGCACGGGGCGTGGCAGCGCGTCAGGGACAACATGTGGCCGGTGCTCCAGCAGTCGGTGGCGGCCGCGCTCTCCTGGTGGATCGCCGGGAACCTCTTCGACCACCACGTCCCGCTCTTCGCCCCGATCGCCACCCTCGTCGCCCTCAACACCCCGGTGGGCGGGCGCGGCACCAACGCGGTACGGGTCATGTCCGGGGTCATCGCGGGTGTGATCGTCGGGCAGTTGGCCTTCCGCTTCCTCGGCCACGGTGACACGGCGGTCGGTTCCGCCGTGCTGTGCGCGCTCCTCGTCGCGCTCCTCCTCGACGGCGAGCGCATCACGATGGCGCAGGCGGCCGTGGGCGCGGTGATCTCCGTCGCGGTCGGACAGCAGGCCGGCATCGACCGCGTACAGGACGCCCTGCTCGGGGCGGGCGTCGCGCTCGTCTTCAGCCAAGTCCTCTTCCCGCCGCACCCGTTCAGCCTGCTGAGACGGGCCGAGGCCGCCACGTTGAAGGGGTTGGGCCGTGCACTGGAGCTGACGGCCCGCACCCTGGACGCTTCGGCGGACGAGCGGGAGGACCAGCCGTGGAAGGAACTGCGCCCGGTCTACACCCTGTTGAACGACCTCGGCCGCACCCGGGACGACGCCGTCGCCGTCGCCCGCCGGACCCCCCGCTGGCGGGGCCGACGGGAGCCCATCCAGCAGGAGATCGCCGCCACGCGCTACCTGGACCTGCTCGGCAACAGCTGCCTCACCCTCATCCGCGGCGCCACGATCCTCACCCCGGCGCACAGGAAGGCGTTCGCCGCCCCGGTACGGGGGCTCTCCGGGGTCCTGGACGCGCTGGCGGCGGCACGGGGAAGCCATGCCGTGTTCCAGCACGCCGCCCGGCGCACCCTCGACATCGTCCGGGACGCCCCGGCCGGCGGCCAGGCGGTCCCGGTCGCGGTGGGGGAGAGCGTACGGCTGGTCGCCGCGGACATCCTGGTCTTCGCGGGGGCCGACGCGGACGAGGCCGAGCGGGCGGTGCGCGACGGATCCACCGACATCACCGTCGAACGCCGCGCGCGCCCGGGGAAGTAGACGGCCCGACGAGGGCGACGGTGACCGAGGTCCCTACCGGTCCCGTTCCGGCGCGGGCTCCCGAGGGGCGTCCGCGAGGTGTACGAGCAGCAGCTCCGCCACCTCGTGTGCGGCCTGTTCGGGGATCCAGTGGCCGATGCCGGTCAGGGTGTGGAGGGTGTACGGGCCGGTCACGAGCCCGCGTGTGTGCGCGGCGCCCGCCCGGCCCACGGCCGGGTCCCTGTCGCTGTTGACGAACAGGGTGGGGACGGCCACCTTCTTCAACTGGTCCGGTGTGCTGAACGGCATCGCCCGGTACCAGTTGAGCGCGGGGGTGAGCGCGCCCGACGTCACCAGGTGTTCCACGTCCCGGACGAGGCGCTCCGGCTCCTGCCCCGCCGCCAGACGCCCGGTGAGACGCGGGCTCGCGGCCGGGTCCACGCGGCGGATCAACAGCTCGGGGAGCCAGGGAACCTGGAAGGCGAACATGTACCAGGACTTCAGGAACTGGCGGCTGGTGAACAGGGCCCGCATGAAGGCGGCGGGGTGGGGGATCGAGAGCGCGGTCAGCGTGGCCACCACGTCCGGCCGGGCGGCGGCCAGCGTCCAGGCGACCGCCGCCCCCCAGTCGTGCCCGAGGACGTGGACCTTGCGGCCGCGGGGGACGGCCGTCCCGATGAGGGCGACGACGTCCTCGACCAGCTGGGACATGCGGTAGGCGAAACGGCCGCGCGGCCTGGCCCCCGGCGAGTACCCCCGCTGGTCGGGGGCGAGGGTGCGATAGCCCCGCGCGTGCAGCAGCGGTGCGAGCACCCCCCAGGAGACGGCCGTCTGCGGGAAGCCGTGCAGGAGCACCACGATCTCTCCGTCGAGCGGCCCCTGGTCCGCGACGTCGAAGACAAGACCGTCGCGGACGTACGAGGTGATCCGCCGCCCGTCCTCCGTGCCCGGCGGCGGGGTGCCCGCGTCCTCGGGGGGCCTGCCATCGCGGTGCGTATCCATGAACGCTCCTCTGCCGTAGGCGAGTTCGCGCGGGCGGGCGTTGATTACATGTGGCTGCCGGGCGCGTGTCAAGGGGGCCGTGGTCAGAGGCGTCCGCGCTCGCACGGCGCGACCGGCGCTCCCGTACGGGGCCGCCCCGGAGCGACGGCGTCCCACTCCGCGCCGCTGCACCCCCGGCCGGGGCGCGGCCGATAATGGGTCCATGATCGAAAAGCGTCTGCGTGTGGTGCTGGCCGAGGACTCCGTCGTTCTCCGTGACGGCATGGTCGAACTGCTCGGCGCCCGTGGGTGCGACGTGGTGGCCACCGCCGGAACGGCACCCGAACTGCTAGCCGGCGTGGCCGAGTTCCGGCCGGACGTGGCCGTCGTGGACGTGCGGATGCCGCCCACCCATACGGATGAGGGCGTGCGTGCCGCCGTCGAGATCCGGGCGACGACGCCCGAGGTCGGCATCCTGGTCTTCTCCCAGCACATCGAGGCCGCCTGGACCTCCCGGCTGCTCTCCGGCGGTGCGGCGGGCATCGGCTACCTGCTCAAGGAACGGGTCGCCCGGACCTCCGAGTTCGTCGACGCGCTGCGCCGGGTGGCCGAGGGGGGCGTCGCGCTGGACCCCGAAGCGGTCACCCTCATGATGCGCGGTCACCGGCGCACCCCGGTGGAGACTCTGACGCCACGGGAGCGCGAGGTGCTGGAGCTGATGGCCCAAGGCCATTCCAACCGCTCCATCGCCGCCCTGCTGGTGGTGTCGGAGCGTGCGGTGGAGAAGCATGTCGCCGCGGTCTTCGACAAGTTCGGTCTGCGGCCGACACCGTCCGACAACCGGCGGGTGAAAGCCGTTCTGACCTACCTCGCGGAGAGCGGGGGCGGAGGGTTCAGGCCAGGTGCGCCGGCAGTTCGGCGGTGACGGCGGTGGGGCCGCCACGGGGGCTGGACACGTGCAGGGTCCCGTCCACCGCGGCGAGCCGCTCGGCCAGACCGGTCAGTCCGGTTCCGGGGCCTGCGGACGCGCCACCCCGACCGTCGTCGCACACCGTCAGCCGGATGCGGCCGTCGGCTGCGGTCGCCGTGAGCCCGGCCGTACGGGCGCCGCTGTGCTTGGCGATGTTGGTGAGCAGCTCCGCCGCGCAGAAGTAGACGGCGCGCGCGACCGCCGGGTGCGGGCGCTCCCGCAGGTCCAGCCGTACGGTGACCGGCACCGGAGACGTGGCGGCGAGTCCCGGCAGTGCCTCGTCGAGGCCGTCGTCCAGCGCCACCGGGTGGATTCCGCGGGTGAGCCGGCGCAGTTCGGTGATGGTGTCGTCGGTCCGGGCGCGGGCGCGGACCAGCAGGGTGCGCAGCCGTGCGAGGTCGGGGGCGGCGGGGGAGAGTGCGTCGTCGGCCAGCGAGAGGGTGATGGCGAGGGCGACGAGATGGGCCTGGGTGCCGTCGTGCAGGTCACGCTCCAGGCGGCGGAACCGGTCCGTACTGTCCGCGAGCAGGGTGGCACGGGCCGCCTCCAGCTCCCGAACGCGCCCCTGGGAGCGGGCCGGGCCGAGCAGCAGGCGGGCCAGCCGTCGGTTCACCCCGCTCAGCACCCGGACCGCACGGGGCACGGCGAGCAGCAGAAGCAGCCCGAGCACCACGGATGCGGCGACCAGCAGGCCGGGCGGCCGAGCGCCGGGCTGCACCAGGCGGACCCAGAACGGAAAGCCGACCAGCCAGCCGCAGCCGAGGGGAAGGATTACGGCGGCGACGAATCCGAGGACGCCGAGCGGCAGGCGCAGCACCAGGTAGAGCAGGGTTCGCCACGCGACCGGGTCGGTCAGCACGCTCCGGCCTTTGCCGACGACGCCGGGCGGGCGGGGGAGCGGGGCCGGCGCTTCGACCTGCGTGCCGAGCAACCGTCCGACCAGACGCCGGTGCAGTGAGCCCAGGGCGCGCGCCCCCAGCAGCGCCACGACCACGAAGGGCAGGCCGAGCAGGGTGAGCGAGAGCAGGGCACCCGCGTACAGGACGGCGAGCGCATAGCCGCCGGCCAGCAGGGCGAGGGGGAGCCCGATGACGGCGAAGACCCACTCGCCGCCCCGGACGGACGGACCGTGCGGCCGTACCTCGGCCATCCGCCGCGCTGCTCCGCGCGGCCGGCGGGCGGCCGGTACGGCCCCCGGGCCGGCAGGCGATCCCTCCCCGCGCTCAGCCACGGCCTCCCCCCACCTCCTCGACCGCCGGTCCCCGGAGCGCACGCAGGCCCGTGGCCAGGACGGCCGGCATGGTCAGCAGCGCCGCGCCCCCGACGATGGACCAGCAGGCGGACACCGGGAGCGACGGCACCACCGGCGAACCGGTCACCGCCGTGCTGAACGCGGCCGACGCGGCCCCGGCGACCGCGCCGCCGAGCGCCACGCCCACCGCCGTGGTCAGTACCGCCTCCACGGCCAGCATCCGCATCACCTGCGGTCGGCCGGCGCCGATCAGCCGCAACAGCGCGAACTCACGCCGTCGTTCGGAGACCACGGCGATCAGGGTGTTGAGGGTGGAGACGGCGGCGAAGCAGGCCAGCATCCCCAACTCGGCCTGGCGCAGCCAGACGTCCGTGGCGGAGGCGACGCTGCCCGTATCCTGGCGCGTGGCGTGTTCGGCGGTGCTGGTCATGATCAGCATGGTGCCCGACAGCCCCACGAGGAGAGCCACCGGTACCACGGCGGAGGACAACCGCTTCGCGTATCCGCACAGGTTGGCGTGGGCGAGCCACCCCGCGCCCGGTGCCACCGCCCGGACGGGCGCACCCAGGGCGGCTGCGAGGAGGCGCGCGGCGGTGGGCGCGGCCAGGGCGACGGCGATCAGCAGGACCAGCGAACCGAGCAACGCCGCCTGTCCCGCCTTGTCCAACTCGTCCGGTGGCCGCGTCGCCGCCAGCCGCAGCAGCACGACGCCGCCGGCCAGCACACCGGCTGCGGCGAGGAGACGCAGGGCGCCCGTCCGCCCGTGCTCGGTCGAACTCGCGGTCAGGGCCGCCGCGGGCGTGGGGCGGGTGAACCTCCGGGCGGTGACGGCCGAGGCCGCCAGCGCCACGGCGAGCGTGGCGGCCAGGGCGACGGCCATCGGGATCAGCATCGGGGCCGGGTCCACCGGCAACCGCAGTTCCGGCGCGGCCAGCCCCAGGCGTTGCGCGGCGGAGAGGAAGCCCCGCGCCACAGCCGTTCCGACCGCCCAGCCGGGCACGGCCACCAGTAGCGCGGCGGTGCACACCTGGAAGCGGATGAGCCGCCGCGCCTGGCGGGGAGTCGCGGCGATCGTACGGAGCAGGGCCAGGTCCCGCTGCTGCTGACGGAGGGCGAATCCCAACGCGTTGACCACGACGAAGAACGCCACCAGGACGGCGATCTCACCGAAGGCGCCCGCGATCACCATGAGCCCGGGGCCTTCGGTCTTCCCGCGTACCGGGGTGGGGGCGGTGACGTCCACGGCGAACAGGAGGCCGAACAAGGTCGAGGTCGCGAGGGAGAGGAAGAGCGCGACCGCCAGTCCGGCGAAGGCGGCCGGCCGACGGTGCAGCTGGCCGAGAGCGAGTGCGAACGAGGCCATCACGCTCACCCGCCCAGCCGGCTCAGACGTTCGCCCACCCGGGCGGC
Source organism: Streptomyces sp. NPDC017448 (assembly GCF_044330565.1). Classification (NCBI taxonomy): domain Bacteria; kingdom Bacillati; phylum Actinomycetota; class Actinomycetes; order Kitasatosporales; family Streptomycetaceae; genus Streptomyces; species Streptomyces sp. NPDC017448. The sequence continues at coordinate 471,957 of NZ_JBIRLM010000002.1, read as the reverse complement.
GGTGGGCCGGTCGAGCTCGTCCACCACCAGGCCGTCGGCGAGCAGCAGAACCCGGTCCGCGTACCCGGCGGCCACCGGATCGTGGGTCACCATCACACAGGTCTGCCCCTCGCGGTCCACGCCCGCGCGCAGCAGCGCGAGAATCTCGTGGCCGGTGGCCCGGTCGAGCGCGCCGGTCGGCTCGTCGGCGAACAGCACCCCGGGGCGGGAGACCAACGCCCGTGCGATGGCCACCCGTTGCTGCTGCCCGCCGGAGAGCTGTCCGGGCCGGTGCCGCTCGCGCCCGGCCAGCCCGACTTGGTCCAGCGCGCCCCTCACCCGGCTGGGGTCGGGGCGTCTGCCGGCCAGCCGGCCCGGCAGTTCGACGTTCTGCGCCACCGTCATCGCCGGCATCAGGTTGAACGCCTGGAACACGAACCCGATCCGGCTGCGCCGCAGTTCCGCCAACCGCCGTTCGGGCAACCGGGACACCTCGGTCCCGCCCCACCACACGGAGCCGCGCGTCGGCCGGTCCATCCCGGCGAGGCAGTGCAGCAGCGTGGTCTTGCCGGAGCCCGAGGGCCCCATCACCGCCGTGAAGGTTCCGGGCGCCAGGTCCACCGAAACCCCGCGCAACGCGTGCACGGCGGCATCGCCCCGCCCGTACCGGCGGTGCAGGTCCTCCGCACGGGCGGCGGTTCTCGTTCCGGTGTACGTCGTCGTATCGGCCATGCCCCCACTCTCGGCGGACACGGCGCGGCACACCATGGTGGCGCCCCCCGGTCCAGGGGTGAGGGAAACCGAACCCTGCCCTGCGATTCCCCGCCGGCTCCGCGACGGCGGGGCCGGCCTGACCGGGTTCAGGTTTCCGGCGTGAACCCCGGCCCGGTCAGGCGGGGCGTCCGGAACGGGTCGTCGGCGCGGAGTTCGGGGGGCAGGAGGGCGTCGGGGAAGGATTGGTAGCAGACCGGGCGCAGCCAGCGCTCGATCGCGAGTGCGCCGACGCTCGTGGTGCCGGGGGAGTTCGTCGCGGGCCACGGGCCTCCGTGCACCGTCGCGTGGCAGACCTCCACGCCGGTGGGCCAGCCGCCCCACAGGACGCGGCCCGCCCGCTCCTCCAGGACCGGCAGCAGTTCCAGCGCCGTCGACCGGTCGGCCTCCGTCGCGTGCAGGGTGGCCGTGAGCTGTCCCTCCAACCCCTCCAGGAGCGCGGTGAGTTCCGGCGTACCGGACCAGCGCACGACGAGTCCCGCCGGGCCGAAGACCTCGCCGGTGAGCGCCTCGTGCGCGGTGTACGTCTCCGCGTCGCATTCCATGAGCACGGGGGCCGGTGCGTGGGGCCCGGGGCCCGCCGTGCCCCGGGCCGCCTCGCGTACGCCGGGCACGGCCCCCCAGCGGCGTACCCCCTCCGTGTACGCCCGGGCGACCGCCGGAGCGAGCATGACCTGGCCCTGCGCGGTGCTGAGCGTTTGGGCCGCCTGCGCGAGGAAGCCGTCGCCCGCTTTTCCTGCCGGCAGCAGCAGGAGGCCGGGGTTGGTGCAGAACTGGCCCGCGCCGCCGGTCAGCGACGCCACGTACGCCGCGGCCGTCTCCTCCGGCGCGGCGAGGGCCCCGTCGAGCATGATCACCGGGTTGACCGCGGACATCTCCGCGTGGACCGGGACGGGTACGGGCCGGGCCTGCGCGGCGGCGACCAGGGCCAGCCCGCCCGCCCGGGAGCCGGTGAAGCCCACCGCCGCGATCCGCGGGTCGCGGACCAGGGCGAGTCCGACGTCGTGGCCCCGGCCCACCAGCAGGGAGAACACGCCGGAAGGCATCCCGGTGCGCGCGGCGGCCGCCGTGACCGCGCGGGCCACCGCCTCGCAGGTGCCCGGGTGCGCGGGGTGCGCCTTGACCACCACGGGGCAGCCGGCGGCCAGGGCGGACGCGGTGTCGCCGCCCGCGACCGAGAACGCCAGCGGGAAGTTGGACGCGCCGAAGACGGCCACCGGGCCGAGAGCGATGCGCCGGAGCCGTACGTCCGTGCCCGAGGGCCCGGTCGCGATGCGGGCGCCGAGCGCCGAACCGCTCCTGACGAGGTCGGCGAAGAGCCGCAACTGCCCACAGGTGCGCGCTCGTTCGCCGGTCAGCCGGGCGGGGGGCAGTCCGGTCTCCCGGGCGGCCAGCTCCACCAGGGTGTCGCCCAGCGCCTCGATCTCCTCCGCGCAGGCGTCGAGGAAGGCCGCCCGGCGCGCCGGCGGCAGGGCGCGGTAGGCGCGGGCGTCCGCCGCGGCCAGCCGGGCCGCCTCGGCCACCTGGGCCGCCGAGGCGTCGCGGTGGGGAGGGCCGAAGGGTTCGCCGGAGGCGGCGGCGACCGCGTGCCAGGCGTCCCCGGCGCCGGGGGCCTCGCGTCCGGCCAGGAGTGAATGCCCGCTGAGGGGCGCGGGGGCGAGCCGGGGGCTGCCTGCCGGCGCCGGACCGGGGCGCGGTCCGGCGGCGGGTGAAGTGGGCCCGGTCGACGGGGAGTCGCCGGTCGGGGGCCGGTCGTCGGACCGGGGCGGTTCTTGGGTCGGGTGCACGGTTCTGCGTCTCCCTGGGCCCGCCGGTGGGCGGCGCGCGGTCGTCGGGTGCCCGGTGGAAGTCGTCCGGGCGGCGGCGTTGTCCTCGGGTCGTCCGGATGTATAGCCTAAGCAATGGCATGTGACATTGCACTAGGGGGCGGGCGTGAAAGTCATCGTCGTCGGCGCGGGCATCGTGGGCGCCGCCTGCGCGTTCCACGCCGCTTCCGCGGGTCTCGACGTCACGGTCCTCGACCGGGGGCCCGTCGGGGCGGGGACGACGAGCCGGGGGGAGGGCAACATCCTCCTCTCCGACAAGGAGCCCGGACCGGAGCTGGAGCTGGCCCGGCTCAGCCGCAGGCTGTGGGACGAGGCGGGCGAAGAAGTCGGCGCGTCCGCGATCGAGTGGGAGGCGAAGGGCGGGCTGGTCGTCGCCACTGCGCCCGCATCCCTCGCGGCCCTGCACGCGTTCGCGGAGCGCCAGGCGGCGGCCGGTGTCCGTACCGTACGCGTCGACCGCCCCGCCGACCTCGAACCGCACAGCGCGCCCGGCCTCCCCGGCGGCGTCCACTACCCGCAGGACGCCCAGGTCCAGCCCGTCCTCGCGGCGGCCGCCCTGCTGCGGACCGCCGTCCGGCGGGGCGCCCGGTCCCACACCGGAGAGGCCGTCGCCGCCGTCACCGGAGCCGGGGGCCGGATCACCGGAGTACGCCTCGCGGACGGCGCCGTGCTGGCCGCCGACGCGGTGGTCAACGCCGCGGGGGTCTGGGGCGGCGAGGTCGGCCGCCGGCTCGGCGCCCCCGTCGAGATCCTCCCGCGCCGGGGCTTCGTCCTCGTCACCGAGCCCCTGCCGCCGATGATCCGGCACAAGGTCTACTCCGCCGACTACGTCGCCAACGTCGCCTCCGGCGAGGCGGGGCTGGAGACCTCCTGCGTCGTCGAGGGAACCCGCGCGGGCACCGTCCTGATCGGCGCCAGCCGCGAACGCGTCGGCTTCGACACCACCATGAACCCGGCCGTGGTGGCCGTGCTCGCCGCCCAGGCGTGCCGCCTCTTCCCGTTCCTGCGCGGTGTCCACCTCATCCGCGCCTACCGGGGCTTCCGGCCGTACTGCCCGGACCATCTGCCGGTCGTCGGCCCCGACCCCCGCGTCCCGGGCGTCCTCCACGCGTGCGGCCACGAGGGCGCCGGCCTCGGCCTCGCCCCCGGGACCGGCGCCCTCGTCACCGCCCATCTGCTCGGCCGCCCGTGGCGCGGCGCCGATCCGGCCGCCCACCCCGGGCTGCTGCCCGACCGATTCCTCACCACCGGAGGTGTGCCGACGTGACCGCAGTGACCGCGTTCACCGTGGACGGCGAGCCGTTGCCGTTCGTCCCGGGACAGACCCTGGCCGCCGCGCTCGTCGCCTCGGGCCGGATCGCCTGGCGGACCACCCGGGGCGGGCGGCCCCGCGGGGTCTTCTGCGGCATCGGCGTCTGTTACGACTGCCTCGTGACCGTCGACGGCACGGGAGGACAGCGCGCCTGCCTGGTGCAGGCCCGCGTGGGGATGGCCGTCACGACGGGGGAGGGCGATGATGCGTGAGCCCTGGAAACGCGCGGTGGACGGGGTGCCGGAGCCGTCCGGACCGCCCGGGTCGTCCGGGCCCTCCGGGTCTCGCGCACCCGAAGGGCCGCCCGGGCATCGCGAACCCACTGCGACGCAGGGGCCTGGTGGTCCCGCGGCGCCCGCCGAACCCCTGGACCTCGTGGTCGTCGGCGCCGGCCCCGCGGGGATGGCCGCTGCCGCCACCGCCCTGGACGGCGGGCTGAGGGTCGCCCTCCTCGACTCCGGCGCCGCCCCCGGCGGCCAGTTCTGGCGCCACCCCCCGGAGCGCGCCCGCGGCGCCATCCCCACCGCCGACCTGCACCACGGGTTGACGGCCTACCGCACCCTCCGAGCGACCCTCTCCACCCATCAACTCGCCGGGTCGCTCAGCCAGTTGATGAACCATCATGTATGGACCGCCGTCCGCGAGGAACACGGCTTCGCCGTCCACGGCGTGGACCGCTCCTGCCCGCCCGAGGAGCGGGCCGTCGTCCTGCGCGCCCCGGCCCTGCTGGTCGCGACCGGCGCCTACGACCGCCAACTCCCTTTCCCCGGCTGGGACCTGCCGGGCGTGCTGACCGTCGGGGGGCTCCAGGCGCTGCTCAAGGGCGGGGGAGTCCTCGCCGGCCGCCGGGTGGTCCTCGGCGGCACCGGGCCCTTCCTGCTCCCGGTCGCCGCCGCCCTCGCCGCCCGCGGGGCCGAGGTCGCCGCCGTGTGCGAGGCGGCCGCGCCCTCGGCCTGGCTGCGCCGGCCCGTACCGCTGCTGCGCCACCCCGCCAAGTGGGCCGAGGCCGCAGGGTACGCGGCCGTACTCGCCCGCCACCGGGTTCCGGTCCGCACCCGCACCGCCGTCGTCGCCGCCGAGGGGGAGGGCCGGGTCGCCGTCGTGCGGACCGCGGCCCTGGATGGCCGGGGCCGTCCGCTCCCGGGCTCGGAGCGCCGGATCGAGGCCGACACCGTGGGCGTCGGCTGGGGCTTCGTCCCCCAGCTCGACCTGCTGCTCCCGCTCGGCTGCGACCTCGTCGACGCGGGCGACGGCACCACGGCCGCCACCGTCGACGACGGGCAGCGCACCACGGTGCCCGGGGTGTACACGGCGGGCGAGACCTGCGGAGTGGGCGGCGCCGCCCTCGCCGTGGCCGAGGGCCGCCTGGCCGCCGTTTCGGTCCTTGCCGACCTCGCCGCCCCGGGGCGGCCGGACCACCGGCGCCCGGCCGCCGCGCGCCGGAGGGTGGCCCGGCACCGCGCCTTCGCCCGGGCCATGGCGCAGGCCCACCCCCTGCCCCCGGCCTGGCCCGCCTGGCTGACCGACGACACCACGGTCTGCCGGTGCGAGGAGGTCACCGCCGGAGCCGTCCGCACCGCCCGCGCCGAGGGCCCCGCATCCGACCACCGACAGGTCAAACAGCTCACCCGGGCCGGCATGGGCTGGTGCCAGGGCCGGATGTGCGGACCCGCCGTGCACGGCCTCGTCGCCGCCCGCGACCAGCCGTACGTCCCCGCGGAACGGCTGATCGCCACCCCCCTCACCCTCGGCGCGCTCGCCGATGCCGCCGAGCCTCCTTCCGACCGCACCCGTCCGATCACATCCGACTGAGGAGACCGATCCCATGGAAAGCACGAACCGCACGGACGCCACCGGCCGCACCCGCCTGCCCTGGCACGGCGTCATCGTTGCGACCGGCCTTCCGTTCGACCGGAACCTCGCCGTCGATTACGGGGCCTACGGGGACAACGTCGCCTGGCTGGCCGACCAAGGGCTGCACGGCGTCGCCCCGAACGGCTCGCTGGGCGAGTACCAGACCCTGGCGTACGAGGAGCGCGACCGCGTCGTGGAGACCGCCGTCGCGCACGCGCCCGAGGGCTTCACCGTCATGCCGGGTGTCGGGGCGTACGGCGCGATCGAGGCGAAAAGACACGCGCAGTTCGCCAAGGACGCCGGCTGCCAGGCCGTCATGTGCCTGCCGCCCAACGCCTACCGGGCCGACGACCGCGCCGTGCTGGAGCACTTCGCGGCGGTGGCCTCCGCCGGGCTCCCCGTCACCGCCTACAACAACCCCGTCGACACCAAGGTCGACCTGCGCCCGGAGCTGCTGGCCAAGCTGCACGCCGAAGGGTTCATCGTGGGCGTGAAGGAGTTCTCCGGCGACGTACGCCGCTGCTACGCCATCAACGAGCTCGCCCCCGGCCTCGACCTCATCGTCGGCACCGACGACACTCTCCTGGAGGTCGCCGTCGCCGGCGCCAAGGGCTGGGTCGCCGGCTACCCCCAGGTCTTCCCGCGCGCCTGCCTCGACCTCTACCACGCCTCGCTGGCCGGCGATCTCGACACGGCGCTGCCGCTCTACCGCAAGCTCCACCCCGTGCTGCGCTGGGACAGCAGGACCGAGTTCATCCAGGCGATCAAGCTCGGCCAGGACATGATCGGCAGGACCGGCGGCGTCTGCCGCCCGCCCCGGCGGCCCCTGAGCCCGGAGAACGAGGCCGTCGTACGGTCCGCCACCCGGTCCCTCATCGACGCGGGGGTCAACTGACGTGCGCTCGCAGGTCTGCTACCACGCGGTCGACTCGCACACCGAGGGGATGCCGACGCGGGTGGTCACCGGTGGGGTGGGCGTCCTGCCGGGTACGACCATGGCCGAGCGGCGGGAGCGGTTCATGGCGGATCGCGACGGTCTGCGCACCCTGCTGATGTGCGAACCGCGCGGGCACGCGTCCATGTCCGGCGCGATCCTCCAACCCCCGACCCGGCCGGACGCCGACTTCGGCGTGCTGTTCATCGAGGTCTCCGGCTGTCTGCCCATGTGCGGCCACGGCACCATCGGCGTGGCGACGGTCCTCGTGGAGACGGGCATGGTGGAGGCGGTCGAGCCGGAGACCCTCATCCGCCTCGACACCCCCGCCGGTCTCGTCACCGCACGGGTCGCCGTGCGCGACGGGCGCGCCGAATCCGTCACCCTGGAGAACGTCGCCTCCTACAGCCACGCGCTGGACCAGGTCGTGGAGGTGGCGGGGTTCGGTCCGGTCCGCTACGACATCGCGTACGGCGGCAACTTCTACGCCATCGTCCGCACCGACGACCTCGGCATCCCCTTCGACCGGTCCGAGAAGGGACGGCTGCTCGACGCCGGCCTGGGCATCATGGCCGCGATCAACGAGCAGAACCCGGTGGCGCATCCGGAGGACCCCGCCATCGACGTCTGCCACCACGTCTACCTGGAGGCGCCCGGCTCCACCGCCGAGCGCTCGCGGCACGCCATGGCGATCCACCCCGGGTGGTTCGACCGCTCGCCCTGCGGGACGGGAACCAGTGCCCGGATGGCCCAACTGCACGCGCGGGGGCTGCTGAAGACCGGGCAGGACTTCGTCAACGAGTCCTTCATCGGCTCCCGCTTCACCGGCCGGCTCCTGGCGGAGACCACGGTCGGCGGACGCCCCGCCGTCCTGCCCTCCGTCACCGGCCGCGCCTGGATCACCGGGACCGCGCAGTACCTGCTCGATCCCGCGGACCCCTATCCGGGGGGGTTCACTGTGTGACCGCCGCGCCCCTGGGCGAGGCTGCCGCCTCGCGCGGGCTCCGGGCCGTCCGGACGCCGCGCCGGCCCCTGCGCCGCTCGGCCGGCTTCCGCCTCAGCGCGCGCCGAGCCTGCGGGACGGGGCCGCGCGGTCGGCCTGTTCCTTCCGGGCCGCCCACAGGGTCCTGACGTGGGCGAGGTGGCGGCGCATGTGTTCCTCGGCCGCCTCCGCGTCGCCCGCGATCATGATGTCCAGCAGGACGGTGTGCTCCCGTGCCGAACCCTCCAGCGACCCTTCCTGGGACAGGTCGGTGAGCCCGTACAGCCGGGAGCGCTTGCGCAGGTCGGCCACCGTCTCGACGAGGCGCGCGTTCCCCGCGAGGGCGAGCAGGTCGAGGTGGAAGCGGCGGTCCGACTCCAGGTAGCCGATCAGGTCGCCCCGCTGCGCGGCGGCCACGATCTCCTCGGCCACCGGGCGCAGGGCCTCCAGTTGCTCACGGGAGGCGGTGCGGGTCACGCGGCCGATGGTGGGGATCTCGACGAGGGCGCGGATCTCCGTGTACTCGTCCAGGTCGCGCTCGGACAACTCGGTGACGCGGAACCCCTTGTTGCGCACGGCCTCGACGAGGCCCTCCCGGGCCAGGTCGAGCATGGCCTCGCGCACGGGGGTGGCGGAGACGCCGTACTCGGCGGCGAGGGCGGGAGCGGAGTAGATCACGCCGGGCTGGAGCTCTCCCGCTATCAGCGCGGCCCGCAGCGCGTTGGCCACCTGGTCGCGCAGGTGCTCCTGCACCGAGATGAGTTTGCGGGACTTCAGCTCACTCATGCGTTCCCGTTCCCCTTCGGCGATTTGTCACCGCACTATACAATGTCACGTTGCGCAGTGCGCCGTCCTCCTCGCCCACGGCCTCTCCGCCGTGAAGCGGGTCTGCGGGCGGGCGGCGGTGGAGTGGCCGGGCCGCATCGTCGAGACCGGCCTCAGGGAGGAGGGGTGCGGCCGACCGGCCCGCCTCCGCGCCCGGGCGTCGCTCCGGGCGGCGGGCCCGTCGCGCGCGGTGACCCGCCGCTTCCCCGAAGCGGGCTGAGGGCTTCCCGGCGGCCCGGACGCGCTTCGGGCCGCCGAGGGGGCGGAGTCGACAGCCCGCCATTCGCGCGGTGTTCACCAGGGGGCTGCAGCGGATTGGAGTCAGGGCCTTCCTTGTGGTGTGTGACCTGTGCCATTGTACATTGCACAGGGCGTGAGCATGTCAAGCGCGGGCGGGGCTCCCTTCCGTCCGGCGCCGGCACGGCTGTGAGTGCACCCCCCGGCCCGCGCCCTCCATCCCATCGGTCACGCACCCGCGTGCCTCCGACCCCCTCATGGGAGGAAACAACGTGAGAACCACACTCGTCCGCCGAGGTGTGGGCGCCGTTCTGCCCCTGGCCCTGGCCGGGGCGATGGGCCTCGGGCTGCTCACGCAGCCGGCCCAGGCGCAGCCGAACTCCCCCTCGGCAGCCACGGCCCCTACCGCGTCGCAGCCGTCCCGGCCCGCCGCGTCCGACGAACTCGCGCCTCAGGCACAGCAGTTCGCGGACCCGGGCGCCGACCACCAGGCCGAGGACCGACTGGAGGCGTCCCGGATACCTCCGGTGAGCGCCGACAAGACGCCTCTCAGAGAGGCGTACGGCGACCACGCCGCCCCCACGGAGCGGAAGGCGGGCGGGAAGGCCTCGGCCGAGGCCGCCGCCGCGTGCGACCCCGCCGACTTCACCGGTCGCACCGGGGCCGAACTCGTGCGGCAGATCAAGGCGTCCACCGTCGACTGCGTGAACACCCTGTTCGGCCTGACCGGCGAGGACGCCCGCCTGGCCTTCCGCGAGGCCCAGATGGCCACCGTGGCCTACGCGCTGCGCGACGCCGCCGCCTCCTACCCGGGCGACGGCAGCACCGGCACCCCGCAACTCGTGCTCTACCTCCGGGCCGGCTACTACGTGCAGTGGTACAACCCGGACGTCGTCGGACCGTACGGGAGCACCCTGCGGACCGCCGTCCGCTCGGGCCTCGACGGCTTCTTCGCCAGTCCCCGTTCGCGCGACGTCACCGACGGGAACGGGGAGACGCTCTCCGAGGCGGTCATCCTGATCGACAGCGCTCAGGAGAACGCCCGCTACCTTTACGTCGTCAAGCGGCTGCTGGCGGACTACACGTCCTCCTGGAGCGGCTTCTCCCGGATGCTCGCCGCGGTCAACAACGTCTACACGGTGACCTTCCGGGGCCACCAGGTACCCGCGTTCGTCAGTGCCGTCGAGGCGGACCCGAGCCTCCTCGACTCCCTGCACCGCTTCGCCTCCGCCCACCTCCCCCTGCTCGACGGCGACCACGCGTACCTGACCTCCAACGCCGGACGGGAGCTGGGCCGCTTCCTCCAGCACGAGAGCCTGCGGGCCAAGGCGCGCCCGCTCGCCGCCGACCTGCTGCGCAAGACCTCTCTCACCGGCCCGACCGCCCCGCTCTGGGTGGGCGTGGCGGAGATGGCCGACTACTACGACAAGGCGAACTGCGCCGCCTACGGGGTCTGCGACCTCCAGGAACGGCTCAAGCGCGAGGTGCTGCCGGTCCGCCACACCTGCAGCCCCAGCATTCGCATCCTCGCCCAGCAGATGACCTCCGCCGAACTGAACGCCGGCTGCGCCAGCCTCATCCAGCAGGACGCGTACTTCCACCGGATCGCCAAGGACGACGGCCCGGTCGCCGGCGACAACAACGCCTCCATCGAGGTCATCGCCTACGACTCCAGCGCCGACTACCAGACGTACGCCGGGGCGATGTACGGGATCGACACCAACAACGGCGGCATGTACCTGGAGGGCGACCCCGCCGCCGCGGGCAACCAGGCCCGCTTCATCGCCTACGAGGCCGAGTGGCTGCGGCCGGACTTCCACATCTGGAACCTCAACCACGAGTACACGCACTACCTCGACGGCCGCTTCACCATGCACGGCGACTTCACCGAGAACATGTCCACCCCCACCGTCTGGTGGGTCGAGGGCTTCGCGGAGTACATCTCCTACCACTACCGGGGCGAGCCCTACACCGCGGCGATGACCGAGGCCGGCAAGGGCACCTACGCCCTGAGCACGCTGTTCGGCACCGACTACAGCCACGACACCACACGGGTGTACCGCTGGGGCTACCTCGCCGTGCGGTACATGCTGGAGAAGCACCCCGCCGACATGGACAGGGTGCTCGGCCACTACCGCACCGGGCAGTGGGCCGCCGCACGGACCTACCTCACCAGCACCGTCGGCACCCGTTACGACGGCGACTTCCGGACCTGGCTGGCCGGGTGCGCCGCCGGTGACTGCGGGAGCGGCGACGGCGCCGTCGCCGAATGCACCGACCCCGACATCCGGGTGCTGGGCGAGAACTGCCGCCGCAGCAACCTCTCCGCCGCCAAGGGCGACTACTCCTACCACTACCTGTACGTCCCGGCCGGCACCCGGCAGTTGACGATCACCGTCAGCGGCGGCACCGGCGACGCCGACCTCTACTACAGCGACGCGGGGTGGGCCACCACCGCCTCCGCCCAGCGCGCCACCGGCTCCGGCAACTCCCACACGCTGACGATCAGCAACCCGCGCGCCGGCGCGAACTACATCAGCCTGTACGCCGCCGCCGCGTTCGGCGGAGCGGCCCTCACCACCGCCTACTGACCGGAGGTTCCGCCCCCTTCCGCCGGGGCCCGCGCCACTGGCGCGGGCCCCGGTCCGGCCGTGCGCCGGTCCGGCGGGAAACGGTCGGGCTCCGCTGTCAGTGCCTCCCCATACAGTCGAAACATCACTCGGGGAGCACCGGAGAAGGAGCCCAACCATGTCCGCCAACAGGATCCAGCACAAGGTTAATCACGTCGCTCTGGTCGTGGACGCCTCCGGTTCCATGTACCAGCACCAGGGTCAGCTGATCCGCGTCGTGGACGAGTTCGTGGCGGGGCTGAAGGCGGAGTCGGACAGCCTCGGCCACGAGACCCGGATCAGCCTCTACTCCTTCGACCACCGGGTGGAGAACCTGGTCTGGGACATGGACGTGAAGCACCTTCCGTCCATGCGAGGGCTCTACAAGGTCAACAACGGCGCGACGGCCCTCATCGAGGCGTCCCTGAAGTCCCTGGACGACCTGGGGCACATCTGGGAGGAGTACGGCGAGCACAGCTTCCTCCAGATCGTCGTGACGGACGGCGAGGAGAACGCCTCCGGCGGCGACCGGCGGCACGACGGCGACATGACCATCCTCGGGCCCTGGCTCGACCGGATCACCGCGAAGATGGGCGGGCTGCCGGGCCACTGGACCTCCGCGATCCTCGTCCCGAACTCCCTGGCGAAGCGCACCGCCCAGAACTACGGCTTCCCCGCCGGCAACATCGCCATCTGGGACGCCGACTCCCAGAAGGGCGTCGAGGACGCGATCGGCACCGTGCGGGCCGCCGCCACCAGCTTCCTGCGCGGCCGCGAGCAGGGCGTGCGCGGCACGAAGAACCTGTTCGCCGTCGGACAGGACATATCGGTGGCCGACGTGCGGGCCACCCTCGAACCGGTCCCGGCCGACAAGTACCGCCTGCTGAAGGTCGACAAGGAGGCGGAGATCCGCGCCTTCGTCGACTCGCACCCGGGCGTCACCTACGAACGCGGCTCCTGCTACTACCAGTTGGGCACCCGCGTCCAGGTGCAGCCCGACAAGGAGGTCATCGTCGTCGAGAAGGACACCGACCGCGCCTACACCGGCGAGGCGGCGCGCAACCTCCTGTTCGGCACAGGTGTGCGCGGGACCGTCTCGGTGAAGGCCGGCACCAACCCCAAGCTGGAGGTGTACGTGCAGAGCCGCTCGGTGAACAGGAAGCTCAAGGCCGGCACCCGCCTGCTCGTCATGCTCTGACCCGGGGGCGTTCAGCCCGGAGCGGCCGGGGCGGAGGTGTCCGCCGCCACCGACACCGCGAGCGCGCCCAGGACGGTGCCCATGAGAAGGCGCTGGGCGCGGAGCCAGGAGGGGCGGCGGGCGAGGAAGACCGCGACGGCCCCGGCGGCCAGCACGATGCCCAGGTTGACGGCGAGGGCCACCGCGATCTGGACGGACCCCAGCACCAGCCCCTGGAGCAGCACGTCTCCCTTCTCCAGGCTGATGAACTGGGGGATGAGGGAGAGGTACATGACGGCGATCTTCGGGTTGAGCAGATTCGTCGTCAGCCCCATCGCGAACAGTCTGCGCGAGGAGTCCTGCGGCAGATCGGCGGGTGCGAAGACGGAGACGCCGCCGGGCCTCAGAGCGGACCAGGCCAGACGGGCGAGATAGGCGGCCCCGGCCAGCTTCACCGCCACGTACAGCTCGGGCACCGCGAGGAAGACCGCGGACAGGCCGAGGTTCGCGGCCACCAGATAGACCAGGAAGCCCACGGCCACCCCGCCCAGGGAGACCACTCCCGCCCGCCGTCCCTGGGTGATGCTCCGGGAGACGAGGTAGATCATGTTCGGCCCCGGGGTGAGGACCATGCCCAGGGCGACCAGCGCGACCCCCACCGCCCCGCTCAGCTCGACCACGCACGTCCACCGCTCTGTTCACCGAGAGCCGGACGGTCCGGCGCCCTGCGCACCGACCGACCTGCTCGGTGCGATCAAAGGCTAGATCCGTCGTCCGGATCGGTTCAATAGCGGACATTGCACTCGGTGCAATGTTGTGCTTCGATGCCGTTCCGTTCACCAGGGGAGGGGGCCCATGAAGGACTTCCGGTCCGTCGCGGACGCCGTGGCGCGGGAGATCGCGAGCGGGCGGCTCGCGCCCGGGCAACGGCTGCTCCCGCAGCGGGAGTTCGCCCGGCTCCACGCCATCGCCGACTCCACCGCCGCCCGCGTCTACCAGGAGCTCGCCCGCAGGGGCCTCACCGTCGGCCGGGTCGGCCGCGGCACGTTCGTCACCGAGAGGCCGGGGGCGCCCGCCCCCGCGCCCGCCCTGTCCGAGCCCTCCGCCGGCCGCGTCGACCTGGAGCTGAACCACCCCGTCGTCCCCGAACAGGCCGCGCTGCTCGCCGCCGGTCTGGAGCATCTGGTGCACCCCGGCCGACTGGAGTCGGTCCTCCACCCCATAGGGCCCGCCGGCACCCCCGCCGCGCGCGAGGCCGCGGCGGCGCTCCTCGCGCGCGGCGGCGGGCGGCCCGACCCGGGGGACGTCCTGTTCGCCGGGAACGGCCGGCAGGCCGTCTCCGCCGCCGTCGCCGCACTGACCCGGCCGGGCGCCCGGCTGGGCGTGGAGGAGTTCACCTATCCGGTGCTGAAGGCCATCGCCGCCCGGCTCGGCGTCATCCTCGTGCCCTTGGCCGTGGACGAGGACGGACTGGTCCCCGAAGCGGTGGAGGAGGCGCACCGCGCCGAACCCCTGCACGCCGTCTACGTGCAGCCGGTCCTCCACAACCCGCTCTCCCGCACCATGTCCGCACGGCGGCTCGACCACCTGGCCGACGTCCTCCTGGCCTCCGGGATCCCCGCGGTCGAGGACGCCGTCTGGGCCTTCCTCCGGGACGACCTGCCGTCCCTCGCCTCCCGCGCCCCCGAGCGGACCGTCCTCGTGGACAGCCTCTCCAAGCGGCTCTCCCCGGGGCTGACCCTCGGCTTCGCGGTGGCCCCCGCCGCGCTGGCGGGCCGGGTCGCGGGGGCCCTGCGCTCCGGTGGGTGGACGCCCATGCGGTTCCCCCTGGAGGCGATGGCGCGCTGGCAGGCGGACGGGGCCGTGGCCACCCTCGTACGGGCCAAGCGGCGGGAGGCGCAGGCGCGGCAGGGGATCGCGCAGCGCCACCTCGGCGACTTCCGCACGAGCGGCGCCCCCTGCTCGTACTACCGGTGGTGGGAGCTGCCCGCACCCTGGCGCGCCGACACCTTCGTCGCCGCCGCCGCGCGGCACGGCATCGCGGTGACCCCGGCCGCCGCGTTCCGCGTCGGCCGCCGGAGCGGCCCGCACGCGGTCCGCCTGGGGCTGGCGTCGCCCACCCGGGACGTGCTCTCCCGGTCCCTCGCCACCCTCGCCGACCTCGCCCGGACCGCGCCGGACGACCTGGCGGGGGACTGAGCGGCGCGTCGCCCGCCCGCCGGTCCTTCCCGGCCCGGCCGACGCGTTCGGCCGGACCGGGCCCCGCTCCGGGGGCGGCCGCTCAGGCCGTCCCGGCGGTCATCCGCCGCAGCCCTGTGTACTGGAGCGCGGTGTAGACCCCCACGATCCCTGAGCCGATCAGCAGGAACACCACCCCGGCGTCGTTGAGCGGCACGAAGTCGGCGAAGGCCGTCGCCAGGCAGCCCACCGCGCACACGGCGTTGACCGCGACGACGGTCCTGGCCAGGGCGGGCGGGATCACCGGGTAGCCCGCGATCAGGGCGAGGCAGGCCGCCCCGCCGAGCTGGAAGATCCCGAAGGCCACCGCGAAAGCCACCGGCACCCCGGTCAGGGAGGCCAGGGGCGCGGCGGCGGCGACCAGTACGAGACCCATCACGGCGGTGCTGACGCTGTCCACGCGCAGGACCAGACGGAGGAAGCGGGCGGCGTCCGCGACGGAGGCCGCCGCGGTCGGGGCGAGGGTGTACGACATCACGTGTCTCCTTCGTTCGGCGGATCGGTGACACCGTGCCAGGCGGGGACGGCGGAACTCCATGACCTCCCAGGTCAAGAACGCGGGGCGCGGCGGCCTGGGTACGGTGGGGGGATGGAGACCCAGGAGCCTTCCCGCGTAGGCCCGTTGCTTCGGGAGTGGCGCCGCCGCCGCAAGCTCAGCCAGCTCGAACTGGCCCTGCGGGCGGACTCCTCGACCCGGCACCTCTCCTGTGTGGAGACCGGGCGCGCCCGACCGAGCCGCGAGCTTCTCCTGCGGCTCGCCGAGCACCTCGACATCCCGCTGCGGGACCGCAACGGCCTCCTGCTGGCGGCCGGTTACGCACCCGCCTACCGGGAGTCGCCGTTCGGCAGCGAGCCGATGGCCATGGTCCGCTCCGCCATCAGGGCGATGCTCGCCGGTCACGAGCCCTACCCGGCCGCCGCGATCGACCGGATGTGGAACATCGTCGACCGCAATGGCGCCATGTCCCTGCTCATGAGCGCCGTGCCACCGCACCTGACGGAATCGGGCGGCAACGTGATGCGGCTGATCCTCCACCCGCAGGGGCTCGCCCCCCAGTGCCTGAACTTCGCCCAGGTCCGCGCCCACGCCCTCGGCCGGCTGCGACACCAGGCCGACACCACCGGCCACCGGGGGCTGCGGGAGCTGTACGAGGAGATGTCCGCCTACCCCGCTCCACCGGGCCTCGACGCCGACCCGGGCCCGGTGGACCCGGCCGGCATCGTCGTCCCGCTGCGCATCCGTACGCCCCTCGGCGACATGGCGTTCTTCAGCACGATCGCCACCTTCGGGGCCCCGGCCGACGTGACCCTGTCGGAGCTGGCGGTGGAGTCGTTCTTCCCGATGGACGAGCGCACGGACGCCCTGCTGCGCACCCTGGCGGCGATGAGCGGCGAGGGCCGCTGACCGTACGCTCCCGGTCCGTGGCCGGGCGGGAGCGGTGAGCCCCCGACCGTGGTCCGGAACCTCGTCCGGGGTGGACCAACGCCCGCCCAGGGGGCCGCGGCCCGCGGGGCGTCAGTAGCGGGGCAGGCCGGGGTCGGAGCTCCCCTTGGCGTACGGGTGGGCGCGGAAGTCCCGTCCTTCGCTCCGCAGTTGCTGGGCCCGCAGCCGGGCCGCCTGTTCGATCAGCAGCCCGTCCGTGTTCTCGGTGGGGCCCCGACGTCCGCGTCGGATCAACACCATCGCGCACCACGCGGCCACCGCGCCGATGACCGCCACCAATGCGGCGAACGTCCCCATGAGCCCCCAACTCCCCCCGTGCCCCACCGGACCGACGGCCCATTATCCCGTCCCCGCTGAGGCGGCGCAAGGCTGTCGCCGGTTGACTTCATACCCCTGGGGGGTATCGTGGAGGGGTGGTCGCGACCCGGCGGCCCTGACGAGGGAGTGGGACATGCAGACCGGTCTCAAGATCACGGCCTTCGCCGCGGGGCTCGCGGCGGTCTTCGGGTCGGCGTACGCGGTGGGCGGGGCGACGGAGCCCGCCGCCGCACCGAAGGAGCCGGCCCACCAGGACGCCCACGCCGAGAAGGAGCGCCCGGCGAAGGAGGGGGGCGCGGGGGAGTCCCCGGAGCTTCCCGGCGGCCTGCAGATCTCTCAGGACGGCTTCACGCTCGACCTCGACACCCCGCGCATCGAGGCGGGCGTCCCCGCCGAACTGCGCTTCTCCGTCGTGGACGAGGACACCTCCCGCAAGGTGACCGCGTTCCGCCGCGAGCACGGCAAGGAACTGCACCTGATCGTGGCGTCGAGCGACCTCGCCACCTACCGGCACCTGCACCCCGTGCGGGCCGCCGACGGCACCTGGTCCGCCCCCGTCGAGCTGCCCGGGGCGGGCGGCTACCGGGTCTTCGCCGACTTCACCCCGGACGCGGAGAACGCCGAGGGCGTCACGCTGGGCGCGGACCTCGCCGTAGCGGGCGACGCCCGCCCCGAGCCGCTGCCGGACGCCGAGCGGACGGTGGCCGTCGACGGGTACGAGGTGACGCTCGACGGGGCCCTGCGCCCCGGGGCGGGCAGTGAACTCAAGCTCCAGGTCGAGAAGGACGGCAGGCCGGTCACCGACCTCCAGCCCCACCTCGGCGCCTACGGCCACCTCGTCGCGCTCCGCGCCGGCGACCTGGCCTACCTCCACGTCCACCCGAACGGCGAACCGGGCGACGGGCGGACGGAGCCCGGCCCCGAGGTCTCCTTCACCGCGACGGCCCCGAGCAAGGGGGCCTACCGGCTCTTCCTCGACTTCCGGCACGAGGGAAAGGTCCGTACCGCCGCGTTCACCGTCCACGCCGGAGGCGCGTCTCCCGAAAAGTCCGTACCGCAGGACGGGGAGTCCGTCGGCCACGGCCACTGAACCCGGCGCGGGCCCCGGTCGGCAGGGAGGAGGCCGTCCACTCCCGGAGAGTGGCGAGCCTGGGCCCGGAGCCGGGAAAGGGGGGCCGGTGCACGGCAGGGGAATCTCTGGCTTAGGCTTGCCTAACCTTCATTGCTCGGTCAACTTGAGGACCCTCCATGCTCGGCTTCTCCCGCGTGCGCCGCCACACCCTCGCCGCCACGGCCACCACCGTCGCCCTCGCCGTCGCCCTGGTCGGCTGCTCATCGGAGGGCGACGGCGACAAGGGCGGGGCGAAGGACTCGGCCAAGGGCGGGGGCGCGTTCCCCGTCTCGATCAAGAGCTCGCTCGGCACCGCCGAGATCGAGGAGAAGCCCGAGCGCATCGTCACCCTCGGCCAGGGCTCCGCCGAGACGGCGATAGCCCTCGGCCAGACCCCGGTCGGCATCGAGAGCTACGCCTGGGGCAGCGACAAGTCGGGCTACCTCCCGTGGATCAACGAGGCCGTCAAGAAGTCCGGCGACAAGCTGCCCAAGCAGTTCACCGGCGGTGAGGAGATCGACTTCGAGGCGATCACCGAACTGGAGCCGGACGTCATCCTCGCCCCCTGGTCGGGCATCACGCAGAAGCAGTACGACGTCCTCAAGGACATCGCCCCCACGGTCGCCTACCCCGACCAGGCGTGGAGCACCGACTGGGACCAGCAGATCGACATCATCGGCAAGGCGCTCGGCCGCACGAAGGACACCGACGCCCTCAAGACGAAGATCGAGAAGCAGCTCGCCGACGCCGCGGCCACCCGGCCGAACTACAAGGACGTCACCTTCTCGTACATCTACAACTCCGGCCCCGGCACCCTCGGCGTCTTCAAGCCCGAGGAGCAGCGCGTCAAGATGGTCTCCTCGCTCGGCCTGAAGGTCGACCCGGTCGTCAACGGCTTCAAGGAGACCCCCGGCACCGACTCGGCCCTCATCGGCCTGGAGAACGCCGAGAAGCTCAAGGACAGCGACCTCGTCTTCACGTTCTACACGGACGAGAAGAACCGCAAGGAGATCGAGGGCCAGAAGCTGTACGGCGAGATCCCCGCGATCAAGAAGGGCGCCGTCGTCGCGAGCAACGACAACTCCTTCGTCACCGCCTCCTCAATCATCAACCCGCTGACCGTGCCGTGGACGATCGAGCGCTACCTGCCGCTCATCGACAAGGCCGTCGAGGCGGCCGGCAAGTAACGCCCCGGCCGGGTACCCGAACCACCGAGCCCCCAGGCACACACCACTGACATGGCAACCACCACGGTCGCACCCCCCAGCGGCGCCGGTACTCCCCGTACCGGCGCCGCTCGGGTGGCGTTCCTCCTGCTCCTCGGCCTGGCAGCGCTGGCGCTCGCGCTCTGCGCCAGCGTCATGTTCGGCAGCCGCTCCACCTCGTTCGGCGACGTCGTCCACGTGCTCCGGGGCACCGCCGACCCCCACGTCACCACCGTCATCGAGAGCCGCTACCCCCGCACCGCCCTCGGCCTCCTCGCCGGGCTCTGCCTCGCGGTC
Organism: Streptomyces sp. NPDC017448; assembly: GCF_044330565.1. Lineage (NCBI taxonomy): Bacteria > Bacillati > Actinomycetota > Actinomycetes > Kitasatosporales > Streptomycetaceae > Streptomyces > Streptomyces sp. NPDC017448. The sequence continues at coordinate 452,838 of NZ_JBIRLM010000002.1, read as the reverse complement.
GCCGGCACCCTCATGCAGGGGGTCTCACGCAACCCGCTGGCCGAACCGGGCCTCCTCGGCATCAACGCCGGAGCCTCCGCGAGCATCGTCGCCGCGACCGCCTGGCTCGGGGCCTCCGGCGCCACCGACACCATGTGGTGGGCGCTGCCCGGGGCCCTGGCCGCCGGCGTCCTCGTCCACGTCATCGGCTCCGCCGGTACGGGGACGAGCGTGGTGCGCCTGGTCCTCGCCGGAGCGGTGCTCGCCGCCGTCCTCATGGCGTTCATCCAGGCCGTGGCCCTCAGCAAGCCCCAGGTCTTCGACAGCTACCGCTACTGGGTGGTCGGAGCGCTCGGCGGCCGGGACTTCGACGTGTTCTGGTCCGTCCTGCCGTTCGCCGCCGTCGGGTTCCTGCTGGCCCTGGCACTCGGCCCGGGCCTCAACGCCCTGGCCCTGGGCGACGCGACCGCCGTCGCCCTCGGCTCGCACCCCGGACGCACGCGGGGCGGCGGACTGCTCGCCGCCACCCTGCTCAGCGCCGCCGCGACCGCCGCCGTGGGCCCGATCGCCTTCGTCGGCCTCGCCGTCCCGCACGTCGTACGGGCCCTGGTCGGCGTCGACTTCCGCGCCCAGATCCTCTTCTCCGCCCTGCTCGGCCCGACCCTGCTGCTCCTGGCGGACGTGGTGGGCCGGGTCGTCATGCGGCCCACCGAACTCATGGTCGGCGTCGTCACCGCCTTCATCGGCGCACCCGCGCTGCTCATCGCCGTACGCCGGATGCGGGGCGCCTCATGACTCCCACCGACCGCCCCGCCACCGCCCGCAAGGCCCCCCGCGGCTACCTGACCGTCGGCGCCACCGTGGCGATACCCGTGCGCAGGGCCTCCGTGCTCACGGGGCTCGGCCTCTCCGTCCTCCTCCTCGCCGCCGCCGTCGCGACCCTGGCCTGGGGACGCCTCGGCATCGACCTCGCCGACCTGCCCGCGGCCCTCGCCGGGCACGCCGAGGGCAAGGACCGGTTCGTCTTCAACCGGCTGCGCGGCCCCCGCCTCACCGTCGCCGTCGGGGTCGGCGCCGCGCTCGGCCTCTCCGGCGCCCTGTTCCAGTCCGTCACCCGCAACCCGCTCGGCAGCCCGGACGTCATCGGACTCTCCGCCGGGGCGGGCGCGGGCGCCGCGTTCTGCGCGCTGATGTTCCCCGACACGGTCCCCGTCCCCGTGGGCGCCCTCATCGGCGCGATCCTGGCGATGGCCCTCGTGTACGTCTCCACCGGAACCGGCTTCCGCGACCCCGCCCGGCTCGTCATCGCCGGCATCGGGGTCGCCGCGATGGGCACGGCCGTCACCCAGTACGTCGTCTACGCCCTGGAACGCGACAAGGCGTCCGTCCTCACCGCCTATGTCAACGGCAGCCTGACGGCCCGTTCCTGGACCGACGCCACCACCGTCTGGCTGGTCCTCGCCGCCGCCGCCCCGGCCGCCGCGCTGATCTCCCGGCGGCTCGACATCGGCGAGATGGGCGACGACATCGCCGAAGCGCTCGGCTCCGAACCGAAGAAGGCCAAGACCCTGGCCGTGGTCCTGGCCATCGGCCTCTCGGCCGCCGCCGTCAGCGTCTCCGGCCCGATCGCCTTCATCGCCCTGACCGCGCCCCAGATCGCCCGGCGCCTCTCCCGGGGCTCCGGCCCCCACCTGCTGCTCTCCGCGCTCACCGGCGGTCTGCTGCTGGTGCTGGCGGACCTCTGCTCCCAGCAGCTGGCGCTCTTCGACGACCTGCCGGTCGGGATCTACACGATGGCGATCGGCGGCGCGTACCTCGGCTACCTCCTGGTACGGGAGTGGCGCAAGGGAGTGCTCTGAGACCTCTCCCGCCCCGGTGCCGGGCCCGGGGAGGGGCCGGCCGGGCGCCGGGGGGATCCGGCGCGCCCCGCTCCCGGACGGACCGCGCCGGGGGGATCGGCCTTTTCCCACCTCCTCGTCGCCGGGAGGGCCTTCGGCCGTTCCGCGGAGGGGAGTTCGCCCGCGGGGTGGAGGCCGGCGGCGCGTCGGAGCGGTGACGACTGGTCACGTACAGGTTCGTGGACCATACTGCCCGCCGTGGAGCAGAGCATAGATTCGAACAAGAAGCCCGAGTTCGCCGCAGGCACCGACCCGGCGTTCATCCCCCTGCCCGGACTGGCGGCGCCCGTCGCGACCCGGAAGCCCGAACCGGAAGAGGAGGCGGACGCCGGGGCGGTCGCCCCAAAGGGAGAGGCGGAACGCGAGGACGAGGCCGGAACCACCGCCCCCGGCGGGAAGACCGACCGGGAAGCGGAAGCGGAGGAGGGGGCCGACGCCGGGGAGGGCCCCGTCTTCGAGGTCAGCGACCGGCGCGGTTCGATCCGGGTGGCCCGGGAAGGCGTCCGCTTCCGGTTGGACGACCAGGAGGCCGAGTTCGACTGGGACGAGATCGGTGCGGTGGAGACCGCCTCGGCCCGTTTCGGCCGCCGTTTCACGGTGACCGTCCACCTGTCGACCCGCCGCTGGTTCAACGCCGAGGTCGAGGCGGGCAGCCGCAGCGAGCTCAAGGGGTGGCCCGCCGAGCTGGACAAGGTTCTGGACGCCTACTTCGAGGAGTCCTGAGCGCTCGCGCGCGGAGCACCCGTCCTGGCCGGGCGGGACCGCGCCCGCGATGAGGTCCTGAGCGCTCGCGCGCGGGGCGCCCTTCGCGCAACGGGGCGACCGCGTCCGGCGGGCGGGCGGGGCGGTCCCGGCCGCGGGACGACGGCCCGGCGGGTGTGCGAGCGGCCCGGGCGGCGGGTACGGCCCGTGCCGCCCCGGACCGTGCCCTCAGGGCCTCTTCCGCCTGCGGCCCCGGACGCGTACCACGACGTAGCCGGCCAGGGCGACGGCGGCCAGCGCCAGCACCGCCTTGGAGACGACGCCCACATACGTCCCGACCACGTCCCACTGGTCGCCGAGCCAGTACCCGGTCATCACCAGCACGGTGTTCCACACCAGGCTGCCCGCCGCCGTCAGCGCGACGAACACCGGCAGCGGCATGCGCTCCACACCCGCGGGCACCGAGATCAGGCTCCGGAACACCGGCACCATGCGGCCCAGCAGGACCGCCTTGGTGCCGTGCCGGGCGAACCACTCCTCCGTCCGCACCAGGTCGGACGCCTTGACCAGCGGCAGCTTCGCCCACCAGGCGTGCATCCGCTCCCGGCCGAACACGGCGCCGACGCCGTACAGCACCACCGCTCCGACGACCGAGCCGAGCGTCGTCCAGAACAGGGCCGAGGCGATGCCGAGCACGCCCTGCGAGGCCGCGAACCCGGTCAGCGGCAGGATGACTTCGCTCGGCAGCGGCGGGAACACGTTCTCCAGCGCGATGGCAGCGCCCGCGCCGGGCCCGCCGAACGTCTCGACGAGGTCGGCGGCCCAGCCGGCGATGCCCCCCGGCGGCTCCAAGGCGGCGAGAAGCCGCTGGGCCGCTGCCGAGGACGGGGTCAGGTGCATGCCTCCATGGTCGCAGCCCCGGTTCAGGACCCGTCGAGAACCACCGAGCGGCTCAGGTGGCGCGGCAGGTCGGGGTCGAGCCCTCGCGCGGCGGCCCTGGCGAGAGCGAGGCGCTGGACGCGTACGAGATCGGCCAGCGGGTCGAGCGGGCCGTCCACCCACGCGGCGCCCGTCGCGCGCACCTGCTCCGACAGGCCCTCGGGGGCCTCCCCGAGCATCCAGGTGGCGGTCCCCGTCGTGGAGATGCTGATGGGGCCGTGGCGGTACTCCATCGCGGGGTACGACTCGGTCCAGGACAGCGACGCCTCCTTCATCTTCAGCGCCGCCTCGTGGGCCAGACCGACCGTCCACCCCCGGCCGAGGAAGGAGAACTGCGTGCACTCCAGCAGCCCGTCCGGCAGCAGCTCGGCGAGGGCGGTCTCCGCGTCCGCCACCGCCTGCTCGGAGTGCAGGCCGAGATGGGCCCGCAGGAGGGTGAGGGCGGTCGTGGCGAAGCGGGTCTGCACCACGGACCGCTCGTCGGCGAAGTCCAGGACGACGAGGTCGTCGGCGGCCGCCCTGACAAGGGTCTGCGGATCGGCGGTGACCGCCACCGTGCGCGTGGTGCCGCGCAGCCGGTTGAGCAGCTCCAGCACCTCGGTGGTGGTCCCCGAGCGGGTCAGCGCGACGACCCGGTTGTAGCCCCGGCCGAAGGGGAACTCGGAGGCGGCGAAGGCGTCCGTCTCGCCCTGCCCGGAGCCCTCGCGCAGCCCGGCGTAGGCCTGCGCCATGTAGAAGGAGGTGCCGCAGCCCACGACCGCGATCCGCTCGCCCGCGGCGGGCAGGCCGGCGGCCTCGGGGCCCCCGGCCAGGGCGGCGGCGCGCCGCCAGCAATCGGGCTGACTGGCTGTCTCGGTCTCGGCATACGACACGTCTGCACTCCACGGGAACGAGGTGGACCACGGCAACGGGGCCGAGCGGGGCCTGCCTCGGCCCGCCCAGCCCGCATGTAGAATTCTGCACGTTACATGTAGTTATCGAGCAAAAACAAGCAACGTGCAGGTGGGCGGCGGAGTACCCGCGACCGCTGTGCGACGCTTGCGGCGGTCCGGCCCCCGGCGACCGCGTTCCCGCGAAGCGCGGTGCCCGTGCCGGACGGTGAGGAGACGCTCTTGTCCAGGGACGCCCGGTGGGACGCGCTGCTGGAACTGGTCGGCAACCACGGCAGGGTGGACGTCGAAGAGGCGGCGGCGGCGCTCGACGTCTCGGCCGCCACCATCCGCCGCGACCTGGACCAGCTGGCCGAGCAGCACCTGCTCACCCGCACCCGGGGCGGCGCGGTGGCGCACGGGGTCTCCTACGAACTGGCGCTCCGCTACAAGACGGGGCGCCACGCACCCGAGAAGCAGGCCATCGGGCGTGCGGCGTCCGGCCTCGTGGCGGTCGGCGAGGTGGTCGGCCTGACCGGGGGGACGACGGTGACCGAAGTGGCCAGGGCGCTGGCGGTGCGCCCGGACATCGTGGGCGAGACGACGGCGGCGGGCGGGCAGCCGACGCTGACCGTGGTGACCAACGCCCTCAACATCGCGAGCGAACTGGCGATCCGGCCGCAGATCAAGATGGTGGTGACGGGCGGGGTCGCGCGGCCCCAGTCGTACGAGCTGACGGGCCCCCTCGCGGTCGGCGTGATGAACGAGATCACCCTGGACGTCGCCGTGCTCGGGGTGAACGCCATCGACATCGAACGCGGTGCGTACGTCCATCACGAGGGCGAGGCCAGCGTCAACCGGCTGCTCGCGGAACGGGCGCAGCGGGTGGTGGTGGCGGCCGACTCGTCGAAGATCGGCAAGCGGGCGTTCGCCCGGGTCTGCGATCTGGGGCTGGTCGACGTCCTGGTCACCGACTCCCGCATCGGCGCGGAGGCGAGGGACCGGTTCGGCGAGGCGGGGGTCCAGGTCATCGCGGTCTGAGCGGACCGGCCGGGCCGGTACGGTGCGAGTCCGGCGGCGCGTGCGGGACGTCATGAACCGGTACCGGTCGGGTACCGGAAAGGAGATGGAAGCCGAGTTCGCCGTGTCGCTGGTACGCCGAACGGGTGAGGGGCGAGAGGATTGCCCGATGAACAGTGAGTGCAGCCGGTGCGAACCCGCCCGGCTCGACGACGGGGTGGACCGGTGAGCAGGTACGACAGGTATGACCGATACGACGCCACCGATGAACAGTGGGAGGGGCTCGCCCAGGTCGTACCGTTGCGCGGCCGGGACGAGTGGCCGTCGCGGGTCGACCACCGCACCGTCCCGGCCGAGCGCGCGGCCGAGCAGCGGCGCCTCGTCGTGTTGCGGGTGCAGGTCTTCGCGGACGCGCGGGAGGTGGCCGAGTACCTGGTCGGCCAGGTGCCGGTTCTGCTCGACCTGACGGCGGCGGAGACGGACGTGGCGAAGCGGATCCTCGACTTCACCAGCGGCGTGGTCTTCGGCCTCGGCAGCGGGATGCACCGCGTCGACCGCAACGTCTTCCTGCTCGCGCCCGAGGGCATGGAGGTCGAGGGGGTCACCCCCGCGGGCATCACTCATTCGTAGCCGTAGCCGTAGCCGTAGCCGTAGCCGTAGCCGTAGCCGTGGTTGCGGTTGCGGGTGTTGTGGGGAGCGGCCGCCGGACCGGGGCGCCGCCCCCGGCCGCCCCGCCTGCGAACTCCGGGTCCGGAGGCGGGCGCGGACGTGCGTTGTCGGTGGCCGGTGATAGACCTGGGGCCGTGAAAGACATCGAGGTGGCAGAACTCCAGCGCCGGCTGGCCGCGTTCGCCGCGGCGCGGGACTGGGGCCGATACCACACCCCGAAGAACCTGGCGGCCGCGCTCAGCGTCGAGGCGTCCGAACTCCTGGAGATCTTCCAGTGGCTGACGCCCGAGCAGTCCGCCGCGGTCATGGAGGACCCCGGGGCGGCTCATCGGGTCGCCGACGAGGTCGCGGACGTGTTCGCCTACCTCCTGCAGTTCTGCGAGGTGCTGGGCATCGACCCGGCGGCCGCGCTGGCGGCCAAATTGGAGCGGAACGAGGAACGCTTCCCTCTCCCGAGTGGCCCGGAACCTGGTGATCGTCACTCTTCGGAGTGATCGAGTTATCCACATTCGACTTCGTGTCCACAGATTTCCGATTTCCTCTGGCCTTGCGGTGCTGTTGCCCTCACTGTGGGTAATGAATGAGGTGAGCGGGTTTTCGTACGGACGGGGGAGACAGATGGAAGCGGAGCGACTCATCGAGGTCGGACGGCGGGCGCTGGCGGGCAGCCGGGGCGCGCTGGACGTCATGGCGGAGGCGTGGCAGGCCCAGGCGCTCGCACGGGCCATCGGCAGTCGGCTGGCGGCGTGCGGGCCGATGGAGTTACGGAGCGAGGCGCGGGCGCTGGGGGAGATCGGCGCCGGCTGCTCCGCGCTGGACCACCCCTCGGTTCTCTCCGACGGCGCCCGGGCGGTGCGGCTGACCGGGATGGCCGAGGTGAAGCCGACCCTGGCCGCTCTCGCGCTGCTGCTCGGCGAGGTCGGGATCGCGCTGGTCGGGGTGGCCTGTGACACGGGGGAGGACAACCTGTACTGGCAGTGCATCGAGGCCATGGACGCGGCGGACGAATCACTGGACCGCGTCCACGGGATGCTGAGACGGCTGGCCGAGCGGGAGCGCGACGGCCCCTACAGGGGCATACGCGGCCCCGCGGCATCGGCGGCCGGGCCCTGAGGAAGGTTCCGGGCGGGGAGGAGCGGGGGCGGGGGCGGACCGGGCTGATGAGGGCCCCCGTGCCGGAGGGCAGGATGGGGGCATGGATCTTCGCATCTTCACCGAGCCCCAGCAGGGGGCCGACTATGACACCTTGCTCACCGTCGCCAAGGCCACCGAGGACCTGGGCTTCGACGCCTTCTACCGCTCCGACCACTATCTCCGGATGGGTTCCGGCGACGGCCTGCCCGGACCGACCGACGCCTGGATCACCCTGGCGGGGCTGGCGCGCGAGACCCGGCGCATCCGGCTCGGCACGCTGATGACCGCCGGCACCTTCCGGCTGCCGGGGGTCCTGGCCATCCAGGTGGCCCAGGTCGACCAGATGTCCGGCGGCCGGATCGAACTGGGTCTGGGGGCGGGCTGGTTCGAGGAGGAGCACCGCGCCTACGGCATTCCGTTCCCGAAGGAGAAGTTCGGCCGCCTGGAGGAGCAGCTCGCGATCGTCACCGGTCTGTGGGCGACGGAGGTCGGCAAGACCTTCAGCTACGACGGCACCTACTACCAGCTCACCGACTCACCCGCGCTGCCCAAGCCCGCCCAGGCCAAGGTGCCCGTCCTGATCGGCGGCCACGGTGCGACGCGCACCCCGAGGCTCGCCGCGCAGTACGCGGACGAGTTCAACATCCCCTTCGCCTCCCTGGAGGACAGCGAGACCCAGTTCGGCCGGGTCCGGGCCGCCGCGCAGGCGCACGGGCGCTCGCCGGACGACCTCGTGTACTCCAACGCGCTGATCGTCTGCGCGGGCAAGGACGACGCCGAGGTCGCCCGGCGCGCGGCGGCCATCGGCCGGGACGTGGAGGAGCTCAAGGCGAACGGCCTGGCGGGATCACCCGCCGAAGTGGTCGACAAGATCGGCCGCTACGGGGCGATCGGCTCGTCGAGGATCTACCTCCAGATTCTCGACCTGGACGACCTGGACCATCTGGAACTGATCTCCACGCAGATCCAGTCCCAGCTGACCTGACCTGACCTGAGGAGGTGGAGGTGGCTGTGAGTACCGGTGACACGCTCGCCGACGCGCTGGAAGCCGGCCCCGTCCTGCTGGACGGCGGACTCTCCAACCAACTGGAGGCGCAGGGCTGCGACCTGTCCGACGCCCTCTGGTCGGCCCGGCTGCTGTCGGCCGCGCCGGAGCAGATCGAGGCCGCCCACCTCGCCTACCTCCGGGCGGGGGCGCGGGTGCTCATCACGGCCAGTTATCAGGCCACCTTCGAAGGGTTCGGGCGGTACGGGATCGACCGGGCCGGGACCGAGGAGTTGCTCGCCCACAGCGTGCGGCTGGCCCGGCGCGCCGCCGACGCGGCGCGCCGGACCGGTCCCGGGCGGGAGAGCTGGGTCGCCGCGTCGGTCGGACCGTACGGGGCGATGCTCGCGGACGGCAGCGAGTACCGGGGGCGTTACGGGCTGAGCGTCCGGGAGCTGGAGCGCTTCCACCGGCCCCGGGTGGCGGCCCTGGCCGCTGCCCGGCCCGACGCCCTGGCCCTGGAGACGGTGCCGGACCTGGACGAGGCGGAGGCCCTCGTCCGGGTGGCCGAGGAGACCGGTCTGCCGTACTGGCTCTCGTACAGCGTGGCGGGCGGCCGGACCCGGGCCGGTCAGCCGCTGGAGGAGGCGTTCGCGGTGGCGGCGGGCCGGGACTCCGTCCTCGCGGTCGGGGTCAACTGCTGCGATCCGGACGAGGCGCAGGAGGCCGTGGAACAGGCGGTCGCGGTCACGGGCGGGCCCGCCGTGGTCTACCCCAACAGCGGGGAGGGCTGGGACGCCGGGGCGCGGGGGTGGACCGGGCACGGCACGTTCGACCCGGGGCGGGTGCGGGCCTGGACCCGGGCGGGGGCCCGGCTCGTCGGAGGCTGCTGCCGGGTGGGGCCGGAACTCCTGGCCGAGCTGGCCCGACGGCTGGAGGCGTAGGCGGCCGGAGGGCCCGGTGCACCGTGAGGGAGCGGTCGGCGGAGGAGGCGGGGCACGGCGTCCGCGCGCCCGGAGGACCAGGGCGCAGGAGTGCCCGGGAGCCGTCCGGCGGAGCACGCGGGGCAGGCGGAGGCGGCGAAAATACCTGGTGGGGGCGGGAGGTGACGACCATACTCGGACGGGTGTTCCTGACCATCGGTACGACCGGCACCCCTGAACGCCCCGCCACGGATCTGGGTTTCCTGCTGCACAAGCATCCCGACAAGGCGCAGGCGTTCTCCACCTCGCACGGCTCCGCGCACGTCTTCTACCCCGAGGCGTCCGCCGAGCGCTGCACCGCCGCCCTCCTGCTGGAGGTGGATCCGGTGGCGCTGGTGCGGCGCGGCAAGGGCAAGGGCCGGGGAGGAGCCCCCGACGCGGCGCTCGCGCAGTACGTCAACGATCGCCCCTATGCGGCCTCCTCCCTGCTGTCGGTCGCCCTCGCCACCGTCTTCAAGTCCGCGCTCGGCGGCGTCTGCCGGGCCATGCCCGAGCGGGCCGGGAGCCCGTTGCCGCTGCGGATCGAGGTGCCCGCCCTGCCCGCCCGGGGCGGTGTCGAGCTGGTGCGCCGGCTGTTCGCACCGCTCGGCTGGGACCGAGTCGGGGCCACGGCCGTACCACTGGACGGACAGTTCCCCGCGTGGGGCGACTCGCGCTACGTACGGCTCGTGCTGGAGGGCGAGTTGAGACTCGCCGACGCGCTGCGGCAGCTCTACGTCCTGCTCCCGGTGCTCGACGACGCCAAGCACTACTGGGTCGCGCCCGACGAGGTGGACAAGCTGCTGCGAGCCGGGGAGGGCTGGCTGGCCGACCACCCCGAGCGGCCCCTGATCACCCGGCGCTACCTCTCCCACCGCTGGGGGCTCACCCGCCAGGCCGACCAGGCGCTGGAGCTGGTGCGGCTCGCCGAGTCGGACGACCTGGACGTGGGGTGCGTCGACAACGCGGTGGACGAGAGCACCGACACCGAGGAGAAGCCCGTCCCGCTCGCCGCGCACCGGCGCACGGCGATCCTCGACGCGCTGCGCGCCGCGGGGGCCGGGCGGGTGCTCGACCTCGGCTGCGGCCAGGGCCAGTTGGTGCAGGCGCTCCTCAAGGACGTGTCCTTCACCGAGATCGTGGGCCTCGACGTCTCGATGCGCGCCCTGACCCTCGCCTCGCGCCGACTGAAGCTGGACCGGATGGGCGAGCGCCAGGCCGGCCGGGTCACCCTGCGGCAGGGGTCGCTGACCTACACGGACCGGGCGTTGAAGGGGTACGACGCCGCCGTGCTCAGCGAGGTGATCGAGCACCTGGACCTGCCCCGGCTGCCCGCCCTGGAGTACGCGGTGTTCGGCGCGGCACGGCCGGGGACGGTGGTCGTGACCACGCCGAACGTGGAGTACAACGTCCGCTGGGAGTCTCTTCCGGCCGGGCACGTCCGCCACGGCGACCACCGCTTCGAGTGGACCCGGGCCGAATTCCGGGAGTGGGCCGGACAGGTCGCCGGACGGCACGGGTACACCGTCCGGTACGTGCCGGTCGGAGCCGAGGACCCCGAGGTGGGGCCCCCGACCCAGATGGCCGTGTTCACCCGGCTCCCGGAAGCCGCCGGGAAGGCCGGGGACGGTCCCGGCACGAAGCGCGACACCGAGAAGAAGCGCGACACCGAGAAGAAGAAGGAGGCGGAAGCCGCGTGAACAGGGACCGGAACAGGACCGGCGCGGCAGCGGCGGCGGCAGCCGTCGACACGACCGCCGCAGACGAAACCGCTGCCGAGGCCACGGAGAACGGCGCCGGTCCGACCGCGGTCGAGGAGGCCGCCGCGCGCGCCGCGCGCGTTCTGCCGGTGACCGACCTCTCCCTCGTCGTCCTCATCGGCGCCAGCGGATCGGGCAAGTCCACCTTCGCCCGCAGGCACTTCAAACCGACCGAGGTCGTCTCCTCGGACTTCTGCCGGGGTCTGGTCGCCGACGACGAGAACGACCAGAGCGCCAGCCGTGACGCCTTCGACGTGCTGCACTACATCGCCGGCAAACGCCTGGAGGCCGGGCGGCTCACGGTGATCGACGCCACCAGCGTCCAGTCGGAGAGCCGGAGGCAGCTCGTCCAGCTGGCCCGGAAGTACGACGTCCTGCCGATCGCCATCGTGCTCGACCTGCCCGAGGAGGTCTGCGCCGCCCGCAACGCGGCCCGCCCGGACCGGGCCTCCATGCCGCGCCACGTCATCCAGCGGCACCGCCGCGAGCTGCGGCGTTCCCTGCGCGGACTGGAGCGCGAGGGCTTCCGCAAGGTGCACGTCCTGCGCACCGAGGAGGAGGCCGAGCGAGCCGAAGTGGTCCTGGAGCGCCGCTACAACGACCTGCGCCACCTCACCGGCCCGTTCGACATCGTCGGGGACGTCCACGGGTGCAGCTCCGAGTTGGAGACCCTGCTGGCCAAGCTCGGCTACGTGGACGGCGCCCACCCCGAAGGGCGTACCGCCGTGTTCGTCGGCGACCTCGTCGACCGGGGGCCCGACAGCCCCGGTGTGCTGCGCCGCGTCATGTCCATGGTGGCGGCGGGCACCGCCCTGTGCGTCCCCGGCAACCACGAGAACAAGCTCGGCCGTTATCTCGCCGGTCGCAAGGTGCAGCTCACCCACGGCCTCGCGGAGACCGTCGAGCAGCTGGAGCGCGAGGACGCCGAGCACCCCGAGTTCCGGGGCGAGGTGCGGAAGTTCATCGACTCCCTGGTCAGCCACTACGTCCTGGACGAGGGGAAGCTGGTGGTCTGCCACGCCGGGCTGCCCGAGAAGTACCACGGCCGCACCTCCGGCCGGGTCCGCTCGCACGCGCTGTACGGGGACACCACGGGGGAGACCGACGAGTTCGGCCTGCCCGTGCGCTACCCGTGGGCCGAGGAGTACCGGGGCCGCGCCACCGTGGTCTACGGCCACACCCCGGTGCCCACCACCTCCTGGATCAACAACACCATCTGCCTGGACACGGGGGCCGTCTTCGGCGGCAGGATGACCGCGCTGCGCTGGCCGGAGCGCGAACTCGTCGACGTGCCCGCCGAGAAGGTCTGGTACGAACCCGTCAAGCCCCTGGCCACCGAGGCGCCCGGGGGCCGGGAGGGCCGGCCGCTGGACCTCGCGGACGTCCAGGGCCGCCGCGTGGTGGAGACCCGGCAGCTGGGCCGCGTCGCCGTGCGCGAGGAGAACGCGGCCGCGGCGCTCGAAGTCATGAGCCGGTTCGCCGTCGACCCCCGGCTCCTGGCCTACCTCCCGCCCACCATGGCCCCCACCGCCACCTCCCGCGAGGAGGGGTTCCTGGAGCACCCGGCCGAGGCGTTCGCCCAGTACGCGGCGGACGGCGTCGAGCGGGTCGTGTGCGAGGAGAAGCACATGGGCTCCCGGGCCGTCGCCCTCGTCTGCAAGGACGCGGCGGCCGCGACCGCCCGCTTCGGCACGACGGGCCCCGCCGGCGCGCTGTACACCCGCACCGGGCGGCCGTTCCTCGACGACACCGCCATGACCGAGGCGGTCCTGGACCGGCTCCGCACCGCCGTCGCGGCCGCCGGGCTCTGGGAGGAGTGGGACACCGACTGGGTGCTCCTGGACGCCGAGCTGATGCCGTGGTCGCTCAAGGCGGGCGGGCTGCTGCGCTCGCAGTACGCCGCCGTCGGCGCCGCGTCAGGCGCCGCCCTCCCGCCGGCCGTCGCCGCCCTGGAGCAGGCGGCGGCCCGGGGCGTCGAGGTGGCCGCCCTGGCGGGACGGCAGCGGGACCGCGTCCGGGACGCGGCCGCGTTCACCGAGGCGTACCGGCGTTACTGCTGGCCCACCGAGGGGTTGGAGGGGGTGCGGCTCGCCCCCTTCCAGATCCTCGCCGTCCAGGGCCGCTCCCTCGCCGCCCTCCCGCACGACGAGCAGCTCGCCCGGCTCGACCGGCTCGTGGAGCACGACCCGACCGGGCTGCTCCAGGCCACCCGCCGGCTCGTCGTCGACACCGGCGACGAGGCGTCGGTCCGGGCGGGTGTGGACTGGTGGCTGGAGATGACCGGGGGCGGTGGCGAGGGCATGGTCGTCAAGCCGCTCGGCGCGCTCGTCCGGGACGCCAAGGGCCGACTCGTCCAGCCCGGGGTCAAGGTGCGCGGCCGGGAGTACCTGCGCATCGTCTACGGCCCCGAGTACACCCGTCCGGAGAACCTGGAGCGCCTGCGCTCCCGGTTCCTCGGCCACAAGCGCTCGCTGGCGCTGCGGGAGTACGCGCTGGGCCTGGAGGCCCTGGACCGGCTGGCCGACGGCGAGCCGCTGTGGCGGGTTCACGAGGCGGTGTTCGCCGTCCTGGCCCTGGAGTCGGAGCCGGTGGACCCCCGGCTCTGACCGTCCGGAGCCGGGACCGGGCCTGGGTCACGACCGGGCCTGGGTCACGACCTGTCCTCGGTCACGACCGCCCCCGGCTCCCGCTCCGTCCTGGTCCGGCCCCGCCGGTCCCGGTCGGCGCCCGAGCCGCCCGGCCCCGGCGGTCCCGGTCGGCCCCGGACGCGGGGGCGCGCCCGGCCGTGGGGCGCCGCGGCGGAACAGGTGGGCGATTCGCCGGGTGAACGGCGCTCCGCGCGGTGAGGATGAGGGCATGGGATTCCACGTCGACTCCGAGACCGGGCGGCTGCGCCGCGTCATACTGCACCGGCCGGGGATGGAGCTGAAGCGCCTCACCCCCACGAACAAGGACGCGCTCCTGTTCGACGATGTCCTGTGGGTGCGCCGCGCCCAGGAGGAGCACGACGGGTTCGCCGAGGTCCTGCGCGACCGGGGGATCGCCGTGCACCTCTTCGGCGACCTGCTGCGCGAGTCCCTCGACATCCCGGTCGCCCGGCGGCTCGTGCTCGACCGGGTCTTCGACGAGAAGGAGTACGGCCCGCTCGCCACCGAACACCTGCGGGCCGTCTTCGAGGAGCTGTCCGCCGCGGAGCTGGCCGAGGCGCTGGTCGGCGGTATGACCAAGCGGGAGTTCCTGGAGCGGCACAGCGAGCCGACCTCCGTCCGCTTCCACGTGATGGAGCCGGACGACTTCCTCCTCGGTCCGCTGCCCAACCACCTGTTCACGCGGGACACCTCGGCGTGGATCTACGACGGGGTCTCCATCAACGCGATGCGCTGGCCCGCCCGGCAGCGCGAGACCGTCCACTTCGAGGCGATCTACCGGCACCACCCCCTCTTCACCGGCCAGGAGGCAGGCGCCTTCCACCACTGGTCGGAGGGGCAGGACGACTACCCCTCCACGATCGAGGGCGGCGACGTCCTGGTCATCGGCCAGGGAGCCGTCCTCATCGGGATGAGCGAGCGCACCACCCCGCAGGCGGTGGAGATGCTGGCCCGCGGACTCTTCGACGCCGGCTCGGCGCGCACGATGGTGGCGCTCGACATGCCGAAGGCCCGCGCGTTCATGCACCTGGACACGGTGATGACGATGGTCGACGCGGACACGTTCACCCAGTACGCGGGGCTCGGCATGCTCCGCTCCTACACCATCGAACCCGGCGGCGGCCCCCGCGAACTCAAGGTCACCGACCATCCGCCCGAGCACATGCACCGTGCCATCGCCGCCGCCCTCGGCCTGGACTCCATCCGGGTCCTCACCGCCACCCAGGACGTGCACGCGGCCGAACGCGAGCAGTGGGACGACGGCTGCAACGTGCTCGCCGTCGAGCCCGGGGTCGTCGTCGCGTACGAGCGCAACGCCACGACCAACACCCATCTGCGCCGGCAGGGCATCGAGGTGATCGAGATCCGGGGCAGCGAGCTGGGCCGGGGGCGCGGCGGCCCGCGCTGCATGAGCTGCCCGGTGGAACGCGACCCGGTGACGTGAGCCGTCCGGCCGCGGGGCGTCGGGCCGGGAGCGTGCGCGGGCGGCGGACGGCGTCGCCGGCGCGCGGCACCCCGGGCGGGTGGCGTACGGCGGCGGGGCAGGGGCCGGTGGCGTGTGCCGTGGGTGGGCAGAGCCCGCCGGTCCGGCGTCCGGGGAGCTCCAGGTCCTGTATAGGGATGCGGGTCGTCGTATAGACTTCCAGTTCTGCCGTGCGCAGTGCGCCGATCCCGTCCCACCCAGGAGCAGCCATCATGGCCATAGACCTCACCGGCCGCCACTTCCTCAAGGAGCTGGACTTCACCTCCGAGGAGTTTCTCGGCCTGGTCTCCCTGGCCGCCGAGCTCAAGGCGGCCAAGAAGGCCGGGACCGAAGTCCAGCGCCTGCGCGGGAAGAACATCGCGCTGATCTTCGAGAAGACCTCGACGCGTACGCGCTGCGCGTTCGAGGTGGCCGCCGCGGACCAGGGCGCGTCCACCACCTACCTCGACCCCTCGGGCTCCCAGATGGGCCACAAGGAGTCCGTGAAGGACACCGCCCGGGTGCTCGGCCGGATGTTCGACGCGATCGAGTACCGGGGCGACAGCCAGCAGACCGTGGAGGAGCTGGCCGCCCACGGCGGAGTGCCGGTCTTCAACGGGCTCACCGACGACTGGCACCCCACCCAGATGCTGGCCGACGTGCTCACCATGACCGAGCACGGCCGGGGGCCGCTCGCCGGGACGGCTTTCGCCTACCTCGGCGACGCCCGCTTCAACATGGGCAACTCCTACCTGGTCACCGGCGCCCTGCTCGGCCTGGACGTCCGGATCGTGGCGCCCGAGGCGTACTGGCCGGGCGAGGCCGTCGTGGCGCGGGCCAGGGAGCTGGCCGGGGCGAGCGGGGCGACGATCACCCTGACCGACGACGTCGCCGAGGGCGTGCGGGGGGCCGACTTCGTCGCCACCGACGTCTGGGTCTCGATGGGGGAGCCCAAGGAGGTCTGGGCCGAGCGGATCGCCGCCCTCGCCCCGTACGCCGTGACGATGGACGTCCTGCGGGCCACCGGCAGGCCCGAGGTGAAGTTCCTGCACTGCCTGCCCGCCTTCCACGACCTGGGCACCCAGGTCGCCCGGGACGTCCACGACCGGTACGGCCTGAGCGAGCTGGAGGTCACCGACGAGGTCTTCGAGTCGTCCCACTCGGTCGTCTTCGACCAGGCGGAGAACCGGATGCACACGATCAAGGCCGTCCTGGTGGCGACGCTGGCCGGGAAGTAGCCGGACCGCCGCCGGGAGGAGCCGCGGTCGGGGAGCCCGCCGGGAAGGGGCTTCCCCGCTGCCCACCGCCGCCTGCGCGCGGCGAGACGGGGGCGGGGCTGAGGGGCGCGCATGCTCATGCAGCCGATGGGGTGAACATGCGTCGTGTTGGCTACGATGTCGGTTCTGGTGGGGTTCGGGCCCGGTGCTCGGACCCCTTACCTGTGCCGTCGCGGTCAGCGGCGCACGGGCCGTCCCCCCACTGCACCACCAGAGATGAGAACGTCCCCCATGAGCACCGGTCTGCCGCGTCCCGGCACCCCGAAGCGTCCCGGCTCCCCCCGGCCGGGCCTGCGCCGCAAGAGCCCCGAACAGCTGATCGCCGAGTCCGGCGGCGACCTGGAGGGCCACGGCCTCAAGCGCACGATGGGCCTCTTCCAGCTCGTCTGCTTCGGGGTCGGCGCCATCGTCGGTACCGGCATCTTCGTCGGCCTGTCCGACAGCGTCGCGAAGGCCGGCCCCGCCGTCGTGGTCTCGTTCGTCCTCGCGGCGGTCACCTGCATCTTCACCGCCCTGTCCTTCGCGGAGCTGGGCAGCGCCATCCCGGTGTCGGGAAGCTCCTACTCCTTCGCGTACGCCGCCCTCGGCGAGCGCACCGCCTTCCTCGTCGGCTGGTGCCTGTTGCTGGAGTACGGCGTCTCGGTCTCGGCCGTGGCGGTGGGGTGGAGCCAGTACGTCAACGAGCTGCTGAACAGCCTGATCGGCTGGGAACTGCCCGCCGCCCTCTCCGCCGGGCCGGGCGAGGGCGGGGTGGTCAACCTGCCCGCGGTCGTCGTGATCGCCATGGCCGCCACGCTGCTGGTGCGCGGCGTCCGGGAGAGCGCCACCGCCACCGCCGCCATGGCGGTCCTCAAGATCGGCATCCTCGTCGCGTTCTGCGCCGTGGCGTTCAGCGCGTTCCAGGACGACAACCTGATGCCGTTCGCCACCCAGGGCCTCGGCGGGATCACCGCGGGCGCCTCGCTGGCGTTCTTCTCCTACATCGGCTTCGACGCCATCACCACCGCCGGCGAAGAGGTCAAGAACCCCCGGCGGAACATCCCCCTCGCCATCCTGATCTGCATCGGCGTCGTCACCCTGCTCTACTGCGCCGTAGCGCTCTCCGCCATCGGCGCGATCGGCTCGGACGCCGTCGCGAACGAGAGCGCGGCCCTCTCCATCGCCGTCAACAGGGTCACCGACTCGTCGGTCGGCGGCGGCATCGTCGCCTTCGGCGCGGTCGTCGCCATCGCCTCGGTGGTGCTCGCCGTGATGTACGGGCAGACCCGCATCCTCATGTCGATGTCCCGCGACGGACTGATCCCGCGCGTCTTCGAACGGGTCTCGCCCACGACCCGCACCCCGGTCGCCAACACCTGGATCGTGGCCTGCGTCTTCGCCCTCCCCGCCGCCTTCGTCCCGCTCGACGTCGTCGTGAACCTGACGACCATCGGCACCCTGGCCACGATGGTGGCCGTCAACATCGCGGTGGTGGTCCTGCGGCGCGGCCACCCCGGGCTGAGGCGGTCCTTCCGGGTGCCGCTCTACCCGGTGAGCCCGCTGCTGGGTGTTCTGTGCTGCCTGTATCTGATGTACGGGACCGGCTGGACGACGTGGGTCCAGTTCGCGGTCTTCCTGGCCGTCGGCTCGCTCGTGTACGCCGGCTACGGCCGCAAGCGCTCCCGGTTGGTCAGCTCCCCGGAGACGGACCCGGCTGCGCCGGTATCGCCGGAAGGGTGAACCAGACGGCCTTGCCGTGCTCCGTGGTGCGGTGACCGCAGGCGGAGCTGAGGGTCCGGATCAGCAGCAGGCCGCGGCCGTGCTCCTGCCAGGGGTCGACCTCGCAGCCCGGTTCCGGCCGGGACAGGTCGCCCGGCGGGGCGGGGTCGCGGTCGTGCACCTCGACCTGGCAGCCGGTCGGCAGCAGCTCCACGACCAGTTCGATGGGCTCGCCGCCCAGCGTGTGCTCGACCGCGTTGGCCACCAGCTCGGCGGTCAGCAGCTCGGCGGTGTCGCTGTCGGCCGGTGCGTCGATGTCCGACAGCGCCGTACGGATGAGAGCGCGGGCGATCGGCACGGCCGCGGTGGAGTGCGGCAGGGCGATGCGCCAGGAGGCGGGGACGGGGACGTCGGGCGGCACGGCGGTTCCGTTCGGGAGCGGGTCTTCCTCGAAGCGGGAGGTCTCGACTTCTCGGATCACTGCTTCACGGTCGGCGACTTCTCGGGTTCATCCGGGGTTCGAGACGAGACTTCCTGGTTTCAACCTTACGAACCGCTCCGGTCCCGCCATAGGGGCGGTCGGCCGGAGCAAAGAGGACTTTCGCCACAACGGTCTCATAGAAGCCGTATTGCGACCTCGTGACGGTGGTCACGTACGGGTGATAGCTTCGGAGGCGGAACGCGACCCGCACACGGCCGGCACCAGCCCGATCGCTGAAGGGAACCCCTCCATGAGCCCGTTTCCCAGCTCGGCCCGGAGCACCGAACGGTGGCGCCATCTGCGGGTGTCCCGGGACAGAGGTGTGGCCACCGTCACATTCGACCGCCCAGAAAAACTCAACGCGCTGACCTTCGGGGCCTACGCCGATCTGCGCGACCTCCTCGCCGAACTCTCCCGGGAGCGGGCGGTCCGTGCCCTCGTCCTGGCGGGGGAGGGGCGCGGCTTCTGTTCGGGCGGCGACGTCGAGGAGATCATCGGCGCCACCCTGGCCATGGACACCGCGCAGCTCCTCGACTTCAACCGGATGACCGGACAGGTCGTCCGCGCCCTGCGGGAGTGCCCCTTCCCCGTGGTCGCCGCGATCCACGGCGTCGCGGCCGGGGCCGGGGCCGTGCTGGCCCTGGCGGCGGACTTCCGGGTCGCCGACCCCTCGGCCCGCTTCGCCTTCCTCTTCACCCGGGTCGGCCTCTCCGGCGGCGACATGGGCGCGGCCTACCTGCTGCCCCGGGTCGTCGGCCTCGGCCACGCCACCCGGCTCCTGATGTTCGGGGACGCCGTCCGCGCACCCGAGGCGGAGCGGATCGGGCTGATCAGCGAGCTGGCCGAGGAGGGCGGGGCCGACGAGCGCGCCGCCGAACTGGCCCGCCGCCTCGCGGACGGCCCCGCGCTCGCGCTCGCCCAGACCAAGGCCCTGCTCACCGCCGAACTCGACATGCCGCTCGCCGCCTCCGTCGAGCTGGACGCCGCCACCCAGGCGCTCCTGATGCACGGCGAGGACTACGCCGAGTTCCACGCCGCCTTCACCGAGAAGCGGCCCCCCAAGTGGCAGGGGCGGTAGCCGTGCCGGCCCCCGAACGCCCCCGGGGCCCGGACGCGGCGGCCGTCTCCCGCCCGGACGCCCCCCGGGGCCCGGACGCCCCCCGGGGCCCGGGCGCGGCGGCCGTCTCCCGGCCGGGCGCCCCCCGCCCGGGCGCCCCCTCCGTGCGGCGGATCGCGGTCATCGGGGGCGGTCCCGGCGGGCTCTACGCCGCGGCCCTGCTCAAACGGCTCGACCCGGCCCGCGAGGTCACCGTCTTCGAGCGCAACGCCCCCGACGACACCTTCGGCTTCGGCGTCGTCCTCTCCGACGAGACGCTCGGCGGCATCGAGCACGCCGACCCCGAGGTGTACCGGGCGCTGAGCCGCGAGTTCGTCCGCTGGGACACCATCGACATCGTCCACCGCGGTCGCACCCACACCTCCGGCGGCCACGGGTTCGCCGCCCTCGGCCGCCGTCGGCTCCTGGAGGTCCTGCACGAGCGCTGCGCCGCCCTCGGCGTCGATCTCCGCTTCCGCGCCGAGGCCCCGCCCGCCGACGAGCTGGCCGCCGGCCACGACCTGGTCGTCGCCGCGGACGGCGTCCACAGCACCACCCGCCGGGCCCGCCCCGAAGCCTTCGGCCCGGTCCTCACCGAGCACCGCAACCGCTACATCTGGCTCGCCGCCGACTTCGCCCTCGACGCCTTCCGCTTCGAGATCGCCGAAACCCCGTACGGCGTCATGCAGCTGCACGGCTACCCGTACGCCGCCGACGCCTCCACCGTCATCGTCGAGATGCGCGAGGAGGTGTGGCGCGCCGCCGGGCTCGACGCCTGCGACCCCGCCGCGTCCACCGCCCGCTGCGCCGCGTTCTTCGCCGAAGCGCTCGGCGGCCGCCCCCTGCGCGGCAACCGGTCGTCCTGGCTCACCTTCCGTACGGTCACCAACTCCCGCTGGTCGCACGGGAACACGGTGCTCATCGGGGACGCCGCCCACACCGCCCACTTCTCCATCGGCTCCGGCACCAAGCTCGCCGTCGAGGACGCCCTCGCCCTGGCCGCCTGCGTCGAGGAGCAGCCCGACCTGGCCGCCGCGCTGGCCGCGTACGAGGCCGAGCGGCGCCCGGTCGTCGCCTCCACCCAGCGCGCGGCCGCCGCCAGCCTGCGCTGGTTCGAGGAGGTGGCCGGTTACGTGGACCAGCCGCCCCGCCGCTTCGCGTTCAACCTGCTCACCCGCAGCCGCCGGGTCACCCACGACAACCTCCGGCTCCGCGACCCCGCCTTCACCGCCGCCGTCGAGGAGGAGTTCGGCTGCCCGCCGGGCACCCCGCCGATGTTCACCCCGCTGCGGCTGCGCGGCCTCGAACTGCGCAACCGGGTCGTCGTCTCCCCGATGGACGTGTACTCCGCCGTCGACGGGCTCCCGGGCGACTTCCACCTCGTCCACCTCGGCGCCAGAGCGCTCGGCGGGGCCGGACTCATCATGACCGAGATGGTCTGCGTCAGCCCCGAAGGCCGCATCACCCCCGGCTGCACCGGTCTGTGGAACGACGAACAGGCCCTGGCCTGGCGGCGGATCACCGACTTCGTCCACACCCGCGCCCCCGGCGCGGCCATCGGCGTCCAACTCGGCCACTCCGGCCGCAAGGGCTCCACCAAGCTGATGTGGGAAGGCATCGACCAGCCCCTGGAGAGCGGCAACTGGCCGCTGACGGCGGCCTCCCCGCTTCCGTACACCCCCGGCGTCAGCCAGGTCCCGGCCGAACTCGACCGGGCCGGACTGGACACCGTGCGCGAGCAGTTCGTCTCCGCCGCCCTCCGTGCCGCCGCCGGCGGCTTCGATCTCCTCGAACTCCACTGCGCCCACGGCTACCTGCTCTCCGGCTTCCTCTCCCCGCTCACCAACCACCGCACCGACGCCTACGGCGGGCCGCTGGAGAACCGGCTGGTCTTCCCGCTCGAAGTCTTCGACGCCGTACGGGAGGTGTGGCCCCCCGAACGCCCCATGACCGTGCGGATCTCCGCCACGGACTGGGCCGAGGGCGGCACCGGGGCGGCGGACGCCGTGGAGATCGCCCGCGCCTTCGCCGAGCACGGGGCCGACGCCGTCGACGTCTCCACCGGCCAGGTCGTGCCCGACGAACGCCCCGAGTTCGGCCGCTCCTACCAGACCCCGTACGCCGACCGCATCCGCAACAGCGTGGGCGTCCCGGTCGTCGCGGTCGGCGCGATCTCCTCCTGGGACGACGTCAACTCCCTGCTCCTGGCGGGGCGGGCGGATCTCTGCGCCCTGGCCCGCCCCCACCTGTACGACCCGCACTGGACCCTGCACGCCGCCGCCGAGCAGGGCTACACCGGTCCGGGCGCGCCCTGGCCCCTCCCGTACGGCGCGGGCAGCCGCCCCCCGCCCACCGGCCGTACCGACGCGCCCAAACCCCGGCTCACTGCGGGGCGGTGAGGCACGTGTGGCAGAGGCAGGGCGTGGGGTGGGGTGCGCCGTGGTGGGTGGAGCGGTAGTCGGCGGCGAGCCGCTCCAGCAGGGCGGCCAGCTCCTCGGTCTCCTCCCGGGACCGCGGCGGCGCTCCGTACGCCTCGGCCCGCCGCAGCACGGTCGGCGAGTACACCAACTGCGCCCGGAACGTGTGCAGATGGCGGGAGGCCGTGTCGATGGTGATCCACCGGCCGGAGCCCCGCCCCCGCCCGATGGTGGACACCTGCTCGTGCCCCATGCCCGGGTAGGTGTCCACGACGTACACCTTCGTCCCGCCCCGGTACGCCCGGGTGCCCGGCCGGAGCTCCTGCCCGCCGTCCCCGTACCGCCGCCACCGCACGACGTTCGCGGCCACCAGCCAGACCGGCTCCGGGGCCGGCCCCTCCTTTGCCCTCACCCGCCCCCGGCCCCCCGTACGTACCGCTCCCCGGCGTCCCGCAGCCGCTCGTGCAGGCGGCCGAAGACCTCCGCCGACCGGCCGCCCGGCCAGTCGGAGGGGAGCAGCTCCGCCGGCAGCCCCGGGTCCGCGTACGGGAGTCGCCGCCAGGAGTCCAGCGCCAGCAGGTAGTCCCGGTAGGCGGCCTGGGGGCGTGGTCCGTCCTCGGCCCCGCCGGCCGCCTCCCAGTCCCGCAGCACCGGCTCGTGCAGCTCCAGGAAGTCGTGGTGCAGGCGCGCCACCGCCTCCAGGTCCCACCAGCGTGCCACCGCCTCGCGGGTGGCGGTGAAGCCGAGGTGCTCGCCGCGGAACAGGTCGACGTACGGGGCGAGTCCGAGCCGCTCCAGGGTGTGGCGGGTCTCCTCGTACAACCCCGCCGGCGCGATCCACACCCCGGGCGCGGCCGTGCCGAAGCCCAGGCGGGCCAGCCGGGACCGGAGCAGGTGGCGCTTGCTGCGCTCCGCCTCGGGCACGGAGAACACGGCGAGGACCCAGCCGTCGGACGGCCGCGGCGCGGGCCGCCGGTAGATCCGCCGGTCCCCGTCGTCCAGCACCTGCCGGGCGTCCGGCGACAGGGCGTACCCCGCCGAGCCGTCCGCCGCGCGGGCCGCCACCAGCAGCCCCCGACGCTTCAGCCGGGAGACGCAGGAGCGTACGGACGGGGCGTCCACGCCCACCGCGTGCAGCAGGCGGATCAGCTCCGACACCGCGAACGGCGAGCCGTCCGCCGGACGGCCGTACGCGCCGTAGAGGGAGACGATCAGGGAGCGGGGGGTGCGCAACTCGGCCACGTGATCACTCTAGAGCGGCCGGTCCCGGAGCAGAAAACGCTGGAGCTTGCCCGTCGGGGTGCGGGGCAGGGACTCCTCGAACGAGAAGACGCGCGGGCACTTGTGCGGGGCGAGGACGGCCTTCATGTGGGCGCGCAGCGAGTCCGGCGTCTGCGTGGAGCCCTCCCGCAGCACCACGTGCGCCACCACGATCTCACCGCGCATCTCGTCCGCCCGCCCCACGACGGCGGCCTCCGCGACCTCCGGGTGGCGCAGCAGGGCGTCCTCCACCTCGGGGCCCGCGATGTTGTGGCCGGAGGAGATGATCATGTCGTCGGCGCGGGCCACGTAACGGAAGTAGCCGTCCGGTTGGCGGACGAAGGTGTCGCCGGTCACGTTCCAGCCGTGCCGGACGTACTCCGTCTGCCGCGGGTCGGCGAGATAGCGGCAGCCGACCGGGCCGCGCACGGCGAGCAGGCCCGCTTCGCCGTCCGGCAGCTCCTCCCCGTGCTCGTCCACCACCCGGGCCTGCCAGCCCGGCACCGGCACCCCCGTCAGGCCGGGGCGGATCGCGTCGTCGGCCGCCGAGATGAAGATGTGCAGCAGTTCGGTGGCCCCGATGCCGTTGATGATGCGCAGCCCCGTCGCCTCGTGCCAGGCGTGCCAGGTCGCCGCCGGCAGGTTCTCCCCGGCCGACACGCAGCGCCGCAGCGCCGACAGGTCGTGGCCGTCGAGCCGGCCGAGCATCGTGCGGTAGGCGGTGGGCGCGGTGAACAGCACCGAGACCCGGTGCCGCGCCAGTGCGGGCAGCAGGTCCCGCGGGCCCGCCCGCTCCAGCAGCAGCGCCGAGGCCCCGGCCCGCAGCGGGAAGACCAGCAGCCCGCCGAGGCCGAAGGTGAAGCCGAGCGGCGGGCTCCCCGCGAACACGTCGTCGGGCAGGGGACGCAGCACGTGCCGCGAGAAGGTGTCCGCGATGGCCAGGAGGTCCCGGTGCAGATGCATGCAGCCCTTGGGCCGCCCGGTGGTCCCCGAGGTGAACGCGATGAGCGCGACCTCGTCGGCGGCCGTGTCCACCGCCCGGAACGGTCCGCTCCGCCCCTCCGCCAGCCGGGTCAGGTCACCGTCCCCGTCCCCGCCGAACAGGGTGATCCGCAGCCCCTCGACCTCCGCCTCCGCCAGGTCCCGTACCGACCGGGCGTCGCACAGGGCGTGGCCGATCCGGGCCGCGGAGCAGATGGCGGCCAGCTCCGCGGCGCGCGCCTGCGCCAGTACGGTGACGGCGACCGCGCCCGCCTTCATGACGGCGAGCCAGCAGGCGGCCAGCCACGGCGTGGTCGGCCCGCGCAGCAGCACCCGGTTGCCCGGCACCACGCCGAGGTCCTCCGTCAGCACCCCGGCGATCCGGTCCACCGTCTCCCGCAGCTCGCCGTAGCTCCACACGCCGCCGTCCGCCGAGCGCAGCGCGGGACGGTCGGCCCCGTACTCCTCGACAGTGCGGTCCAGCAGCTCGTGGCCGCAGTTCAGCCGGTCGGGGTAGTGCGGCGCGGGATCCTCCAGGAGGAGTCCGGGCCACTGCTCCGGCGGGGGGAGGTGATCGCGCGTGAACGTGTCGACGTGGGCGCCGGGGACGGATCCGGACGCCCCGGGATACGCGCCGCGGACGCGTACGGACGCGTCGTCGGCGGTCGCGGGCGTGCTCTGAGAGGAATTCGGCTCCATGAAGGATCGCCCCCTTGTCGCCTCTGGAGCGTATCGTTTAGGTGACGGTAGTCAACGGTCCGCGATAAGCCGGTGATGCGGCCGGTGCGGCACGACCGTCGCGGTAGGGGCGACATGACAGTGACGCGACACGGTGGACACGCGACAAGAGAGGCGCCGCCATGACGGCATTCTCCCTCGAACCGGAACAAACCGCCTGGTGCGAGGAGCTGCGCACTCTCGCCGAGCGGGAGCTGCGCCCGCTCGCGGAGAAGGGAGAGCCCGGCCGCGTCAACCGCCCGCTGCTGAGGGCCCTCGGGGAGTTCGGCCTCCTCGGCCGGATGCTCGGCTCCGGCGCCCTGGAGCTGTGCCTGCTGCGCGAGTCCCTGGCCCGGGGGTGCGCCGAGGCCGAGACCGCCCTCGCCCTCCAGGGCCTCGGCACCGCTCCGATCGTCCAGGCGGGCGCCCCCGCCCACCGCGAACGCTGGCTCCCCGAGGTCCGGGCCGGGCGGGCCGTCGCGGCGTTCGCACTGAGCGAGCCGGGTGCGGGCTCCGACGCGGCGGCGCTGAGCCTGGCGGCCGAGCCCACCCCGACCGGCTGGGCGCTCACCGGCGAGAAGTGCTGGATCTCCAACGCCCCCGAGGCCGACTTCGCCGTGGTCTTCGCCCGGACCACCCCCGGTGCGGGCTCCCGGGGCGTCACCGCGTTCCTGGTCCCCGCCGACCGCCCCGGGCTCACCGGCTCCGCCCTGGACATGCTCTCCCCGCACCCCATCGGAACCCTGGAATTCGACGGCGTACCGGTCACCGCCGACGACGTGGTCGGCGAAGTCGACCGGGGCTTCCGGGTCGCGATGAACACCCTCAACCTCTTCCGGCCCAGCGTCGGGGCGTTCGCCGTGGGCATGGCGCGCGCCGCGCTGGACGCGACCGTGGACCACACCGCCCGCCGGACCGCGTTCGGCGGTCCGCTGAGCGACCTCCAGGCCGTCTCGCACCAGGTCGCGGAGATGGCCACCCGCACCGAGGCCGCCCGCCTCCTCGTGTACGCGGCGGCCGCCGCGTACGACGCGGGGGAGGACGGCGTACCGCGCCGCGCGGCGATGGCCAAGCTGTACGCCACCGAGACCGCGCAGTACGTCGTCGACACCGCCGTCCAACTCCACGGGGCCCGCGCCCTGCGCCGGGGCCATCTGCTCGAACACCTCTACCGCGAGGTCCGCGCGCCGCGCATCTACGAGGGCGCGAGCGAGGTGCAACGCGCCATCATCGCCAAGGAGCTGTACGCGGACGCCGGCCGGCGACCGCACGTCCCCCGGCCGCCCCGCGCCGCCCCCGGCCCCTCCGCCGTACCGCCCGACCCCTCCGCCGTCCACGAGCCGCCGTCCGCCGCGACCCCGACCCAGGAGCCGCCCGCATGAGCCCGTCCCACCGGATCAACCCCGCCGAACTCTCCCCGCCCACCGGATTCAGCCATGCGGTCGTCGCCACCGGGGGGCACCTGGTCTTCCTCGCCGGGCAGACCGCGCTCGACCCGCGGGGCGAGGTCGTCGGGGACACCCTGCCCGACCAGTTCACCGTCGCGCTGGGCAATCTGCTCACCGCCCTCCACGCGGCCGGCGGCGCCCCCGCCGACCTCGCCCGGGTCACGGTGTACGCCACCGACGTGGACGACTACCGCTCCCACGCCTCCGAACTGGGCCGGATCTGGCGCAGGCTCGCCGGGCGGGACTACCCGGCGATGGCGGTCATCGGCGTGGCCCGGCTCTGGGACGCACAGGCGATGGTCGAGATCGACGGGATCGCGGTGCTGCCCTGAGGCGGCGGCCCCGTGAGGCCGTGACCCGCGTCGCGGTCGTGAGGCGGCGTCCCCGCCCCGGCTCGCCCCGCCCCGTCGCCTCGGGGTGAGCACAGTGGGACGGGGACGCGCGGCGCGCCGGTCGGGTGGAGCAGGCCAGGGGATATATCTGTATTAAGTGCCCTTTATGCCGGATTCTCCACCGTTCCGACCGGACCCCTCGCCGTGATCGCGCTCATCGTCGCCCACTTCGCCCTGGCGGCCTGCGCGGGCCCGCTGGTCCACCGGCTGGGCCGACGGGCGTTCGCCGTGCTCGCCCTGCCCCCGGCCGCCGCCGCCGTCTGGGCGCTCACCCGCTGGAGCACCGCCGCGTCCGGCGGCGCGGACACCTGGTCCTGGCGGTGGATCCCGGACTACGACGTCGCCGTGGACCTGCGGCTCGACGCGCTGTCCGAGCTGATGGTGCTCCTCGCCGCCGGAGTCGGAGCGCTCGTCCTGCTCTACTGCGCCTCCTACTTCACCGACGACACCCCGCAGCTGGGCCGCTTCGCCGGGAACCTCCTCGCCTTCGCCGGGGCGATGCTCGCCCTCGTCCTCGCCGACGACCTGATCACGCTCTACGTGTTCTGGGAGCTGACCACGGTCTTCTCCTATCTGCTGATCGGCCACGGCAGCGAACACCGGCACAGCCGCCGCTCCGCCCTCCAGGCCCTCGTCGTCACCACCTTCGGCGGGCTCGCCATGCTCATCGGCTTCCTGATCATCGGTCAGGCCGCCGGTACGTACCGGATCTCCGCCATCGTCGCCGAACCGCCCGACGCGACGCTCGCCGTCTCCGTCGCCCTCGTCCTCGTGCTGTGCGGGGCGCTGTCGAAGTCCGCGATCTGGCCGTTCTCCATGTGGCTGCCGAACGCCATGGCCGCCCCGACCCCCGTCAGCGCCTATCTGCACGCCGCCGCGATGGTCAAGGCCGGGATCTACCTGGTCGCCCGGCTCGCCCCCGCCTTCGCCGACGTCCCCCTCTGGAAACCCGTCGTCCTCGTCCTCGGCGGCGCGACCATGCTGCTGGGCGGCTGGCGGGCGCTGCGCCTGAACGATCTCAAGCTCGTGCTCGCCTACGGCACCGTCAGCCAGCTCGGCTTCCTCATCCTGCTCGCCGGGACCGGCAACCGCGACGCCGCCCTCGCCGCCGTCGCGATGATCCTCGCCCACGCCCTCTTCAAGGCCCCGCTGTTCCTCGTCACCGGCATCGTCGACCACGCGGCCGGCACCCGCGATCTGCGGCGGCTCTCCGGAGTCGGCCACTCCCTGCCGTACGTCGCCGCCGTCGCCGGGCTCGCCGCCGCCTCGATGGCCGCCCTCCCCCCGCTGCTCGGCTTCGCCGCGAAGGAGGCCGCGTTCGAGGCGCTGCTGCACGGGTCGGCCGCCGAACGGTGGGCGCTGGCCGTCGTCGTCGCCGGGTCCGCGCTGACCACCGCGTACACCCTGCGGTTCGTCTGGGGCGCGTTCGCCCGCAAGCCCGGCCTCCCGGACACCTCCGTGCACCGCGTCGGGTGGGCCTTCCTCGCCCCGCCCGCCCTGCTCGCCGTCCTCGGCCTGGTCCTCGGTCCCGGCGTCGGCTGGACCGACCGGCTGCTGAGCGCGTACGCCGACACGTTCCCGGCCGGCCCCCACCCGTACCACCTCGCCCTCTGGCACGGATTCGGGCCCGCCCTGCTGCTGTCCGCCCTCGCCTGGGCCGCGGGCGCCGTGCTCTTCCTCGCCCGCGCCCGGGTCACCCGGATCTCCCGGCGGATCGCCTGGCCCACCGCCGACAGCGTCTTCGGCCATCTGCTGCTCGGGCAGGAACGCCTCGCCCTCCAGGTCACCGGCTTCATCCAGCGCGGCTCCCTCTCCGTGTACCTGGCCACCACCCTGCTCGTCATGCTCGCCGGACAGTTCGCCGTCCTCGTGGTCGACACCCCCTGGGAGGGGGCCGCGCGCCCCCGGCTCTGGGACAACCCCCTCCAAGGCGCGGTCGCCGTCCTGACCTGCGCCGCCGCCCTGCTCTGCCTGACGGTGCGGCGGCGGATGAAGGCCGTCGTGCTGGCCGGGCTGACCGGTTACGGCACCGCACTGCTCTTCGTCGTCCAGGGCGCCCCCGACCTGGCGCTCACCCAGTTCTGCGTCGAGACGGTCGCGATGATCGTCTTCGTCCTGGTGCTGCGCCGCATGCCCGTCCACTTCCAGGAGACCGTGTCCACCTGGCGGCGGGCCGTCCGCGTCCCCGTGGCCCTCGCCGCCGCGGCCACCGTCGGCGTCGGCGTCTGGGTCACCGCCGCCGCGCGCACCGCCGAACCGGCCGGCGCCGCCATGGTCGAGGAGGTGGCCGACCACGGGCTCAAGGACGTCGTGGCCACCATCCTCGTCGACCTGCGCGCCTGGGACACGATGGGGGAGTCGGCCGTGCTGGCCGCCGCCGCGATCGGCGTCACCAGCCTCATCTACCTGCACCGCCGCAGCGAGGGCACCATGGCCCCGGAGGAGTTGCGGGGCCCCACCGCCTGGTCGCTGTCCGCGCACCACTCCGCCCGGCTGCCGCAGGGCGACGAGGTGGCGCCCGAACGCGACTGGCTGGCCGCCGGCTCCACCCTCGCCCCCGAGCACCGCTCGATCGTCTTCGAAGTCGTGGCCCGGCTGCTGTTCCATCCGATCCTGGTGCTCTCGGTCTACCTGCTGTTCTGTGCCGAGAGCCTGCCCGGCGGCGGGTTCGTCGCCGGACTCGTCGCCGGACTCGCGATGATCACCCGCTACCTGGCGGGCGGCCGCTTCGAACTCGCCCAGGCCGCCCCCCTCCAGCCCGGACTCTTCACCGGCCTCGGCCTCTTCGTCTCCACCGGCACCGGCCTCCTCGGCCTCGTGGACGGCACCGTCCTGCACGCCTTCACGTACCACGGACACCTGCCGGTCTTCGGGGACTACCACCTGAGCACCGCGGTCCTCTTCGACTTCGGCGTCTACCTGCTGGTGCTCGGCGTCGTCCTGGACATCGTGCGCGCCCTCGGCGCCAAGGTCGACCGCCAGACCGAACGGGCGGCGGGCGTCCTCACCCCCGAAGGCGGACCCGAAGCGGGAGGGAGCGCCCGATGACCGTCAGCGCCTCGCTCATCGCCACGGCCGTCGTGCTCTGCGCCGTCGGCGGCATCCTCATGCTCACCCGTCCGCTGACCCGCATCCTGCTCGGCGCCGTCATCGTCGGCAACGGCGTCAACCTGCTGGTCCTCTCCACCACCGGCCGGGCCGGCGCCGAACCCCTGCTCTACGGGGTCTCGTTGAGCCGGGTCACCGACCCGCTGCCGCAGGCCATCGCGCTGACCGCCATCGTCATCACCCTGGCCACCACCGCGTTCCTGCTGGCCATGGCCTACCGCAGCCACCAGCTCACCGGCACCGACGAGGTCCACGACGACCTGGAGGACCGGCGCATCGTGCTGCGTGCCGAAGTGCTGGACGAGCGGGCCGAGTTGCGGGAGCAGTTCCGGACGGGGGCCGAGCCCACCGCCGAGGAGCGCGAACGCTACCGCGAGGAGCGCCGTCGCCTCCGCGACCGGCTCCGCGCCGACCGGGCCCGCCAGGCCCGCGGCCGCGACGCCTCCGGAAACCTCTGGAACGACGTCCTCGGCGCCGACCCGGAGGACTACGCGCGCGAAGGCGACGCCAAGGCGGACGACCGCTACCCCCGCGACCGAGGAGCTGACGGATGAACGCGATCGTTCCGCTGCCGGTGCTGCTGCCGCTGTGCGCCACCGGCCTCAGCCTCGCCTTCGGCGTCCGGCTGGCACGCTTCCAGCGCTTCATCAGCGTCGCGGTGCTCGCCGCCGTGCTCGCGCTCTCGGTGACCCTCATGGTCGCCGCCGACCGGCAGGGCCCGCTCTCCGTCCACCTCGGCGACTTCGCCCCGCCGCTCGGCATCACCCTGGTCGCCGACCGGCTGTCCGGGCTGATGCTCACCGTCTCCTCGGCCGTGACGCTGTGCGTGCTGGTCTACTCCCTCGGCCAGGGCATGACCGACCGGGACAAGGAGACCCCGCTCGCCGTCTTCCACCCCGCCTACCTGATCCTGGTCTCCGGGGTCTCCTGCACCTTCCTCGCCGGCGACCTCGTCAACCTCTACGTCGGCTTCGAGATCATGCTGGTCGCCAGCTTCGTCCTGCTCACCCTCGGCGGCACCGGTCCCCGGATGCGGGCGGGCTCCACGTACGTGATCATCTCGCTGTTCTCCTCGATGCTCTTCCTCACCGCCATCGCCATGACGTACGCGGCCGCCGGCACCGCCAACTTCGCCCAGCTCGCCACCCGCGTGGCCGACCTCCCCCTCGGGGTGCAGACCCTGATCCAGGCGATGCTGCTGACCGTCTTCGCCATCAAGGCCGCCGTCTTCCCGCTCGCCGCCTGGCTGCCCGACTCCTACCCGACCGCCCCCGCCCCGGTCACCGCCGTCTTCGCCGGACTGCTCACCAAGGTGGGCGTCTACTGCATGCTGCGCACCGAGACCCTGATCTTCCCCGGCAACCGCCTCGGGGACCTCCTCATGGCCATCGCGCTGGCCTCGATGGTCATCGGCATCCTCGGCGCGGTCGCCCAGACCGACCTCAAGCGGCTGCTCTCCTTCACCCTGATCAGCCACATCGGCTACATGGTCTTCGGGATCGGCCTCGCCACCCGGGAGGCGTACGGCGGGGCCATCGTGTACGTCGCCCACCACATCACCGTCCAGACGGCCCTGTTCCTCGTCGCCGGGCTCATCGAACGCCGGGGCGGGACCACCGAGTTGACCCGCCTCGGCGGCATCGCCAGGGCCGCCCCGATGCTCGCCCTGCTCTTCTTCGTCCCGGCGATGAACCTCGCCGGAATCCCTCCGCTCTCCGGTTTCATCGGCAAGCTGGGGCTGATGCGGGCGGGCGTCGCGGACGGCGGCGTCTGGGCCTGGGTCCTGGTCGCCGGCTCGGCCGCCACCAGCCTGCTCACCCTCTACGTCGTCGCCAAGGTCTGGAATTTGGCCTTCTGGCGCGCGGCCCCGCCCGGCCAGGCCGCCGCGGGCACCGTCCTGGAGTCCGGCGACGACAGCGACGACGACAGCGACGCGGGCCCCGACGACATCCCCGGCACCGGCGACGAGGGCACCGCGCCCGTCAAGCGCCCGGCGGGCCGGGCCGTCGCCGCGACCCTGCACGGCCGGGCCGTCACCACCACCAGCCGGCTGCCCCACCCGATGACCGCGGCCACCGCCGCCACCATCGCCATCGCCCTCGCCTTCACCGTGTTCGCCGACCCGCTCACCTCCTACACCGACCGTACGGCCGCCGAACTCATCCAGCGGTCCCCCTACATCCAGGAGGTGCTGGGCCGGTGAGACGCGGGCTTCGCTTCTCGTTCCGCAACGCCGATCTGCCGCCGCTGAGCTGCGAGTTCGGAACCCGCCGCAGACGGGTGCTGGACCTGCCGCTGATCGCCTGGCTGACCGTCATCTGGGTGCTGCTCTGGTCCACGGTGACCTGGGCGAACGTCCTCACCGGCCTGGTCGTCTCGGTCGCCGTCTGCCTGGCCTTCCCGCTGCCCCGGGTGGACCTCGGGCTGCGGCTCCACCCCTGGGGCATCCTCCGCCTGGCCTGCTACCTCTTCCACGACATGTACACCTCGGGGGTGAAGGTCACCCGGCAGACCTTCTTCGGCCTGCCCCACCGGGCCGCCGTCATCGGCGTCCCCCTGCGCTGCCGCGGCGACCTGATGCTCGCGGCCACCGCCGTCGCCGTCTCCAACGTCCCCGGCGGCTCCATCATCGAGGTGCGCCGGGCCACCGCCACCGTCTTCCTGCACGTCCTGGACGCCGACCGGCCCGAGGAGCTGGAAGCCGCCCGCCGCCAGGTCTGGCGGATGGAGGAACTGACCGTACGGGCCTTCGGCACCCCCGACGAGATCGCCCGCGTCGCCGAACCCCCGCCACCGCCCCAGCTCGCCGCCGGGAGGCCCGCACCATGACCGCACCCGAACAGGCCGACCGGATCCTGCTGACCGCCGCCGTCGTGCTGGTCCTCGTCGCCGGCGCCCTGCTGCTGGCCCGGATCTGGCGCGGCCCCTCCATGCTGGACCGGGCGATCTCGCTGGACGTCTGCGCCGCCCTGATCATCGCGGGCCTCGCCGCCAAATCGGCGTTCGCGCGTGACCCGTTCTACTTCCCGATCATGCTGGTGCTGGCGTTCCTCGGGTTCACCGGCTCGGTGGGCATCGCCCGCTTCATCGCCGTACGCGACCGGCCCCGCCCCCTGCGCCCCGGCGCGCCCGAGGAGGACCCGCGATGAACGTCTGGCTCCAGATCGTCGACACGGCCGGCGCCGCGCTGCTCCTCCTGGGCGCCGCGATCTGTCTGCTCGGGGTGATCGGCATGGTCCGGCTGCCCGACGTCCTCTCCCGCAGCCACGCGGCGACCAAGCCGCAGACCCTCGGCATGATCCTGGTGCTGGCCGGGGTGGCGCTGCGGCTGCGCAGCGGGACGGACCTCGCCACCCTGGCCCTCATCGCCTTCTTCCAGATGCTCACCGGGCCGGTGGCCTCCCACCTGGTGGCCCGTTCCGCGTACCGCACGGGCCAGGTCGACCACGAGGACCTGCTCTTCGACGAACTCGACGAACAGCTCACCGACGGCAGATGAGGCCGGGGCGGGGCAGGCCCCCCGCTGTGCGAACCGCCCCCCTGCCGCCAAAACGCCCCGGGGCCGGCCTCCACGTGCCATGATGCGGGCGGACCATGCCGGACGCTGGGGGGCGTATGGGAAGCACGGGCACGGTGCTGCGCGAATTGCGCGGCGCACAGAAGAGCGCCAAGGGCGTCTCGCTCTACTCGCGGTACGTGAACCGGCCCGCCGGACGCGTGCTCGCGGCCGGGGCCTTCAAGGCGGGCATGACGCCCAACCAAGTAACTCTGGTGAGCGCGCTGTTCACCTATGGCGCCCTGGCCGCGGTCGCCCTCGTGGAGCCGTCCGGAACGCTCGCCGTCCTGGTCTGCGCGGCCCTCGTGATCGGCTTCGCCCTCGACTCGGCGGACGGGCAGCTCGCCCGGCTCACCGGCCGGGGCGGGCCCGACGGGGAGTGGCTGGACCACGTGGTGGACTGCGGCAAGCTGGTGCTCGTCCACACCGCCGTCCTGATCTCCTTCTACCGTTTCGGAGAACTGCCCTCTGACGCCTGGCTGTTGCTGCCGCTGGGCTTCCAGCTGGTCGCCGTGGTCACCTTCTGCGCCGGGCTGCTGCGCGAACAGCTCGGCAGGGCGGCGGCGAGCGCCCGGGGCCCTTCGTGGGCGGTGCCCGCGGCGCCGGCCTCCCCGGTGCGGGCGGTGTTCCTGCTGCCCGCCGACTACGGCGTGTTCTGCCTGGTGTTCCTGCTGCTCGGCGCACCCGGGGCCTTCCGTGCCGGGTACGCCGTGCTCGCGGTGGTGCACACGCTGTTCCTGGCGGCCTTCCTCGCCAAGTGGTTCAGGGAGCTGAAAGCGCTCCGGGCCGGTTGACGAGGACGTCCAGCGCCCGGCGCAGCTGGGTGCTGGACGTGTGCACGGTGTACGGGAAGTAGACGACCTCCACGCCCACTTCGGCGAAGTCGCGCTCCAGCTTCCGGCCCTTCTCCGTGCCCCGCCAGTCGTCCCCCTTGAAGATCACGTCGAACCGGACCTGCTGCCAGGTCTCGACCTTGTCCGGCACGGTCTCCACGAACGCGGCGTCCACGAAGCGCACGCTGCGGACGATCTCCAGGCGTTCGCGGAGCGGGACGACCGGCGTGTGGCCCTTGGCGAGGGCCGCCATCTCGTCCGACACGACCCCCGCCACCAGGTAGTCGCACTGGCTGCGGGCATGCCGCAGAATGTTGAGGTGCCCGACGTGGAACAGGTCGTACACCCCGGGTGCGTAACCCACCCTGTGCTGCACCATCCGTATCTCTCCCCCCACGGTGAACATGATCCGGTGATGTTCCACCGACCTTACTGTGAAGAACACTTGTGCAAGCCGTGAACGGATAAGCTCGGCACGGGCTGTTCCCCGTCGGGGACAGCGGTTGTCGTGGGGGGAAGGCGATCGTCCGATGTCCGAAGCTTCAGGGACCAGTCCGCTCGGAGGCCGCCGCCTTCTGGTGGTGTCGACCAACTACGCACCGGAGCTCACCGGCATAGGCCCCTACGCGACCCAACTGGCCGAGCACTGGGCCGCGTCCGGCGCCCGCGTCCGGGCCCTCACCGGCCTGCCGCACTACCCGTCCTGGCAGGTGGAGGAGGGTTACCGGGGCGTCTGGCGGACGGTCGAGATACGCGGCGGCGTCGGCGTGCACCGGCGCCGGCACTACGTGCCGCCCCGTCAGACCGCCCTGAGGCGCGCCGCGTTCGAGGCGAGCGTCCTGGCGACCGGGCTGTTCGCCCCGCCGCCGGGCCGGCCCGACGCCGTGGTCTCCCAGATGCCCAGCCTCGCCGGGGGCGTCATCGGGGCCCGTATCGCCCGCCGCCACCGCGTCCCCCACATACCCGTCGTCCAGGACCTGATGGGCGCCGCCGCGGCGCAGAGCGGCATCCGGGGCGGCGGCAGGGCCGCGGCCGTCGCCGCGGCGGCCGAACGGTACGCCCTGCGCGGGGCCGCCCTCGTCGGCGTCATCCACGAGAGCTTCGTCCCCGGCGTCCGGGCGCTCGGCGTCGACCCCGGCCGCATCCGGATCGTCCCCAACTGGACCCATGTGCAGGCCCCCACCGCCGACCGGGCCGCGACCCGGGCCCGGCTCGGCTGGGCCGAGTCCACCCCGGTGATCCTGCACTCCGGCAACATGGGCCTCAAACAGGGGCTGGAGGTCCTGGTGGACGCCGCCCGCCTCGCCCCCGACGTCCGCGTCGTCCTGATGGGCGGCGGCAACCAGCGCGACGCCCTGCGCGCCCGCGCCGAACGGCTGCCCAACGTGGACTTCCTGGAGCCCGCCGGGGCCGAGGAGTTCACCGACGTCCTCGCCGCCGCCGACGTCCTCGCGGTCACCCAGCGCGCCTCGGTCCTCGATATGAGCGTCCCCTCCAAGCTCACCTCCTACTTCACCTCCGCACGTCCCGTGATCGCCTCCGTCGCCGACGAGGGCGGCACCGCCGACGAGGTCCGCCGCTCGAGGGCCGGCCTCCTCGTCGCCCCCGAGGACCCCGCCGCCCTGCTCGAAGCCGTGCGGAAGCTGGCCGCCGACCCGGCGGCCGCCGACGCCCTCGGAGCCGAGGGCCCCCGCTACGTCGCCCGCCACCTGAGCCGGGAGGCGGGGCTCGCCCGCTTCGACGCCCTGCTCGACGAGGTCCTGCCGGACACCCGAGGGAGCCACCGCCGATGACCACGCAGCACCGCGCCCCGGACGAGCAGGACGAACCGGCGCTCCTGCGCGACCAGTTCCGCCAACTCCTGCGCTACCGCTCGCTGCTGGCCGCCGGCGTCGTCATCGGCCTGCTCGGCGGCGGCTACCTCGCCCTCGGCGGCGAGGACACCTACACGGCCACCGGCGAGGTGCTCGTACGCTCCGCGA
This sequence comes from Streptomyces sp. NPDC017448, assembly GCF_044330565.1. NCBI lineage: Bacteria > Bacillati > Actinomycetota > Actinomycetes > Kitasatosporales > Streptomycetaceae > Streptomyces > Streptomyces sp. NPDC017448. The sequence goes on along the minus strand of NZ_JBIRLM010000002.1, from coordinate 416,565 downwards.
TCTCCGACCCCTTCGCCGCCGGCGCCACCGCCGACAAGGGCATCAACATCGGCTCCGAACGCCAGACCGCCGTCAGCGACACCGTCGGCACCCTGGCCGCCGGAACCCTCCTCAAGACGGGCGACGACGTCACCGCCCAGGAGCTCCTCACCGGCCTCCAGGTCACCAACCCGCCCAACACCCTCACCCTCCGCTTCTCCTACACCGCCGCCACCCCCGAGCAGGCCCGCGCCCGCGCCGAAGCCCTCGCGGGCGCCTACCTGACCCACCGCAAGGCGCGCACCGAGGAGAGCATCCAGAACATGTCCGACGGCTACCGGGCCCAGCTCGGTCCGCTGGAGGAGAAACGCGACCTGCTGGAGAAGCAGACCGGCGCCGGCGCGGCCGACGACGTCACCAGCGCCCGCGCCAACATCATCGTCTCCATCTCCGAGCTGAGCCGGAAGATCTCCGAACTCAAGGCCCTGGACACCACCCCCGGTTACCTCAACAAGAAGCCCGTCGCCCCCACCTCGCCCACCGGGCCGGGGCTGCTCCTGCTCCTCGGCCTCGGGGGGGTCGTCGGCCTCGCCCTCGGACTGCTGCTCTCCTGGGTGCGCCTCGTCTTCGACCCCGCCGTACGCTCCACCCGCGAGCTCGTCCACTCCCTCGGCGCGCCGCTGCTCGGCACCCTGCCCCGCGAACGCACCGCCGCCGCCGGCCTGCTCGCCATCGGCCGCGGCAGCTCCCGGCTGGCCGAGGAGTACCGGGCCGTCGCCTTCCGGCTCGCCTACGACCCGTCGTTCGCCGAGCGCCGCCGGCTCCTGGTCACCGCGCCGCGCGGCGACAACGCTGCCGCCGCCGCCGCTGCCGCCAACCTGGCCGCCGCCTTCGCCGAGATGGGCCGCGACGTCCTGCTCGTCGAGGCCGATCTGCGCACCCCCTCCCTCGCCCGCGACCTGGGCAAGTCCGCCCACGAGATGCGTCCGCCGCGCTGGGCCGCCGAGGAGGGCGACCGCACCTGGCCCAACGGCGGCCGCATCAACGTGGACGTGCCGGGCTCCGGGGCCTTCGCCCTGGTCCCCGGCACCACCGCCGACAACGTCCCGCGCGCCCTGACCTCCCCGCCGGTCGGCCGCATCGTCGCGGAGGCCGACCGGCCGGGCGTCGTCGTCATCGTCCTCGCCCCGCCCGTCCTCTCCTACGCGGACGCGGTCGCCCTGGTCGACCGGGTGGAAGGCGTCATGATCGTCTGCGACCCGCGCGAGGTGCACCGCAGCGACCTGGAACGCATCCGCGAGATCATCGGCGCCTCCGGCGGCTCCGTCCTCGGCGCGCTGCTCCACCCGAGCCGGGGACGCCTGCGCCGGACCGAGCGCCGGACCGCCTCCGCCCGCCGCCGCTCCGGAGGCGGGGGCGGAGCCCCGGCGGTCGAGGCGGACGGGCCCGAGCTGACCGGCGACCCCACCGAAACCCTCGGCCTGCGCGCCTTCACCCAGCCGGCCGCGCGCCGGTGAGAGCCCGCACCGCCGTCCTCTGCTCGGTCGCCGACCAGGGGGTGGCGGCGCTCACCAACATCCTGGTGCTGGTGGCCGCCGCCCGCCTGACCACCGTCTCCGACTTCGCCCGGTTCTCCGCCGTCTACCTGGTCTTCACGGTGTTCCTCGGCGCCTCGGGGGCGTACACCGGGCAGCCGTTGGTCCTCCGGCGCGGCGCGGGGGAGGAGGCGCGGAGCGCGTGCCGTTCCGCCGTCGCCTTCACCGTCCTCGCGGCGGCGGCCCTCGGCGCGCCCCTCGCGGCGGTCTGCGCCCTCCTCCCCGGCGGCACGGCAGGGGGCCTGGCGATGCTCGGCCTCGTCCTCCCCGTGGTGCTGGGACAGGACGCCGTGCGGTACGCCTTCTCCACCCTCCAGCTGCCCCACCTCGCCCTGCTCTCCGACCTGTTGCGGCTGGCCGGGGCGGTCGCGGCGCTCTCCGCGCAGACGTACGGGGCGTCCCCGGCGCGCCTGATCGCCGTCTGGGGCCTGTCCGCCCTGCCCGCTCTCCTGCTGTCCGCCGCCCTCCTCCACCGGGCCACCCCGGGGGCTGGCGTCCAGCTGCGCCCGATGCTGCGGCGCGGCCACCTCGGGCAGCGCTTCACCGTCGAGTTCGGTGTGGGCAACGCGACCGGCCAGCTCTCCGTCCTCGGCCTCGGCGCGGTCGGCACCCCGCTCCTGATCGGCGCGCTGCGCGGGGCCACCACCCTGTTCGGCCCGCTCAACGTGCTCTACACCTCGGCGACCTCCTTCGGCCCCCCGCTGCTCGGCCGCATCGGCGACGAACGCCGCCGGGTCCGCGCCACCGCCGCCCTCGCCGCCGTCCTCGCGACGACCGCCGCGCTCTGGGCCACCGTGCTCGCCCTGCTGCCCGACACGGCGGGCCGCCGGCTCCTCGGCGACACCTGGCCCGCCGCCGCCGCCCTGCTCCCCGCCACCGGCAGCCAGTACGCCGCGATGGCGGTCGGCACCTGCGGCCTGCTCGCCCTGCGCATGCTCGACCCGCGCACCACCCTCGCCCTCCAGGTCGTCTTCTCCCTCACCGCCGTGGCGTTCCTCGCGGGCGGCTACCTCGTCGGCGGCATCCCGGGCGCGGCCTGGGGCCTGTTCCTGGGCTCGCTCTGCAAGGCGGCGGCCACCTGGACCAGGGTGGCCCGGCTGCGGCGCCGCGGGCCGGACCCGGCGGACGCCGTCAGCGCCGCCGCTTCACCCGCTGCTCCCTGAACGTGCTGAGCAGCAGCAGGCACAGCGCCGCGATGGCCAGCTTCCCCGCCGCCTGGAGCAGCGGGCCGCGCAGCAGGATGAAGGTGTACCCGGCGATCAACGGCGCGGCGATGGCCAGCACGCTGCCCGGACCGGGGCCGGCCCGGGTGACGGCGAGCGCGTACCGGCGGTCGGTGCGGGCCGCCGCGTAACCGATCAGCGCCATGCCGCCGACCATGCCGGCCGCGCCCGCGTCGACCCAGAACTCGGTCCACAGCGGGGCGGAGAGATTGGTCATCCGCAGCCCCATCCACTGACCGACCCGGACCCCGGTGTCCTCCGGCTTCCCGCTCCACACCGCACGCGGCACGAAGAACAGGGCGGAGCCCGTCAGTTGGCGGCCGTAAGTGTGGTCCCGGGTGTCGACCCACGAGATGGTGTTGGCGAACATCACCATCTGGTCGTAGTCCTTGGTCACCAGCGGCTCGAAGACCGAGGCCGACTGCGCGGGCCGCTGCCCGCCCTCGTCGTACCGGAACTTGTCCGCGTACGGGAACACCACCAGCGCCCCCACCACCCCCGTCGCCAGCACCGTGCGGTAGACCGCCGCGCTGCTCGGGAGCGCGGTGAACACGAACGCCAGCAGCACCGTCAGGAACCAGTAACGGGCATTGGATATGGGGTTGTTCACCACGAGGTTCAACACCGCCAGCGCCACCCACGCCAGCACCGTGGACGGGGCGCGCCGGGCCCGGCGGGAGGTCGCCAGACGGCGGGTGTAGAAGAGCAGCGCCAGCAGCGCCGGGACCTGGCCGAAGCCCTTGAGGAACGCCGAGCCGACGTTGGACCCCTCGGCGACCACACCGCTCGCCGCGACGGTCTCGTTGATCTCCTGCCGGCTGGAGAAGAAGACCGCGGGGCCGCCCAGCTTCAGGACGTAGAACGCGCTTGCCGTGAAAGCCAGCAGCACCAGCAGCCGCAGCCGCACGGGATGGGCCACGGCCGGTCCCCAGCTCCGCGCCGAGGGCCTGCGGCGGCGCAGCGGGCGCCGGGAGGCCAGCAGCGCCCCCAGGTCATAGGCGGCGCATCCCACCAGGACCATCGCGATGGCCGTGATCAGGTCCTGGCGCGGCCCCACCATCGGCGTCGGGGTCTGGCCGATCACCACCTGGGCGAACGGGGCCACGCCCATCGCGATGTACACGAACATCCAGAAGACGCCCTGGAGCAGCCGCCGCCGGGTCGACAGGATCATCGTCGCCAGCCGGGCCCCCGCATAGCAGGTCAGCACCAGTTGGAGCCAGTACGCGGTGTCCCGCACCCCGGTGCCGGGCTGGGCGGCGATCACGGCGGGCAGGAAGCAGACCAGTCCCAGGATGAGCGGGACCGCCACCGCCCGGGACAGCATCGCCCAGGCGATCGGCCGCGCGGGCGTCCCGTCGGCCTTCCCGGGGGCCCTTCCCGCCGCCTTCTCCCGCGTCGGCGGGTGCGCCGATGTGTGCACCGACGTCATGCGCCCCCCCGGATCAGTGAACCGCTGCACACTCTAACGAATCGGCCCACGTGAGGAGGGCCGATGACTACGCTGTGCATACATAGCCGTAGTTGAGGGGAACTCTGGTGAAAATCCTGCACGTTGTCACGCTCCATACTCCGGACCACGCCTTCGGCGGTCCGACCCGCGTGGCGTTCAACCTCTCCAAGGTCCAGCGTGCCAACGGCGACGACGCCCGCGTCATGGCGCTCGGCGACGGCTTTCCGGGCGGCGAACTGCCCAGCAGCGTCGAGGGGGTTCCGGTCCACCTCTTCCAGGCCCGGCACCTGCTCCCGATGTTCGAGGTCAGCGGGATCACCTCGGCGTCCCTGCTGCGTACCGCGTACCGCATGATGCGCGGCGCCGACCTCGTCCATGTCCACCTGATGCGCGATCTGGTGACCCTCCCGGCGGCGCTCCTCGCCCTCGCGACCCGTACGCCCCTGGTCGTCCAGACCCACGGCATGATCGACCCCACCGAGAAGAAGGCCGCCCAGCTCACCGACCTCCTCGGGGTGCGCAAGGTGCTGCGCGAGGCGGACGCCGTCCTGCACCTCACCGAGATGGAACGGCTCGACGTGAACGCCGTCGCCGCCCCCGTCCCGCTGACCCGCACCGTACGGCTGGTCAACGGCGTCCGCCCGCAGGAGCGCAAGCCCGCCCGCGGCCCCGGCCGGCCGCCCACCGTGCTCTACCTCGCCCGCGTCCAGAAGCGCAAGCGGCCCGAGGACTTCGTCGCCGCGATGCCGCACGTCCTCGCCCGCCACCCCGACGCCCGCTTCGTCCTGGCCGGCCCGGACACCGGCGCGCTGGAGGGCACCCTCGCGCTCGCCCGGAAGCTGGGGGTCACCGGCTCCCTGGACCATGTGGGGCCGCTGGAGCACGAGGAGGTCCTCGCCGCCGGGCGCGAGGCCGATGTGTACGTGCTGCCCGCCATCGAGGAGCCCTTCCCGGTCTCGGTGCTGGAGGCGATGTCGGTCGGTACCCCCGTCGTCATCACCCGCACCTGCGGGCAGGCCCCCGACGTCGCCGGGGCCGGGGCGGGACGGGTCGTCGACAGCCGGGTCGGCGAGGACGCGGCCAACGCCCGCAAGGTCGCCGACGCGATTCTGGAGCTGCTGGAGCCCGAGGCCGCCGAGCAGGCGGGCAAGGCCGCCTGGGAGCTGGTGAACGGGCAGTTCACCATCGAGGCCGTCACCGCCACCCTCCGGCAGACCTACGAGGACGTGGTCCGCCGGAGGCGGGGGTGAGCGGCGCGGCCGTCAACGCAGCGGCTTCTCTCGGGACTTGAGGGCGATCTGCCAGCGGTAGAAGCTCATCGCCAGCGCGAAGTCGAAGCCCGCCCGGCCGTCCAGGAAGCCCCGCTTGTAGAGGTACATGTAGGCGAAGGACACCACCGGCTTGAACGGCGCCTTGTGGAACAACTGCCCCTGGCGGGACTTGACCTGGCGCACCTGCTCCTTGACCTGGGGGTGGTGCTCCAGCCACGCCTCCCAGTCCGAGTAGCGGTTGTGCCGCTCGAACCAGGCGGTCACCGGGTCGAGGTCCTGGTGCTCGATGGGATGGCTGAACGTGCCCACGCTCGGCGCGACCGGCTGGTAGTGGCCCTCGACCTCCCCGATGCCCGGCGCGTCCAGGTCCCCGACCTCCGGGTAGTGGCAGCGGGTCCGGTCGGTCAACGACCGCTTGCGAATGGTGTATCCGTGCCGCAGCCGCTTCCCGGAGAACCAGTAGCCGAGCGGTATGTCGTACGCGGCCGGCTTCGGGGCCGCCGGATCGCGGAACGCCTGCCGCAGCTCGGCCAGCAGCCCGGGGCTGAGCCGCTCGTCGCCGTCCAGGAGCAGGATCCAGTCCAGGTCGGTGCGGACGTTCTCCAGGCACCACTGCTTCTTGCGCGGATGCCCCCCGTCCCAGGTGTAGGAGACCACCTCGGCCCCGCACTCCTCGGCGATCTTGACCGTGTCGTCGGTGCTGTGGGAGTCCACCACCACGACCGCCTCGAAGTGGCCGAGCACCGATTTCACCGCCTCCGCGATGTTCAGCCCCTCGTTCTTCGTGGGGATCGCCACGGCTATCGGGAGCTTCGGCGTACCTGCAGTCATCCCCGGTCTCCTTCGGGCAGCCAGGCGTAGCAGCCTGTGGAGGTGAACGTACGGGCGGACTTCGGGATCGTGATCTTCCGGGGCTTCCCGGTGGCGGAGGTGTCGGCGGCCAGCTCCTTGCCGCCCGCCCCGGCGATCCGCCAGGAGCAGTCGGCGGTGGGGGAGACGGAGCGGTAGACGCCCGGCCGGAGCTTCTTCCCGGTGTGCGTGCCGTCCGGGTAGGCGTACGCCGCCTCGTCCACCAGGTCCTGGTGCTGGGGGCAGAGGCCGGCGACCGCGCCCGCGGCGTCCGGGATCTCCTCGGTGGCGACGGCCCCGACGGCGGTGTCCCGGTCGGCCTTGACCAGGTAGCGGAGCTTGTCGCAGGTCTCCTGGCCGGTCTGGAGGACGGCGGCCGGGTCCATGCCCTTCGGCACGCGGTCCGCCAGGTACTCCTTCTGCTTTTTCGTGAAGGTGCCGGTGGCCGGGGTGATCGCGTCGGGCGGGGTCTTGGGGCCCTCGGCGCGGGGGGCGGGCCGCTCGGCCCCCTGGCCCCCCTCGCCGGCGTCGCCGGTCCCGGCGGAGGGCGGAGCGGATGCGGTGGGCGCGCCGGGGACGGCGGGCCCGGAGGCCGCGGGGCGCTGGGCGCCCGCGGCCTCCGGACCGTTCCCGTCCGCGGACGAGCCGCAGGCGGCCAGCGCCGCCGCCGTCAGGACGACGGCGGCGCAGGCCGGGAACGGATTCCTCATGAGATCAGCCGTTCCTCAGTGCGTAGTGCGCGCTGACCTGGGAAGCGCTCAGCGTGGTCGGGTAGACGGCGGTCTCGTCGATCTGCCCCTCGAAGAAGTTGCTGGCCGGACGGGTCGGCCAACCGGAGAGGTTGTCCCCGCCGACCCGCCAGTAGCCGGGCTGGTTATCGCTGCCGGAGACCAGGATGTTCGACGCCCGGGCCTGCCCGTCGACGTACAGCGTCATCCCCTGCCCCAGGGGCCCCTGGGTGGCGACGACGTGGTGCCACTGGCCGTCGTTGTAGGCGCCCGAGGTGGTGACGGTGCGGGCCCCGCCGCTCTGGACGCCGAACACGAGCCGCCCGTCGTTGCGCATGTAGACGTGCTTGTCGTGACGGGTGCTGTTCTGCTGGGTGTGGTTCCCGAAGCCGATGATCTTCCCGCCCCGGGTGGTGGTGGTCCTGATCCAGGTCTCCACCGAGAACCGGGAGGGTGCGGCGTGCAGCCGGTTGCTGAACGCGTACTCGTCGCTCCCGTTGAAGCCGATCGCCGTGGAGGGCCCGGCGACCGCCGCCGGGGTCTGCCGGTAGGCGGGGCCGCCCCGCAGGAAGCCGTTGTTCAGGTTGCCGCTGCTGTCGTGCGCGAACGTGGACGCGCCCTCGTCGTAGCGCCAGTAGAGGCTCGCCCCGTCGGACCTGACACGGGCCGGGTACGCCTCCGTCGAACTCGCCACGGTGGCGGACTGGGCCGGGGACTTGGCGCTGGTGTTGGGCCCATCGCTCGCGGTGATCCGGTACGAGTGGGTCTCGCCCGGCGCGACGTCGGTGTCCGTCCAGGTCAGCTGGGGCCGGTCCCAGAAGACCGAGTAGGCGGTCGTCGTGTGGACCGGGGTGCTGGAGCCGTCCTTGTAGATCCGGTAGGTCAGCTCCCCGTCGTCGGTGTCGAAGCTGGTCTGCCAGTTCACCTCGATCCGCCCCGGCGTCAGGGTGGACAGGCTGACGTTGGGCACCCAGGGCTCGCCCGTGTCGGGGCCGTCCGCGAACCGGGTCAGCCCCTGCTGCCGCTTGCCGTTGACCGTGGTGAACTCGCCGCCCACCCACAGGTAGTCGCGGCCGCCACCGCTCACCGTGGTCAGCACGCGGGGGCCGACCGGCTCGCCGATGCCGTCGTTGGTGTCCGGGAACCAGGGCAGCAGCTTCGGGTCGCTCACCGACTGGGCCAGCAGGTGCTTGCGCGGCTGGTCCGGGAAGGCTCCCATGCTGGCGCAGTCGTGGGCGTGGCTGCCGCTGTAGAGCACCCCGGAGTGGACGGCGACGGCCTGGGTCGCGCCGAGGCAGGTGTCGCGCCAGCGCTGCTCGAAGTCGCTCAGGTTCAGGGCGATGCGTCCGTCGAACACCCCGCCGCCGGTGCCCTCGTTGCCTGTGTAGAACCCGGTGGCGTCCGTGGTGATGTCCTGGACCGTGGAGTTGTTGTGGATGAACCCCGGGTAGGACTTGACCAGCTGCCCGGTGGTGGCGTCGACCACGGCCAGGGCGTGGGTGGTGGTGCCGTTGATCCGGAAGAAGTCCCCGCCGAGCAGCACGTGCCGTCCGTCCGGGGTGACCTCCACAGCCCGTGCGACCTCGTCGGCGTCGGCCGTGAAGGGCAGCAGGGAGGCTCCGGTGGTGACGGCGGCGAAACTGTTCCTGGTCTGCCCGCCGACGCTGGTGAAGTCGCCGCCCAGGTAGACGGTGTCGTCGGTGACGGCGAGCGCCCGCACGGTCGCGCTCACGGAGATCTTGAAGTCGTTCCGCGGGGTGCAGGTGTCGGTGTCGATCGCCGCGATGTTGCTGACGCCGATCCCGTTGACCGCTCCGAACCGGCCGCCCGCGTAAAGGGTTCCGCCGTCCGGGGAGAGAGCCAGGGCGCGGACGGTGGCGGTTCCCGAGGAGACGGTGAAGGAGAGCGAGCAGTCGGTGGGGGCCCCGGTCGCCGTGTCGAACGCGGCGAAGTTCACCGCGGGCTGTTCGTCGGAGCCGGGGGCCGCGGCGGGGGGCCGCAGGGTGGAGAAGGTGCCGCCCGCGTAGACGACGCCGTCGCCGGCCGCCATCGACCAGACGATGCCGTTGGTCTGCCAGGTGGTGAGGTCGTCCGCGGTGATGGCGACCGGTGGTGTCAGCGCCGCCGCCGGAGGGGCCCCCACCGCGGTCGCGGTCAGGGCTCCGGCCAGCAGGCCGAGAGCGAGGGAAGCGGCGCGTACACGGCCGCGTCCTCCGCTTCTCTGCCCCGTACTTCCGTTCATCATTCAGCTCCGAGGTGAGATGCGAGCTGCGGCCGGGAGGCCGCGGATGCTGCCCCGCCCGGCCGGGGGGGGGGGGGGGGGGCCCCCCCCCCCCCCGCCCGCGGCGAGTGGGTGGAGGGGGCCGGGGCCCCGCCCGTGGCCGGCGCGGAGAGCTCCACCGAGCGGTCGGTGGAGTCGGCGGTCGCGCCGGTGATCTTCCCGGATCCGGGCGCGGGAAGCGCCGGCCGGGCGTCGTGGGCGGCCGCAGGCCCCGTCGGGGCGGCGGCCGGGTGTTCCCGGGGGTGCGGGTAAGGGCAGCGGGGGCCGGTGGCGGAGCCGGCCGCCGGGGGCCCGGGGCCCCCGGCGCCGGGGCCCGGTCACCGGTCCACCCGGACGGCGGCCCCGGAGAGCTGGTCCTCCAGGCGGCGGATGTCGGCGTCCACCATGATCCGGGCCAGCTCCCGCGACTTCACCTCGGGCTTCCAGCCCAGCAGCTCCTCGGCCTTGGAGGCGTCGCCGATCAACGCGTCGACCTCGCTGGGGCGTTCGTACTTCGGGTCGTACCGCACGTGCTCGGCCCAGTCCAGCCCGGCGTGCTCGAAGGCGAACTCCAGGAACTGCCGGACGCTGACGCCCTCCCCGGTGGCGACCACGTAGTCGTCGGGGGTGTCGCACTGGAGCATCCGCCACATGGCGTCCACGTACTCCGGCGCGTACCCCCAGTCCCGGACCGCGTCCAGGTTGCCCAGGTGGAGCCGGTCCTGGAGCCCCGCCTTGATCCGGGCGACGGCCCGGGTGATCTTCCGGGTCACGAAGGTCTCACCGCGGCGCGGCGACTCGTGGTTGAAGAGGATGCCGTTGACCGCGAACATGTCGTACGCCTCGCGGTAGTTGACCGTGGCCCAGTAGGCGTAGACCTTCGCCACGCTGTACGGGCTGCGCGGGTGGAACGGCGTCTTCTCGTTCTGCGGGGGCGGGCTGGCCCCGAACATCTCGGAGGACGACGCCTGGTAGATCCGGGTGTGGACGCCGCTGGCCCGCACCGCCTCCAGGAGCCGGACGGTGCCGAGCCCCGTGACGTCGCCGGTGTACAGCGGGGCGTCGAAGGAGACCCGCACATGCGACTGCGCGCCCAGGTTGTAGACCTCGTCGGGCTGGATGTCCCGCAGCAGGTTCACCAGCGCCACACCGTCGGACAGGTCCGCGTGGTGCAGGACGAAGGAGCGCTCCGGCTCCTCGGGGCCCTGGTAGATGTGGTCGATCCGCTCGGTGTTGAAGCTTGAGGAACGGCGTATGAGCCCGTGCACCGTGTAGCCCTTGTCGAGCAACAACTCGGCCAGATACGAACCGTCCTGGCCGGTCACCCCGGTGATGAGCGCGGTCTTCGCCACGGTCCCCCCTCTCTGCTGATCGCCTCGGCGGCGATGTTCCCCGTTATTTCGGAATTGGAATGTTCTGCGGCAAAATGTCACCGCAGTCCCTTTCTGCTGGCACAATCCGAGCCATGACGACCGAACTCCCCGCCCCGCCCCAGGAATCCGCCCGCCCCCTACTGCGTCCCGGCTCCCGCATATTCGTCGCGGGCCACCGCGGTCTGGTCGGTTCCGCGCTGGCCCGCCGCCTCGCCGACGACGGCCACGAGGTGGTCACCCGCGGCCGCGACCTCCTCGATCTGCGCGACGCCGCGCGGACCGGGGCGTATCTCAAGGAGGTCCGCCCGGATGTCGTGGTGCTGGCCGCCGCCAAGGTGGGCGGGATCATGGCCAACAGCACCTGGCCGGTGCAGTTCCTGGAGGACAACCTGCGCATCCAGCTCAGCGTGATCGCCGGGGCGCACGCGGCCGGGACCGAGCGGCTGCTCTTCCTCGGCTCGTCGTGCATCTACCCCCGGCTCGCGCCCCAGCCGATCCGGGAGGACGCCCTCCTCACCGGGGAGCTGGAGCCCACCAACGAGGCGTACGCCCTCGCCAAGATCGCCGGAATCGTCCAGATCCAGTCCTACCGGCGGCAGTACGGCGCCTCCTACATCAGTGCCATGCCCACCAATCTCTACGGGCCCGGCGACAACTTCGACCTGGAGACCTCGCACGTCCTGCCCGCCCTGATCCGCCGCTTCCACGAGGCGCGCCGGGACGGGGCCCCCGAGGTGACCCTGTGGGGCTCCGGCTCCCCGCGCCGCGAGTTCCTGCACGTGGACGACCTCGCCGCGGCCTGCGTACGCCTGCTGGAGGTGTACGACGGCGACGAGCCCGTCAACATCGGCTGCGGCGAAGACCTCTCGATCCGCGAACTCGCCGAAACGGTACAGGAGGTGACGGGGTACCAGGGGAAGATCGCCTGGGATGTATCGAAGCCGGACGGGACGCCCCGCAAGCTGCTCGACACCACCCGCCTCACCTCCCTCGGCTTCACGCCGCGGATCCCGCTGCGCGACGGCATCGCCCGGACCTACGCCTGGTGGCTCGACCGGCTCCCGCAGGGGAGTTGACCGTCGGCCGCCGTGAGGGGCCTCGCGGCGGCGCCCCGGTGGTGCTCCTCGCATCCGCACGCCCGCCGCTCTCAGTACGCCCCGCGGCCGTCGGCGACGGCGCGCACGGTGCGGGCGAGGAGTCCCAGGTCGGCGGCGACCGACCAGTTGTCGACGTACCAGAGGTCCAGCGAGACGGTCTCCTGCCAGGACAGGTCGGAGCGGCCGCTCACCTGCCACAGCCCCGTCAGCCCCGGCTTCACGGCGAGTCGGCGGTGCTCCCGTTCGTCGTAGCGCGCCGCCTCCTCCGGCAGCGGCGGGCGCGGCCCCACCAGCGACATGTGACCCAGCAGCACATTGACCAGCTGGGGGAGTTCGTCGATCGACGTGCGCCGCAGCACCCGTCCGACCGGTGTCACCCGGGGGTCGCGGCGCATTTTGAACAGCGGGCCGTCGACCTCGTTGGCCACGGCGAGCCGCGCCTTGAGCTGTTCCGCGTCCGTCACCATCGTGCGGAACTTCCACATGGTGAACGGCCGGTTGTGCCGCCCCTGCCGGACCTGCCGGTGGAAGACCGGACCCCGCGAGGACAGCCGTATGCCCAGCGCCACCGCCAGGAGCAGCGGAGCCAGCGCCAGCAGCCCGACCAGGGCCCCCGTGCGGTCCAGCACGTTCTTCACCACCGCTTGCGGGCCCCTGCGCAGGGGCGGTGCTATGTGCAGCAGGGTGAGCCCGGCCGCGGTGACGGGACGCACCCGCTCGGCCGCCACGCCGGACAGCTCCGAGACCACGGAGAGGGCGACGCCCCCGTCGTGCAGCCCCCAGCCGAGCCGACGCAGCCGGTCCCCGGTCATGCGGGGCCCCGGGGCCACCAGCACCAGGTCCGCCGCATGGGCGTAGACCCCGCCGAGCACCGTCGTGACGTCGTCGTCGGCCGGGCGGGACGCCAGCCGCCCCGGCACCTGCACCCCGTCCAGCTCCAGCGGTCCGGGGCCCACCGGTACGGCGGCGACCAGCCGGTAGTCGTGGTCCGTACGGGAGGCGAGCAACTCGGCGGCCCGGACCACGCAGGACACCTCGCCCACCAGCAGCACCCTGCGGGCCCGGCGGCCCCGGCGTGCGGAGCGGGGCCAGGCGCGCAGCCCCGTCGCCGCGGTGGCGACGAGCAGCCCCGGCGCGACGGCCACGACGGCCGCGGCCGGGTTGACCGGGCTGCCCGCGGCGGTGTGCAGTACGGCCAGCAGCCCGATCAGGACGAGCCAGTCGCCGAGCGCGCCGACCGCGCCCCCGGTTTCGGCCCCCGGCCCCGCCGCGTACCGCCCCCGGGCCGCGCGCAGCCCGGCCCACAGCACCCCCGCCGCCGCGGCGGCGACCACCGGGCGCGGTTCGCCGCCCGCCCGCAGCACCAGCCAGGCCGGCCCGGCCAGCCCCAGCAGCTCCGTCAGCGGGGCGAGCGCCGGGCCGGGCGCTCGCCTGCGCCGGACCGGAGCACGGCCCGCCCCCGTGCGCCGGGCCGTCGGAGCCCTGAACTGCCGCTCCAGCGCGGCTGTCGTACGGTTCCGGGAAGCGGCGGTCCGGGGGCGCGGCGCGCCCCGGAGCCCCACCGGCCCGGCCAGGTCGGTATCAGGTATCTCGACATGCCCCATGGACCCCCCAGTCACAGTCGCACCCCCCAAACGCGACGCATCCGCCGATCCCGTGGACTGACGGATGCACCCTCGCTCGGTGCACGATATCCACACACGTGCCATTTCGCTGGAGTTCCCGTGAAGTTCAGGCGGCCCGGCTCGTTCTTCTCCGAACGGCCGGAACCACCCGATGTCGCGACAGGAGGCGGTTGTTGACGGGCCGTCGGGCCGGTAAGCGTTTGCACCCGGTGGTGCCGGTGGGCGACGGGCGCGGACCGCGGTACCGACCGGGCCCCGCATGACGGGACGTCACCTACGGTAAGGCCGGAGGGGGTTCTCGGGTGGCGCGGCCGATCGGTGCGGGAGTTCCGCTCCCCGATAGGATCCCGCTCGGGTCCTGATCATCGGTCATGGCCCAACGACTCCCGAAATAAAGGGAATTCATCCGGCCGTGCCGGGCGGCGGCACCAGTGTTCCCGTCGGCGGCCGGAACGCCCGGAACACCGAACGAGGGGAGAGCCAGTCGTGCGTGGAGGCAGCGTCGCCGTCGTCGGCGGCAGCATCGCGGGGTGCGCGGCGGCTCTGGCCGCCTCCCGCGGCGGGGCCGAGCGGATCACCGTTCTGGAACGTGCCGACGACCGGCTCCGCGACCGGGGGGTGGGCATCGCCCTCCACGCCGATCGGTACGACGAGCTGCGGGAGGCCGGGTACGTGGCGCCCGAGATGCCCTGGGCGCCGCTGACCCGGCGCGTGTGGAGCGTGCGGGACGGGGAGGCGGACCACGGCCGGATCGTCGGCGAGCAGCCGTTCCCCTTCCGCGCCTACAGCTGGGGGTCGCTGTGGAGCGAGCTGCGCCGCCGGGTGCCCGAGGGGGTCGCCTACCGCTCCGGCGCGGTGGTCACCGGGGTCGAGCCCGACGCCGACGGCGTGACGCTGCGGCTCGCGGACGGGTACGAGGAGCGCTTCGACGCCGTGATCGGGGCGGACGGTTACCGATCCGTCGTCCGCGAGGCCATGTTCCCCGGTGCGGCCGCCGCGTACGCCGGATACATCGGCTGGCGGGGGACCTCGTCGGAGGTCGCGGACCTCCCATCGGACGGCCTCGACGCGCACAACATCGTTTTCCCCGGCGGCCATTGCATGATCTACCGCATCCCGGACGGCCGCGGCGGGCACCGGCTCAACTGGGTGCTCTACACCGCGCCCCCCGAGGCGGACGGCCTCCACCCCGACCTCCGGACCCCCACCTCGCTGCCGCCGGGGCGGCTCAACTCCCGGCTCACCGAGCGGCTTCGCGCCCTGGTGGCCGACAACTTCCCCCCGTACTGGGCCGCCAGGGTCCTGCGCACCCCCGCCGAGACCACCTTCATCCAGCCCATCTACGACCTGGAGGCGCCGCACTACGCCTCCGGGCGGATGGCCCTCGTCGGCGACGCCGCCAGCGTCGCCCGGCCGCACATCGGCGGCGGCAGCGTGAAGGCGCTCCAGGACGCCACGGCGCTGGAGGCCGCCTGGGCGGCTGGGGGCGGTTGGCAGGAGGTCCTGGAGCGTTACGACGCCGGACGCGGGCCGGTCGGGGCCGCGATGGTCGCGCTCGGCCGCCGGATGGGCCACGCGCAGGTCGAGAACACCCCCGACTGGACCGCCATGGAGCAGTCCGGGTTCGACGCCTGGTGGCAGGAGCAGAACAGCGGCTCCGACCGGCGCAGCGGCTTCGGCGGCCACAGCATGAAGGCCGGGTAGGAGCGGAGGGCCTCGGGCGGGCCCCCCGGGGCCCGTCCGTACCGGACGCGTGCTGCTCAGCCTCCCGGCCCCGCGCCCGCCGCCGTCAGCTCCAGCGCCGCGTGCAGCGCGGTGGCGTCGGCGCGGGCGTCCTCCCCGGCCAGGCGCAGCGTCGTCCGCCCCGAGGTGAGGACGGTGAGGGCGTCGGCGCACTCGACGGCCTGGGCGGGGCTGGGGGAGACCAGCAGGACGGCGAGCCCCTCGGCCGCCAGCGTCCCCACCAGCTCGTGCACCTGCCGTACCAGGACGGGCGCGAGGCCCTCGGTCGGCTCGTCGAGCAGCAGCACCCGCGGGGAGCCGAGCAGCGCCCGGGCCAGCGCCAGCATCTGCTGCTCGCCGCCGGACAGCTCCGCCCCCCGGTTGCCCAGCCGCTCGCCCAGCCGGGGGAGCAGCGTGAGGACCCGCGCCGGGGTCCAGAGGCCGGGGCGTGCGGTGTCGCCCCGGCGCGGCGGACGGTGGGACAGCCGCAGGTGCTCCTCCACCGTGAGCCCGGCGAACACCCGGCGGCCCTGCGGCACGAGCCCGATCCCGGCCCGTGCGATCCGGTGCGCCGGCTGCCCGGTCACCTCCCGGCCGTCGACGCGTACGGTTCCGGAGCTCGGGCGCATCAGCCCGGCGACGGTGTGGACGAGGGTGGTCTTGCCCGCGCCGTTGTGGCCGACGACGGCGTGCACCGTGCCGGCGGCGACCGCCAGGTCGAGGCCGTGGAGGACGGTGCCGCCGTGGTAGCCCGCGGTCAGGCCGGTGAGTTCGAGCATCGGGCGTCGGTCACCCTCTCGCGTCGGTGGGGGACGGGCAGACGGTCGGGACGGCCTCGGCTCCGTCCGGGCCCGAGGCCGGACCGGCTCCGTCCGGGGCCGCGCCGGGGCCTGTGCCGTGGTACGCCGTGCGGACCTCGGGACGGGCCAGCACCTCCCGCGTCGGACCGGTGGCGAGCACCTTTCCGGCGGCCAGCACCGTGGTGGTGGAGGCGAGCCGGGCGACCACGTCGACGTGGTGCTCCACCAGGACGACCGCGACGCTCGACGGCATACCTCCGACGATGTCGAGCAGCCGGCCGATGTCGGTGTCGGTCAGCCCCGCCGCCGGCTCGTCCAGGAGCAGCAGGCGGGGCTCGCCCGCCAGCGCGGCGGCGATGTCGAGCATGCGGCGCTGCCCGTGCGAGAGCGTGGCGGCCGGCCGGTGGGCGAGCTCCGCGAGACCGACCCTCTCCAGGTGGCGGGCGGCGGACTTCCGGTGCAGCCGGTAGCGGGAGGGCCTGCGCCAGGCCCCGCGGCGCTGCGGATGGTGCGGCCAGCCGGCCAGGACGACATTGTCGAGCACCGACAACTCGGCGATGACCGAGGGCTGCTGGAAGCTCCGGGCGATACCCAGCCGACTGCGCCTGGCCGTCGCCGCAGAGGTGACGTCGACGCCGTCCAGGGTGATCGTGCCCCGGTCGGGCCGGTCCGTGCCCGCGATCAGGTTGAGCAGGGTGGTCTTGCCCGCCCCGTTGGGACCGATGACGGCGTGCCGGGCGCCCGGCGTGAGACGCAGGCTCACGTCGTCCACGGCGGTGAGCGTTCCGTACCTGCGGGTGAGGCCGGTGAGGACGAGGACCGAAGGCGCCGCCGCGGGCGGTGCGGGTGTCATGAGGAGACCTTCCCGGCGGGGTTGGGAGCGGGCGGTGGGGGGTGCCGTTCCCCGGGCCGGGCGGCCGCCCCCGGAGCGGCGGGGGCGGCCGGTGCACCGGGAGCCCACGCGTCATCCGGGGCGTCAGGGGTACCGGGAACGCCCGGAGCGCCGGGAGCCCCCGGGGCCCCCGGATCGACCGGCCTCCGCGGCGGCGGACCGTCCCCGCCGCCGCGCAGCCCCGCCAGGCCGCGCGGCAGCAGGTAGACGGTCGCCACGAAGAGCACACCGAGGAGCAGCGGCCCGTGGCCGGGCCAGGAACCGGCGACCCAGTCCCGGGTGGCGACGATGAGCCCCGCCCCGAGCAGCGCGCCGACCACCGACGTCGTGCCGCCGATGACCACCGCCAGCAGCGCGAACGCGGCGATCTCGAACCCGACGTCGGCGGGGGCGAGGTACTGCTGCACGGTCACCATCAGCGAACCGGCCACACCGGCCAGCGCGCCCGCCCCGACGTGGGCCACCAGGAGGTAGCGCCCCACCGGGTGCCCGGAGGCGCGCATCCGGGCCTCCGCGCCCCGCGCGCCGGTGAGCAGCTTCCCGGCCGGGGAGCGCAGGACGAGCAGGGTCAGCGCGACCGCGACGACGGCGACGACGAGCGCGTAGGTGTACAGCTCGCCCTCCTCCACCATCCCCTCCCCGCCCCAGAGCGCCTGCGTGGCCGGGAAGCCGACGAGCCCGTCGGCCCCGCCGGTGACGGACTTGAGCTGGTTGACGACCGCGCCGGTCAGCTCCCCGATCGCGAGCGTGATCATCAGGACGGTGGTACCGCGCGCCCGGACCACCGCGGGCCCCACCACCGCGGCGAAGACGGCGGCGGCCAGCGCGGAGAGCACGATCTGGACCGGGCCCAAGGTCCACCCGGCGTCCGCGAGGTTGGCGGTGGCGTACGCGCCGACGGCGAACGGCGCGGTCTGCCCGAGAGTGGGCAGACCGGCGTAACCGGTGAGAACGGTGACGCTGACCGCGAGCAGCCCCAGGGCCAGGGCGGAACCGGCGAGGGAGATGCTGTACGGGTCCAGCAGGGCGGGCAGCGCGATCAGCACCGCGAGCAGGACGAGCAGCGGCGCCGCCCGCCGCGCCACGGGCCCGCCCGGCAGCCGGCCGGCCCACCCGGGCCGGCGGCTCGCGCTCCCGCGGAGGGCGAAGCCGCTCCGGGCCGCGCCCGACCCCGGTCCCGCGGGGGAAGCCCCCGCCGCCGTCACCGTTCCCACCGTCTCGCGCGGCCGTCCGCGCAGCCGGGCGGCGAGACGGGCCCGGAGCCGGGCCACCGGGTCCGGGGCGGGGCTTTCGGGGCCGTGCGCCGCCGCCGGCTCCGTGAACCGGGAGCGCAGCACCAGCACCGCCGCCATCGCGGCGAAGAGCAGGTACGGCGCCAGCGCGGGCGCCAGCGCGACGCCCAGCGTCTGCACCTCGCCCACCGCCACCGCCGCCGCGAGCGTCGCCCACAGCGAGCGCAGCCCGCCGAGCACGACCACCACGAGCGACAGCATCAGCACGTTCTCGGAGGTACCGGGCCCGGGGCCGATGATCGGCGCCCCGAGCACACCCGCCGCCCCCGCCAGCGCGCCCGCCGCCGCGAGGACGCCGGTGTGCACCGCCCGGGGGCTGCGGCCGGTGGCCGCGAGCATCTGCGGGTCGTCGGCGGCGGCCCGTACCGCCGCGCCCATCCGGGTCCGGGTCAGCACCCAGGTGCCGAAGGCCGCGAGCACCACGGCCATCACGATGAAGCAGAGCCGGTACGCCGGGTAGCGGTGCCCCAGCAGCGTCACCGAGGAGTCGAGCGCCTCGGGGACGCGGACGGGGAGTTCGTCCGCCCCGAAGAGCTGGATGAGCAGATCGCCGCCGATCAGAGCGAGCCCGAAGGTCAGCAGCGCCTGCGCCAGATGCCCACGCCGGGCGAGCGGAGCCGTCGCGGCGGAGAGGGCCGCCCCGGCTCCGCACGCCGCCGCGGTCCCGGCGGCCAGGCCCAGGGCCAGGCCGCCCCAGGTGCCGTCGCTCAGCTCGGCCCCCGTGTAGGCGCCGATCGCGTACAGCGTGCCGTGCGACAGGTTCAGCACCCCGGCCGTGCCGAAGGCGAGGCTCAGCCCGGCGGCGACCACGAACAGCAGCAGCCCGAAGGCCACCCCGTCCACCGCCGGTACGAGGTGGGCGTCGAGGAGATCCACGTCAGCTGCCGAGGGTCGCCAGGTCCTGGACCATCACGTTCGCCAACCGGGCGCCGTCCGGCCGCACCTGGCGCAGGTACCACGTCTGGACGGGGGAGTGCGCCTTGTCGCCGAACTCCCAGGCGCCGCGCGGGCTGTCGATCTGGCCGAGCCCGGCGATGGCCTTGTTGATGGTCTGCGGCGTCACGTCGCCGTCCTTCGCCGCGTCCGCGATCGCCTTGTCCAGCACGGCGGCCGCGTCGTACGAGGCCATCGCGTAGGTGGTGGGCTGCGTGTCGTGCTCCGCCGTCCAGTCGGCGGCGAACTTCCGGTTCGCCTCGTTGTCCAGGTCGGCCGCGTAGTTGAGCACGGAGTAGATGTCCTTCGCCGCCGGGCCCTGTGCCTGGAGCACGCTGCCCTCGGTCACGAAGGCCGTGTACAGCGGAAGGTCGGCGATGTCCGACTGGGCGTACTGCTTGGCGAAGTCGATCGCCGCCTTGCCCGCGTAGAAGCAGTAGACGGCCTCGGCGTCCGTCTTGGCGATCTCCGCGAAGTACGGCATGAAGTTGGTCGTCTTCGGGAACGGCGTCCAGGTGGTCTTGCCGCCGGGGTTGGCGAGCTTGCCCTTGATCCGCTCGAACTCATCGGTGAAGCCGCGCAGTTCGTCGTGGCCGCCCTGGTAGTCCGGTCCGATCGCGTAGACCGGGCCGTCGACCTTCTCCTTGATGTACGGGGCGATGGCCCGGCCCGGTTCGTCGGACAGGAAGCTCGTCGTCCAGACGTACTCGATGTCCTCGACCGGCGGCCGGGCGTTCGATCCGAGCAGGGGGATCTTCGCCTGCTGGATCAGCGGCAGCACCGCGTTGACCGAACCGCCCCCGACGAGGCCGGTCAACACGTCGACCTTGTCCTTCTTGACCAGTTTGGTGGCGGCGGGGACGGCGGTCGGCGGGCCGTCGCCCTCGTCCGCCACGATCAGTTCGACCTTGCGGCCGCCCAACGTGCCTCCGTGGGTGTCCAGATACAGCTTGAAGCCGTCCCGCAGCTCCGTGCCGACCGGCTCGTAGGTGCCGGACAGGGAGGCCACCAGGCCGACCTTCACGGTGTCGTCGGAGGCGCCGCCGCCACCGCTGCAACCGGTGGCGGCGGCCAGGCCGAGGGCGAGCGCGGCGGCGCCGGCCGGCCGGAGCCCGGCTCTGCGGCGGCGGGGGCTGGAGGGGGCGAAGGGGAACATGAGGGCTCTCATCGGGGGTCGGAGGTCCCGGCACACGGGGGTGCGCCGGGGGCGTCGGTGGTGCGGAGAGGGGCGGTCGGGGACCGGCGGGGCGGAGCCGTCCGTCAGCGCGGTGCGGAGGCGCCGGCGTCGCGCACCTGGGGGGAGAGCGAGTCGCCGACCTGGTTGATCAGCTCGGACATCATGTAGCTGACCTCGCCGATGTCCGCGTCCCGGGTGGTGGTGACGAGCAGCGAGGCTCCGCTGGAGACCGCCATCGAGAACATGTACCCGCCCTCCATCGCGGTGAGGCTGTGTTCCACCGGATCGGTGTCGGTCAACTGGGCTGCCGCGGACAGCAGGTTGACGACGCCGGACGCGATGGCGGCCAGCCGCTCGGCGTCGTCGCGTTCCACGCCCGTGTACGCCAGCGCGAGTCCGTCCACGGACACGGCTATCGCCTGGGTGACTTCCGGAAGGCGCCCGGCGAAATCGCTCAGGATCCAGCTCAGGTCGGAGGAGGTGGTCATGGTTCGGTCCGTTCGGTGGTGTCGTCCGGGGCGGAACGCCCCCGGTGGTTCGTGCTCCGGTTGATCCCCTGGGCGTAGGCCGCCAGTACGTCGGAGACCTGCCGGGAGTCCCGGCGGCGGGGCGAGGGGCGGGGGGAGCCGCCGCCGGGGCGCTGTTCGGCCCCGTCCCGCCGGCCCGCGGTGGGCCACTGCTGCGGTGCTCGGCGCTGCCGCACGGGCAGCCCCGAGGGGCTGACCCCGGCGACCCGGGACGCCGGCTCGTCGTGCACGGGGTGCGGTGCGGGCGTGGCGCCGTGCTCCCGGTCCCGCGTGGAGCCGTCACGGGGCCCGGCGTGGCCGGGCGGGCCTGCCGGGCCTCCGCCGCCCGGAGCACCGGCCCCGGACGCGCGGGCGCCGGTACCGACGCCCGCGCCGATGCTCCTGCCGCCGATGCCCGCGCCGGGGCCGGGGCCCGCCGCCGTGCCCGTACCGGCCTCCGCGCCCACCGGGGCGCCGTCGCGGTCCGGGCGCGCGTTCGTACGGCCCGGCCGCCGACGGGCCCGGGGCCCCGGCTCGGTGGCCGGTCGGGACGAGGCGGACCCGGCATGGTCGCCGTACCCGCCCGAGGGGGGTTCCTCGGCCTCCGTGAAGTCCGTGGCCAGCACCTTCGCGGGCAACGTGACCTCGGCGATGGTGCCCGGGCCCGAGGAGTCGCGCAACTCGACAACGATGCCATGGCGGGCCGCGAGCCGGGCCACCACGTGCAGGCCCATGGACCGTACGTCCCCGATGCCCGCCTGCGGCTCGCGCAGCGCCGCGTTGTGGACCGCCCGGCGCTCCGGCGCGATGCCCACGCCCTCGTCGACGATCTGCACGACGGCCCGGTCCCACAGCCGCCAGACGGCGACCCCGACCTGCTTGTCCGGGGGCGAGTACCGGGTGGCGTTGTCGAGCAGCTCCGCCAGGATGTGCGCCACGTCGTGCACGGCGCGGGCGGTGACGCCGATCCCCGACTCGATCACACCGAGCGAGACGCGGTCGAACCGCTCGATCTGCTGGGCGGCCGCCATGATGACGGTGGAGCACCCGACATCGGCGGAGCGCACCCGGGCGTTCCCGTAACCGCCCAGCACCAGGAGGTTGTTGGTGTTGCGCTCCATGCGGACGGCCAGGTGGTCGAGTGCGAAGAGGGCCTTCATGCGCAGGGGGTCGGCCTCATCGCGCTGCACCGTGTCCAGTTCGGAGACCATGACCGCGGTCAACCGGGCCCCACGGCGGGCGACACCGACCAGGGTCTCGGCCAACTTCTCGTGTGTCTGCGCCTGTTGGGCGGCGAGACGGACGGCCTCGTGGTGGACGGCGTTGAACGCCTCGCCGACCTCGCCGATCTCGTCCCGGCCCGTGGTCCTGACCGGATCCCCGGAGCGCTGCGCCACCTCCTCGGGCGTCGCGCCGCGCAGGGCGCCGGGCCGGGAGAGTTCGTTCATCACGGCGGGCAGCCCGGAGTGGGCGACCTCGTGCGCGGCGTTGCGCAGATCGCGCAGCCGCCGGAGCATGACGCGCCCCAGCCGGATCGCCACGACCACGACGCCGACCAGGGTCAGCACCACCAGCCCGACTTCCGCGGCTGCCGTCCGGACGAGGGTGGCACGGACGTCGGAGACCTGGGCGAGGACGGCCGCGTCGACCCGCTTCTCCACCGAACGCAGCAGCTCCTGCCGGTCCTCGGCGGCCTCCTGCCACCGCTCCGGGGTGACGGTGATCTCCCGGCCGGTCCCCGTGCGTCCGATCTCGTCCTCGAGGCGCCGGGCCTCCAGGGCCTCGGCTCCGGAAAGGGTCCGCTCCAGCCAGCTCCGCCACTCGCCGGGACCGAGGTCGTACAGGACGCCGATCGACTCGGTGTAGCCCATCCGGCCGGCGTCGAAGGTCCGCTGCGAGGCGGTGGTGAAGCCGCCCGCGGCCTGCGCCCGCCCGACGGTGACCTGCTGCTGGGCCGTGTGTTCGGCGGCCTCGGACAGGGCGGCTGCGGCGCGGATGCGGTCCGCGATGCCGGCGTCCACCCCGTCCGCCTGGGCGATGCCGTCCCGGTAGCCGTTCAGATCGGCGATCACGATGCGATAGCCGAAGGCGAGGGCGGAGACGGTGCTGCTTCCGGAACGCACCTGGGCGCGCAGTCCGGGCATCTCCTCGACGAAGCGCTCGATCCGGCGCAGGGCGCCCTCGGCGCTGCCGGGAACGGCGGTGAGCCCCTTCGTCCCGCCGCGGAAGCGGGCGACGCTCCGGTCGGTCTCGTCGGTGCGCAGCCGGAAGGTCTCCGCGCTTCCCTGCCCGGAGACCAGGGCGGTGGCCGCCGCCCGTTCACGTTGTAATCGGTAGGTCAAGTCGGCTGCTCCGTCAGCGACTTCGATCATCGAGGTCAGCCGCCCGGCCTGGATCGCCTGGTCGGTGGCGGGCACGAGGGCCAGAACCGAGAAGGCGACGGCCACGGTGAGCGGGGCGCTGACGAGAAGGACGAGGCGACGTTTGATTTTCACCGCGCGGCTCCGTCGCCGGAACCGGGCTTGTGTATCGGGGGCACGCAGATACCTGTCAACGGGGGGGTGGGGGGTGGCGGTACATCCGTATGAGCGGGGGGAGTTGGGGCGGATGGGGCGGAGGGTGCCCCTGTGGCCCGACATGATCCTATGCCGAAGTGAGCCCCCGCGGACGGGTGAATCCCCGAAAAAATCTGTGCAGCCTGCGCGCAAGGGTGGCCTGATTGCGCTCTCAAGTGTCCATAAAACAAAGGCCCTTGGGGCCGACGGTCGCGGCGGGCCGTCGCGGGGGCCGGGCCGGACCGGGCCGTACGCGGTGGTTCCGTCCCCTGGGGACGGGTCCGACTGCTGCCGTGGAGCGGTACTCGTGCGGTTCTCCGCCCGTCTCCCCGGGGAACCGGGCGGAGAGCACCGCCCGGCGGCGCGCGATGGGGGCCGCCGGGCCGGAAGCCGGGCGGGGGTCAGTCGTCGAGGGCGCCCATGACCTTGCCGAGGTCGACGAACTTGAAGTTGGTCGAGTCCCGGTCGCCGTCGCCGGGGGCGTCGTGTCCGTCCTGGACGACGAGGAGGCCGTCGGG
Organism: Streptomyces sp. NPDC017448; assembly: GCF_044330565.1. Taxonomy (NCBI): domain Bacteria; kingdom Bacillati; phylum Actinomycetota; class Actinomycetes; order Kitasatosporales; family Streptomycetaceae; genus Streptomyces; species Streptomyces sp. NPDC017448. The sequence continues at coordinate 392,717 of NZ_JBIRLM010000002.1, read as the reverse complement.
GTACGCGGAGCCGAGCGGGGCGTTGAGGACCGCGGCGCCGTCGCACTCCTCGGAGCCGTCGAGGGCGTCGTCGGCACCGGCGACCCGGAAGCCGCCCTCGTACTCGTTGGCGTCCTCCAGCTCGCGGTCGTAGGCGGCGAAGGTGTTGTCGCCCTGGCTGGAGGCGAGGAGGTAGCCGTCGCCGTCAGGCTCGGTGAGCAGCGTCAGACCCTCGACGTCCGCCGAGATCTTCGTGCCGCCGAAGCCGGGGTCGGCGCCCGGCGCGCACTCCTCGGTCTCCTCGTCGTAGACGCCCGGGACGCCGTACTCGCGGACCTTGTCGATCAGCTTCGGCGTGCCGGTGAGATCGGCGCGCATCCGCCAGATGCCGACGTCCTCCTGACCGGCGTAGAGCGTGCCGTTGGCCGGGTCGACGACCATCCCCTCGACCTGGGGCAGCTCGCCGGGCTCGCCGCACGGCGACCAGGAGGCGCCGTTGGGCAGCCGGAAGGAGGAGGGCAGGTCCAGGGTGCGGACCTTGCGGTAGGTGACCTTGCCGTCCGCGGTCGGCAGCAGTTCCAGCAGGGCGATGCTGGTGCGTTCGCGACGGCTGACCAGGGCATAGGACTTCCCGGTCGCCGGGTCCGTCCAGGCCGCCAGACCGTAGGCGGTCCGCTGGTCGTTGACCTCGGCCTGGTCGCGGGAGAACACGGGCGGCGCGGTGGGGTCGGTGACGTCGGTCAGCGGCCCGCCGACGCGGTCGCGGTCGATGCGGTGGAAGCGCAGCCGGTCGTGGCCCCGGTCGCTGGTGACGGCCAGGTCGGCCTTGCCCGAGGAGAGCCGCAGCCCGTGGACGAGGTCCACGTTGTTGAAACGGCCCGGCGCGTCGTCCTCGCCCGCGGCGGGGGGCGCGGCTATCGCCTGCACCAGGCGCGCTTGGAGGTCGTAGACGCGCAGGCCCCCCTCCTTGGCGGTGGCGATGACGAGGCTGCGGCCGGGAGCCGCGGCGTTGCGCCAGATGGCGGGGTCGTCCGCGTCGGCGTTGCCGCCCTCGTCGTCGTCGTGCAGCACCGGCGTCTCCGCGCGCGGGGCGACGGCCGGCAGCGCATCGCCGGAAACGCGATGACGGCCCTCGGCCCGGGCCGGTGCGGCCAGGGCCGCCGCCGCCAGGGCGGTGGTCACGGCCAGCACGGCCGACCGGACGATCATGGAGTGAGTCACGCTGGTCTCCTCTAAAAGGGGGACGGTCCCGCGAGAGAGTGATCCCTCTTCGTGTCGGCACGGCGGCCGCCGACCGACCGGTGGCCCCGCCTCCTGTGTACAGCGGGTGAACGCCGTGCCGGGCGGCGGAGCGTACGCCGGGGACGGAGGCCGACCGGGCCGCACCCGGCCACCGCTCCTTCCTGACCGACGGGACGGACGCCCGTCGGATGAACGTGGCGGCCCGGCCCGCGGTCGGCCCCGGTGAACACCCGGTGGGCGCTCCTTCTCCGCGAGGCCGGCCGTCCCGCCCGGAAGCGGTCCGCGACCCGTCAGCCCTGCGACTTCACCGCATCCGTCGAAGCCGTGTCCGTCGAAGCCGCGTCCGTCGAAGCCGCGTCCGCCGCGGCCTGCGGTTCGCCGCCGATGGCTCCGACGTGCCGCAGGACGACGGCGGACAGGACCGACAGGACCACCGTGCACGCCGCGGCCACGATCATCGCGGTGTTCATGCCGGAGGTGGCGGCCTCCTTGGCGAGGTCGAGCCACCCGGCGGGCATCCGCTCGGCCGAGGCGACGGCTCCGGCGAGGCTGTCCCCCGCGGAGTCCGCCACGTCCGACGGGGTGCCGGCGGGGATCTCGTCGTCGATCCGGTCGCGGTAGACCGCGGTCGCCAGGCTGCCCAGGATCGCCACGCCGAGCGCGAGGCCGAGTTCCTGCACGGTCTCCGACATCGCCGAGGCCGAGCCCGCCTTCTCCGGCGGCGCCGCCCCGACCACCAGGTCCGTGCCCAGGGCCGCGATCGTCCCGAGTCCGAGGTAGACCAGGCCGAATCCGGCGACCATCAGGGCGACGCCGCCCGAGGGGCCCACCAGGGCCAGCAGGACGTACCCGACCGTGGACAGCGCCAGGGCGGCCGCCACCACGAGACCCGGCGGCACCCGCCGCGCGACCAGGGGCGAGCCGATCGCGGCCAGGAACATCAGCAGGGCGGGCGGGCCCATCCACAGCCCCGCCTCGACCGGCTGCAGCCCCTCCACGAACTGGAGCTGCCGGGTGATCAGCAGCATCGAGCCGCCCACGCCGACGAGACCGACGAGCAGCACGCTCAGCGCGGAGCTGAACGTCCGATCGGCGAAGAGGCGCACATCCAGCAGCGGACTCTCCAGCTTGCCCTGCCGGCGGACGAACACCACCGCGAAGACCACGCCGATCACCGCGGCGGCGATCATCGGCAGATCGAAGCCGTCCTTGGCGAAGCGCTTCACCGCGTAGACCACCGGCAGGATCGCCAGAAGCGACAGCGCCACGCCGAGCAGGTCGAACCTGCCGCTCCGCGGCGCCGAGTACTCGGGGATCAGGAGCGGCGCGGTCACCAGCAGCACGAGCGAGACCGGCACCGCCAGGAGGAACACCGAGCCCCACCAGAAGTGGTCCAGCATCACTCCGCCGACCACCGGGCCGAGCGCCATGCCGAGCGCGAAGCTGGTGGCCCAGACACCGATCGCCAGGGAGCGCTGCCGCTGGTCGGCGAACATATTGCTGATCAGCGCCAGCGTGGACGGCATCAGCGTGGCACCGGCGACCCCGAGGGCCGCCCGCGCGGCGATGAGCATGTCGGCACTGGTGGCGTAGGCCGCCAGCACCGAGACGATCCCGAAGGCCGCCGCCCCGACCATCAGCAGCCGACGGCGGCCGATCCGGTCACCCAGCGTGCCCATGGTGAGCAGGAAACCGGCGATCAGGAACCCGTAGGCGTCCATGATCCACAGCTCTTGGGTGCCGGAGGGGCGCAGGTCCTCGGCCAGCGAGGGGAGGGCCAGGTACAGCACGGTGACGTCGAGGCCCAGCAGTACGGTGGGCAACGAGAGGACGGCCAGCCCTCCCCACTCCCGGGTTCCCGCTTTGCCCACGGTCGTTGTGCTCATGGAACTCCCTGCCTTTTCCGGATCGCCGACATGAGACCGCCACCGTGCCGCCCTCCACGCACGGTTTCCTGAGGGTCGGGCGCCGATAGACTGCGGCCATGCGTTACGGGGTGCTCGGCCCGCTGGCCGTCTGGGACGCGGAGGGGCGGCCGGTCAGGGTTCCCGAAGCGAAGGTGCGCGCCCTGCTGGCGGACCTGCTCGTCCACGGCGGCGGGCCGGTTCCGGCGGACCGCCTCATCGAGGACCTGTGGGCGAGCAGCCCGCCGGGCGGCTCCACCAACACCCTGCAGACCAAGATCTCCCAGCTGCGCCGGGTGCTGGGCCGGGATCAGGTGATCCGCGAACCCGCCGGCTACCGGCTGCTCCTCGCGGACGACGCGGTCGACGCCCTGAGGTTCCAGGAGCTCGCCGCCCGCGCCCGCGTCCACCGGGAACCGGCGGTGAAGGCGGACCTGTTCGCCGACGCGCTCGCCCTGTGGCGGGGCCCGGCCTACGCGGACGTGGCCGAGTCGCTGTTCGCCCGCGGTGAGACCGCCCGGCTGGAGGAGCTGCGCCTGGCCGCCGTCGAGGACCACGCCGAAGTCCGGCTCACCCTGGGCGAGCACACCGCGCTGGCGGCGGAGCTGGGCGCGCTGGTGGCGCGGTATCCGCTGCGCGAGCGGCTGCGCACGGCGCACATGCGCGCCCTCTACCGCTCCGGGCGGCAGGGCGACGCGCTGCAGAGCTTCCAGGAGCTGCGCCGGGAACTGGCGGAGGAGCTGGGGGCCTCGCCCGGTCCGGACGCGGCCGCGCTGCACGAGGCGATCCTGCGCCAGGAGCCGCAGCTGGCCGCACCGGCGCTCGGGTCGCGGTCGTGCCGGACGAACCTGCCCGCCCCGCTGACCCCGCTGATCGGCCGACGCGAGGCGGCCGCGCAGGTGCTGGCCCGGCTGGACCCCGGCGCGACCACCCGTCTCGTCACCCTCACCGGCCTCGGCGGGGTGGGCAAGACACGGCTTGCGGTGGCCGCGGCGGGCGACGCGGCCGGGCAGTACACCGACGGGGTGTGGCTGGTCGAGTTGGCCGGGCTGGGCGCCGCCTCCGAGCCGGACGACATCGCCGAACGCGTCATCACGACGCTGGGCCTGTGCGACACGGCGGCGACCGAACCGGACCTGGACGACCTGGTGGGCTGGCTGTGCCGGGCGGTGGCCGACAAGCAGCTGCTGATCCTGCTGGACAACTGCGAGCACCTCGTCGAGTCGGTCGCCCGGCTCGCCACGTCCCTGCTGTCGGCCGTGCCGGCGGCCCACCTCCTGCTCACCAGCCAGGAGGCCCTGGACATCCCCGGCGAGGTGGTGCACCCGGTGCCGCCGCTGGCGCTGCCGGAGCACACCGATCCGGGGACGGTCGCCCGGTCCAGCGCCGTCGAACTGTTCGTGCAGCGGGCCGCGGCCGCGGCGCCCGGCTTCGTCCTGGACGCGGGCAACGCGGCCGCGGTCTCCACCGTCTGCCGCCGCCTCGACGGTATTCCGCTCGCCCTGGAACTCGTCGCGTCCCGGCTGCGGACGCTGAGCCCGCAGGAGCTCGCCGCCCGGCTGGACGACCGGTTCGCCCGGCCCGACGTACGGGTGCGCGGCCTCCCGGACCGCCAGCGGACCCTGCGGGGCATGCTCGACTGGAGCTGGCAGCTGTTGACGCCGGACGAACGCACCGTGCTGCGCCGCCTGGTCGTGCACGCCGACGGCTGCGTCATGCCCTTTGCCCAAGCGGTCTGCGCCGACGCGGAACTGCCCGCCGAGCGGATTCCCGACCTGCTCTCCCGGCTGGTGGACCGCTCACTGGTGGTCCGTGAGGGCGACCGGTTCCGCCTGCTGGAATCGGTGGCCGCCCACTGCGCCGAGCGGCTGGCGGAGGCAGGTGAGGAGGACGCCGTACGCGCGCGCTTCGTGCGGCACTGCACCGAGTGGGCCGAGCGCGAGGGCGAGCGGCTGCGCGGCCCGGACCAGCGGTGCTCCCTGGGACGCCTCAACGCGGAGACCGTCAACCTGCGCCGCGCCCTGGACCTCGCGGTCGCCCGGGACTCCGCCGGGTACGCGGTACGGCTGGTGAACGCGCTGGCCTGGTACTGGTTCCTGCGCGGGCGGTTCCCCGAGGCCCGCAGGTCGCTGCGGACGGCGCTGGCGGCCGACGTCGGCGCCGCCCCGGCGGCGCGCCTGACGGCACGGGCCTGGCTGGCCGGCGTCGAACTGCGCACCTCGCAGGCCGACGCCGTACCCGGCCCGGCGGACGAGGACCCCACCGCCGGGATCGAGGACCCGGTGGTGAAGGCCCGGCTCCAGTGGTTCGTGGGCACCGGGCTGACCGGCCGCGGCCACCACCGCGAGGGGCGACGGCTGGTGGAGGCCGGCCTGGCCGGCGCCCGCGCCGCCCGGGACCGCTGGGGCGAGGCCGCGGCCCTGGTGGAGCTGGCGAGCCACGGCCCGGCCCGGGACGGGTCCGCGGAGCTGGGCGCCGCGCTGTTCCGCGAGGTCGACGACGGCTGGGGCCGGCTCCGGGCCACCCGGTCCCTGGCCCTCGCGGCCGAACGCGGGGGCGACCGCGCACGGGCCGAACGGCTGCACCGCGAGGGCCTCCTGATGGCCGAGGAGCTCGGCCTGTGGACCGAGGCCGTCGAGACGCTGATCTCCCTCGGCAGGGCCGCGCTGGCGAGCGGCCTCACCGAGCGGGCGACGGAGCTGTACGAGCGCGCGCTGTCCGTGTCGGCCGAACGCGCCTACCACCGGGGCGAGATCCGGGCCGAGATCGGCCTCGGGCACGCCGCACGGCTCCGCGGCGACCGGGACGCCGCCACCTCCCACCTGAACAGGGCCCTGGCCAAGAGCCGGTCCTCGGGCCACGAGACGCACGCCGCGGACGCGCTGGCGGAGCTGGGCCTCCTCGCCCGGGCGTGACCGGACTGCCGAGGGCATGATCTGCGTGCCCAGGACGCGGCGGACCCCGCGCTCCGGTCGACCGGGCACTGCCCGGTGCCTGCCAGGCCCCTCCGGCGCGGGGGCACGACGCCTTCCGGTTGCGGCTCGAACCGGGCGCGACGGGCCGGGCGGCCGCCCCTCGGCGGGGCCGCGTCTTCGGGTATCGTCGGCGCCACGATCGTGCACGGTCCTGTCCCCGCCTCGTAAAACACGCACAACTCTTCTGTAGAGGAATGCGGTTGATGGCCGGTCAGGGAACTTCCAGTCGATGAGGGCGGCGACGGGGAGCGCACGGGGCGCCCCCGGCTCAAGGGGGAGGCTTCATGATGGGCAGGACGGATGGGCGCCCCAGGGTGCTGGTCGTGGGGGCGGGCCTGGCCGGCACGGCGACAGCGATCAGGCTGCTCCATTTCGCCAGAAGACCGCTGGAGATCGTCCTGTTGGAGCGGCGCGCCGACTACCGTTCGGCGGGCGTCGCCTACCACCGTGACGGCAACCCCTGGGACCACGTCTTCAACATCCAGGCCGGCCGGATGTCGGTGTTCCGCGAAGACGTGCTCGACTTCGTCACCTGGGCCAACCGGGAAGCCGACCGGAGCGGCTGGCCCCCGCACTGGGCCTCCTGGAACTTCACCGAACAGGGCCCCGCCCCCCGCCGCATTTTCCAGGACTACCTCGAGGACCGGCTGGCCGAGGCCGCCCGGGAGTCCTGCCCCGGCGTCGTCCTGGTCGAAGCGGACGGTGAAGCGCTCGATGTGCACCGCTGCGACCGCGGGTTCCAGGTGGTCGTCAAGGGCCTCGGCCCGTACGCGACCGAGGGGCTGCGCCCGGGCCCGCTCGCGGACACGCTGATGGTCGAAGCCGACCACGTCGTTCTCGCCACCGGTCTCGAACTCAAGGAGCCGCCCTTCGCGACCGCCGTCGCAGGGCACCCAGCCTTCGTCCGCAACCCCTACTCCGTCCCCGGGATCCGCGCACTCGCCCACCTTCCGCCCGAGGCATCCGTGGCCATCGTCGGATCGGTTCTGAGCGCCTACGACGCGGCGGGCCTGCTGCTGCGCAACGGCCATACCGGGCGGATCCATCTGATATCCCGGTCCGGGACGATTTTCCGCACCTACCCCCGCACCCACGAGCACGGAGTGGTGCGGCTACCGCGTCCCGACCCCCTGATGGAGCCCTATCGCGGCCGCGAGGAGTTCCTCGCCCGGGTCAGGGACGCGTGGCGGACGGCCTGCGCGACCATCAGGGACCAGCACCCCGACATCGACTCCGTGATCGTCTCCGAACGGGTCGCGAAGGCATGGGAGCCGTACCTCCCCGAAGCCATCGACCGCATCCCGACCGAGGAACTGCGCTCCCTGCTGGACGAGTTCACCACCCGCATCGCGGCCCTGCGCGTCGGGGCCGTGGAGTACACGATGGAGATCATCGAGCGGGCGATGCGCCCCCAGGACGGCCGGGTGGGGCTGGTCGTCGGCCGGGTGCGGGAGATCGCCCCCGCCCGGGCCGGGCGACTGACCGTCTCCGTCGCCGCTCAGCACGAGCAGCACACCATCGAGGCCGACCTCGTGGTGTGCAACTTCGCCAGGGAGTACGACTACACCAAGGTGGGGCGGCCGCTCTGGCGCAACCTCCTCCAGAAGGGCATCGCGACCCCTCACGAGCGCACCGGCCGGGGCGTGGAGGTCGACGAATGCGGAACGCTGCTGGACACCGAGGGCAGACCGGCCGGGCCGATCTCGACCGTCGGCGTGCCGAGGGAGGGCGACGAGATCGTCAGGCACGGCCGGACCGGCGCCTTCGCGTTCAACCTCGCGGCCATCAAGAACCACTCCGTCTCCGTCGCCGCCCACGTCGTCGAACAGCTTGAACTGCGACAGGACGGCTGTCACGACCTGGCCGCACGCTACCTCCACTACCGCAGCCAGGTCCGCAACCCGGAGGAAGCGGTCCGGGTGGCACTGGAGGAGTCTGTGGTTCTGGAAGTGCGGAGGCTGGCCACGCGCGAACGCGGGAGGAGGGAAGCACTGGAAGCCCGCTTGAAAGCCCGCCTCCACTCCAGGAGCGGCCTTCCCGCACTTCCCACGGGCGTCCCCCGCGACGAACGCCTGATGAGGGCGATCGTCAACCGGGTGGCCGTGGAACGGCTCAACGACGTCTCCGTGACACCACGGCAGCTGCGTCGGCAATTGGGGTTGGAGAACGCCGAACATCCGGAGGACTAGGTGAACGGGAACGGGCGACGGATCCTGGGAACGCTGCTGGCCGGGGGCGCCGAGAACGTGGTGCGGGGCGCCTGCAACCGGACGCGGCACGCGCAGGAGGGAACCATCCTCGTCGCGCCCTCCCTGGAAGCGGGGCTCTACGACGCCATCGTGGCCTCACGCGCCGTCGTGTGCAGCTCCGGCGGGCTCACCGGCCACATGCAGTCCCTGTGCCGCGGCAGGGGGATTCCCGTCCTCCGCGTGGACGAGAAGGACCTCGCGGAGCTGACCGGAGAGGTGACGCTCCACCTGGAGAGCGCGTCCCTCGTCGTCGGGGCTCGAACGGCCCCGCGACTCGACACCGGCAACTCAGCCCTGGACGCCATCGGTTCGGCGTGTGCGGTCATCGCGGACCTCCAGGACATCACGGCCGTCAACTCCTGCGGCCCCGACGCCGCCCGCGTCGAGTCCTTCTTCATCCGTGAGGAGTTCCTCTGCCTCGCGCTGGGGCTGCGCCCGCTCGACGCCATGGCCGGCGACACCGCGGGCACCACCGCCTACGGACAGGCCGTCGGAGAGCGGCTGTGCGGCTTCGTCGAAGCGCTTCTGCCCGGTCAGCGACTCGTCCTGCGCCTGCTCGACCTGCGCTCCGACCACGCGGCCGAAGTCACCGAGACCGCCCCCGTCGCCGTCGAGCCCAACCCGGAGATGGGCCTGCACGGCGCACGCTGGCTCCTCGGCTCCACCGGCTACCGCGAGGCCCTGCGAACGGTGTTGGCGACCCTGCGCAAGCGTCTCGGCGACGAAGCCGAACGGGTGAGCCTGTCGGTGCCGTTCGTCAGCGACGAGAGAGAGTTCGCACAGCTCAGGGACCATCTCGACCTGCCCGAGGGCACGCCCCTGTCCGCCTTCGTGGAAACGCCCTCCGCCGTCCACGCCACCTCCGCGCTGTGCGCCGCCGGAGCCGGCGAACTCTTCGTCGGCCTCAAGGACCTGGTGCAGTTCTATCTCGCCGCGGACCGGGGCAACCACCTGGTCGCCGACTCCTACCGCACCCGCCACCCCGCCGTCCTGGACGCGGTACGCCGTGTCGTCGAGTCCGCCCGCGCCGCAGGCACACCGGTACGGGTCTTCACCCTGGCATCGGACCTCGACCACTACCTCGCCCACCTGCCGGCCCCTGACGGCTACATGATGTGCACGGCGGAGCTCCGGCAGCTGCTTCTCACCCCCGGCCCCACGGACTGACCCACTCCGAGCAAAGCCGGGCCGGACCGCCGGTCCCGCCGCGGTTTCCGCGCAACCGGGACCAGAACCCGGAAGCGCGGCCCGCCGCAGGCCCCGCCTCGGAGACGCCGCCCCACTCCGACCGGGGATACGCCTCCCGCGCCGTGCGTCCGCCCCGGGGCGCTCGACGACGACCGCACGCCCCGGGGCCGGGGGAGGACTGCCGACTCAGTCGGTGGACAGGGCCTGGAGCAGGTCCCCGACCTTCGGGTCGGACAGCGCACGAGCCACATCGGCCTGGGCGACCACACCCACCAGGTCGTGTCCGTCGATCACCGGCAGGCGACGGACCTTGTGCTCGGTCATCGTGCGCAGGATCTCCTCCGCGTCGTCGTCCGCGCCGATCGTGACCGCTTCGCCCTGCGCCAGGTCACCGGCCGGACAGGAGGCCGGGTCCTTGCCCGCCCCCAGGACCTTCACCACGATGTCGCGGTCGGTGAGCATGCCCTTGAGCTTGTTGTCCTCACCGCAGATCGGCAGCGCTCCGACCCCGAGGTCCTTCATCTTGCGCGCCGCGTCCAGCACCGTCTCCCGGGCCCCGACGCATTCGGCGCCGCCGGTCATGATGTCGCGTGCCTTCGTCATCACACAATCCTTTCACTCGTGAGGTGCCGGTACTTCGTCATACCAGCCTCGGCACGACACGTGTTCCCGAGAGTCGTCGGCAGTAACGAAAAAACAGGCAGGACAACTCTCTTCCGCCGCTGACGAGGGTCCATACGGACCGCGCCCATAACGAGGGCCCGTCGACGGAAAGCGGCGGAAGGGAGGGAACGCGGGGAAGGAGAGGGCCGGATGCCTTCCGGGGGAGGGCACAGGCGCATTCAGGTGTGCAGTACGTGTGCGTGCCATAACCCGGGGAACAAACGCTGCGGGAGGTGAACACTCGTGCATGGGTCGGCATCCTCATGAGCGGCCGGTCCGCTTCACCGGCCCCGCGGCCCCGAACGAGGCTCCTCGTCGGTGTGTGTGGGCCTGCTGCCCCTCGCCGCGCCCAGTACTTTCCAGCGGTGGTGGCCGAGTGGGCGCGGATCGATGTCCCCCGCCTGGCCGCCCTGTACCGCGAACTCTGGTGGGCCGGGCGCCCCGCCGGCCAACGGCTCATGCTGGTTCTGGCCCGTGACGGCCGAGAGCGGCCCCCTGCGGGGGCCGGTCGGCCCGACCGGGCGAGGTAGGGACCGCCTGGGCGGGGGATCCACAGGCGGGTGTCGGCGCCGTTGTGGACACCATGGCCGACCGGTGCACCCGGCTGTACGAGGAGCTCATCATGTGATCGGCTCCCACGTCCGCCACCAGGCGAATACGAAATTGAATCCTTGTGAGGACGATTCCACCCGGGTGGAGCGTCGACGACGTGAAAGGAGAATCCCGTGGCCCGAACGGCGCTCATCGTGATCGACATGCTGAATACCTACGAGCACGAGGACGCCGACGCCCTCGTGCCCTCCGTCCGCGAAGCCCTGCCCGGTATCGAGGAGCTCCTCCGGCGCGCCCGGGCGTCCGGCGCCCCGGTCATCTACGTCAACGACAACTTCGGCCGGTGGCGCTCCCACCATGGCGAGATCCTTCAGGCCGCGCTCACCGGACGCCATCCCGACCTGGTCAAGCCCATCGCCCCTGACGAGGAATCCCTCTTCGTCGTCAAGGCCAGGCACTCGGCGTTCTACGAAACTCCCCTGGCCTATCTGCTGGGCCAACTGGAAGCTCGGCGCGTGGTCCTGTGCGGGCAGGTCACCGAGCAATGCGTCCTCTACTCCGCCCTGGACGCCCACATCCGCCACATCGACGTCAGCGTCGCCCCCGAAACCCTGGCCCACATCGACGCCGACCTCGCCGACGCGGCCCTGCGCATGATGGAACGCAACATGTCCGCTCGCGTCTGCTCCCTGGACGCCCTCACCTTCAACGACCCCGACGAGTGAACCGGTCCGCGTCTCAGGGACGTGCTCGGTCCGGGCGCAGGCCCCCCTCGTGCGGCCGTCTGCGCACATCCTGCCGCCCCGGCAGTCCCGGCCCGCCGCCCTCGCGAGACGCGCGCTGAGCCGGCCCGCCGGGGGGCGACCCTCCTTCCGCTACGGCGACGGGGACGAACTCCCGCGCGGCTTCGAAGCCGCGCAGCAGCCAGGGTTCGGCGGCCGGCGTGCACCGGCTCGCCGCCCTGTTCGTCAGGTGCTGTCCTTGTCGGACAGGGGAGAGGCGATGCCTTCGCCTGGTTCGACGATGTCGCGCCTGCCTTCGTTGGCCCGCCGGTCGATGGTGGCGACGGAGGGGTGGTGGAGGTCGAAGGCCGGTGACTCGGATCGAATCTTGGGCAGGGTGACGAAGTTGTGCCGGGGCGGGGGGCAGGATGTGGCCCACTCGAGGGATCGGCCGTATCCCCATGGGTCGTCGACGGTGACGCGCTCTCCGTATTTCGTTGTCTTCCACACGTTGCAGAGGAAGGGGAGTGTGGAAAGTCCCAACACGAAGGCGCCGATGGAGGAGAGGGTGTTGAGTGCGGTGAAGCCGTCGACGGCGAGGTAGTCGGCGTAGCGGCGGGGCATTCCTTCGGCACCCAGCCAGTGCTGGACGAGGAAGGTCATGTGGAATCCGACGAAGAGCGTCCAGAAATGGATTTTCCCGAGGCGCTCGTCGAGCATGGTGCCCGTCATCTTGGGCCACCAGAAGTGGAAACCGGCGAACATGGCGAAGACGATGGTCCCGAACAGGACGTAGTGGAAGTGAGCCACCACGAAATAACTGTCATGGACGTGGAAATCCAGGGGAGGAGACGCGAGGATCACCCCCGTGAGGCCGCCGAAGAGGAAGGTGACGAGGAATCCGACCGCCCAGAGCATGGGCGTCTCCAGGGAGATCGAGCCCTTCCACATGGTGCCGATCCAGTTGAAGAACTTGACTCCGGTCGGTACGGCGATGAGGTAACTCATGAAGGCGAAGAAGGGCAGGAGGACCGCCCCGGTGGCGAACATGTGGTGGGCCCAGACCGTGACGGAGAGCCCGGTGATGGCGATGGTCGCCGCGATGAGTCCGATGTATCCGAAGACGGGTTTGCGGGAGAAGACCGGCAGGATCTCGGTCACCACGCCGAAGAACGGCAGCGCCAGGATATAGACCTCCGGGTGGCCGAAGAACCAGAAGAGATGCTGCCAGAGAAGAGCTCCGCCGTTCTCCGGATTGAACACCTGGGCTCCGAAACGGCGGTCCGCCTCGAGGACCAGAAGTGCTGCCGCGAGGACAGGGAAGGCCAGCAGAACGAGTACCGAGGTCAGGAGGACGTTCCAGGTGAAGATCGGCATGCGGAACATCGTCATGCCGGGCGCCCTCATGCAGATGATCGTGGTGATGAAGTTGACGGCGCCCAGGATCGTGCCGAATCCGGACAGAGCCAGGCCCATGATCCACATGTCGGCCCCGACATAGGGGGTGCGTTCACCGCTGCTCAGGGGGGTGTAGGCGGTCCAGCCGAAGTCGGCAGTGCCGTTGGTGGTCAGCAGGCCGCCCACGACGATGAGGCCGCCGAAGAGGAAGAGCCAGTAGGAGAGCATGTTGAGTCGCGGGAACGCGACATCCGGCGCCCCGATCTGGAGGGGCATGATCGCGTTGGCGAAACCGGCGAACGTGGGGGTGGCGAACAGGAGCAGCATCACGGTGCCGTGCATGGTGAATGACTGGTTGTACTGCTCGTTGGAGATCAGCTGGATGCCCGGGCGCGCCAGCTCCGCGCGCATGAGGAGGGCGAGCAGACCGCCGAAGAGGAAGAACGAGAAGGACGTGATCAGGTAGAGGTGTCCGATCTTCTTATGATCGGTGGTGGTCAGCCAGCTCACCACCACCTTTCCTGGACCTCTGCCGGCAACGGGCACGGGAGTGACGGGCTCGGTCGTTGTGACCATGGATTTACCTCGAATCGGAGTCGCTGGGCAGCGGATCGCTGAGTGCCCTGATCCCGGCTCCCCAAACTGCTTTGTCACCCGGGTGGACGCGCCCCGAGTGCACTTGGCCGGATCCGGTGCTTCCAGCGAGGAATCCGCGAATTTCCGGCCGGACATCGCCCCAGCACCTCGGGCAGCACCGGCGCAGCAGCTCCATGGGTCGGGTACGGTCCGCGCATTCGGCCCGAGGCGTGCGGGCACGGGCGGTTCGGCTTCCTGGTTTGAGCACATGCCGCCGGGATACTCGGTCATCCCCCGTCTGTCCTCGAAGGAGGCGTCGCATGGCTTTCAATCCGCTGGAGCAGCGCGGTATCCCGCTGGACCGTCAGCTGAGGAACTGGCGCGAGTTGAACGTGAAGCCGATCGACCCCGACCACTGTGACCCTTACACCCGGTGCCGCATCATCACGATGAACGGCATCGAGGTCGAAGCGATCATGTTCAGTCACCAGATGGCCCGGCACTGTCCGGACCTCGCGGTCAAGCAGCAGCTCGCCCAGACGCGCTACATCGAGGCGCAGCAGCAGAAGGTGGTGAACTGGCTGCTCCCCGGGGTTTCTTCGGTGCTGGAGACGACGATCGCCTATGAGCAGGTGGCGGTGGACCTCACCGCCTGGGTGGCGAGGATGGAGCCGGATCCGTACCTGAAGCAGGCGTACCAGTTCGGTGTTCTGGAGGACTTCGACCACCTGTACCGGTACGCCAACCTGTACGAGATGATCGAGCACCGCAAGGCCGAGAAGATCGTGGACGGGCTGACCGAGGTCATGCCCGGGCGTCCCACCCCGCTGCACCACCGCGATCCGGTCGACAACGTGCGCGAGCCGTACGACAAGGACACCGTCAACCCGCTGTCCCGGCTGCACGCGCTGACGATCATGTCGGCCGAACAGCAGACGATGAACTTCTACATGAACACCGGGCCCACCTACATGGAGCCCATCGCCCGCCGGCTCTACCAGGAGATCGGACTCATCGAGGAGGAGCACGTCACCCACTACGAGTCGCTCGTCGATCCGGGCGAGTCCTGGTGGGAGCAGCTCGTCCACCACGAGTACAACGAGTGCTACCTCTACCACTCCTTCATGGAGCAGGAGAGCGACCCGAAGGTCAAGGCGATCTGGGAGCTGCACCTGAACATGGAGCTGGAGCACCTGCACATCGCGGCGGAGCTGATGCGCCGCCACGACGGCCGCGAGGCGGCCGAGGTCTGCGCGCCGTCGCTGCCCAACATCCTCACCTTCGAGCCGAACAAGGGCTACCTGCGCGAGCTGATCGCCAACCAGCTGGACCTGACCACGCTGGGGACCGGCTACGTCCGGGAGGCCCATGAACGGTTCGAAGCGATGCAGGAGGCCATCCATGGCGGCGAGCCCGCCCCGAGCGACCAGGTGCTGGCCCAGCACGACGCCATGATCGGCGGGGACTACCGGCTGGAGACCGAAGGCGAGCACCCGGTCCCCGAGCTCCGGTCGGCCAAGTGACGACCCCGCCACCCGGTCACCGGCCGACAACGACCGAGGAGAGCCCCATGAACGCCCAGGCTGGACAGTCCGGCGCTCCGCCGGCCGACGACAACGACGTGGTGGCCATGCTCATGCGCCAGCACGGAGACATCCGCAACCTCTTCGACGAGGTCGAGCACAGCAGCGGCGACGCGCGCCGGGACGCCTTCCGGCGACTGGTACGCCTCCTGGCCGTCCACGAGACCGCCGAGGAGGAAGTGGTCCATCCCTTCGCCCGCCGCAGCTTCCCCGGCGGCGAGCAGGTGGTGGAAGACCGCCTCCAGGAGGAGAAGGCAGCGAAGCAAACCCTCGCCGACCTCGACGCCCTGGACACCGACGACCCCACCTTCATGCCCCAGCTCATGAAGCTGCGCAGGGACGTCCAGCACCACGCACGCGCCGAGGAACGCTACGAGTTCACCCACATCCGCCGCAGCGCCGACAGCGCCCGGCTCGCCTCCATGGCACGCGGCGTCAAGGCCGCCGAGGCCATGGCCCCCACCCGGCCCCATCCGGGCGTGGAATCCGCCGGCGCCAACATGGCTCTGGGGCCCCTCGCCGCGCTCATGGACCGCACCAAGGACGCCGTACGCAAAGCCATGGGCAAAGACGGCTGACCACGGCGTCAAGCGGCTGGCCCGCGGATGGCGGCGTCCGCAGGAGGCCTCAGGCGCATAGGCGGTACAGCCGATGTGCCGACCGCGCGGTAGACGAGCAGTCAGGATTCGACTCCGCGCTTCGTCGCCGTCCCCCGGACTCGCGCCGGGACGGTGACCACGGTGACCTCCCGCCGATGCTGAGAGGCCGTCGGCCGGAGAGGCCGTTGAGGACACGAAAGACCGGAGCGGGCAGGTGCGGGATTCTGGGCGCGCGTCGTGGTCATCTCCCGGAGTCCGGTTCGACCGGCGCATCGCGGGTGTCGGGCGCGCGGTGGGGCGCGGAGCCCGCAGCCGGGTCGGCCACGGCGAACACGGCTCCCGGGCCCGTCGCCGTACTGACGCACCGCATCCGGGGCGCCGTCCCCCCAGCCATGAGCGAGAACGGGGGCTCCGGCGCCCCGGTGGCCTGCGAGGGAAACCGAGAAGAAGGGAAGAGGACACGTGGTGATCGACGAGGCTCTCGTCCGCGAACTGCTGGACGCGGCGGACGACGACTCCGCCCTCATCCTGCTGGAGGGCCGTGCCCGAGTGGCCGGACGGTCCGCCCTGGACGGTGCCGACCTCCGCGGCGCTGCGGTGGTGCTGACCCGGGCAGAGCTCGTGGACCGGCTGGGCACCGCATGCCCCGCCCCTGAGGACCTGGCTCTGGTGGCGACGTCGTTGGACGACGCAGTCGGCAAGCTCGGCGGCTGACGCGCCCGGCCCCGTGACGGCCGTCCGACGCCTGCTACGGGTGTGGAGTGCCGGAAACGGGCTACTCCGAGGGTCTACCGAAGGACGTCATCATGTCTTCCACGGATACGCCGGTGCAGGTCCAGTTCGTCGGCAACGCGACGCTGCTGTTGCGGTACGGGCCGCTGACCCTGCTCACCGATCCGAACTTCCTGCATCGCGGACAGCACGCCCACCTGGGATACGGCCTGCTGACGAAGCGTCTCAAGGAACCGGCTCTCACCGTCGGTCAGCTCCCCGACCTCGACGCCATCGTGCTGTCCCACCTGCACGGCGACCACTGGGACCGGGTGGCCCGCAAGAACCTGGATCCCGGCCTGCCCGTCCTCACGACCCCGCAGGCGGCGCGGATCCTGCGCACTTTCCAGGGCTTCAGCCGTGCCACGGGACTGCGGGACTGGGAGCACCGCAGCCTCGTCAAGGAGGGCCACCGGATGCGCCTGACCGCGATGCCCGGCCGTCACGCGCTCGGTCCCCTGCGCGGCCTGCTGCCGCGTGTCATGGGAAGCATGATCGAGTTCGGCCCCGAGAGCGGACCGGTGCGACTGCGCGTATACATCTCCGGTGACACCCTCCTGTTCGACGGAGTGGACGAGATCGCCCGACGCTACCCGGACACCGACCTGGCGGTTCTGCATCTGGGCGGCACCCGGTTGCCGGGCGGCCTCGTGGTCACCATGGACGGACGGCAAGGTGCGGAATTCGCGCGGCGCCTGGGTCCACAGCACACGCTCCCCGTCCATTACGACGATTACAGCGTGATGAAGTCGCCGCTGAGCGCGTTCCTGGACGAGATGGACCGGCGCGGTCTCGGGGAGCGGGTCGTGCACTGCGGGCGCGGCCGGGTCGCGACGCTCACGCCCGACGACCCGCGGGTCCACGTGCGCTGACCGTTCCCCTCGCCCGCTGCCGGCCGCCGCCCCGCGGGAGGCGGTCAGTGCCGGGGCAGGCGGTGCAGCGCCACCTCGCCGAGCACTCCGTCCGCCACCGTGCACGTCATGTACGTGCAGTACGGCTGTCGTCTGCGGTCCGTCGGCGAGCCGGGGTTCAGCAGGCGCATACCGCCCGGGGCCTCGGTGTCCCAGGGGATGTGGCTGTGGCCGAAGACCAGGACGTCCAGGTCCGGATAGAGCGCGGCGCAGCGCGCTTCCCGTCCGCGGGCCGCCCCCGTCTCGTGGACGACGCCGAACCGCAGGCCCCCGAGGCGGACGCGGGCCAGCTCCGGCAGCCGGGCCCGCAGTTCCGGGCCGTCGTTGTTGCCGTACACCCCGACCAGGCGCCGCGCGCGCCCCTCCAGCAGATCCAGGGTGGCGACGTCGACCCAGTCCCCGGCGTGGACGACGACGTCCGCCCGTTCCACCTCGCGCAGCAGTTCGTCGGGGAGCCGCCTGGCGCGCAGGGGCACATGCGTGTCCGAGACCAACGTCAGCCGCACGGGCAGGTCTGTCGACGCCCCGGTCGAGTCGCCGTCCATCCCCTCCTCCCTTCCCCGCGGGGCCAGGTGGGAGGCGGCGCGCCGGCCCCGGTGGCATTCTCGAGGATGTGGTCGGTGGTGAGCCGGACGACGGCGAACTGCGCGGAGGCGACTGGTCCACGCAGCCCGGCGTGTGCCATGACGGAGCGCAGCACACCGACGAGGGCGCCCTGGCCGAAGTGCATGGCCCAGTCAAGGCCCAGGGGTTGTTTTCCCGGCCGTTCGGGCAGGCCGGTCAGACGTTCCAGCACCCGCGCCGGCACATGTGAGTCGGGCCGTTTCGTGACGGCTTGTTCGAGCTTCTCGCCGAGGGTCATCACGATGCTTCCTGCAGCGCCTGCGATCAGTCCCTGCTTGACCATGGTTTGCTGGGTACCCCTCTCGGTACTTTCGACGCATCGTGGGAGCGATCCGCAGGGTCGGGGAACCGGCAACGGGTGAGGCCGAGGAGTACGCCCTTCCTCGCCCCACCCGTCGGCCCTGTCACCGCCCAGGCCGGACGACCGCGCGGACGTGGCCACGGTGGTCGGGCTGGAACCTGTCATACGCCACGCGCACGGCGCCCGGGATGACGCTGTACGCCGCCCGATGGGAGAGTGCTCGCACCTCCCCGACGGCGGGAGGAAGCGCCGTCCCGGCGGGCCCGGCCGTCACGCCCCCGGGGTGCTCGTGCGGCGACGGGTCAGCACGGTGCCCAGCGCGATCATGCCGACACCGAGGCCGAAGTGCAGCCAGTTGTCAGCCGTGTTGAGGGGCACGAAGTTGGCGCTGCTGTGATGCCCGACGAACATGCCGTACACCCACAGGACCAGGTAGACGGCGCCACCGGCCAGCAGGAACATGCGCGCTGTGGACGCTGCGCGTGCCATGGCCAGCCCTGCGACCCCGAAGGCCAGGTGAACCAGGTTGTGCAGGATCGAGATCTGGAAGATCCCCAGCAGCTTGGCCTCGGAGTGATGCGAAGCGAACTCCATGGTGTCGTACTCCGTGGTGATCCCCGGGATGAATCCGAGGACCCCTACGAGGAGGAACACCGCTCCGACGATCATCGCGGCCTGCTGGACCGGCGTGCGGGGGTTCCGTGCCGCAACGGGAGGGGTGGACATCAGGACCTTCTTTCTGAGGGGCTCGTTCCGGTGAGCGGTGGGTACCCCGAGAATCGCCGCCCTATCACCGAACCTCCACCTTTGGGGTCAGCTCCTCGCCGCCCGGGACACTTCTCCGGACGACCGGCCGGAGCGCGGTCTGCGCGGCGAACGCGTGGCCGAGGACGAGCTGGACGGACTCCTCCAGGGGCCGTTCTCACTTTGCAGGGCCCGTCAGCACTCAGCACCGGGCCATCAACCGGTTCATCGCTGCACGGTCGCGGCGCCGCCGTACCAGCACACTGCCGTCTCCGCCCGCCTGCTGGGCCGTCCGGCCCCCGGCGCCCGCCGTGCTCGCGGCCCTCCTCCTCCCTCAAGGACTGCATCGCGATCCCGGGGTGGTCCACCCGGAGCGGTGAACGCCGCGGGAGTACTCCCTTTCCCGCCTCGGGCGGGCGCACGAGGCGGTGCCGCCATCGACGCGGTTTTCGCGCAGCCGAGGCCCGTCGGCAGGACCTGGGGAGCGTGCCGCGTAACCCGCCGGCGGGCTCCCGGTCCCGGAGAAGTCCCGGAGACACCGCCGCACCCCTTTGACCCGTCAAGCCGCAGGTCGGACAGGGTGCGGCGGCATCCTCACCTCAGATGTCCCGGAACTCATGGACAAAGCTCCTGACCTGCGCAAACGCCCTCTCCCGAAGATCATCTTGCACGGTTGTTGCACAAGCCGAACGGTGCAGGAGTCACGCGGCCCTGGTGTAGGCGCTCCGGACCGCGATGCGGACCTTGGAACCGGCTCCCACGACCCGGTGCACGTATTTACACAGGGTAAAAGCGGGATGGGTGTGTCCGAGGCGGTCCGCAAGCGTGTACACGTCTACCCCGCCGTTGATCATCATCGACGCGTACAGGTGTCGGAGCGCGTGCATCATTACGTCGCGGGACTTCTCCCAGCGTCGTCCCTTCGCATCGGGCTCAAGGGGCTTGATGAGGTCGGCCGACGCCAGGGCGGGCTTCCAGCGGTAGGAGTTGAACCAATTCGACTGAATGGCGGTCTTCTCCCGGGTGTAGAAGATCAGCCGCACCGTGACCGGGTCGCCACCGCTGCTGCCCCACGGACGGGTCACCTCGACCGGCGGGTACTTCTGCATGTGCTCGCGCAGGGGGATGGCCACGTCATCGGTCAGCTCGACCCACCGGTCCTTCGGGTCCTCGTCGCCTCCGCCCTTGGGGAGGGCGTATACGAGGAACGAGCCGTCGTGGACTACTTGCCGTTGCACGTGGACCATGGCGCCGTCCGGATGTGCCCAGTCGATATCTTCTGGCGACAGGCCGAATACCTCTCCTTGCCGAAGACCCAGGCCGCGACCACAGTCGACGAGTGCTTTATAGCGGTCGGGAAGTTCGGCGCGGATCTTCTCGGTGTCCTCCCATGTCAGGGTCAGCTCTGCCCGGCCGCTACCTCCTCGTTTCGGCTTGGCGTCCTGCACCGATTTGGCGAGGCACGGATTTTTGTGTATCAGGCTGTCGTCCACGGCCAGGTCAAAGACGGCCCGAAGATTGTCGAAGACCAGGCGCAGCGTGGAACTTTCGGGCAGCCTGCGACGGTCGTGCAGCCAGTCCAGCAAAGATGAGGCGTTCACGTCCTTTACGCGCACCTTCCCAACTGCGGTAGGAACGACGTGCAGGAGAATCCGCTCCTTGTGACGTTGGTAAGTCCGTGGATTCTTTTGTTCGTGCCCCTTGAGCCACGTGAGGGCGAGTTCACCGACCCTGACCTCACCGGCGCGAGGGTTGATGTACGAGCCGTCGTCCACTCCGGACCGCATCTTGGTCTTGTGCCTGCGGGCTTCGACCTCGGTGCGGAACAGCTCCGTCTGCTGGACATCTTCCCGGTTGCGCCATCGGGCCTGCCACCGCTTCCCCGTCCCGTGATCCCGCGTCGGGACTTTGCCGTGTTCCTTGCAGGTCGACTCCCCGCCTTTCGGGCGCGACTTGTGCCAGCGGTCGTACGGCATCGACTCACCTCCTAGTTTCCAACGGCCCTTTGAGCCTATTTTTGGACTCTTTTTAATCAGGGCCATCGTCGACGGCGAGCGAGGTTGTCTGCCCGTTCATCGCGCCCTGAGTGAATTGGATGTTGATCCAGGCGAGCTGAAGATGTCAAATTCATTCTTGGGGTCTTCGCGACAAAGGGTGCAGAGTGGCAGAGAAGATTTCACCTATGCGAATGCTCGCTGAGGGTTCGACGAGGGCTCGCCGAACCCTCGGCGAAGATTCGCCGCTGTCCTTTGAGAGTTCGCAAGAGTCGTAGGAATTTCGTCGGAAGGCCCTCTGTTTGGTCCGGCCGGAATTTAATGCAAACGTTCCGTTCACCACCACGACGGAATACCGCTCACGTGGTTCTTTCCTGCCCGCTTCGAACCGTTCTGGAGTGCCCATGCGTCGAACCACTGCCCGCGCAGAAGAAGCCGCTAGTGGCGCGGGGGACCGTTGTCCCTTGATAAGCGCGGAGGAGCTGGCCGACTTCCTGGGCGTACCTCTGAATACGGTCTACATATGGAATCACCGACACCAGGGTCCGCGAGCCCACAAGGTCGGCCGCTATTTGCGCTACCGTTGGTCGGAGGTAGAGGCATGGCTGGAAGCTCAAGCAGTGAATCGCGCGACCTGATCGGCCAAGATTGGCTGCCGCCCTTGTCCTTGGTCGGGCGACAGAACCCGGCGTACAGCCCGACTCGTCTGCCGCCACCTGCGGCTTTGCCCGGGAAAGGGCCTCTGGCCTGCGTTGGAGGCCCTTTCTGGCCTTTCGGGGGACAGCCCTTAGGCGGCGGAAAGTCCCTCGGAAGTCCCTCAGACAGGACTGAAAGTCCCTGAAAAGTCCCTGGGATGGAGAGGCAGGGGGATGACCCGTGGGGAACTGCCACGCACCGCCGTTCGCAGCCGGGCGAGCATTCTCGTGCTGAGCCAACGGCGTGCGGACCTCCGTCCGCGCCTCGGGAGGTGTATAGGAAGAGGCCAGTGCGGACGGCGCAGTCCGCAGGGTGAGGCCGAGGTGGTCGATGGCGGGCGGGGCGCATGAGGAGCTGGCGCAGTACGGCCAGCTTGGTGATCTGGGTCTTGAGTTGCTCGGACGTGTCGGTCATCAGGTGGCAAGATCCCAGGGATTCCCACCGCCCGAAGGTCATGCTGCGTGGACGGACGAGGCCGTCGACGAGCTCCTGTTCGAGATGATCAGCAGGAAGGGCGAGAACTTCCTCCTGACCTGCTTTCTGAAGACGGTCGACGACGCTTCCCTGGAGAAGATGTTCTTCACGCCGATCAGGAATTTCCTGATCGACGAAGCCAAACGTACCGAGCGGGGGAAGCTGCGGCGGCGCTTCGCCGCGCGCCTTGGCGCGGACAGCCGGTTTCGCGCGGTGGCTGGTACTTCGCCCCGATGGGCCCTGACCTCTCACCCACCCGGCGCCGTCTGGCAAGGCGATCTTGATGAACTGGTCAAAGCCGCCTGGGAAGTGCGTGGAGTATGGATCACTGAGCTCTTTCAGAGTGGCCCCTGATCGAGTGACTCAGGCCGAGTCAGGATGAGGACCGCAACGCACAGGGCTCCCGTGCCGTTGAGGGAGGTGTTCGAAGTCTCAACCCATCGGCACAGGAGCCCTGTTGGTTCCCCACCCTGCCGCACTCGACCTGCCTCATGCTCTGATCGAGTGGATATCCATGCTCATCGTCACCCGTGGGGGTGACCGCCGCTGCAAGCTTCCGCCCCACCAGCGTGCCCTCGTGGGCCTGGTCTACCTCCGCCGCCACGACACGCTCACGCAGATCGCCGCGGCTTCGGCATACCCGTCGACACCGCCCACGCCTACGTCACAGCAGTCGTCCGGCACCTGTCCGGCCGGGCTCCGGACTGCTGCGGGTTCTGCGCGAGACCACCCCGGACTACGTCCTGCTCGACGGGACGCTCGCCGAATGCGACCGGGTCGGCGACAGCCGGGCCGACTTCTCACAGAAGCACCGCCGTCACGGCGTGAACGTGCAGGTCATCACCGGCCCCGCCGGCAAGCTGCTGTGGATCTCGCCCGCGCTGTCCGGCCGCACCCACGACCTGACCGCCGCCCGCACCCACCGCATCATCCGGATCTGCGAACGCCAAAGCATCCCCGTCCTCGCCGACCGCGCCTACATCGGCGCCGACCCCTGGGTGACCACACCCATCAGACGACTTCCCGGCCGGGACCTCACCACGACCCAGCAGACGATCAACCGCGCCCTCTCTGCGGCGCGGGCACCGGTCGAACGAAGCATCGCAAGGCTGAAGACCTGGCGAATCTTCCGCCGGGCCCGCTGCAACCCCAACCGCATGACCGCGATCGCCGCAGCCATCCTCACCCTGGAGTGCCAACGCTGAAAATGCTCACTGTTGCCCGCCTCCGTCCACCAGCAGGTCACGGAGGGGGCGGCAGCACAGCTCGTAGGGGGCGACCAGTTCCTCAGGGGCCCGCTGTCCTCGGTTGCGGGCCTCGCGCAGATCCTGTGAGGCATCCTCTCCCAGGGGACGAGCTGGTGCAGCAGCCGGTAGAACAATTCCGTCCCCGCATTCATCCGCTTGAGGCCGTGGCCTGAGCCTGAAGATCCCAGGACGTTGCCGACGGTGATCCCGGTCAGCCTGTGGCCCTTGCTGTGGCCCTTGGCCGCGAGGATGAGGGCGTTGCTGCAGAAAGCCGCGCTGACGGCGCCCGATCGTACGTCCTCAACTGAAGCGCCCAGGTTCCGAAAGCGTTCGAACCCGCACGGATCGCGGCTACGGGCCATTGCACGGACCAGGGCTCCTGGCGGCCGGCCCTGAGGCCAGCCAGTTCACCGATAGCCGCAGAAGATCGTCAACTCGGCAACCCCGAAGTGTCAGGTCAAAGAACCTGTGGTCACCAACTCGGTGAGCGCATCCTCTGCCCTACGGAGCACGATCCGGCCGTCGTCGGCGCTGTACGCAACGATGCGAGCTCCAGGGTTCAGCCCGGCCTCGGCAAGGACTCCTATGGGAAGCTCGAGTCGGCCGTCCTCGCCGATCTCCAGTTCAGTTGGTTCGCGCAGCATGGCGGCAGTCTTCCACAGCACTCGGAGCGAGGGTGGGGCACGGATCTGCGCCCCAGGATCACGGCCAAGCCGCATCGGCCATACTTGGGAGTTGATGAACTCGCTGCCTCGAGAGCCGACCACTGGTGGCTGGTCTCCACCAGATGGATCCTGGGCGTCCTCCGCTGCGAACCGCCGCAGCATGTTGGGGAACCGGAACCGGGACACATCCCCGGAGCGTGCGCTGCGCTCCCTCGTCCATGCGGCGGGCCTCCGCTACCGGGTGGCTGCCAAGCCGCTCCCGAAGATGCGCCGTACAGCGGATCTCGTCTTCCGTCCGGCCCGAGTCGCAGTCTTTGTCGACGGCTGCTTCTGGCACGGATGCCCGGAGCACTTCGTGCCGCCGAAAACGAATCCCGACTACTGGCGAGAGAAGATCGGGAGGAACGTGAAGCGCGACAGGGATACGGATGTGCGCCTCGAGGAAGCGGGCTGGCTCGTCCTCCGGTTCTGGGAGCACGATGCGGCTGAGGCGAGTTGCGCGATCGTCTGCGCTGCGGTCCGATCGCGCCGAGGCGCGGCGGCACTCCGAGAGGAACAGGAGGAGTAGCGACGCCGAGCCCGCGGCCTCTGCATGCGGATCCGGCAGGCCCGGCGCCATCTACTTCGTCTACCGTATTGACCAGCGCAGTTGTGATCGCGCTAGCCCGGGTCGAACGCGGCCTGGTGGGGAGCAGCAGGGGTGGGGGCACCAACGCATGGCAGTCGAACGCACGAACCGCGACATCAAGTCGCTCATCGGCCAGATCGCCGATGGGGAGATCATGCTCCCGGAGATCCAGCGGGGCTATGTCTGGCGGGCCTCGCAGGTCGCAAAGCTCGTGGAGTCGCTGTACCTCGGATATCCGGCCGGGACGCTCCTGCTGTGGAAGACGGACGAGGGAGCTGAGACGCGCACAGCGGCCACCGGATCCGGTCAGGGGCTTCCCAGCGTCATGCCGCTGTATCTGCTCGACGGGCAGCAGCGACTCACCTCGCTGTACCGCGTCTTCAAGGACCATCCCGCAGCGCAGATCGTCTTCAACATCGAGACCGAGGCGTTTCAGAACCAGAGCAACGCCACGCTCAGGAGTCCGAAGTGGGTCAGGGTCTACGACGTCGTCGGTCCTGAGGCCGACTCGTTCTCGCTGCAGATGCAGCTCCGCTCGGCGGGACTGTCCATCGACAACGCGGAAATCGGGCGCCGCCTCAAGGCACTGGAATCGATCTCGCAGCGCGACTTCCACATGGAGGTCCTCCACGGCTTCGGCTACGAGGAGGTCACACAGATCTTCGTCCGCGTCAACAGCGGCGGCCGCCCCTTGAAGACGACGGATCTTGCGATGGCGACGCTTTCCGCCCGGTCGCCGGGATTCCTCGGAGAACTGGAGAAGGAGTCGGCGCGGTGGGCTGACCACGGCTACCGGGCCGTGGACACCAACTTCCTCATCAAGGCGATCACGCTCAGCCTGTCCATCTCCGGCAAGCGGACCTCGTCCGTCTCCAGACTGACGACGGCGAATCGGGAGTCCGTGGCGGAGGCCTGGGAGCGGGTGCGCCGCGGACTCGAGCGCGTCGTCCCGCTGCTCTCCGAGCAGCTGCTCGTCCCGACCTCGGTACTCCTTTCATCCGTCTCGGTCCTGCACCCGCTGATCGTCTTCTACGGCCGACTGCCTGCCGACGCCAAGGTAGACCCTGAGGTGGAGAAAGGGCTGCTCTACTGGTTCCTCGCTGCGTCCGGAAGCAACCGCTACGGCGGTGCGACGGACAGCGCCCTGACCCAGGACGTCAACGCCCTCGACTCCGTCGAGCCTGTCCGCGCGCTCCTCGCCAACCTGCGCCTGGAGGAGAAGGGTTTCCGCGTCACCGCCCGAGATCTGGCAGGGCGGAACATCCAGAGCCCGTACATCATGCTCTCCTACCTGGCAGCAGCCCATTCCGGCGCGGAGGACTGGTGGGCTGGCGGGCCCATCTCCGTTGTTGCCGAAGGGACCGACAAGCTGCAGTACAGCAGCCTGCACCCTGCTGTGCAGCTGCGGAACCACCGCAACAAGTATTCGTCGGCAGAGATCAACGAGCTGGCGAACATCGTCTTCGTCTCGCCGCAAACGGCCAAGAACATGATCGGAAACCGGTCTCCCGCCGAGTACATCGGGGAGGTGCAGGCCGACGACCTGGCTGCTCACGCTGTCCCGACGGCTGACCCCCGGGTCTTGGAATTTGACGGGTTCCGGGAGTTTCTCGTTGCTCGCCGTGCGCTCCTCGCAGGAAGGATCAACGCCCTCCTCGAGCGCTTCCGCCCCTCCTTTATCGATGCGGGGGACGCCAGCAGCGCGAGCTCCGAGGCGCCCCGCCGGTCGCTTGTCCTGACCGGGTATGGCGCGGGGAGCCGTACCATGCTGCTCGCCGAGGCACAGGCCGGGACACAGCACTGGGCCGGCCGGATCGACACCGCTGAACTGGACGCAGCGCTCGATGCTGCTGCAAGCGGACTCGACAGTGACGTCACCGTGGCCGGCGAGAGTGCCCCGCTGGCGGTCGACGAGGACGGCATCACGCTGCCGGTCGGCCCCTTCCGGCTCCGCGGTACTGCGGACCAGTGGCGGCTGGCCCTTAAGGAAGCCTTCTCGGATGCCCTGCCTGCAGCCGACTGCCCTGAGCAGGAGTTGCAGGCGTGGGTCGGCGAAGCTGAGGAGTTCCTGCTGACGGACCTCGGCGTCCAGCGGCCGTAAGCGCCCTCCGAAGAAGGCGGGAGCCCTAGCACAGCACTCCCGCCTTCAGCCGCTCACGCCGCCTCGAAGCATTGCTCCGGCCGTCCCTGCCCCGAGCAAAGGGGCCAGCCGCGGGATGCCTGGGACGACCGCTTCAGGAGGTACGTCGAGACGACACGCCTCCCACCGCCCCAAAGGGCCCCCGTCCTGCGGAACTTGGGCGCTGATCCACTCGGCAGAGACGGATGCGACCGCAGCGATCTTGTGGTCCTGCGTGAGGTGTACGGCTACGAGTTGCCATGCCGGGTCGCGGCGCATGGTCTCGTACTCATGGCGGGACAGATAGATGGCCAGCCGTCCGCGTCGCACCGTGCTCTTCGCCTCGATATGCAGCGGGTGCCGCCTCGCGTGGACGGCGATGTCGTACCCGAAGCCGTCGGAGTATGCGGCGACGTGTTCGATGCGGACGTCAGTGGCCTCGGCTAGGAGCTCGATGAGGGCCAGCTCGCCGGCGCTGCCGATGAGGGCCCGCGCCTCCGTATCGACCTTGCCCCAGACCGCACTGACCTGCTCGTACGCCTGGTTCTCAGAGATACCCAGGGCATCGGCGGCCCGCAGGGCATCCTCGGGAAGCTCCTCCGGGCCGCGCACGAGGATGTCGGCGTCCTGGAGCCACGGCACGCCACTGGAGGCCAGAGCGGCGCGGAAGAGGGGCTCGCTTGCTGCGGCGATGTTGTCCAGGTCCGCGAGCAGGCCGGTCTCGCCGAGCCATGTGTAGGCCGCTTCGTACTGAGTGGGGGTGAGGTCGCTGTAGTCGGCGTGGTTGGTGAACAGTGCGCGGCACCGTGCGGGGCTGGAGTCTGGGAGCCGTTCCAGCCACCGCAGGGCGGCGCGCAGGACGGGGCTAGGCGGGACGGCCACGGAGGTGGCCCATCAGCGCCTGGAGGTCCCTCTGGTCGAGGCCGCCGCCGACGGATGGCTCCTCGTCGAGGTCTGCGAGCTCCTGGACGGCGGGGTCGTCGAGGATGCGCCCCATGAAGAGCAGCTTGTCGCTCAGCCGCTGCTCGACGACC
This sequence comes from Streptomyces sp. NPDC017448, assembly GCF_044330565.1. Taxonomy (NCBI): domain Bacteria; kingdom Bacillati; phylum Actinomycetota; class Actinomycetes; order Kitasatosporales; family Streptomycetaceae; genus Streptomyces; species Streptomyces sp. NPDC017448. Next base: position 364,879 of record NZ_JBIRLM010000002.1, on the reverse strand, counting down.
TCGTCGATGCTCCCTTCGGAGGCGAGCACGGTGATGCGGGTCTCCGCTTCGGGCGCGAGGCCGAGGCGGTGGATCCGGTCGAGGCTCTGCAGGAAGCGTCCGGCGGCGAAGTCGCGGTCGACATAGACCGCGTCGTGGCAGTCGTGGTGCAGGCTGATGCCCTCGCCGAGCGTGGCCGGGTTGGACAGCAGCACCATGCAGTCTGGATCCTTCCGGAAGCGCTCGATCTCTGCTTCGCGGTCCTCCGTGCCTCCGTGGACCATGGCCGGTCGGAACTCCCTAAGGACCCGCTCCAGGGTGTTCAGGCTGCGGATGAACGTGGACCACACCAGGGTCTTGCGGCCCTGGGCCGCGTTCCTCGCGACGATGGCAAGGACCTCGCGGTACTTCGGGGACATCTCGTAGCTGGGGAGGTCCCGCATGAGGTCGAAGAGCGGGCTGCCCTCGGGCACGGCCAGAGGCGGGACCTGGTACGTCAGCGGTTCGTAGCGGGTTGTGCCGACAGCGAGCAGGGCCGGGCTGGTGGCCGCCATCAGCATATAGACGATGATCTTGCCGAGGGCCTGGAAGTCGCCCTCCGATCCGGCGGCCCGGGCGGAGAACCGGCCGATGAGGGCTTCGTACACCTCGTGGTGCAGCGGGGGCATCGGAAGGGTGCGGAGGGTCGTTGTCACCGGGGGCAACCCCAGTTCGTGCTTGGTCGTGCGGGTGAACAGCGGGCGCAGCACTTGGCTGGCCTTGGCGAGGTCGCCGCCGGCCACGGCCTGCGTCACCTTCTGGCGCCCGTACCCGGGCCATACGAAACCGAAGAGGTTCTCGATGTCCTTGACTCCGTTGGGAGCCGGGGTGCCTGTCAGGATCAGGCGGTGGCGTGCCCGCGGGCCCAGGGCGAGGCAGGCCGCCCCGTACGTTCCCTCCACGCCGAGTTTCATCCGGTGCGCCTCGTCGAGGAGGAGTACGGAGGGCCGGATGGTCAGCCACTGGCCGAGCTCTTCGACGGACTGGCTGAGGCGCTCGTAGTTGATGATGAGCACGTCCGCTGCCGGGTCGGTGTCCCGGGACAGCACCTCCATGCGCAGCGGCTCGCTGAGGCACTGCTCGTTCTCGTACTGCCACGACTCGTAGCAGGACTTCGGGCCGACGATCAGCAGGCGCTCGACGCCCTTGGTCGTGCGCAGCGCCTGGAAGACGGCGAGTCCGACGCGCGTCTTGCCGGCCCCGGGGACGGAGAAGTTGGCCCCGTGGCGCAGCGAGAGGAGCTTGGCGATGTCCCGGCGCTGGAACGAAGTGAGGTCCGCGGTCCACCCGGGGCCGAGAAGCGCGTCGACCTCGTTCTCGGGTACTTCGTCTGCCCCTCCGGCCGCCGGGTCGAGGCGCTCGGACACCGTCTGGGCGTCGACTGCGGAGTCCGTCGCAAGGGCGGCCAGTTGCGGGTCCCACGAGACGCTCGACTGCGCGGGCCATGCCGTAAGCGCCACGAGGTTCGTCAGGAGGTCGTCGATGTCGATGTCCATGCTCACGGGGGAGCGCTGCACGCTGCTGCGGAAGCGGAGGGCGAGACGGCGCAGGTCTGCCTCATGCCCGGCGCCGGCCCGCAAGCGGGCCTTCGCCACGCTGTCACCGAAGCCGATCTCCAGGCTCGGAGCGGTTGCGGGCATTCCCATCAGCTCTCCCGGGTGGCGTTGAGCAGCCATTCGACGCCGTCCCCCGGCGAGCTGAACGTGCGGCCCGCTTGCTTGGCCAGGCGCGCGAGACTCGCACGGAGGGTGAGCAGTGCGTCGTCGAAGGAGTCCTCGTCGAGGGCACGCTTCGCCTTCGCCTCGGCGAACTCCGCTGCGCACTGGTTCACGTAGTCGGCGGCGTCCGTCAGGCGCTCGGGCACCGCGATCTTCCGCTTCTGCAGCTGGGCGTTCTGGCCTGCCATCTTCACTGCGACGTCGAACGTGCCGCGGGCCGACTTGATCTTCGCAGCGGCCTGCGTGACCTCCGCGGGCGTGAGCTTGGCGCCGGCGAGGGCCGCGGCCTTGGCCTTGAGCAGACTGTCTGTGAGGGCCCGGGTCGCCTTCACCACCGCGGTGCCGTCCTGGACCGCGACGCCCGGAAGGCCGGGGATGGACACTGCGGCGGAATCCTGCGCGGCGGGGCGCAGGTCGGCCGGCAGCCGCTCGTCGAGGAAACGGGTGTGGAAGTCGGCTTCAGCGAGGCGGACCGAGGTCTTCGGGTAGTTCAGGACGACCATCGCGAGCCGGGACTCCTTCAGCTGCTCGGCTCCGTCCGGATCCGTCTTCGCGAGCTTGGTGTAGTCGCGCTGCAGCTCGCGGAGCTTCTCCTGGTGGTCTTCGAAGTCGACCAGGCGCAGCCCGACGCCGGTGGCCGGATCCTTGCTGCGGTCGATGGCGTCGTTGACGAGTTCGTAGACCCACCGGTCCTGGCGCAGTGTGGTGGTCTTGATGTTGAAGTCCCGTGCCACGTCCTCCGGGCGGCGTCCGTGGGCCAGTTCCTCTTCGATCGCGATGAGGCGGTTGATGTAGGAGTATTCGCGCCGCTTGTCCTTCCGGAGCTGGAGGGCGAGCTCGACGTTGTTGATGTCGCGCCGCGACGTGTCCGCAGGCAGGACCCCCACGCGGATGTCCTTGATCCCGATCTTGCGGAGGGCCGCGCAGCGGGTATTCCCGTCGACGAGGATTCCGTCGGGGCTGATGATGCCGGGCTCCTTCTGCCCGAAGTCGTCCAGCTCGTCTTGCAGCGCAGTGAAGTCGGGGTCCGTCTGCGTCGGATTCGCAGGGCTCCGACTGAGGAGGAGAGCGAGGTAGTCCTGCGCATCCTCGCTCCAGGGTTCCTCTTCGAGTACCTGGTTCTGTTCGGGGTCCAGCGTGCGCTGCGCGCGGATGCGGTGGGTGTCCGGGTTGAGGTAGAGGAGGTCCACCGGCATGGAGATCACGCTCAGGTGCTTCTGCTCGCCGCGCCACTCCACCGTGACCTTGGCGCCGTTCTCAGCCATGGCCTGCCTCAGCCGCTCCTCGACCATGGACCGGATCCGCTCGCCCTCGGGCGGAACACCGAACTTCACAGCCATAGCCAGGCCTCTCCTAGGTGGGTAAGCAGCCGTACGCGCTTGTCAGGAATAATGGCAGGAGTCACTGACAACGGGACGGGTGATCATCCAGACTTGCACGTCTGACGACCCGAGGAACGGAGCAGACGTGACCCTCCCCGCCTGGAACGACCCGGCGCTCAAGGGCGGAACCATGATCAGGGGAGCTCTGTGGCTCGTCCAGGAGGTCGGTGAGGGCAATACCTTCACCAAAGAGCAGCTGCGCGACGCGTTCCCCGGCGTCTCGCAGGCAGACCGCCGCCTGCGAGACCTCCGGCCCTACGGGTGGGTCATCCACACGAACACTGAGGACGCCTCGCTCATGGCCGAGGACCAGCGTTTCGTGGAAGCCGGGGTGCCGGTGTGGGATCCAGCGGCCCGCAGGGCAGCCGCGCCCCGGAAGGCGATCACGGCCAAGCAGATCCAGGCCGTTCTGTCTCGCGACGACTACATGTGCACGGTGTGCGGTATCGGCGGTGCAGAACCTTACCTGGATGACTCGAACCAGACGGCAGTGCTTTCGGTCACCCGGCGTACCTCTGTTCTCCTCGACGGCAGCGAGGAGGAGCTCCTCGTCACGGAATGCAAGCGATGCCGTGCTGGTGGCGGCGGCCAGGTGGTACGCGCCGATGAAGCCCTCGCCGAGATCAAGAACCTGGACCCAGCAGATCAGCGGCGGCTGGCCCGGTGGGCCGAGCGGGGCCGCCGCGGCTCGACAGCGCTTGAGCGGGCGTGGAATGCCTACCGCCGTCTTCCTAGCGAAGCGCAGGAGGAAGTCCGCAATGCACTGGACGCCTGACCAGCACTGAAGGCTCATCGCGTTTAATGATCATCATGCGAGCTGTCACTGCTGCCGCGTACACTGCCAGCCTTGTCTGATTCGCAGAGGCCGAGAAGCACCCCTGGGCCGCCACCTGCGACTATGGTGCTGGCGCGGAGCCTGTGCTACCGGATGCCCGTGTGTTCATGACGGTGGTTGCAGCGGCGCCGCCGGTTCTGCGCTGGAGAGCCTGGCGTGCCTGGAGGGAGATCGAAATGTCGGCTGTCAAGGCTGAGAAGCCGCTTGAGGTCGTCGAGATCTGTGCGGGCGCGGGCGGCCAGACCCTCGGGCTGGAGCGGGCAGGTTTCCGCCACCGCCTCGCCATCGAGCTCGACGACAAGGCTGCCGAGACGCTGCGCCGCAATCTTGTGGAGTTCCTCGGATACAGCGAAGACGAGGCGCGCGACTCCGTAAAGGTCGGCGACGTCGCGGACCCTGCTGTCTGGAACCCGGTCATCGATGCAAAGGACCTGGACCTTCTCGCCGGCGGAGTGCCCTGCCCCCCCTTCAGCATCGCAGGCAAGCAGCTGGGCTCAAGCGATGAGCGCGATCTTTTCGCCTGGGCCATCGAGCTCTGCGGCAAGGTGCGGCCGAAGGCATTGCTGCTGGAGAACGTGCGCGGACTCAGCGCCAACCGCTTCGCGGGCTATCGCCAGCACGTCCTCGACCGGCTCAAGGAGTACGGGTACATCGCGGACTGGAAACTCCTCCAGGCGGACCATTTCGGCGTCTCCCAGCTGCGCCCCCGCTTCGTCCTGGTGGCGTTGCAGGAGGAGTACGCACCTTACTTCCATTGGCCTGAGCCCAACCCTGAGAAGGCCATGTCCGTCGGGGAGCTCCTTGAGGACCTTATGGCGGAGAACGGCTGGACGGGCGCTAAGGAGTGGGCCCAACGAGCTACCGGCATTGCGCCCACTATCGTCGGAGGGTCGAAGAAGCACGGCGGAGCCGACCTGGGCCCCACGCGTGCCAAGCGCGCGTGGGCGGAGAGGGGCGTCGACGCGATGGGCGTAGCAGACGAGGCGCCCACTGCAGCCGGGCCCCCTATCATCGAGGGCCTCCCGCGCCCGAAGCTCACCACGGCCATGGTCGCCCGCATCCAGGGCTGGCAGGACGCGGATAGCGAGGTCTCCGATAAGGAGGACGACTTCCGCTGGAGGTTCCACGGACGGAAGACCAGCGTGTACCGCCAGATCGGCAACGCGTTCCCGCCTCCCGTCGCTAAAGCACTCGGCAAATCGATCTACAACGCCCTGAAGATGGAGGGCGAGCCCCACGATCTCGTGGAAACTGCAGATGTCGTCACCGACCCCGTATACAAACTGCTGCGCAGCAGTACACGGGCGCTGTCAGTCGACCAAATCATCACGAAGCTCTCGGCCGCGGGCACTGCCATGGACCACCCGACGGTGGAGCGGCACCTTAACCACCTCAAGCACGACTTCGAGATGACGACTGTGATGCGCTCCAACGGGGCCGACGCCTACACCCTCGGCGAGTTCAAGGCCTTCGTTGGTCAGGACGACCACCAGCGCCATGATTTCTTCACCCAGCACCGCTCCAAGATCAGCTGACTCGCACGATCGTGGATCCGGTGAGACCAGAAGGGGTTCCCACCGATGCGGGTCAAACCGCTGCTTGAGGGACGCCGTTAACGGTCAGCCCTGAGTCGAGGCGCGAGCTTTCCCTCTCCTCTTCCGCATCGTTGGGCTCCTTGGGCCGCTCACCCCTTTCTATCAGTGGAGTATCCGCAAGGGAAAGGAGTCGGATCAGCTCGCTCTGCAAGCCTTCTTGGAGAGGGGTTCCGTCCTCTCCAAAGGATTCGATCTCGCCACTGAAAAGAAGGCGCTGAGTCGACTCATGCGTAACTTTTACGGTCAGGATTCCGCTGTGGTCATAAATGAATCGGACGAGCAGGGCATTCCGCTCAGGATCTTGCTCGGGTTTTGGAAGCCTCACCTCCAGACCGGCTAGTGGGAAGGCGCGATCACTGTCGGCAGGGTACCCATTCTCGCCTTCGACGATCTCTACGGTCACAGAAGAAGCCATCGGGCGCGAGGGAAGGAAGCGGCACTCACCGGTTGCAGCGAGGGTCCGGTTCCGGCGGATCACCGGTTGGAATCCCTTGCGCGGGCCTGCATCGAAGGCGGTCCCGAGATCGTAGTTGGTGACCAGGCTGAAGCGGTCTTTATGGTCGGGATCGTCAAGAGCAGCGGAGTAGATGGCAGCGCCGCGAGCCACAGCTGTCATGGGGTTGCAGAGCTCAGGCGGGATGATGCGGTCAGCGCCGAAGATGCTCGCGACTGCATCCCGGGCCTCGGGGATCTGAGAAGTACCGCCGATCATCAGGACTGCGTCCACGCCGGCCGGGGTGACGCCGGTGTCTTGCAGGCACTGCGCCAGCGGTTCCATTGCCCGCTCAATTAGCGGGGCCACTGCCGCGGTGTACTCGGTACGGGAAATTTTGAGAGACTTCCCAAGTTCCGGTATATCGAGAGGAACCTCAGAGACATCCCGTCGAGAGAGTGAGATTTTCGTGAGCTCAACGACTCTGCGCCATCTGTCACGCTCGCCCCGTGACATCTTTTCAGGGATCTCGCCGAGCTTCTCCAGGACAATCCGGGCCAGCGCCTCATCGAATTCGAGGCCGCCAAGCGCCGCGATGCCTCGAGAGGAGAGCTCCTCGAAGTACTTGCCATCGTAGTCCAGCAGGGTGACATCAATAGTGCCACCACCCCAGTCGAATATGAGCAGATTTCCCGCGATGTCAATTTCATTCGCATAAGAGATCGCTGCTGCGGTTGGTTCGTTGAGGAGGGCCTTCACATTGATGCCGGCCAACCGTGCTGCAGCCCGGGTTCGGTATCGGGCCCCACCGGTCGCATTCGCAGGAACTGTGATGACAGCTTCACTGAGGTCGAGGAAAGCGCGCTGAGCAGCTTCCTTCATCTGGCAGAAGAGGGCTGCAGCAGCCGCCGTGCTGCGGAACGGCTGCCCGGCAAGCCAGACGTGGTGCTCGTCAAGCAGAGGGCTGTCGGCGTCAGCTAGCTCAGTGCCCGCGGAACGGGTTCCGAGCATGCGCTTGACTGCGTCGATCGGGACGGTCGAAGACGTCTTCGCCGTCCAGCCAAAGCAGAGCGTGCGCTGCAGCTCCCGGATGCCGAGGACGCTGGGGAACAGGTCCTCGGACTCTGGAAGGCGCCACTGTGCAGGCACGTTTCCACCGTCGACAGGAACGATCTCGCTCGACAACCCGTCCGAGCGTGCAACGACCGAGTTACTGGTACCGAAGTCGATTCCAAAAGTCACTGGTCCCCCTTGTCGTCAGCGTGGTCGCTTTTCCCTGCTTGCTCCGGGCCGCGGAGCTTCGCCGCGTATGCACGTACGAGTGGGGGAACGGCTCTGTTCGCCGAACGCGCGCCTCCACCACGTGCCGCTGCCACGTGAGGCATCGACTGGTCCGCATAGGACTTCTGGCCTTCGTCAGGACTCACCGGAGGTGCCTCTTCGCCAACACCTTCAGCTTGCCGGAGAGGCAACTTCTCCGACGGGGCGCCTTCGGCCTCCATCTCTACGAGGCGCCAGTCATGATGGTCGGCAGCGGGCCGTTCGTTCGGAGACGCACTGCTCTCCCGGAGATCGGGGACGGTCTGCTCCCGATCGCCGACCGAAACATGCCGTGTCTCGGACGCCCCTCCCCGGGGGTGCCGACGTGAGTGACTCCCGTGCTCTTTCCCGCGCGGCGGAGGCTCCGCGAAGCCGGCCCCCAGTGGCCGCAACCAGCCTGACTCGATTGTTCGATTGGTCTCGGTATCCAGGTAAGCGGGGCTCAGAACCTCGTATGCGTCGCCCGCTGTCGGAGGTGCATCGGCAGCAGTTTCCTCGTTGGACCGCGCCAGGTTGAACGCGGACAGGTCACCGGGCTCGATCACGCGCTGGAGACCAGCGAGCTTCAGCTCAGTCTCGATCCGATCCCGCAGCTCCCGTAGAGAAGATGCGTGGGCTGCTGCCCGGTCGATCACCGCCAGTTGGGCAAGGTGCCGCTCTCTTACTCGCATACCTTCGACCACGCCAGCGCGCACGGAGTCTGCGATCTGCTTACCCATTGATCGCGCAGCACGTGCGGTGCCGCCGTCGTCCTGCTCGCCGAGGGCTTCGCATAGAGCGCCCAAACCGGCTTCGATTCTCGGTTCGAGCACAGACAGCAGCTCGGCAAGCAGGGCTGCAGCATCAAATGTGCCGACAGCGACTCTTGGATGGCCCGGTCCGATGAGGATCTCAACCGCGCGATCACGCGGTACCTCTCGGCCGCCTCCAGTAGAGATCGGCATCTTCCTTTTGGGAACGGTCTGTTGCTTCTGATCGGCCGTACCGGAAGGGGTGCTTCCTTGGTGAGGCCTTCGTCGCCGCTTTGACCTGCCGCCCGAAGTCAGTTTGCGCTTATTCGAATTGCTACTCACTTGCTGCTGCTTTCAGATGGGGGGCTGAGCTGGTACCTGCCGCATCGTGCAGTCCCAGGGTGGTACAGGCAGCTCGAAGGATGTCACTTGCAGCCTGGCTTCTCGCGTACTCGCGTTCGCTGGTGGTTGCCGGGTCAGTACGGCGCGGCAGAGGTCGGGCTCCATCATGGACAGGCACATTGGCCGCAGACGACAGCTCCCACTTTTCCGGAGAGAGCGGCAGCCGGAAGGATCCAGTCACGGCGTGACCGCGCTCCTCATCCTGGATGGCGTCCTTGGCTTGGTTCGCCATTGCTTCGCCTTCTCCGCTGAGGCGACGGCGCAGTCTTCGCCATGCGCTCTTCCACTCAGACTCGGGGGCCAGGTCCTGAAGTCCCAGTGCGATGTAGGGATTCAGCACGTAGGCGCTCTCCCGGCGGTGCTGAAGCTTCCGGATGACTTCTCTGTTGCCCTCCAGGTTCGCACGGGTTCGCGGAGGAAGCCGGTCCTCGCCAACCCTCTCTCGGGCAGAGGATGGATGGATCTCCTCCAGGGCATCGTCATACGACGGTTTGGGCGAAGTCCGGAGGATGCGGAGAAAGGCGCGGGTATTGTGACCTTCCCACCTGGCGGCTGCCGTGAGCCTCTGCAGGGCTCTCGTCTCATCCCACGCGTGTCGGAAGAAAATGTCCGCGCGATCTTTGTCACCGTGCAGTTCCGCCAGACTCCCATTCCTTACCATCCAGAGAGTCCGCCGGACCATGAACCAGCTTCCAAATTCTCTTTGGGCGGTCAGGTCTATCCGGGCTTTTGGAGCGAGATTCTCCAGAACGGGCCAGAGCCACTTGTGATCTGTAAGACTTCTGGGGATGTTGCCGCTGTCACGAACTGCTCTCAGCTGGGAGGCCAGGGACCAAGGCTCCGATGCGTACGGCATCAGGTCGTCTATGGCCGTGACGTCGCCTTGTGCGAGGCGTGTGATGCAACTGCGCCGTACGATCTCATCGTCCCAGCAGAGTTCCGCGAGCCGTTGGGTCGGCACTTGTGCTGGGGCTATGCGCGCTTGCAAGTAGAGGCTTCGGTCGTCAGCGACACCTATACCCTGGTTGCGAAGGCGCCCTTGGTCGATCAGGTCGTCGATGACAGGCAACGGCAGGTGCAGCAGGAGCTCCTGCTGTGCCTCTTCAGTGATGCGGATCCCCATGGTCACACGTATGTAGGAGGTGTAGCGTCTCCACGCCGCGTCGGGGTCCTCCTTCCGGCCTTCGGCGTCCTGCTCGCTGTTGTGGCCATCAGGGATCCGGCCGGGCAAGTCGTCGGCCAATGCCAGTGCGCGAGCCGATTGCAGATGAGGTAGCAGATTCGGGAACGCGTCCAGAGCTTCGGCCAGCACGCAGACGGCTGCGATGGAGCGCAGCGGTTGAACAGCGGAGACAGCTGCCGCCGCCAACCACTGTTTGTCGGCCACCTCAGCCCGCTCTTCGAGACCGTTTGCCGGGAACCCCGCTGCGCGTACGCGTTGAGCGAGGCGTTGGACCGCGCCGACGGCAGCTCTCCACTGCTCCTCGGAGAGAAACCCTTCGGGTAGTCGCGCCGTGGGGGAGTTCCCCGGTACGGAGTCGAGTAGCTCAGGGCTCTGGGGCACTGCGGGGGCGGAACCGGGTGCCTCCTTGCCTGCGGCCCGGGCAGCGATCAGGGAGAGCCGACGCTGTCGCTCCCGCTTGATGAGTGCCAATCGCGTGGCCGAGGCTCCGCCGACTTCGGGCACGGGCTCCGGAGAGTGCGAAAAGAGCGGATTTCCTATCACAGCTCATCCTCGGCGTACCGGGCAATCGCGGAGGTCACTGCCGCCGGCGTCCGGTCCAGGCAGTACGCATCCACGAACGCGGTCCGCTCGGCAATTCCTAGCTCGACAGCGGCTTCTGACAGCTTGCTTAGCCGCAGCGCCATGGACCCAGACTCAGCCGACTCCATGGGGTGCTTGACCGCCACGGCGAGGGGTTCTTCTGAGAAGTCGCTCTCCACCACAGCGATGAGGCCAGCGGGTGTCCGACGTAGGTTCGCTTCGATTTCTGTCCGGTCCCTAGCCCAGCGGTCAAGCAGCCTTTCGTGGGCCGCTGTGTCGACCTGCAAGTCCCCGCCGCGCAGGACACCCAGCAAGTCCCGGGCGAGACGCCAGTCGAGGAGAGGATGCAGGCGCATGTTCGAGTAGTCGCGAAGACAGCGGTAGCAGGAGCCGAGGCATTCATCTGCGTGGGCTGCGCCAAATTTCTCCAGGTAGGTGACGACCGTCCCTAGGAACTTGTCGATCTCATCCACTGCGCCCAGATGGGTGCTGAATCCTGCGCCGTTTTCGAGGCTGTCTGCGAGATAGGCGAAGACAGGGGAGGCGGTTGAGGCTGACCCGTGGATGCCGGCAATGAGCTCCTCAGACTGGACATCGAGGTACGGGGCCGCGGCGCGGCGGAGCAGGGCGGACAAGGAGTACCAAGCAGCTCGGCGACCGTGCACTTGATCGGTGAAGCCGTGCTGCTGGCCGTACGCGGAGATGTCGAACCTGAGACCCCGTACGGGGTCGACTGCGGCACGGGCGCCGATGAAGAGCATGTCCGTGTGCTCAGTACCGCCCAGTGCGGTCTCTATGTCTGCTTGGGCTTTGGGGCTGTCAACGACGTGATAGCCGCGCCACGGGCCATTGGCCTTCTTGAAGCGGAAGAGGCGGCCGTTGTTGCTGTTGATGGTGTAGCGGCTGCCGCTGCCAGCGTGGACAACAAGCCAGTCGTCGGCCGTGCGGCGAACGCGGGGGGCGTCGTTCTCAAGGTCGGCAGCGGTGCGCGTGCTCGCTCCGCCGCGGCCCCACTCGCGGGATCCGTCGTAGTCTCGCGGCTCGCCTGCGCGGAAACCTGCTGGTTCGCGGAAGGGGAACGCCGTATAGCTGCGCCCGGCGGCTCCGCACGCCGGGCAGGAGACAGCGTCGCTCTCCTGGTCCACGGGCTGGATGTGCGCGCAGAGACGGCACATGGCAACCCAGTTCTCGGGTCCGAAGGGCTCCTCCTGCGCGATGGGCTTGGTTAGGCCCGGCCGAAAGGAGACAACGCCCATCGACTGGTGCAGGCGCCCATCGCGAGGAGTCTCTGCGCCAGGTGCGAACTTGGTGAGGGAGAGGGAGAGGTCCCGGTCGATGGCTCCGTCCGGCGGCCATGGGAAGTTTCGGTCTGGCAGACGGGTGTAGAGGTAGCGGACCCTGGTCGGGAAACCGAACATCGGAAGCAGGCCGGATTCGGCGAGGCGCTGGCTCAGGTCGGAATGGCCGCTAGCGGCATCGGCAACCTTATCGATCTGGTCGATGAGTCCATCTACGCAGGCCGTTGGCTCAAGAGATGCGACCGGTTCGGGTGTCCGGGCCTGGAGCGCCCGTCCCGCGGCCGCCACATCTCCCTGGTGTTCCGCGACCCAACGACGGACCGCATCGGAGTGCGTCGGCCAGTCCTCGGCCAGACCGAACTCACCGTGGATGTTCTGAGTCAGCGGTGTGCTCTTGAAAACCCCCGAGGCGGCGATTGAGGCGAACGCCTGGCGGAGTACTTCGCCGAGTAGGACCCGCTTGAAAACCGACTCCATACCGAGAGCGAGGTAGGGGGCAGGAGTCGGCGCGTTGGTGATCTCCTGAGGCCGGGCGAAGTAGTGCTCGTCGTGGCTGCGACCGCGGCAGACGGTGAGGGCGACCGCGGTCGGATGCCCCCGCCGGCCGGCGCGTCCGACCCGCTGCTGGTAGTTGAACCGCGTCGGCGGCATGTTGGCCAGCATGACGGTGTGGAGGGATCCGACGTCGACGCCCGCTTCCATAGTTGTTGTCACCGACAGGACTTCGATGCCGTCGGCAGCTTCGACGTCGTCTTCGCCGAGGAAGACATCCTGGAACCTCGCCTGACGGGACTGCGCTTCGATGCGGTCAGTCTGGCCGGTGAGTTCGGCGGCGCGCAACGGAAACCCTCCGGTGCCGCTGTCCGCCTTCCACGCGTAGTAGTCGTCGTTGAGCGCGCCCTCGTACTTCTGAGGGTCGGAGGGCAGCTGGGCTCGGCACTTGGTGCAGATGCCCGCGCCAGGATGGAGGTGGGGGCGGCGGCAGGTGGTACAGGTCCAGGTGCACCCGCTGCCTACTCTCAAGGAGACCTTGGCGGGGTCGATCGTGTACTGGACAACGGCAGTTCCCCAGACAGCGAGGACGCGATCGATTACCTCGCTGTACTCCGTACCCTCCCTCTGGGCGACAGCCTTCCAGAATCGGGCCAGCGGAGCCGGCGGCTTCTCGGAGCCGCCGCGCAGTTCCTTGAAGCGGCGCATCATGCCGAGTACCCGCAGGCTGGCCCGGGCCAGGGAGAGGCCGGAGCTCGCCGACAAGTCGATGGGGGAGCGGTCGTCGGAGAAGCTGAGCCAGCCGAGACCGAGGGATTCGAAGTCCATGCCGGCACCAGTAAAGAGCCCTTGCACGAACTCGCGGCCCAGGTTGTCTTCGATGCGTGAGAGGAAATCTTCCTGGTCACCGATAAGGCCCGCTTTGCGTCCCCGGTCACCCTTCCAGTCGAAGAGAGACGTCCACCGGATCCCCTTGTGCTCCTGCAAGGAAGCCGCGGGGCCGCCAGGATTGATGCCCCGGTCGAGGAGGCGCCCTCGAAGGTCGTAGCGCAGGTCCGCGAACGACGGCAGGCGGCCGAGAACGGACTCGAGTTCCGGCATCCGCGCAGGATCGGCGAGGGGGTCGTTCTGGAGGATGTCCTTGAGGTCGGCTACTTCCCGCGGATGCCTGCCGCGCAGACGAGTGATGGCTTCGACTGCCTGGTCCCGGTCGGTGGAAGCGCCTCCGCCACCGTAGAACGCTTTGAACAGCCGAAGGTCTGACTGCGGGTCGCCTTGCCCCTGCACAGCGTCGGCCGCCATAAGGCGGAGGAGGTCTTGGTAGTGGCGCAGGGCCAGGCCGCTCGCAAGATCTGCAGCATCGTCCCGGCTGTCGGAGAACGCGATGAGTTTGCGCTCTGCGTCCGGAAGGTGACCGAGGACTTCTGTTGTCAGGACCTGGTTGAGCTTCTCAAAGCCGGTACGCATCCGCCGCACCGGAGTGCTGCGCAGGCGGGACGGGTGATCGATGCCCACCGGCTTCATGGCCCCGGTGCGGGCGTCGCGGACCTGCCTCTGCTCCCAGTCGTCTCCGCAAGCGGGACAACGGGTAGGAACGGCCGGCAGGGACTTGAGGTCGATGGGCCGGCCCTCCCCCGTCCGGTCGGGTACGACGTGGAAGGACCAGCCGGTCGGAGTCGCCTTGTCGTTGACCAGGCGCCCTGTGTCCGGCAGATAGCGGCTCTCCCGGAACTCGAACGCCGCACGGCGACCCTTGTTGGACTCGCCGCCGCTCCACGACGCCTCCTCCGTACCAAGCGCTGCGGCACGCGGCCAGTAGACGACGTAGTTGCCCGCATCGGGGGCGCCGGTCACCTCGTCCGGTAGCCGGTCGAAGTCAGGGAAGTCCGTATGGAGCGATCCCTTGAACGCCTCACGCCCCATCGAGGACGGCACGGTGTATCCGCCGAGCATGAGATCGCCGCAGCTCTGGCAGTACAGGAGTTCCAGCACGCGCGCGCCGCAGCTGCAGCGAGGGGTGGGCGTACGGAACAGGCGGCCGACACGGCGCCGCGAACTGCGTTCCCCGGGTACGTCGGGGCACATGGGGTCCGAGCAGGCCCACATGCCGTCGATGTTGCGGAAGAACATGTGGGCGCGGAGCTTCGGACGCCCCTTTCCGTCCGCGACGGCGAGGGCCTTGAGGACGCCCCGCAGCCCCTCCGCTTGCCCCTCGCGCGTGGGCGCGCCGGGAAAGAGCTTCTCGGCAGCATCGGGCAGCGGCATGGCCTGCGGCTTTCCCGCAGGCGCAAGCGCCAGGGCGAGCGCGTCGGCAGCGCCGGTGGAGTCCAGCAGCTCGTTGGCCTTGCTGCTCGTGAGTTGCTGGGAGGCGGCCGCAGACAGTGCGCTTAGGTGCTCCGAGAGGTCGACTGGCCGCGGCGCAGGCAGCACAAGGTGGCCGGGGATTACCGTCTGCCGACCGCTCGGCAGCGCGAAGAATGCCTCAAGGAAGTCATCGTCGCGTCCCGCTTCCAAAGAGGCAGAGGCAGCAAGGACACGGAACTTGTCGGGAGCTGAGTCCAGGCCGAGGCGATGGCGCAGTTTCCGCAGCAGGTAGGCGACTTCGGTTCCAGCCGTTCCCCGGTACATGTGGAGTTCGTCGAGAACGAGGGTGAAGCGGGCCCCCGGGGTGGTCTCAAGCCATCGCTTGGTGGCGCTGAAGAGCGGGTCCTCCCGCGGCCGGGTCAGCATGATGTTGAGCATCGAGTAGTTGGTGACCAGGATGTCGGGAGCAGCATGCTGCATGTCCCAGCGGGCGTGCATTTCGGAGCCGCCCGCACGCGGAATGAAGTCGTGGGACTGCTCGCCGCTGCGGTTCTCGCGGTCTTCGAGGCCCGACATGTAGCCGCGCATCCGGTCCAGAGCGGGCCGGGAGTCCGAAGGCCCGGATACCGGGGTGGCCCCGGTGTAGCGGCCGAAGTAGAAGCGGTGGCCGTTGCGGTGCTGGTCAAGCCACGCACGGGCCGGATCGCTGTCGAGGGCCCGGCGAAGCCGCACCAACTGGTCGTCGGCTAGGGCGTTGGTCGGGTAGAGGACGAGAGCCCGCATCGCTGCTGGGTGGCCGGACTCGCCGCTCCGGCTGGGAGTGAATCCTTCACGGCCCTGCCACCACCGGGGCTGGCTGCTTCCCCGCCCTGTCCAATGGAAGGACTCGGCTACGAGATCGGCGATCAGCGGAAGCAGGAATGCCTCGGTCTTGCCAGAACCAGTACCAGCGGTGACGACGAAGTCCCGGCCGTCCCCGCACGCACTGACAAGGGCGTCGTGCTGGTGGCGGAAGAGCTCCTCCACGCCGTCGGGCAGCGCGAACCGGGCGAACTCTGCAGCCTGGCGGTGCGCCCCAGCCGCGCGGAAGGAGTCCGCCAGAGGCATCCCGCTCATCTGGTACTGCGGTCGCAGCTCAAGGAGCGGCTCCCTCCACGCCCCGCCATCCGTGTTGAGGAGCTCCCGCCTCTCTCGCATGACGGAATCGTCATCGACCGCGAACGGCGTGTCGTAGTAACGCATGAGGGTGTCCCGCAGCGCTCGGAACGAGCCGGGGATGTCAGAGGCCGAAGGATGGCCCGGGCTGGGGGACGAAGTCGTCATCGTGCGGCCTTCCGGGTTGCTGCGGGCTCGACTTCGAGCTGCTGGAGCAGTGATGCGGCCAGCTTCTCGGCTGCATGCCGGGGAACGTTGTCGTAGCGGACTATTTGGGCCTGCTCGTGGATTCGAGGCTGGATTCCCGTGCATAGAACGGCGGCTCTTGCGTGCAGGGGCGGAAGCGGGGCTCCCCAGTCAACAGAGAGCCTGCCGGTCCGTTCACGGCCTTTGCCGGACTCCGGCCGCCACCGCATGGTGCCTGTCCCGAGCCTGGCATGCTCCAAGAAGACGCCGTTCTCATGCTCCGTGCTGTGCCACTCCTGCCTCCGGCGGATCTGCACGAGGCGCGCCCAGTCAGTGCTGCGCCATCGGTACAGCCCGTCTTCAGAATAGGACTGTGCAGGCTCGTAATTCCGGTTCTCGTGGTTGTAGCGCTCCACCGTGTGGATGTTGCCGACGGCCGGAGGAGCGGCCGGAGGGCCGGGCGTCAGGTCCGGCAGCAGGGCGAAGAGACGGAGGGACGCACAGGGGACGAACGTGCAGCCGACGCTCGCTGCGTGCTGTAGGAGCTTGTCGGGGTGCTCGTATCCCAGCAGCAGGGTGTCGGGCACTGTGATGTCTCCTTCGGCGGTCTCGTTGCGAATCCAATGGATCCGCTCGCCGGAGTCGTAGAGGTCCGCCACAGCATCGCTGACAGCGGCGGGGCGCCGACCAGTGAGAACTGCGAGACCGTCCGAGTAGGGAAGGGTCGTCAGCACGGGCGGCGCAACAGCCCATCGTCCGGCTCGCCAGTCGACATCGATGTGACCGAGCGCCGATACATCCCGCAGCCACCGCCCTTCAGCCCCTACTCGGACGCTGACACCCCGGCTGCGCGTTGTCCAAGCTAGAGCTGCCTTGAAGTCAGCGATCTTCCCGTAGCCGACCTCGCTGGCCCAACGGAGGAGCAGGTTCCCGATCTCCATTACTGCATGGCCTCCTGCGCGAGCCGTACGCATGCTTCCCACTCGTCCCCGATGCCGACGTCAGCTACAGCACGTACTGACTGAGCCCACCGCCCACGATGCGTATCCGGCTTCAGGTTGGGGAAGGCCGGCAGAGCTGCTTCAAGACGCCAGGCATCGCGACTGTTCTGGAAGATCCATCCACCGCAGGTAGGCACGCGGACTTCGAAGCAGTACCCCGATGGGGTCTCGGGCAGCCTCTCCCACCATCCCGGGATGTCGGGCTCAGCAACTCGCCACCCGCGTCCGTCGGCTGAAAGGAAAAGTGTCTCGTCGGCACCACGGCGACATAGCAGGACAGGCCACTCAGCATCAGCTTCGGCCAGGCCTGCGCCAAGCGCAGCGCCTCGTATCGCCGTATCGCCGCAGGCATGTTCCGCGTAAGCCTTGACGCACCCTCCGACGAGGGGAAATCCGATCGGAACGGCTGCTTCGCGCAGTGAAGGAGCCGACTCCGCGGTCGTGAACTCCAGACTGCTTCCCTCTACCTGAACCGTATGCCTGCCGGGGGCAGGTTCGCAGGCAGACAGCTGCAGTGGTGCAGCGGTCCGGGGCCCTGATCGCAGGTCCCGGCCATCAAGGAAAACGCTCCCTGGAGCGCTGTCAGGCAATGCAAGGTCCGGTTCGCCCCCGGCCAGGTACAGGCCGCGGCTGATGTCCGGCGCGATCAGGAGGCCACCCTGCAAGCGGGCCTTGAATCGCGGTGCCGGCATTGCCCCTACAACCGCGCCGGCGGTGTCGAGGATGGCTGAGCGAAGGACGACGGGATCATCAAAGACCACGTGATGGTGGAGAGTCCAACCGTCCGGCATCCAGGAGAGGCGACCCGGCTCCTTCTTGCGTCCCGGCGAGGCCGCACGTCTGAGGAGCCGCTCAACGTCGGGAGCCGCTTCGGGAGCTGAGAGGATCATGTGGTCCTCGCCCGGCAAGAACCGTTCCGCACTGGTACGGCAGTCCAGGGCGACATTCTGGCGGAGCAGAACGATGGGCGCGGCGGAGCGGGAGACGGTTATACCGTCTCCATGCAATTGGGCCCCCCGTTGCAGACTGCGAGCTGTCGGGAGGGCGAGACCCTCCGGCATGTAGTACTCCGTAGCCGCGATCTGGCGCAGGGTGACACCGTTCTCCAGCTGGTACTTCGGGTCACCGGGCTGCGGAAGGCGCACTAGCCAGCCCAGCCGTTTGCTTTCGAAGCGCACGAGCAGCTCCCCGCGCAGGGAACCATGCGGGGCATAGACGTCAGACCCGTCCCAAGCGTCGGCGATCGCCGCCAGCAGGTCTTCCACGAGGGGACGGAAGTCAGGGTCGCGCAGCGAGTGCTGGAAGGACGTGGAGAACTTGGCCTCGTAGTCCCAGACGCTGACCCCGTTGACCAGCGCGTCCCCTGGCAAGGGCCAGGCAGCCTCGTCTCTTGCGCGCATGACATTGAAGAACCGGAGCAACTGCTGACGATCCGAGTCTCGCAGCACTGCCTGAGACAGGGCATAGCCGATCCGCGCCTGATGGTGGGGGAGGGCTTCCATCGAAGGGATGGTGCACACCCCGTGGAAACCACGCCATCGCATCTGCCATGCAGCTAGGCGCTTCCACATTTCAGCAACGGGGAGGTAGTGCTGCGAGGTCAGGACGCCGGGCCTGTCCGCCAGGAGTTCGGAGAAGCGGTCGTGGTAGTTGTTGGCCCTGTGCGTTCCGTCATTCGCCATCCGAGTGGCGGCGATCACGGAGCAGGCCAGGAGCGGCAGCACTGACGGAGCGCGCTCGCCGTTCCGCCGCGATGACTCGTAGTCCTCCACAGCCTGAAACGGCCGCGGCGAACTGGGCTGCACGACCTGCTTCACCGCTTCTACGAGCGGAACACTGACCCCGTACTTCTGCTGCAGGGACCTGGCTTCGCGCTCATCAACGAAGAGGACAACCGGTTGGCTGTCCCACTCTTCGCTGAAGAAGGCCTGCTCCAGTGCGTGCTGCCACTCGGCATACGCCGCGAACCCCACTCCGAGCCCCCACTCTTCATGCAGAACCGTGCTGTCACCACCGCGAACGGACGGCTGGCCATCGCACCTAGGGCGACCTCGGCTCCCAGCAGGGTCATCCTAGTGGCCGCTGACCTCGGGGTCTTCAGAGTGGGCAAGACCAACCCGGCCGAGATACACGTGGAGTTCGCGGGTCGGCGCATCAGTAAGATCACGCGTCGAGGGCAGCGATCAGCTTGTTCTGCTCAGCCTGAGGCAGAGAGGACTTCTTGATTGCCTTGGCGACGAGAGCTGGCATCTGAGCGGGATCGAGATAGAGCGACGCCAGCAGGTAGCAGCCGACTCCGTCGTGCTTGACCGAGTCGATACGAAGTCCGAGCTCCCGCAGTTCGCGGATGCGCCGCTCCGTGTGGATGTCATCCGCATTGATGGCACGCAGGACCGCGGCATCCACCGGCTTGCCCAGGTTCTCGCGCAGGAGCCCGAACAGGTCCTGGCAGGCTACGGAGTCGTACGGGACGGCGAGGTATCTCTCGGGGATCCGGTCGCCGAAGCGCTCTTGCAGTGACTCACTGACGCGCGAGCGCAGCTCTGCGAAGGCAGGACGGGACGGCGGAAGGGTGGCGCGGAGCAGGTCCTGCATCGAGCGGGCCAGATCCTTCTTCGCGAACAGGTAGGCATCGAAAACCGCCTCGGCTGACTCACCAGCCGCTCCGAGCGCAGCCGCCAGCTGCTCCACGGCGAACTTGGTGTCGGGCTTCAGGCGGTTCCAGGAGGCGTACGCTTCCTCGTTCTCCATGGCTCCTCTTCAGCGCACTGCTCGGCAGCAGAGCGCGGGTGGCTAGTCGTGATGTGCGCAGAGCCGTTGCGGAGACCCTGCGGCAGTAGTGCTGGTCTACTCAGAGGCCAATCGGTTCGCCTCGGCCTGCTGCGCGGCAAGGCTTCGAAGCACTGCGTGGTCGGACTTCGGCAGTTCGTTCAGCAGCCGAATGAACCAGGAGGCGATCCAGCAGGAATCCCGGTGAACCCATTCTCCTGGCCTGAACACCGTCGCAGGTTCCCACGAACCGCGCGGGGGCTTGTCCCCTCGTACTGCGGCAGCAATATCGATCTTGTACTCGGCCGCTTGAGCATCCCGCCGCCCCAACTGCGCCGTGACACTGATGATCCACCACTGGAAGATGCGGAACGACGGCGCCGCCGACTCCAGAGCGGTCCGTGTCCCCATCGTGGCGAGTCCGATGGACTGGGACGCTTCGGTAGCGAGGCCTCGGGGAGGCGCCAAGTGGGCCGCGCTGTGCACGGTGACGAGGCCGGTCTCGCCTTCCTCGTCTACGGGAAGATCCTGTGCTGAAGAGACCCGCTCGATCTCTTCGTACGTGGTCGCGTCCAGATCCGTGTGCAGGAACTGCTTGATACCGGCGTAGAAGAGGGAGGGAGTCTCTATACGGAGTTCCGCACCAGCCCGGGTGCGCACTTCTTCGAAGAGCCTCGGCCAGGGTCGTTGAGCACCCCCGGAGCCCTTCCTGGTCTCGTACCAGTCCTCCTTCGTGTCGTTGGAGACGAAGAGGATGCGGGATCCGGACGGAAGGCTTTTCGCGTGCTCGACTACCTCCTCCCAAAGGAGGAAATCACCCGCGGCCTTCACGGGGGTGTCCTTGCCGAAGTCCCGGTAGCCCGGGGGGATCTCGTTGGGGAAGCGGAAGCCAACGGCCTCCTCGATCCGCGCCCTAAGCACGGAGTCGTCCGGCTGAGCGCCAATGCGATCGCCGTACATGTGAGCGACCCGGAGGAGGACAGGGTCATTAGCCTCGGCAAGATTCGTCGGCAGCCCGTGCTGCGACTTGAGCCCGTCGAGGTGCTTCTTCAACAGGGCGCGGTTTTCCTGCAGCAGGTTGCTCACCGATGAATCGCTGATCAGCAGGGCCAGCTCCTCGCCGACGTCTAGCGCCGCTCCGTACTTCGCCAGCTGGCTGATCACCACGTTGCGGGCTGCAATGACCGATGCCACCGCTTGCGTCAGGTGCCGGTTGACGTCCTTGGCCGCGCCAGTAAGGGCGGCCTTGCGGGACTCCAAAGTGCTTCGCCGCCCGCGTACGAACTCCAGACCCACCTGATGCGGCATCCAGAGCCGATCCGAAACAGCCTCCAGAGCCGTGAACACGTCCTCGCGAGCCGACTCGGTGTACTCGTACAAGCTGAGCAGGATGTTCGTGTCGAGAACGACCAGCCCGTCGGTGAAGAACAGTTCTCGAGCAGTGTCCTCGGCCGACGGCGCTGGCTCGAGCCAGGACCTGAAGCGCTGGATCAACGGGGGTTCACTCGGATCCACTTGCTCTCCTTGGAGATCGCCACCGCCTTTTCGGAGGACCATGCTGTCATGAGACTCAGGCTGGCGGCGATGGGATAGGCGCGCGCGAGCCAGGCGGGCAGCTCGGCAGGTCTCCTTCACGGGCCGTGATCACGGCTGTGGAGGCCGCGCGTCAGTAGCCTGCCCGCGTGACTGAGTCCTGGACGGGTTTGTGTAGCGAACGGGTCTTCCAAGATTCTCGTAGGTGTTGATCGGCGTGACTGATGGTCAGTTGAGCAGGATGAGCTGGCGCAGGAGTAGGTGTCTGGCCCGGTGAAAGTTTCCCCGTGATCTCGGACGCGTGATCGTTATGCCGCGAGGGCGAGCTGATGCCGCTTCCTGGTCTCGGCCGGTGTGAGGTAGCCGAATGTCTTGTGCAGGCGGCGGCGGTTGTAGAAGGTCTCGATGAAAGAAAAGACCTAGGCGCGGGCGGTGGCCCGGTCGGGCCAGGTGCGGATGCCGATCTCCTCCTTGAGCAGTGCCCAGAAGCTTTCCGCGGCAGCGTTGTCGAAGCCTGATCCGGTGCGTCCGCAGCTCTGTCGAGGTCCCAACTCTCCTATCCATTGTGTCGATGTGTGTTCACTGCCGCAGCCTGGGGCGCGGAGACTTGTCACGCTGCTCATCGCAGGGCGGCCCGACACCCCGCCAGCCCGGACGTCGCGGCGGGTGCTCCGACGAGGTGGGCGCAGGCTCAGCCCGTGACACGGCGCCCGTCTACGACAGAGGACGCGCCCGCGTGGTGTGGGTCCTCTCCTGCGTGGCGAAGTGATCAGCCGGAGGACTTGGGTGCGCGGTCTACCCCAGGCTGCGTCGCGAGGCCGGAGCCGTCGAGCGGATGGCGGTTCGCCTCGTCGCCCAGACGCGGTCGGCGCGACGCGACCGACATCGGATGTTGCGAGGTCACTTCGGCGGTAACCCTCCATAAGGACTGACGGTTACTCAGTCTTTCCTGGCACGCCGTCAGTCATTCAAGATCATCTTGCACATGCATTGCACAAGGCACTGAAAAATGACAGAGATCAGTGAAAGGCCGTGAAGGTAGGTATCCGCAGGTCGGCTGGCAGATTGAGGCGTTGTGCCCCTTGCCCCCAAGGGGCACAACACCCCGCCGGTCAGATGTCCCGGAAGATCTCGATCTGCGCGCCCACCGAGTTGAGACGCTCGGCCAGTTCCTCGTAACCGCGGTTGATCACATAGACGTTGCGGAGTACGGAGGTGCCTTCCGCCGCCATCATCGCCAGCAGCACCACCACGGCGGGCCGCAGGGCGGGCGGGCACATCATCTCGGCGGCGCGCCAGCGGGTCGGGCCCTCCACCAGGACCCGGTGGGGGTCGAGGAGTTGGAGGCGACCGCCGAGGCGGTTCAGGTCGGTCAGGTAGATGGCGCGGTTGTCGTAGACCCAGTCGTGGATCAGCGTCTGGCCGTGCGCGGCGGCGGCGATGGCCGCGAAGAACGGGACGTTGTCGATGTTGAGGCCGGGGAACGGCATCGGGTGGATCTTGTCGATCGGGGCCTCCAGCTTGGAGGGCCGTACCGTCAGGTCCACCAGCCGGGTGCGCCCGTTGTCGGCCGCGTACTCGGGGGTGCGGTCGCAGTCGAGGCCCATCTCCTCCAGCACCGCGAGCTCGATCTCCAGGAACTCGACCGGCACCCGGCGGATGGTGAGTTCGGACTCGGTCACCACCGCGGCGGCCAGCAGGCTCATCGCCTCGACCGGGTCCTCGGAGGGGGAGTAGTCCACGTCCACATCGATCTGCGGCACTCCGTGCACGGTGAGCGTCGTCGTGCCGACCCCGTCGACCCGTACGCCCAGCGCCTCGAGGAAGAAGCACAGGTCCTGGACCATGTAGTTGGACGAGGCGTTGCGGATGACGGTCGTCCCGTCGTGGCGGGCGGCGGCCAGCAGGGCGTTCTCGGTCACCGTGTCGCCGCGCTCGGTCAGCACGATGGGCCGGTCCGGCGTGACGGAGCGGTCGACCTGGGCGTGGTACAGCCCTTCCGTGGCGGCGATCTCCAGGCCGAACCGGCGCAGCGCGATCATGTGGGGCTCGATCGTGCGCGTACCGAGGTCGCAGCCGCCCGCGTACGGGAGGGCGAACTGCTCGGTGCGGTGCAGCAGCGGGCCCAGGAACATGATGATCGAGCGGGTACGGCGCGCGGCGTCCGCGTCGATCGCCGCCAGGTCCAGCTGCGCGGGCGGCACGATCTCCAGGTCCACGCCGTCGTTGACCCAGCGGGTGCGCACGCCGATGGAGTTCAGCACCTCCAGGAGGCGGAACACCTCCTCGATCCGGGCCACCCGGCGCAGCACCGTACGCCCCTTGTTGAGGAGGGAGGCGCACAGCAGCGCGACGCAGGCGTTCTTGCTGGTCTTCACGTCGATGGCCCCGGAAAGCCGGCGGCCGCCGACGACCCGCAGATGCATGGGCCCGGCGTAACCGAGCGACACGATCTCGCTGTCGAGGGCTTCGCCGATGCGGGCGATCATCTCAAGGCTGATGTTCTGGTTGCCGCGCTCGATGCGGTTGACGGCGCTCTGGCTGGTACCGAGCGCTTCGGCGAGCTGCGTCTGTGTCCAGCCCCGATGCTGACGGGCGTCACGGATGAGCTTGCCGATGCGTACGAGGTAGTCGTCTGACATAACGGCAGACTATCTCAGATATGAGATGAGCCTGCTGTGGGGGTGTGCCATTCGAGTGACGGGGGTGTACCGGCCCCGTATGCGCCGGGTCTCCCCATCGTCGCCCGCGCGGGGGCGAAGGGCGCGGTCCGCGCGTCCGTACGGGGTACAGGGGTACAGGGGTACGGGGGCTCCCCCCTCGCCATCACGCCGACGGGTCGTAGGCCGGACCACCGGACGTCGGTGCGTCGAGAACGGCGGCCACGGCTTCGATCTCGACGAGCTGGTCCGCGTAGCCGAGCACGGTGACGCCCATCAGGGTGCTCGGCACGTCGTGCTCGCCGAACGAGTCCCGGACCACCCCCCACGCGGCCACGAGATCCTCCTGTCGGGCCGACGCCACGAGGACCCGTGTGCTGATGACGTCCTCGATCGAAGCGCCCGCGTCGGCCAGCGCGGTCCGGAGGTTCTCCACGGCCTTCGCCGCCTGGCCCGCGAAGTCCCCTACAGCCACGGTGTTGCCGTGCTCGTCGAGCGGACACGAACCGGCGAGGAAGATCAGCCGGGATTCTGCGGGGGCGGTGGCCGCATAGGCGTATTCGGCCACGTCGGAGAGAGAGCGGGAACGGATCAGCGAAACGGCGCTGGTGCGGGTCACGGTGGTGCGTCTCCTGGTGCTGGGGTGCGTGCCGGGCCGGGCGGCCTGGTCGGACGTACCGCGCGTCGTGTCGGCTGGCCCTGGAGTGCGCCATCCTTTCAGTGCGCTTCGCGTCCCGCTTCCCCATTTCTCCCGGCCGGCCCCCTGGGTCGGCAGCCTGACCGACGCCAGCGCCCCGCGCGAGTTCGGCAGTACGGCCCCGATGGCCGCGCTCAGTGGCACGAAACCGTCACGTCGGATCACCGACGCGCGGACCTCCCCCTGCGGGGGTGTGTCGTCGCGGCCACCGCACCTGCCGTGCGGCCTCGGGTCCGGTGTCCCGGGGACGCACGGCAGAGCGGCAGGAGGCCTAGGGAGCACTGCTCCCGGAACGCTTCCCCGGCACTTCGCCCGGTTCCTCGTCCGGCCCGAGGTCTACGGCATACACAGGGTGCTCATCGATCCCCAGGGTGCGCATCAACTCGCTGGTCGACACCCGGTACCTGCCGCCGACGCGCAGTACCGGGCAAGGGAAGACGCCCCTCTGGTTCAGCCGGTACGCGGTTTCGGTGCAGATCCCGAGCGCGCGGGCGGCCGTGCGCAGATCGATCGCGACCGGCAGGTCGAACAGTTCGGTGAAGCCCAGTCGGCCTCCGGGCCCGGGCGTCACGGCCGCCCCGCAGACGGGCGGATGGGCAGGGTTCCGACGCGATGCCGAGAACGCCGTCGCCTTCGCGGGCGGAAGGCCGGTGGGCGGTCCGCCCTCCCGCCGGATGTGACGGTGAGAGCTTCCTCCCGCAGGTGCTCGGAGCGTACGCGAAAGCGAAGCGGTGCCCGCAGCCCCTCCGGGCCGTCCGGGCGGTCGACCTGTACGTCCAGAATCTCTGGCGACGAGCCGGATTCCACCGTCCCGGCAGGGGCGAGGGCGCGGTCCTGGGAGACATGCTCCACCTGCGTGGAGGGAATCTCCCGCAGCCCCTCACGCGCGAAGCGCCACGCCCTGGTGCGCGCCGCCTTGATCAGCGGTGTGATGCGGAGAGGTGTTGCCGGCTCCGACGCCGCCAGTCCGCCCAGAAGGGCCAGGATCATCTCGGCCTCCACGTCCGACCTGTCTGCGCGCAGACGCCCGCAGATGCGATGAACCGTCCCGCTCAGCATCGGCAGCGCGAGTCGGATGGCCAGCAGCTTCGCGGTTCCGTGGGGGGTGGCATCGGCCTGTGCGGCCGCGAGCGCCGCCTCCCAGATCGCGGCGGAGAGCCGCGGGTTGCTGTCCGGTCCGTAGAGGGCTTCCTGAGCGGCGGGGACGGTCAGCCGGACAGGCTCCGCCGTCGCTGCGTCCCCTTCCGCGTTCATGGTGATGGTCAACGCGATGGTGTCCTTGATCCGAGGGTGATCGAAGTGCCGCCTCACTGAGGCGAATGCACTTGTTCCGTGGGAATCAATCATGAAATATCCCTCCTTGACCCAGTGAGGGCCTCGGGCGCCGGATGGAGAGAGGCGAGCTGTCGCGGTGTCGGTGCGCTGCTGCGAGCATCCGTGAGAACCGGACAAAACGGGAAGTGGCCTCAGGCGTCTCACTTTTCTACAGACGTCTGTGACGTTGGGTGGCTGCGGGCCTACCGCTCGGAAAAGGGTGTCGCTTGTTCTGAGCGGATAAGGGGCGCCCGCCCGCAGACGGGCGCCCTCCAGGTGTTGAACGTCAGGCCGTTTCGGGCGCCGAGGGGTCCGGTGACTCGCTCCGCGGGGTGGCGGGAGTTGTCCCCTCGGCCGGGGTGGCCGTCCTCCGGCGGCGATCCGGCGGGAAGCCGGGAGACGTCCTGAGACGGCTCAGCCTGCGACTGCGCTGGCGGTTGTTCATGTGCGGAAGATCCTTCCTGATCGGGAACGGTGCCGTCTCGACCGGTTCGGCGAGCGGCTGATGCCATCGTGCCCGGCCGGCCAGGACCTCCGCGGAGCGAAAACTGAGTGATAACTGAGTAGTTGGGGGGCGTGAAGGAGCGCACGCGTATGAAGCGGGTCGCTGCTGCGCACTGATCAAGGGGTGTCGCAAGGTCACCGGGGGCGGGCCCCGCTGTCATGCGCGGAAGGGGTGAGGGATGGACGCGCGGGTACTGGGCTCGATCGGCGTCGAAGTGGCGGACGAGGAGGTTGTCTTCGGGGCATCGAAGGTGGCCGCCCTGTTCGCGATGCTGGTCACGTCGCCGGACTGCAGCTGCAGCAGAAGGGAGATCGCCGAAGTCCTCTGGGAAGGGAAGGACGTCGGTGACAAGCTGGACCGAGCCGTCGCGGATCTGCGCAAGCGCCTGGGGAAAGCGCTCCTGCCCCATGCGGGCAAGTCGGGTCGCTGCAAGCTCCTCGTGCCGGCCGAGAGCGTCGACTATCTCCGTTTCCTGGCGGGACGGCAGCGGGCGGCCGCCCTCCGGTCACCTCTGGAGAAGTACGAGCAACTCCGTCTGGCCTTGGAGGAGTGGAAGGACGACGAGCCCTTACGGGGACTGCGTCAGA
Source organism: Streptomyces sp. NPDC017448 (assembly GCF_044330565.1). Taxonomy (NCBI): domain Bacteria; kingdom Bacillati; phylum Actinomycetota; class Actinomycetes; order Kitasatosporales; family Streptomycetaceae; genus Streptomyces; species Streptomyces sp. NPDC017448. The sequence continues at coordinate 338,179 of NZ_JBIRLM010000002.1, read as the reverse complement.
AGGGCTTCGAGAAGATCCGGCAGCGGATGCGTGATGAACGCGTTGCCGCCGTGTGCGACCTGCTGGACGCCGCGTGGCGAACCGACGAGGAGAAGTGGCTCCGGGAGGAAGCGGAGAAGTGGTACGCGTGGTTGCCGGCCAACCCCAGGGTGCGCGGATACTACTTGATCGCCTTCGGCCGGGACATGACCGACGAGAAGCGCGAGAGCCTCCTCGACGACTGGACCGGCCGGTACGGCAGGCCGGACGGAGAACTCCAGGACATCATCGACAGGCTACGCAGCGGAGAGCCCTGGGAAGGCAGGACGCTGCGGCCGCCCGCCCCCGACGAACTGCCGCCCTCCGAACGCGAGATCGTCGGGCGGGAGCCGGAGCTTCGTGCCCTCGTCGACGCCGTCCGTACCGACCGCGACGCCGGCCGGGTGCCGGTGGTCCTGATCACCGGCATGGCGGGTGTGGGGAAGACGCTGTTGGCCCGTGCCCTCGCTCAGCGACTGCGGGAGTGCTTCCCGGACGGCAACCTCTACAGGGAGTTGAACGGATTCAGCGACACCGGGATCCCGCCCGCCGAGCCCGAGCACGTGCTGGACGGCCTCCTGGCGGCCGTGCCGCCGTACTCGACGGAGATGACGGGGCTCCAGCACAAGATCGGGGTCCTGCGTTCGGCCCTGGCTCGTCTCTCAGTGCTTCTGGTCCTCGATGACGCGGCCGACGCCCAGCAGGTGCTTCCGTTGCTCCCGCGAGCGGGCGCCAACGCCGTGATCATCACCAGCCGGGACGATCTCGGTGCGTTGCGGTCACAGGAAGGGGTGCATCGACACAAGGTGGAGCTGTTGCCGGACGAAGAGGCTCTTGAAGTGCTCTGGGCGAACGTGCCCGAGAAGGACCGGGCCAAGCACGCTCCTGTCTTCACCGAAGTGGCTCGGCTCTGCGGGAATCTGCCACTGGCGCTCGTCGTCGTGGAGCGATGGCTCAAGAACCGTCCGCTGCGCGCCCTCCCGCATCTGCTGGCCCAGATGAAAGAGGAAGGAGCCAGGCTGGAGGTCCTCCACGTGCCCGAGCACGAGAGGTCGATCCGCGTGGCGTTGGGTGTTTCCGCGCGTGCTCTCGGAGACGAAGCCAGGTTTCTGCTATGGCAGTTGGCCGTCCATCCCGGCCCCAGCATCTCCTGGGACGCGGTCATGGACCTCGGCGGCGTGGACGGGGAGATGGATACGGACCGCGCCCTGGGGCAGCTCGTGGCGGCGAACCTGGTGGAGTTTCGCTTGGACCGCTACCGCCTGCACGACCTGGTGCGCGTCTTCGCCCGCTACCACCTGGACGTCGTGACTCCGGAGGACGCGGAAGAGCTGAAGGCGGCCACCGTGCGGCAGGTGTTGGAGCACCAGTTGCAGAACGTTCGGGTGTGCGGCCGCGTGCTGGACCGCCGACGCGTGCTGCCCATCGGTGAACCGGGCGGGGTGACGGTTCTGCCCGAGCCGGCCGACCCGGAGGAGGCCGCGGAGGCGCTTGACAAGGAGTACGAGACGGTCCGGCACTGCTTCGAACTGGCCGTCAGCCAGAACATCGAGCGGTACATGTGGCTGCTGCCGGTGATCCTGGTGCCCTACCAGTGGCGCCGCTCCAAGCTCGCCGACGCGCTGAAGTTCCTGCGAACCGCGGTCGCGGTGGCGGAGACCCGGGCATCGCCGGTCGAGTGCGCTCATGTGTACCGCCTGCTGGCGGGAACCCAGTGGCGGCTCATGGAATTCGCCTCGGCCGCAGGGTATCTGCGGCGGGCCGTTCGCCTCAGCGAGACGGACGACAGCGAGGAGAGTCGTCTCAGTCTGGCCCGATCCTGCTACGCGCTCGGCGTCACGCTGCGCAAGCAGGGCGAGGCGGTGGAAGCGGAGGAACACCTCAGACGGGCTTTGGAGCTGTACCGGGAGATCCCCGACCCAGCGGGAGAAGCGGCGGCCCTGAATGGCATCGGGGCCATGCACTACGACCGGGGTGAGCACGACGAGGCGCTCCACTGGTGCGCGGACGCCCTCGTGGCCATCGAGCGGACAGCGGATCGCAGCGGCCGGGCCGATGTGCTGTTCACCCTGGCCAAAGTGCATCTGGCCCGCTCCGAACGGGACGAAGCGGTCCTGCTGTACCGACAGGCGTGCGACATCTTCCGCGAGCAGGAGGACTGGCCCGACGAGGCCAAGGTGCGGCGGCTCTTCGCGGACGTCCTGGTCTCCGCGGGGGAAACCGGGGCCGCGGTCGAGCAGTTGGAGCGCGTTCTCGTGCTGCGGGAGCGGATGGACGGCGCGGAGGCCGGGGAGGTCCGGGCGTTGCTGGAGAGCCTGAGATGACGCCTGTCGGCGGACGGTGCGGTGTCACGGCCGGGACGGACGGGCGCGGTAGTACTCCGTCGGGTCGGGCTCCAGGCGCTTCGACGGGCGCCGACGCGAGCCCGCCTTCGGGAGGTGGCGTCGGATCCGTTCGAAGACCTCGCGCACGTCGGCGGGGCGTTCCGCGGCCTCCCACCGGACCATGTGAAGCGCGAGGTCGCGGAATTCCACGGGGACCGCGTCGAGTCGGTCGGCCGGGAGTACGGGGTGGTGCCGGGTGACACGTTCCTCCATTCCGCCGTAGGGGAGGGACATCACGGTCATCTCCAGCAGGATGCAGCCCAGGGAGAAGATGTCGGCCCGGCGGGTCAGGCCGTGCGGGCTGCTGTCCCACTGTTCCGGCGCGGAATATCCGAAGGTGCCGTGATCCCATCTTGTTTCTTCTCTTTCCTTCACCGCGTGCCCCATGTCGATGAGGCGAAGGCGTCCGTCCGGCTCCACGATCACGTTCTCCGGCTTGAGGTCACCGTGCACCAGCTTCCGGTCGTGCACTTTCTCCAGGGTTTCGCAGAGCTGGCCGATCACCGACGCCACCGTTTCCGGGTCCCTGACCGGTTTCGCCTTCGCCCAGGAGTCCCGGAGCTGCGGGCCATCGATGTACTCCATCACCAGGCACCTGCGGTTCCGGTACCTCCCGGACGCGAAGATCTCGGGAATCCCGTCGATGCCGGTCAGTTTCAACATGCGTCTGCCCTCCTCCAGGAGGTGCCTGCCGGCGCTTTGGTGAGCACTGCTGGTTCCTACGGTCCGCGCCTTCTGGGTCTTCACCGCGACCCTCCTTCCGGTCCGAAGTCCATGCGCGAGGTAGAGGTCACCCTGCCCCCCATCGCCCATCATCCCCACTACCTCATAGTGCTTCTCGATGTTGCCGATTTCCTCGATCTCTTCGAGATGGCCCATGAATGTCTCCGTTCCTTCCCGCCGGGAGAGCCCGGCCGGAAAAATTGTTCGAGAAAGGTGAATGGCTGTGACGGTAGAAAAGGATCAGGAAATGTCGCAACCCTGGCTTCCCCCTGACGGGGTCCGCCGAACCACCCCGTGCATCACGGTCTCCGCGGGCATGTTCAAGAAGAGCGGATTCCGCTGCCCGGCCGCCGACGCGCTCAAGGCGCGCGGCTACCGCCCCGTCGCCCCTGAGGCCCGCCGCCGCGAGCGACTGGAGCACTTCACCCTCGGCCCCTTCATGGCCGCCTGCGACGCCCGCAACAGGTCGGGCACGTCGCCGGCCGGCCCGGGCCGATCGCGTACCGCACCGCTCCACGACGGGCTCCGGATCTGGACGGACCACGGCCTGGCCATGTACGACGCCGCCTTCCCGGCCGATCCGTCGCGGCCACTGACCGAGGTGGCCGAACGGTGGCTCTACCGGTACCGGCCTTCCGGTCCGGAGGCCGGGCGCGCGGAGGAGTTCCGGTTCACCGTCTGGGGCCGCTGCCTGGCCTCCTCGGACGGGAAGCACCGTGAACTCCGCCTGCCCGTTCACCGGATCGGCGCGGACGCACCGCCCGAGGGTTTCGTCGCCGCCACGGCCCTGGTGCTGGCCGAGGGCGCTCCGGGGCCGCCGCCGGAGCACGTACGGATCGTCGAGTTCGCACTTCTCGACGGTCGTACGCGGGAGCTCTTCGCCGGAAGCCGGACCGAGGCGCTCGCCCGCTACCGTGCGCACGGGCCGGGCGCCCTGGCCGAGATCCTCAACGGCCAGGAGTACCGGCCTGGTTCGTCGTGCGTCGACTGCTCCTACGTGAGTGTCTGCCCGGCCCTGCGCTCGACACCCGGACTGCTGGGGACGGAGTCGACGGGCCGTCCGCGCCGCACGTGGTCGGTGACGAACGGGCGCAACTACCGCGCCTGCCCGGCCCGTGACCACATGCGCCGACTGCGGCTGCCGACGGCGGACGCCGTCGAGCGGGAGGCGACGGCAGAGCGGGGCCGGGCGGTGCACGCCTACCTGGCCGACCGCCACGGCCGCCGCGTTCCCCGCCCGTGCACGGCGCAGATTCCGGAGCGGTGGGTGCCGGACGGCTTCGACCTGCCCGACCACGAACGTGCACTGGGCGAACTGCTGTTGCGCAGGCACGCGGCTGTCTGCCCGCTTCGGTGCGTCCGGGACGGATCGGATGTGAGGACCGAGCCCCGTGTCGTCCGGCACGACACCGCCGCCGACGTCGTGGTGCTGGCGGAACCCGATCTGCTCTACCGTGACGCGGACTCGTGGGTGTGGCGAGAGACCAAGACCTCGGCGAGCGAACGCCGTCCGAACCGTTCGCTCCTGGAGTACTACCCCCAACTGGCGCTGGCGGTCCTGCTGGTGGCGCGGGGCGACCTGGGGGGCAGCCCCGACCGGGCACGGGTCGAGTTGGAGGTGCTGCGCCCCGGCGGGGCCGACCTCGAGATCATCGACCCTTTCGCCCCCGCCCACCGGGACACGGCGGAGCAGGTGGTGCGGACGATGGTGACCGCGTGGCACGGGGACGACGACTACGCTCCCTCCCCGGGGCGTTCCTGCGACCGGTGCGAAGTAGCGCGCTGGTGCCATCAGTCGCCCGCCGCCGGAGCCGCCGCGTGAGCACGCCGAAGGCCGCGTACCGCGGCGACCCGCCCGAGGCCCGTGAGACGCAAGAAGCGGGAACCGATCTCTTCTGCGAACTCGCGCTGACGGTAGCGGCGTTGGCCGACATTCAGGGCCTGCGATCCTTCACCCTGCCTTACCCGGGCTTCGCGCAACGTGCGTTCGACCGCACCGTGGCCCGCTGCCTCGACATCGGGCGCAGACCGCCGAGAAGCCTGCCCGAGATGTGGGAGTGGTGCAGGAGTCTTACGGCATCCGATCCCCTCTTCGGGGTCCCGGCCTCCTTCGTCGCTCCCGACGCGAGACTGGTACATCCCGTCGGCGTGATGCCCACGCGGACCTGCCTGGAAGTGGCTTCCCACCGCCACGCCGCAGGAGTGGACGCCGAGGTACGCGCCCTCCTGGACGGACTCCTGGCACGGTGTGGTTCGGACGAGCGGTTCCTGCGGTGCCGCCGGTTCCTGGCGCGCAACCCCGTCGTCCACCAGGAGGACCGCTTCGCCGTCCGCAGGAACAAGGCGGGCTGGAACAACGACGCGTGGGCCAAAGTCAAGGAGTTCTACCGGCCCGTGCCCGAGTTTCTGTACGTCGAAGACGTCGCCCTGCGCTGTCCGACATGCGGGCTCCCGGCCCTCACGCACGATCGCACCGTTCCCCTTCCCGGCAGCCCCATGGCCGCTGAGGAGGCGTGGTGCGAGGGAGAGGAATGCCCGCGCGACGGTGGTCTCGAACTGATCAGGAAACCGAAGCTCGCCCTGGTACAGCCGCGCTCGCTGCGCGTGTTCCTCGCCCTGCCGCACGCCGTCGGGGAAGAGGCCCTGAGCATGCTCGAAGCGGCCGGGATCGGTTGGTCCTCCGTAGCGGGAGAGCTGGGCACCTACCGATTGCGGGAGACCGGCGGCGAAACCATGGAAGTACGGATCCGCGATCGTCTGGAGCCCGGCCTGCTCGCCGCCGGCATCGCCCACTCGCCACCGTCCGCGGACCGGACGTTCGTCGTCGTGCCCCAGCGGCTCGCCGACCGCGAGGGATACCGAGCCCGCTTCCTGTCCGCCCTGCCCGCTTCGCTCCGCGAGCGGATGGTGCTGACCACGCCCACCGGCCTCGTACCGGGTATCCGAGGAGAGGGCCGGGCCGATGCGTAGCCTCACCCCGCCCTTGAACGACGTGCTCAGCGGCCTTCAGTCGTTTCTGGGGCCATCCTTCCGCAAGCCCGCGCTGGAAGCGTTCTGCCAGGTGGAACTCGGCCTGTATCTCCAGCAGGAGCTGATGCCGGGCTCCCCGGCGGGCAGCGCGTGGGTGCTCTTCAGCGGATACGGGTTCGCGCAGGCGTACGGAGCACCGCTGCCACCGGACGCGGAACGGACGCTGCGGGTCGCCCGGTACTCGCTGTGGACCCTGCGCAGAGGCCGGACATGGCGCGAGGCGCTCGACCGTTATCAGCAGTTCGACGCGCGGACGCGTGGCTACGACGTGCCCGACACCGAGGCTCCGGCCGCTCGCCGCGAGATCTCCGTCGCGAGCGACCGCTTTCAGGTGTATGACGGGCTGCTGCGGACGGCACCCCCGCTTGCGGGCAAGCGACTGCCGGTCGCAGGTCCGGGGCCGCACGCCTTCACCGTGAGCCGCTCCCTGGCGGAGGTGCATCTGCCGATGCTGCCCAGCACCCCTGTCGTCGCCCACGACCTCGACATGATTCCGGCCGGCGGCGGTGAACCATTGGTCTTCACCAGGAAGGACCTGGAGCGCACCGCGGCGGAGATGGACGCCGTACACGCCCGAGCCGTCCGCGCCGGCACGACGTCGGGGAGGCCACCGCGGTGGCTGGCACGGCTCGGAGACTTCGAGATGTCCGTCAAAGAGCCGGCCGACGCCACCGGCGGGGCGCAGAGCGCTTTCCGCAAGGACCACGATTTCACCTTCACCATCGACAGCATCCAGCACCTCCTCGGCATCGTGGGCGCGGGCAAGAGCACGCTGCGCGACATCATCGCCGTCCACCTCGCGAAGCTCGGCAAGCGCACCACCGTCGTGGTCTCCGACGTCGCCGAGGTACTCAAGCTGGTCGAGACGTACAACCTCTACACCGAGGGTGTCGCCGCCCCTGTTCTGGGATCCTCCGGCCGGGAGCGGCACGCCCAGCGACTGCATCGCCGACTGGCCGGGCGGGGCGAACACCGACTGCTCGCCCACGACGACCCCGCCTTCGCCTACCTCGGCACCTCCTGCACCCTGAACGTCCACCGACAGGACGCCGCCCCGCCCGCCGAGCCGCTCGCCTTCGGCGAGGCCCCTTGCTCCCGGCTGCGCCCGCCGTCCGACCCGAGACGCGGGAACGGGAACGGGAAATATCCCTGGCAGAAACGGCTGACCACCTGCCCGTACTGGTCTGTCTGCCCCCGCCACCACGGGGCACGCACTCTGGTCGACGCGCACATCTGGGTCGCCACGCCGGCCGGTCTGATCGACGCCTCGCCACCCCGCCCGCAGAACGGCGAGCGCATCCGCTACCTCGAACTCGCCTGTCGGCGCAGCGACCTGCTGATCGTGGACGAGGCCGACCGCGTGCAGATGCAGCTCGACCAGGTCTTCGCGCCCGCGGCGGTGCTCGCCAGTGACGAGGACAAGGGCCTCATCGACGAACTGACCCGGCACAAGATCAGGGAACTCGCGGCGAGCGGGCGCACACAGCTGTCCGAGGGGGACGTACAGACCTTTTCCGCCGCGCTCAACACCGCCACGGCCGCGACGGACCGGCTGTACGCGATGCTCGTCACCGACTACGACCTGCGCTGCTGGGTCCGGACGGGGTACTTCAGCGCCTGGACCCTGCAACTGGGCCTGCTCGACGAACGCTATCCGTTGGCGGACGGCAGCGGCCCGGAGGACGAGAACCACGCCCCCCGGGAGGCCCTGGGCAAGCGCCTCGACGCGTTCCGCGACAACCCCTTCGGTGACCGGGCCCGTAGGACGGACGAGGACTTCGGTGTCCTGACAGTCCTGCTCAACGAGCTTCTCCACACGGGCAATCCGGAGAACACCCGACGCGCTCTGGTCAAGGTGATGGACGAGGTCTTCCAGTTGGACGCGGCGTACATGTCCGCCCGCCGGCAAGACCACGAGGCAGCACTCGCCGAGTGGGAGCGGAAGGAAGAGTTACGGAGAAAGGCCGCGCGCAAGGGCCGCGAACCCAGAAGGACCGAGCCGCCGAAGAGCCCGGAGGACTGGCACAAGGAACTCGCCGTCCGCTTCGAGTTCACTCTGCTGCTGAGCGCCCTCGAACCCCGACTCGCCATGATCAATGCCATGTGGCCGAGGGTCGAGGCAGCTCTCGACCTGGGCTACAACCAGATGTACCGTCGGCCGCTCGACTACGGGCCGATGGTGCCCGAGGCGCCCATGGGTAATGTGCTGGGGTTCCAGTTCAGGGTCCCCGGCAAGGACGACGGCGGAGTCCGCAGCGGGGAGCTGACCTTCTTCAGGTGCAGCGGCGTGGGCCGTGAACTGCTGCGCGCCTTGCCTCATCTGGCCTCCGTGGACGGTCGTCCCGGTGCGCATCTGCTCCTGATGTCCGGCAGTAGCTGGGCCGGCGAGTCCAGTCGCTACCACATCTGCGTCCCGGTCGGTGTGATCATCGAGCCGCCGCGTGAGGTGACCGAACGCATCGCCGCCGAGAGCGACATGCGGTTCGAGTTCATCGATGACGGTGACGAGAAGCTGCGGATCTCCGGCAGTACCCCCGAGGACCGCCCCGAAAAGCTGCGCCGTATCGCACGCTACTTGGGCGAGGGAGAACACGACCTTCCCGAAGGAGGTCCGTTGGAGCGTGAGCTGATGGCCCTGCCCTCGAAGAGGGGGCGCATCCTGCTGCTGGTCGGCAGCTACGTCGAAGCACGCCTGGTCGCGGACACCTTGCACAACCTCAACAAGCGCTGGCGCGACAAGGTCTTCTGCCTGGTGTCGGACGACGAGGAGATCGACCCCGAGGACGAGGCACCCTCGGTCAACCGCGCCCGCTCCCTGCGCCGGGGCGACGTCGAGCACCTCAACGAGATCGAGGCGGAGATTCTCGTGGCGCCCCTGCTGGCGGTCGAGCGGGGCCACAACATCCTCAACGACGACGCCGAGGCCGCCATCGGCACCGTCTACTTCCTGGCCCGGCCCAACCCGCACCCCGAAGACCTGTCCCTGGCCGTCCACGCCGTCAACGACTGGATGGTCCGCGCCACCACCACGAGCACCTTCAGCTCCTGGGTGCGAGGGGCCCGCAGCATCGAGGAGGGCGCCGACGAGGTCCGCCGCCTGGCCCGCTCGCGCTGGTACCAAGTACTCGCACGGTCGATGGCCTGGAGCCGCCTCGACGATGATGAACGGGCACCGGTCACCTGGGACATGCTGGTCCTGATGTGGCAGGTGATCGGGCGGCTGGTGCGCGGCGGCGTACCGGCCCGGGTGGTGTTCGTCGACGCGGCCTTCGCCCCGAACCGCGCGGCGACGCCGGAGCGGCCCGACACTCCCGAATCCAGCCTCCTGCACAGCATCCTCAATGTGCTGGATCCCTACTTCGAGGCTGACGCGAAGTCGGCCGAGGAGCAGTTCATCGCCCGCGCGTTGTACGAGCCGCTGCGGCGCATGCTCACCCGTCTGCTCACCGCCCCCCGGCCCGCGGGCTCTCAAGCTCCGCACCTCACCTCTCACTAGGAGGCAGCCGTGTACCGGACCATTCGTTCCACCGCCTATGAACCCGACCCGCTGAACGGCCCGTGGCAGGAGGAATCGCATGTACTGCGGCTGGGCGAGGATCTGCACACCGAGCTCTCCCGGATGCACGCCGAAGCCGGCGGAGACAGGGCCCACCCCGACCGGCTTCCGGTGCGGCAGCTCAACTTCCTGCTCCAGGCGCTGGCCCCCGGGGTCATCGCCACGGGCCGCAACGCGGGCACGGACGGCAGCTTGCCCTGGCTCTACGCGAGGGAGACGGTGCCGCCGGATGTGCTGGCCCCGCTGATCGGCACCTGGGCGGCGCGTCTGTCCGAGCAACAGGACGACGACGGTCCCGATCTGGAGGAGCGGCTGCTGGCGGCAGAGACGGACCCGACTGTTCCGATGAGGCTCCCCGAGTGGCAGACCGAGCGGATCGATCTCACCGAGACGGTCACATCGGCGGGAGGAACCGCCGAACCCGCTCCGCGCCTCTACGGCCTGCTGCCGGAGTGGGTCGCTTTCCGGTTGGCCGCCCGACCGTATCGCACCCGTGGCGCCACTCTTCACTTCCGGGTGGAGAGCTCGGGGAGCGGGGCCCGTCTCGTCTCCTGGCCGCCCCAGCGGTACGAGCGGAACAAGCGGACCTGGTACTACTCCGCCTGCCTGAACATCACGGTCCAGACCGTGCCGTTCGCCCCGCGATTCCGCGTTCACGTCTCCAGCCAGGTGCGCCGCTGGGCCACGGAGCTGGAGGTGCGCCCCCACGCGCTCGGCGGGGCGACGGTCCTGTTGGACGCCCCGCTGCCGTGGCCGGGTGGACCGGACCGGGGGCATCGGCTGGCGGTGAACACACTCGGATACGACCGGCGTCTGAAGGAATTGGTCTGGCGTCGCCGCAGTCCCGCTCTGCTGCTGCCCGACCTGGACATCGTGCGCCACTACCCGGAACCCGAGGAGCTCTTCGCCCACCCGGAACGCTGGATCAACGGATGCGGGGACGTGGCGGCGGGCATCGTGTACCACCCCTCGGTCGGACCGCACAAGGTCGGCGCCGGGCTGATGCCCCGGGAGCGGGCGGAACTGGACGCCTGGGTGGAGGAAGGGCTGAGCCCGGTGCTGCGTCGTGTCCCCGACCTCACGCGGGTGACGCGGAGCAACACTCCCTCGCTGCTGCCCCGTTCGGGGCCCAGGGCGGCACCGGGCGTCCGGGAGGCGCGACTCGCCCTGATGCGGGGGGCGGCCCTGGCACGAGCTCTGAAAGGCCGGGCTCTGGACGTCGAGATCTTCTGGCAGTCCCCGGAGATCCGTACCGCGCTCCTCGCTGAACTGCCCGGATTGATCGGTGCTGCCCCCGCGGAGAAGGTGGGCCAGGATACCGACGCCACCTGGCGGGTTCGGTGTGAGGGCGTCGACATCCGGGTAAGGGCCCGGCCCGCCGGCCCGCTGGTCGACCCTCTGCCCGTCTCCCGCGACCGCAGCCGCCCGAAGTCCGTCCGGTTCGCCGAGGCCGTGGAGGTGCGCAGCGCGTTGCTGGCGGAGCGGATGACCCCACCGCGGGGCGGGGTCGGCGTCGTGATCGCGGAGATCGCGAGCAAGGACCGCTTCGCCGCCCACCCGGACTCCGACCCCAAGCACGCCCTGCGCCTCGCCTGGGCGAGGCAGGGATGGATCAGCCAGTTCCTCAATGTGTCCGACGACCCGGCCGGTGCCCTGGAACACCGTGCCCGGTGGATCTGGTTGGACGCGTTCCGTCAGCTCGGGGCGATCAGCTCCCCGGCGCACCGGGTGGGGGCCGGAATCCCTGGGGACCTCCAGTACGCGGCGCTCTGGCTCGTCCGTCACACGAGGAAGGGCCCCACGCGCCGGCCCGTCCGACGCCTGGTCGCCGTGCGGGTCCGTCCCGACGCCGGGCCCGGCGTCATCGAGGGGTGGGACTCCGAGCGTGCCGAGTGGGTGCCCTATCCGGAACTGCTGCTGCTTCTCTCCCGGGCCACCGGGCCGACCGTGGAAATCGAGCGAGAGATCCGTACGCTGCTCTTCCAGCTCCGCGACCGCCCGACGCTGCTCATGGCGGACGCGGGCAACCTCCGCCAGTGCTGGCCGAATCTGCGCAACGGCTCGCTGGCCCGCGACACCGTCGGATTCGAGGCCGACCCCGGCCAGCGGCTCGCGGCCTACGGCAATGAACTGCGGATGGTGCTCGTGCGGGACGCGAACGGGAGGGAAGAGGTCCCGGGGTGGTACGCGCACGACCAGCGGGGCAAGGTCGGCTTCGCCGAGGGTGTGTGGGGGACGATGGACGACGAGAGCCGGGTCTTCGCCAGCACCGCCGCCACGCCGCACACGGCGGCGAGGCCCAAGGGCCTCATGAAGCTGGTGCCCACGGCGGAAGGCCGCTCGGCGCCTGCCAAGACAGCCTGGAACCCCGGCCAACTGGAGATCACGGTCCTCGGTTGTCTCTCGGAGAAGGCACTGGCGGACACCGGGCGCGAGGGAGAGGCGCCCGACCGCCCGGCGGAGTGGGCGACACTGACCCACCAACTGCGCTACCACGACGACTACCCGCCACTGGCCCGCCCGCTCCCGCTGCATCTGGCACGTCTCGCGGGCCAGTACGTCCTCCCGGTGGCCGACGAAAATGGGAGGCTCGCCGCACAGGTGAGCCACTAGGGTGGCCCGATGGCTTCGACAGGACCGGTCAGGCAGGTACAGGTCACCTTCGACTGCGCGTCGCCGCAGCGCGTCGCGCGTTTCTGGTGCGAGGTGTTGGGCTACGTCGTCCCGCCGCCGCCCGAGGGGTTCGACACGTGGGACGCGTACGAACTGACCCGGCCACCCGAGAAGCGGGACGCCGGCTTCGTCTGCCAGGACCCGAACGGCGTGGGGCCCCGGATGTACTTCCAGCGGGTTCCCGAGGGCAAGGTCGTCAAGAACCGGGTCCACCTCTGCGTTCGGGTCGGCACCGGCCTCGTCGGGGCGGAGCGTCTTGCCGCACTGGAGGCCGAGCGGGATCGGCTGATCCCGCTCGGGGCCGCGTGCGAGCGCGTGCTGCTCGCCGACGAGGAGAACGAGTCCTGCATCGTCATGACGGACGTCGAGGGCAACGAGTTCTGCCTCGATTGACGCGGCCGGAACCGCAGGACTGCGGTTCTCCGGAAGTGAGGTGTGGTGCGCTGTGCTCCGGGCCCGGAGCACAGCGGGTCGCCAGCCGTGAGAGACCTTTTCCTGTGCTCACGCGACACAACGGGACGTACGGCGGCGAGCGGCGAGGCGGTGCTCAGGCGGTGGTGGGAAGCTGCCGCGCGAAACGGCGTACCGCGTCGGTGAAGGCGTCCGGGGCGTCGAAGTTCGCGAGGTGCCTCGCGCGGGGGACCAGTTCGACCCGGGCGTGCGGATGCGCTCGGGCGAAGTCCGCCTCGCCGGACCGGAAGACGGTGTCCTTCTCGCCGTTGAGGATCAGCACAGGGGCCGCCACGTGCCGCATCGCGCCCGCGTCAAAGCGGCCCAGAACCTCGCCCCAGGCGGCGGGCAGGGTGGGGAACGCGTAGCCGGCGCCGATGGTCGCCTCCACCACCTCGGGCGGATAGAGCCGCCGCAGCAGCCGGTCGTTCCACCGCGTCAGCCGGTCCGCCGGGATCCGGCGCACCAGCCCGGCGGCCCACCGGTAGGGCGCGGCCCACGGGCCGCGGGTGGAGGCGGTGGCGCCCGCGAGGACCAGCCCGCGCAGCAGGTCCGGGCGGCGGGCGAACTCCAGCGCGACGTAACCGCCGAGCGAGTGCCCGATCACCACGGCAGGGCCGCGCCCCAGCGTGTCCACCGCGGAGGCCACGACCTCGACGGCGGCGGACATGCTCCACGGCTCGGCCAACCGCTTTCCGTGGCCCGGAAGATCGATAGCGCTCACGGGGAACTCCTCGCGGAGCGCGGCGACTTGCATGCTCCACTGCCCCGCACTGAAACGTGTCCCGTGGACGAAAACCAGCGGCACGCCATGCGTCGTCGTCATCGGGCCCCCGAGTGCCATCGTTCGCGACCGGACGCAGCCGTCCTCGGCCGGACTCTACCGCCGGTTCCGCCGACGGACTCCCTCGGCACCGCTCGACCGTTCGGCGGAGCGGGAGCGCCGAGGGGCCGCCACGCGTTCACGGGTCGCGCACCGGCGGGAGCAGTAGCGGCGCTCCGGGCCATTGCCCCGGGCGATGAAGACGTTCCCGCAGTCGGACGACGTTCCCGCAGTCGGACGACGCGCAGATCCTGGCGGGCGGGCGTTGGCGGTCCCGGAGGAGGACGGTCAGGGCCATGCAGGACGGGGCGAGGAACCACTCGCCCCATGGGGCGTCGTCGTCGCGGTCGAGGTGGGGGTGCCACGGGGTGCTACTGCCGTGCGAGGTCAGCCGGAGCGGCCCGGTGTGTCGGCGCAGGAGGCGGTTGAGGACGACCGCGGCGTCGTCGGCGTGCCCCGCGGCGAAGACCGGCCGCGCGCATCCCGGCGACATCGTCGGCGGTGAGGCCGACGGGGCCGGCCTCACCGTGGTCGCGCAGCGCACCGGCGACCCCTGACGGGTCGGGGCGGTCGTCGGCGAGGGCGGTGACCAGGGCAGCGGTCCTCCGCGCCGTGGTCAGCACGGAGCGCCGGGTGGACCAGTCGTCACTGTCGGAAAGCACGCGCGCGATGTAACGCATATTGCTGAGTTCTGAGTTACCTCCGTAACGCCGCGCTCATGAGAAGGCGTTACCGACTTCGTCGCTGTCTGGCAGGAGCGGCGGTAGCCCGAGCCGGGGACGAGATGGCGGGGCCGGCGCTGATGCTGGCGGGATTCGCCGTCGCCGGATCGTCCGTCGAGGCATCGTCGCTGGTCGCGGGCCCCACGTTCTCCGCCGTCGTCGGCGGACCGGTGCTCGGGGTGCTCCTCGACCGGGCGGCGCGGCCGGGAAGGCTGCTGGCCGGGGCCCTCGCCCTGTACGCGGCGGGCTGGGGGCGGTCCTGGTGGGGCTCGGGCGGCTGTCGTTCGCCGTCACCGTCCTGATCACCGTGGTCACAGGGCCGGCGGGGCCGGCTCTGTCGGGCGGGTAGACGGACCAGCTGCCGTGTGGGGTGCCCGGCTGCCGCGGGCGAACGCGCTCGACGCCATGACGTTCGGCGTGGCGGCTCTGGCTGGTCCGGCTCTCGCCGGCGGGGTCGCGGAGATGCCGGGAGCCTCCTCGGCCGTGGTGGTCTCCACGATGCTCGTCGCCGTGGCGCTGCCCGCCGCGTGGAGGTTGCCCGCTCGTCCGGGCCGGGCGCTCGGAGGGCCTCGGTGGCCGGCGACCTCGTCGCCGGGACACGGGTGATCGTCGGCAGCCCGGCGCTGGCCCGAGCGACCCTCGTCTCCGTCGTCTCCTGTGTCGCCCAGGGCATGCTGACGGCGTGCGTTCCGCTCCTGGGCGAACGCGTCCTGGGCGGGGCCGGTCGCGGTGCGGTGCTGCTCTCCTGCGCGGCGGCCGCGGCTCTGGTCGTCGGCGCCTTACTCGCCCGATTCCCGCGCTCCGTCGCCCCCGCGACGATCATCTGGACCGGTTCCCTGGTCTAGGCCGCCGCGTTGACCTCGGCCGCCACGGGTTCGCCCGCGGTGCTCGTCGCGGCCGTCCTGGCGGTGGGGCTCGCGGAGGGGCCCCAGCTGACCGCTCTGTTCGCCATCCGGCACCAGGAGGCTCCGAAGCGTCTGCGCAGCCAGGTCTTCACCGCCGGCGCCAGCGTGAAGATCACCGGATTCGCGGTGGGGGCGGTCGCCGGTCCGGTCGCGGCCCGGGCCCTTCCCGGCGCCCTGCTGCTCGCGGCGGGCGTGGCGGCCTGTGCGGTGCCGGTGTTCTTCGCTTTCCGCACAAGCCGCGTCGACCGTCGAACGGCTTGACCGCCGCGCCTGCCGTCGACCGGCCTGACCTGTCGCAGTGGACGCCGAGTGTTCTCACCGGGGCCTGTCGCCCCGTGCAGGCGGGTCCGCCGTCCAGGCTCTACGGCCATATGACCTCGTCGTTTCGCACCACCAAGGGCTCGTACCGGTCCGACTCGTAGAACCTGGTCCAGCCCAGGCGGACCTCACCGCTGGAGGAACGGTGCCGCTCATCCGCTCTGGTGGCCAGCCACCTGAGCAGTTCGCCGGTGGATGCGAACTCGTCGGGGTGGATCTCCTGCCGAACGGTCAGCGCCCATGACCCGTGACGGGCTTCTTCTGGGCGCAGCAGCACCGAGACCAATGCTCCGTCCACTTTCCACGCCTCGCCGTGCCGACCGAGCAACGGCACGGGACGGTTCTCCACGACGGGATTGCCGCAGGCGTCCTCCACTACGACAGGAAACGAGGTCACGAGGTGGAGGGTCTCCGGTTTGCCGCCCAGCCCCAGATGCCACCGAAGTTCCGCGATCTCCTCGTCCGGCAGATTTTCCCGAAGGTTCAGGACGATGGAGAGTTCAAAGATGTCAGCCATGGCGGCAAGGTATCGGCCGGGTGCGACACTCCCGCCGGTGAGACGGTCGCACCCGCCGGCGGCCCGCGCAGCTGCGTGGCGCTGCCCCGGCCACTTCCCCCACAGGGGCCGCCCACGTCTCCCCGCGGGCGCCGACACTCGGTCTTCGGCGAGAACGCGCGGCGTGCACGGCGACGGGTGCGGGGCACCTGGGCATGACCGAGCCGCGGCTATGTACTAGAGTTATCTCGACATCGAGATATCTGCCGAGGCGTTCCACAGCCGCCGCCCGGTAAGGGTTACCTAACTAAGCCTTACCTTAGCGGATGGTCGGGGCCGCGGAAGGCAACGCGGCGCCGACTGCCAATGAGGCGCGGCGCGGAGATACGCGCACATTGAAGAAGGAGACTGTCGTGTCGGCGAACAGCTTCGACGCCCGCAGCACGCTGCGCGTGGGCGACGAGTCGTACGAGATCTTCAAGCTGGACAAGGTAGAGGGCTCCGCGCGCCTCCCGTACAGCCTGAAGGTCCTGCTGGAGAACCTGCTCCGCACCGAGGACGGCGCGAACATCACCGCCGACCACATCCGGGCCATCGGCGGCTGGGACTCCCAGGCGCAGCCCAGCCAGGAGATCCAGTTCACGCCGGCCCGCGTGATCATGCAGGACTTCACCGGCGTGCCCTGCGTCGTGGACCTCGCCACCATGCGCGAGGCCGTCAAGGAGCTCGGCGGCGACCCGGCGAAGATCAACCCGCTGGCCCCGGCCGAGCTGGTCATCGACCACTCCGTCATCGCCGACAAGTTCGGCACGAAGGACGCCTTCGGCCAGAACGTCGAGCTGGAGTACGGCCGCAACAAGGAGCGCTACCAGTTCCTGCGCTGGGGCCAGACCGCCTTCGACGAGTTCAAGGTCGTCCCCCCGGGCACCGGCATCGTCCACCAGGTGAACATCGAGCACCTGGCGCGTACCGTCATGGTCCGCAACGGCCAGGCGTACCCCGACACCCTCGTCGGCACCGACTCGCACACCACCATGGTCAACGGCCTCGGCGTGCTGGGCTGGGGCGTCGGCGGCATCGAGGCCGAGGCCGCGATGCTCGGCCAGCCGGTCTCCATGCTCATCCCGCGCGTCGTCGGCTTCAAGCTGACCGGCGAGCTCCCGGCCGGCACGACCGCCACCGACCTCGTGCTGACCATCACCGAGATGCTCCGCAAGCACGGCGTCGTCGGCAAGTTCGTCGAGTTCTACGGCCAGGGCGTCGCCGCCACCTCCCTCGCCAACCGCGCCACCATCGGCAACATGTCGCCGGAGTTCGGCTCCACGGCCGCCATCTTCCCGATCGACGACGAGACGCTGAAGTACCTGCGTCTGACCGGCCGCGACGAGCAGCAGGTCGCCCTCGTGGAGGCGTACGCCAAGGAGCAGGGCCTCTGGCTCGACCCGAACGCCGAGCCCGACTTCTCCGAGAAGCTGGAGCTCGACCTCGCCACGGTCGTCCCCTCCATCGCCGGCCCGAAGCGCCCGCAGGACCGCATCGTCCTCGCCAACGCCGCGCAGCAGTTCACCCAGGACGTCCGCAACTACGTCACGGACGACATGGAGGCGAGCAAGGAGTCCTTCCCGGCCTCCGACGCCCCGGCCAACACGCCGAACGGCGCCCCGTCCAAGCCGGTCACCGTCACGGCCCCCGACGGCTCGACGTACGAGATCGACCACGGCGCCGTCACCGTCGCCGCGATCACCTCCTGCACCAACACCTCGAACCCCTACGTCATGGTCGCCGCCGCGCTCGTGGCGAAGAAGGCGGTCGAGAAGGGCCTGACCCGCAAGCCGTGGGTCAAGACCACCCTCGCCCCGGGGTCGAAGGTCGTCACCGACTACTTCGACAAGGCGGGCCTGACCCCGTACCTCGACAAGGTCGGCTTCAACCTCGTCGGCTACGGCTGCACCACCTGCATCGGCAACTCCGGCCCGCTGCCGGAGGAGGTCTCCAAGGCGGTCAACGACAACGACCTCGCCGTCACCTCGGTGCTCTCCGGCAACCGCAACTTCGAGGGCCGGATCAACCCCGACGTCAAGATGAACTACCTGGCGTCCCCGCCGCTGGTCGTCGCGTACGCCATCGCCGGTTCGATGAAGGTCGACATCACCAAGGACGCCCTCGGCGTCGACCAGGAGGGCAAGCCGGTCCACCTGGCCGACATCTGGCCCTCCGAGGCCGAGGTCAACGACGTCGTGGCCAACGCCATCGGCGAGGACATGTTCAACAAGTCCTACCAGGACGTCTTCGCGGGCGACGCCCAGTGGCAGGCGCTCTCGATCCCCACCGGCGACACCTTCGAGTGGGACGCCGAGTCCACCTACGTCCGCAAGCCCCCGTACTTCGAGGGCATGGCGATGGACCCGTCCCCGGTCGAGGACATCACCGGCGCCCGGGTGCTCGCCAAGCTCGGGGACTCGGTCACCACCGACCACATCTCCCCGGCCGGCGCCATCAAGGCCGACACCCCGGCCGGCAAGTACCTCACGGAGCACGGCATCGAGCGCCGCGACTTCAACTCCTACGGCTCGCGCCGTGGCAACCACGAGGTCATGATCCGCGGCACGTTCGCCAACATCCGCCTGCGCAACCAGATCGCGCCGGGCACCGAGGGCGGCTACACCCGCGACTTCACCCAGGCGGACGGCCCGGTGTCGTTCATCTACGACGCCTCGCAGAACTACCAGGCCGCCGGCATCCCCCTCGTGATCCTCGCGGGCAAGGAGTACGGCTCCGGCTCGTCCCGCGACTGGGCCGCCAAGGGCACCGCGCTCCTGGGCGTCAAGGCCGTCATCGCCGAGTCCTACGAGCGCATCCACCGCTCGAACCTCATCGGCATGGGCGTCCTCCCCCTCCAGTTCCCCGAGGGCCAGAGCGCCGAGAACCTCGGTCTCACCGGCGAGGAGACCTTCTCCTTCACCGGCGTCACCGAGCTGAACAACGGCACCACCCCCCGTACGGTCAAGGTCACCACCGACACCGGTGTGGAGTTCGACGCGGTCGTCCGCATCGACACCCCCGGCGAGGCCGACTACTACCGCAACGGCGGCATCCTGCAGTACGTGCTCCGCAGCCTGATCCGCAGCTAGTCGATCCGGCGGCCGAGTGAGGAAGGGCCGCACCCCGGGAACCCCGGGGTGCGGCCCTTCCGCGTCCGGCCCGTCCGCGTCCGGCCCGTCCGCCGGACCGTCACAGCGGGTGCCGTTCCACCTCGCCTATCCGGCACTTCGTGCCCGGCGGCACCTCGCCGGAGCCCTGGGCCCGCACCTCGGCCGAACCGCCGGGAGCCACCTCCTCGGTGGTCGCGACGCCGTCGGCCACCTCGGCACCGTCTCCGTCCACGAACGTGACGGTGACGATGTAGGCCGCCGGGCTCCCGGTCCTGTTCACGATCTTCAGGTCGGCGTGCGGCCAGCCGATCAGGGAGTCGCGCGAGCACTTCGTGACCGAGACGTCTCCCTGGGGGGCGGGCTCCGGCTCCGGCTCCACCGGCTCCTCCTCGTACGGCTCCTCCTCGTACGGTGCGGAGTACGGCGCGTCCGACCGCTCCGGCGGCAGCGCGATGGAGTCCCGGACCGAGGACATCAGCCAGACGACGAGCGCCACCACCCCTGCCGTCACGATGAGCCCGCCGCCCACGGCGAGCGTCACGATCAGCCCCGTACGCTGTCTGTGCGGCGGCTCCGCGGGCGCGGCCCACGGGGAAGGCGGCGTCGGGAACGACGCTTCCGGAGCCCGGTGCTCCGGTTGCGGCTGTTCGGGCGGCGGAGCCGGAAAGATCGCGGACATGAGGTCCCCCCACAGGACGTTGATCGGATGAGGGCCCTACGGTACGTGGCCCCACCCCGCGCCTCCCGCACCACCGGCACAGAAAGCGAACGGAGCACCATGGGCGAGCTGATCCTCATCCGGCACGGCGAGACCGAATGGTCCCGTTCCGGACAGCACACGAGCTGGACCGACCTCCCGCTCACCGCCGCCGGGGAGCGCCAGGCCCGCGCGCTCGTCCCGCTGCTGGCCGACCGGAACATCGGGCTCACCCTCGTCAGCCCGATGACCCGCGCCCGCCGCACCGCCGAACTGGCCGGACTCCACGCCCCCCGGGTCACCCCCGAACTGCGCGAATGGGACTACGGCGGCTACGAGGGCATCACCACCAAGGCGATCCGCCGCACCCGCCCCTTCTGGAACCTGTGGACCGACGGCGTCGACCCCGGCTCCGACGAACATCCCGGCGAGAGCCCCGCCCAGATCGGACAGCGCGCCGACCAGGTGCTCGCGGGCGTCCGGTCGGCCGCCGAGGGGATCGGGAACGCGGACATCGCCCTCGTCGCCCACTCGCACTTCCTGCGCGTCCTCACCGCCCGCTACCTCGGGCTGACCCCGGCCGAGGGCCGTCTCTTCCAGCTCGCCACCGGAGCCCTCTCCCGCCTCGGCACCGAACACGGCCGGCCCGTCGTCGCCGCCCTCAACGTCGCCCTGCCGGAAAGCCTCCGCCCCGAGTGACCGCGGCCCCGAGTGACCGCGGCCCCCGCGAGCCGCCGACCGGTAAGACGCCGGCGGCCGGCGCCCCGTCCTGAGGGGTGCCGGCCGCCGGTTTCAGCGCGTACGGATCAGGAGAGCAGCTCCACCTCCGCGAGCGTCGCCGAACCCGTCAGCACCAGCCGGTACTTCGTGTACGAGCCGGGCCTGGCCACCGAGAACACCCGGGTCTGCCGGTCCCAGGCGAACGACTGGCCAAAGCGGCGGTCGAGGTCCTTCCACTTCTCGCCGTCCGTCGAACCCTGGAGCGTCCAGCCCGTGGGGGCCTTGTCCGCCGCCGCCGAGGTCAGCGTGTACTGGACGCCCTTGATGGCGGAGGCGGAGCCGTCGAGCGGAAGCTCCACCGACGCGACCGTCGCCGAGGTGGCCGAGGTGTCGTCGAACAGCGCTCCGTCGCCCTTCAGCGCGTCGCCCTGGGGCGTCGGGACCTCGTCGTCCTTCTGCACCGAGACGGGGGCCGCGTCCTTGCCCGTGCCCCACGCCGACGGCTTCGGACCCATGGCGAACTCCACCGTGCCGCCCTTGGCCAGGACGTCGTGGGGGAGCGCCGTGGAGCTCCACTTCTTGCCGTTGACCTTCACGCCCTGCACGTAGATGTTCGTATCGCTGTTCTTCGGGGCCTTCACGACCAGCTTGCGGCCGTCGTCCATGCGGACGGTCGCCTTCTTGAACAGCGGCGAGCCGATCGCGTACTCCCCGCTGCCCATCACCAGCGGGTAGAAGCCGAGCGCGGAGAAGAGGAACCAGGCCGACTGCTCGCCGTTGTCCTCGTCGCCGTGGATGCCCTGCCCGATCTCGCTGCCGACGTACAGCCGCCCCAGCACCTCGCGGACCTTCTCCTGCGTCTTGTACGGCTGCGAGGCCGCGTTGTACATGTACGTGGCATGGTGGGCGACCTGGTTGCTGTGGCCGTACTGGCCCATCCGCACGTCCCGCGCCTCGGTCATCTCGTGGATGACCCCGCCGTAGCTGCCGACGAACTCCGGGCCCGCCGTCTCCGGCGTCGAGAAGTACGTGTCCAGCTTCTCGCCCAGGCCCGCGCGGCCGCCGTACAGGTTGGCCAGGCCCCGGCTGTCCTGCGGGGCGGTGAAGGCGTAGCCCCAGCCGTTGGTCTCGGTGTAGTCGTAGCCCCAGACGCGCGGGTCGTAACTGCCGGAGGGGAGCCGCCAGTCGCCGTTCGGCTTCCTGCCCTGGAAGAACCCGGCCTTGGCGTCGAAGAGCTTGACGTACTTCTGCGCCCGGTTCATGAAGTACGCGGACTCCTCCTTGTACCGCGCCTTCTTCGTCTTCCGGTACAGCTCCTGGCCCATGCGGGCGATGCCGTAGTCGTTGACGTACCCCTCCAGGGACCAGGACAGGCCCTCGTGGGTGGCGGTGTCCGCGTAGCCGGTGAAGACCGAGGTCCCCAGGCCCTTGCGGCCGACGCCGGAGGAGGGCGGGGCGACGGTGGCGTTCTTGAGCGCCGCCTCGTAGGCCGCCTCGGCGTCGAACTCCACGCCCTTGACGTACGCGTCGGCGAACGCCACGTCCGTGCTGGTGCCGGTCATCAGGTCCGCGTAGCCGGGCGAGGACCAGCGCGAGGTCCAGCCGCCGTCCTTGTAGTGCTGGACGAAGCCGTCCACCAGCTTCCCGGCCTTCTTCGGGGAGAAGAAGGAGTAGGCGGGCCAGGTCGTGCGATAGGTGTCCCAGAAGCCGTTGTTGACGTACACCTCGCCGTCGACGATCTTCGCGCCGGTCCGGGTCGGGGTGTTCTCGCCGGTCGCCTTCGAGAAGGGGCTGGCGTACCGGTTCCTCCCGTCGACCTTCTCGTGGCCGGAGTTCGGGTAGAGGTACAGGCGGTAGAGGCTGGAGTAGAGCGTCGTCAGCTGGTCGGCGGTGGCGCCCTCGACCTCGACCGTCCGCAGGACGTCGTCCCAGGCGCTCTGCGCCCTGCGCTGGACGCGGTCGAAGGAGGTGGACTCCGGGATCTCCATGGCCAGGTTCTTCTTCGCCTGGTCGACCCCGATCAGGGAGGTGGCGAGCCGCAGGTTGACCGTGCGGTCCTCGCCCGCGTCGAAGCGGAAGAAGCCGGTGACGTCGTCGCCCCCGCCGCCCTTCAGCCTGCCGCTGTCGGTGACCGGCGCGTCGAAGACGCCGTACACGAACATCCGGGTCGCGCCGGTGGACAGGCCGCTCCTGACGTCGGTGTAGCCGGAGAACGAACGGGACTTCGCGTCCAGCGTGATCCCGCCGTCGTTGGAGACGTTGTCGAAGATCAGACTGGCGTTCTCGCCCGGATAGGTGAACCGCATCCGGGCCGCGTGGTCGGTCGGCGTCATCTCGGCCTTGAGGCCGTTCTCGAACGTGACGCCGTAGTAGTGCGGCTTCGCCGTCTCGTTCTCGTGCCGGAAGGGCAGGGCGCGGGCCGTCCGGGAGGCGTCGGGGGTGCCGCTCGCCGCCGAGGGCATCACCTGGAACGTCTGCCGGTCGCCCATCCACGGGCTCGGCTCATGGCTCGCGCCGAACGCCTGGAGCGTGGGGAGGTTGTCGGCGTTGTTGCCGCGGTGGTAGTCGTACAGCCAGCTCAGGGAACCCGCGTTGGTGACCGGCGTCCAGAAGTTGAAGCCGTGCGGGACCGCCGTGGCCGGGATGTTGTTGCCGCGCGAGAAGCTGCCGGAGGAGTTGGTGCCGCGGGTGGTCAGCGCGTAGTCCGACAGGTGCGCCTTGCGCTTCTCGGGCTTCTTCGGGGCGATCGTGATGTCGTCGATCCAGCCCTGGAACTTCGCCGGCCCCTTGGGGGAGTCGTACGCCACCAGGATGCGGTCGACCGTCCTGCCCGCCGCGACCGCGCCGATGCGGGCGGAGACCTTGTTCCACTGGTTGACGTAGAGGCGCTTGGCGTCCGCCTGGCCCCGCGGCGTCAGCAGGCCGCCGTGGCTGTCGGTGGCCTTCAGCTCGCTCAGATACGTGCCGTCGGTGAAGACGAGGTCCACCGCCACGTGGGTGGCCGGGTAGTTCAGGTCCGTCCCGCTCATCTGGGGGTGGACGAGGTAGGACAGCTCGGTCTCCTCGGTGACGGCCGTGTTCACGTCGAAGACCTTGTTGTACGAGTACGCGCGTCCCTTCGGCGTGTGCGTTCCCGCGTAACGCAGCGCCTTCTTTCCGGTGAACCCCACGCCCGACTTCGCGGTGGGGGAGCCGGAGGGGCCGCGGTCGGGCCGGCTGCGCATCTCCTCGGGCACCGGCGCGGAGGTGTCACCGTTCGAGAATTGAACGTCGGCGAGCTGAAGGGCGTCCGCGCCGCCGTTCCTGGTGATCTCCAGCCGGAAGTGCCGGTAGGCGGCGCCGCCCGCGATGTCGTACGTCTCCGTCCGGTGCCGCTCGGCGAAGGTCTCGCCGGTGCGGGTGTCGAGATCGGTCCACTCCTTGCCGTCCGCCGAGCCCTTGAGCGTCCAGTCCCGCGGGTCGCGCTCGGCGTGGTCGTTGGCCGAAGTGAGGGCGTACGTCATGACCTTGACCGGTTCGTCCAGGTCGAACTCGACCCAGCCGGTCTTCGCGAACGTCAGCCACTTGGAGCCCGGCTCGACGTCGACGAGGTTCTCCTTGACCTCGCCGCCGGCGGCGTTCTCGGCGCTCGCGCGCACCGCCGTCACCCGGTCGGTGACGTTGCCGGGTATGCCGGCGGAGTAGCCCCCGTCGACGCCCGAGGAGCGCGGTTCGCCGTCGGGCCCTTCCTCGACGGTGTCGCGCCAGTCCGGCTGCCGCTCGTCCGCCTCGAAGGAGGTGGTGAACGCCCGGTCGCCGGACGGCTTCCGGTCCGGCGAGGAGGGCTGGGCGGTGGCGACCGCGGGGGCGATCACCACCAGCGCGAGGGACGCCGCCAGGGCGGCTGCTGTGGGGGTCCGTCTCCGGCGGGGGGCCGGGCGGGGGACCGCGTGAGGGGCCTTGTCGGCGCCGTGGTTGAGGCCGCTGGGTGGCTGCATGCCGAGCCGTTCCTCCCCGGGAAAATGCATGGACAACGTTGTCATAGCGGGGTGCAAGGTCCAGTAGGGAGCCAAGGGGCGGGACGTGTCAAGGGTGTTGCCGCGGACCCCCTCGGCGAATCGGCCGGAATGGGGAAATAGCCGCCGCGGGAGGAGGGGGCGGGGCGCCCAGGGGTCCCTGAGGTCTCAACTCGGGAAAGACTGCCGCCCAAACCTGCGTTCGATCTTGCTCAGTTGGCGACGAGTGGACTATACCTGTCGGCACCTGCACAGCCGTTTCACGCGGAGGTGCGCGCGCGGGGGAGAACAGCGACGGTCGCGGGGGCGGTTGGGCCGTCCTCGCTGTACTGTCTCCCGACACCCCCTGCACCGGCCCGGCCGGTACATCTGCACATCCGCATGACCCACAGCGCAACTGAACGCGGTGGCGGGCCCCTTCGCCTGAGGCGAGTTTCCACGGGTGACCGGTACACCGCCTGAGTCCTGGAGAAGGCGAGGACTTGAGCATGGGATCCACCTCCGCCCACAACAATGAGGGCCTTGGCCGTCGCGATCTGATCAAGCGGTCTGCCGCACTCGGCCTGATCGCCGTTCCGACGATGAGCTTCCTGTCCGCCTGCGCGAGCGGCGACAGCGGCAGCGACGACAAGGTCGAAAAGGGCGAGAAGACCGAGAAGAACCCGCTGGCCGTCAACGGCAGCGCACCGCTGGAGATCGTCATCTTCGACGGCGGCTTCGGCACCAAGTACGCCGAGGACGCCAAGGCCGTCTACGAGAAGACCTACCCCGAGGCGAAGGTCAAGTTCTCCGCGACGCAGAAGATCCAGTCGGTTCTTCAGCCGCGGTTCAACGGTGGCACCCCGCCGGACCTGATCGACAACTCCGGCGCCCAGCAGATGGACATGGGCGTCCTGGTCGGCAAGAAGCAGCTCACCGACCTGACCCCGCTGCTCGACGCCCCCTCCATCGACGACCCCGCCAAGAAGGTCCGCGACACCCTGCGGCCCGGCATCGTCGAGATGGGCCAGTTCGACGGCGACCCGGTCTGGATCATGTACTACGCGTACACGGTCTACGGCGTCTGGTACTCGCAGACCGCGCTGGAGAAGCTCGACGCCACGTACCCGGAGAACTGGGACGACATGCTCGCGCTCTGCGCGAAGGCGAAGAAGAAGGGCATCGCCGGCTGGACCTACCCCGGCAAGCACCCGTACTACCTCCCCTTCTCGCTGTACCCGTTCATCGCCAAGATCGGCGGCTCCGAGGTCCTCGACGCGATCGACAACCTGGAGCCGAAGGCCTGGGAGCACCCCGCGGTCAAGGCCGCCTTCGAGGCGTACTACGAGCTGGTCGCCAAGGGCTACATCCTGGAGGGCACCCCGGGCCTGGACCACCGCGGTTCGCAGGGCGCGTGGGCCCGCGGCAAGGCGCTGTTCATCCCGAACGGCTCCTGGGTGGAGAACGAGGAAGCGGCGATCATCCCCAAGGACTTCAAGCTGTCCGTGGGCGCCCCCTCCAGCCTCGACTCCTCGGACAAGATGCCCTTCGGCACCATCTGGGCGTCCGGCGGCGAGCCGTTCATCGTCCCGAGCAAGGCGAAGAACCCCCAGGGCGGTCTGGAGCAGCTGCGCATCATGCTCAGCGAGGCCTCCTCCAAGTCCTTCACCTCCAGCACCAAGTCGCTCTCCGCCTTCAACGGCGGCACCGACGGCATCGAGCTGTCCGACGGCCTCAAGTCCGGTGTCGCCGCGCTGGAGAAGGCCGGCACCAACGTGGTCAACCCGCGCCTGCAGGACTGGTACGTGAAGCTCCAGAAGGAGCAGATCGGCGTCGCCGCGCTCGGCGAGATGATGGCGGGCCGCGCCAAGCCGGCCGAGACCATCAAGAAGATCCAGGCCTTCGCCGACGCGACCGCCAAGGACCAGTCCATCAAGCACTTCAAGCACCAGTGACCACGCGTCACCAGCGGCGGGCAGCACGGGAAGGTCGGAGTCGGTAACAATGCAACACGGTAAATACCGGTTCATAGTCGGGTTCTTGGTGGTTCCGATGGCGTTGTACGTCATCTTCGTCATCTGGCCCTTCATCCAGTCCATCTACTACTCGTTCACGGACTGGACGGGCCTGAGCCCCGACTTCAAGATGGTCGGGTTCGACAACTACACCAAGATGCTCGACGACGACATCTTCTGGAAATCGCTGCAGCACAGTGTGCTGCTGGCCGTTCTGCTGCCGCTGGTGACGCTGGGCCTCGCGCTCTTCTTCGCCTTCATGCTCAACGTGGGCGGGCGGCGCCGCAAGGGCGCCGCCATCACCGGCGTACGGGGCTCGGGCTTCTACAAGATCGCGTACTTCTTCCCGCAGGTGCTCTCGATCGCGATCGTGGCCATCCTGTTCCAGTTCGCCTTCGACCCGGCCCAGGGCATGATCAACGGCACCCTCAAGGCCGTCGGCTTCGACGACGTGCCGAC
The DNA here is from genome assembly GCF_044330565.1 of Streptomyces sp. NPDC017448. Taxonomy (NCBI): domain Bacteria; kingdom Bacillati; phylum Actinomycetota; class Actinomycetes; order Kitasatosporales; family Streptomycetaceae; genus Streptomyces; species Streptomyces sp. NPDC017448. The sequence continues at coordinate 311,064 of NZ_JBIRLM010000002.1, read as the reverse complement.
CTGGCTGGGCGACCCGGACCTGGCCCTGTGGGTCATCATGGCGGTCCTCGTCTGGTGCACGACCGGCTTCTTCGTGGTGCTGTTCTCCGCCGGCATGGCCTCCATCCCCAAGGACTTCTACGAGGCCGCCCTGCTGGACGGGGCGAGCCGCTTCACGACCTTCTTCCGGATCACGCTGCCCCTGCTGTGGGACACGGTCCAGTCCGGCTGGGTCTACATGGGCATCCTGGCGCTCGGCGCCGAGGGTTTCGCCATCGTCCACATCATGAGCGTCGGCCCCGGCGGGCCCGACTACTCGACCACCGTCCTGCCGCTGTACGTCTACCAGGCGGCGTTCCGTGACGGACAGGCGGGCTACGCGACCACGATCGGTGTCGCCCTGCTCCTCGTGACCCTGGCGTTCGCCGCCATCGTCATGCGGGTGGGCCGGCGCGAGCGGCTGGAGTTCTGATGAAGACCACTGACACCCCTCCCTCCGGGCCCCCGTCCGGCGCCGGCACGGCCGAGCTCCCGGCCCAGCGCTCCGCCCCGGTCTCCAAGGGCTCCTCGGCCCCCGCGAAGAGCAGCGAGGGCCACGTCCTCAACGTCTTCTCGCACGGGATGCTCATCCTGTGGGCGATCATGGTCGTCCTGCCGCTGTTCTGGGCGGTGATGTCCTCGTTCAAGACCGACTCGGACATCTTCAACACCCCGTGGTCGCTGCCCAGCTCGCTGAACTTCGACAGCTGGGGCCGGGCCTGGAGCCAGGCCCACATGAGCGAGTACTTCCTGAACACCGTCCTGGTGGTGGGCGGTTCGCTCGTCGGCACCCTGGTGCTGGGCTCCATGGCCGCCTATGTGCTGGCCCGCTTCGAGTTCCCGGGCAACCGGTTCGTCTACTTCCTGTTCGTCGGCGGCATGAGCTTCCCCATCATGCTGGCGCTGGTCCCGCTGTTCTACGTCATGGACAACATGGGGCTGCTGAACACGATCCACGGCCTGATCGCCGTGTACATCGCGTACTCGCTGCCCTTCACGGTGTTCTTCCTGACCTCGTTCTTCCGTACGCTGCCGACCTCGGTGGCGGAGGCGTCGATCATCGACGGGGCCTCGCACACCCGGACGTTCTTCCAGGTCATGCTGCCGATGGCCAAGCCCGGCCTGATCAGCGTCGGGATCTTCAACTTCCTGGGGCAGTGGAACCAGTACATGCTGCCGACGGTGCTGAACACCGACCCGGAGAAGCGGGTGCTGGCCCAGGGCCTGGTGGAACTGGCCGCGAGCCAGGGGTACAAGGGCGACTACTCCGGCCTCTTCGCCGGCCTGGTGATCGCGATGCTGCCCGTGCTGGCCGCGTACATCGTCTTCCAGCGACAGGTCGTCTCCGGCCTGACGGCGGGCGCCCTGAAGTAGCGCCCCGCTTCACGTACGGCCCGGTGCCCCGGCGGAGTCCCTCCGCCGGGGCACCGGGCCGTCGTCGGTGCGCCGGTGCTCAGGTCTTGACGGGAGGCGCCCCCGAAAGGTCAGCTTAGGGTTCACATGTTGGAGGAAGCCGGGGTCTCGTCGCTGCGGCCCCGGCCGGGGCGGTCCTCGCGGACCGCCCGCCAAGGGCAGGAGTGGATGAGTCGATGGAGACTCCCGGGTCGCAGACATCGCTGCACAGGGCCAATCTGGAGCGGGTCGTGCGCGCCGTACGGATGGCGGGTTCGCTCACCCAGGCGGAGATCGCCCGGAGCACCGGGCTCTCCGCGGCCACGGTCTCCAATATCGTCCGGGAACTGAAGGACGGGGGAACGGTCGAGGTCACGCCCACCTCGGCCGGCGGCCGGCGGGCGCGCAGCGTCTCGCTCAGCGGGGACGCGGGCATCGTCATCGGCGTCGACTTCGGCCATACGCACCTGCGCGTCGCCGTCGGCAACCTCGCCCACCAGGTGCTCGCCGAGGAGGCCGAGCCGCTGGACGTCGACGCCTCGTCCGCCGAGGGGTTCGACCGGGCCGAGGTGCTGGTCAAGCGGCTGATCGAGGCCACCGGCATCGGCCCGGACAAGGTGATCGGGATCGGTCTCGGCGTGCCGGGCCCCATCGACGTCGAGTCCGGCACGCTGGGCTCCACCTCGATCCTGCCGGGCTGGACGGGCATCAACCCCAGCGAGGAGCTGTCCGGCCGCCTCGGCGTGCCCGTGTACGTCGACAACGACGCCAACCTCGGGGCGCTGGGCGAGCTGGTCTGGGGGAGCGGGCGGGGCGTCAAGGACCTCGCGTACATCAAGGTGGCCAGCGGCGTCGGCGCCGGCCTGGTGATCGACGGCACCATCTACCGGGGCCCCGGCGGCACCGCCGGCGAGATCGGCCACATCACGCTCGACGAGTCGGGCCCGGTCTGCCGCTGCGGCAACCGCGGCTGCCTGGAGACCTTCACCGCCGCGCGGTACGTCCTGCCGCTGCTCCAGCCCAGCCACGGCCCCGGCCTCACCATGGAGCGGGTCGTCCAGCTGGCCCGCGAGGGCGATCCGGGGTGCCGCCGGGTGATCGGCGACGTGGGCCGCCACATCGGCAGCGGCGTCGCCAACCTGTGCAATCTGCTCAACCCCAGCCGGGTGGTGCTCGGCGGCTCGCTGGCGGAGGCCGGGGAGCTGGTCCTGGGCCCCATACGGGACTCCGTGTCGCGGTACGCGATCCCCAGCGCGGCCCGGCAGTTGTCGGTTCTCCCCGGGGCGCTCGGCGGCCGTGCCGAGGTGCTGGGCGCGCTCGCCCTGGTGCTCAGCGAGATGGGGGATTCGACCCTTTTGGAGAGCACCCTCCCGATGGCGACTCCTGCCTTCACTTAGATAACGAATGGCACCGTTGTCATCTCGTTAAGGATTTACTCCTTGACGCTGACGCTGCGGCCGAGTTGACTTCCAGCCACCTCGGCCGCAACGTCGCGGCCTCGTCAGGGAGGTTCGAGAATGAACACGCGTATGCGTCGTGCCGCCGTCGCCGTTGCCGCCACCACCATGGCGATCTCGCTGGCCGCTTGCGGGAGCGCCAAGGAGTCCGGCGACAAGGCCGAAGGAGGCTCGGAGAAGAAGGGCGACGACCTGAAGATAGGTCTGCTCCTCCCCGAGAACCAGACGGCCCGCTACGAGAAGTTCGACCGGCCGATCATCGAGAAGAAGGTCGGCGAGCTCACCGGCGGCAAGGCGAAGGTCACCTACGCCAACGCCAAGCAGGACGCGAACACGCAGGCGCAGCAGGTCGACACCATGATCACCAACAAGGTCGACGCGCTCATCGTGGGCGCCGTGGACTCCAAGGCGATCGCCAACAGCGTCAAGAAGGCCAAGGACGCGGGCATTCCGGTCGTCGCCTTCGACCGCCTCGCCGAGGGCCCCATCGACGCCTACACCTCCTTCGACAACGAAGAGGTCGGCCGGGCCCAGGGCACCGCCCTGCTGGAGGCCCTGGGCGACAAGGCCGACGGCGGCACGATCGTGATGATGAACGGCGCGATCACCGACCCGAACGCCGCGCTCTTCAAGAAGGGCGCCAAGTCCGTCCTCGACGGCAAGGTGAAGTACGGCAAGGAGTACGACACCAAGGAGTGGAAGCCGGAGAACGCCAACGCCAACATGGAAGCGGCGATCACCGCGCTCGGCAAGGACAAGATCGACGGCGTCTACTCCGCCAACGACGGCATGGCGGGCGGCATCATCACCGCGCTCAAGGGCGCCGGCATCTCCCCGCTCCCGCCGGTCACCGGCCAGGACGCCGAGCTGGCGGGCGTGCAGCGCATCGTCTCCGGTGAGCAGTTCATGAGCGTCTACAAGTCCTACCCGGCCGAGGGCATCGTCGCCGCCGAGATGGCCGTCGCGCTCGCCAAGGGCGAGAAGCTCGACTCCATCGCCACCTCGAAGGTCGACAGCGCCACCACCAAGGGCATCCCGACGGTCCTCGTCCCGGTCGTCTCCCTGACCAAGGACAACATCAAGGACACCGTCGTCAAGGACGGCATCTGGACCCTGGACGAGATCTGCTCGGCCAAGTACAAGGCCGCCTGCGACAAGATCGGTCTGAAGTAGCCCCGAGGAGCAGGGCCCCGGAGGCCGGACCCGCCCCCGAGCGGCCCGGCCCCGCCCGCTCCACCGCCACCCGGTCCCCCCGCGGGGACCGGGCGGCCCACCGTCCGCGCGTGCGCCCGGTCCGCCGGCCCCGCACGCGCCACGAAGCCTGTCCGGCGCCCCGCACACCAACCGTCCCGCTACCGGGCGGGGCGCCGGACGGAACGCTTCCCCGCTTTCTGCGTATCCCTTCTGCTCGACACCGCCGCGCCTTCCCCCCGGCGCGGCATCCCCGCCGGTCAGGCGGCGAAGGAGATGGTTCATGTGTCCGCTACGCCCGTGCTGGCGTTGCGAGGGGTCTCCAAGCGCTTCGGTGCCGTCCAGGTACTCACCGATGTAGAGCTTGAGGTCCACGCCGGCGAGGTGGTCGCCCTGGTCGGCGACAACGGCGCCGGCAAGTCAACGCTGGTCAAGACGATCGCCGGAGTGCACCCCATCGATGACGGCGTCATCGAGTGGGAGGGCCGGGCCGTGCAGATCAACAAGCCGCACGACTCCCAGAACCTCGGCGTCGCGACCGTCTACCAGGACCTCGCGCTGTGCGACAACATCGACGTCGTCGGCAACCTCTACCTCGGCCGGGAGCTGCGCCGGTTCGGCGTCCTGGACGAGGTGGAGATGGAGCGCCGCTCCCGGGAGCTGCTCTCCACGCTCTCCATCCGCATCCCGAGCGTCCGCATCCCGATCGCCTCGCTCTCCGGCGGCCAGCGCCAGACCGTGGCGATCGCCCGGTCGATGCTCGGCGAGCCCAAGCTCGTCATCCTCGACGAGCCGACCGCAGCCCTCGGCGTCGAGCAGACCGCCCAGGTCCTCGACCTCGTCGAACGGCTGCGCGAGCGCGGCCACGCGGTCATCCTCATCAGCCACAACATGGCCGACGTGAAGGCCGTCGCGGACAAGGTCGCGGTGCTCCGGCTGGGCCGGAACAACGGGGTCTTCGACGTGAAGACCACCTCTCAGGAAGAGATCATCTCCGCCATCACGGGCGCCACGGACAACGCCGTGACCCGACGTGCGGCGCGCAACGCGGAGGTTTCCAAGTGACCACCGACAAGTCCGCCCCCTCGCCGGCCAAGACCGACGCCCCGCCGGCCGGCAACCCGGACGCGGCCGAGGGCGCCGCCACCGTCGTCGACCCCCGCCTGCTCATCCGCGAGCAGGGCTTCGCCGGGTACGTCACCGAGTTCAAGCGCAAGATCAGCGGCGGCGACCTGGGCTCCATCCCGGTCGTCATCGGCCTCGCGATCATCGCGATCGTCTTCCAGAGCCTGAACTCCGAGTTCCTCTCCGCGAAGAACATCAGCGACATCGCCACCACGATGGTCGCCACCGGCATGATGGCCGTCGGCATCATCTTCGTCCTGCTGCTCGGCGAGATCGACCTCTCGGTCGGCTCCGTCTCCGGAGTCTCCGGCGCCCTCGTCGCGGTGCTCAGCGTCACCCAGGGCATGAACGAGTGGCTGGCGATCCTCGTCGCCGTCGTCAGCGGCGCGGTGATCGGCGCGATCCACGGCTTCTTCTTCGCCCGGATCGGGGCCCCCGCCTTCGCCGTCACCCTGGCCGGACTGCTGTTCTGGCTCGGCTTCATGCTCCAGCTGCTCGGCGACTCCGGCACGATCAACCTGGACGGCGAGGGCGTGGTCGGCCAGTTGACCACGTACTACTTCTCCGACGTCGCCGCCGCCTACGGGCTCGCCGCCGTCGCGGTCGCCGGCTACTTCGCCGCCGCCTTCCTGGACACCCGCCGCCGCGAGGCCGCCGGCATCCCGGCCCGGCCGCTGGCGGACATCGTCGTGCGCACCGCCGTCCTCGCGGTGTTCTCCTTCGCCGCCGCGTACATGTTCAACCAGTACCGCGGCCTGCCGCTCGCCCTGGTCCTCTTCCTGATCGTCCTGGTCGGCACGGACTTCCTGCTCCGCCGCACGGCCTACGGGCGGAAGATCTTCGCGCTCGGCGGCAGCGTCGAGGCGTCCCGGCGCGCCGGCATCAACGTCACCGCGATCCGGATCTCCGTCTTCTCCATCGCGGGGACCTTCGCGGCGATCGGCGGCCTGTTCTGGGCCTCCAAGATCGCGGCGGCCAACCAGGGCTCCGGCACCGGCGACCTCCTGATGAACGTCATCGCGGCGGCCGTCATCGGCGGCACCAGCCTCTTCGGCGGCCGGGGCCGCACCTGGAACGCCCTGCTCGGCGTCATGGTGATCGTCTCCATCCAGTACGGGCTGTCGCTGGAGGGCATCGCCACGCCCATCCAGTACATGGTCACCGGCGCCGTGCTCCTGGCCACGGTGGTCATCGACTCCGTCACCCGGAAGACCCAGAAGACCGCGGGCCGCGCCTGACCGCACGTCCGCGCAGGCGCCCGGTGCCCCCAGGGGGACGCCGGGCGCCTGCGCGTGTCCGGGTATCGCTACGAACCGGGCCGCCCGCTGCCCACTCGCGCGAGCGGAACATTAGACTCATCGGATCGGCACGCACGCTCGATCAGCTCAAACGCAAGGAGGCACGGGTGGATCTGCTGACCCGCATCAAGGGACCGCGCGACCTGGACCGGCTCAGCCTCGGTGAGCTGGACCGGCTCGCGGAGGAGATCCGCACCTTCCTGGTGGACGCGGTGTCCAAGACCGGCGGCCACCTCGGGCCCAACCTGGGCGTGGTCGAGCTCACGATCGCCCTGCACCGCGTCTTCGAGTCGCCCAAGGACAAGGTCCTGTGGGACACCGGCCACCAGGCCTACGTGCACAAGCTGCTCACCGGCCGGCAGGACTTCTCCCGGCTCAAGAGCAAGGGCGGCCTCTCCGGCTACCCCTCCCGCGCCGAGTCCGAGCACGACGTCATCGAGAACAGCCACGCCTCCGGCGTCCTCGGCTGGGCCGACGGCATGGCCAAGGCGAACGAGGTCCTGAAGAAGGACGACCACGTCGTCGCGGTCATCGGCGACGGCGCGCTCACCGGCGGTATGGCCTGGGAGGCGCTGAACAACATCGCCGCCGCCAAGGACCGCCCCCTCGTCATCGTCGTCAACGACAACGAGCGCTCCTACGCCCCGACCATCGGCGGCCTCGCCAACCACCTGGCCACGCTCCGTACGACCGACGGCTACGAGCGGTTCCTGGCCCGCGGCAAGGACCTCCTGGAGCGCACGCCCGTCGTCGGCCGCCCGCTGTACGACACGCTGCACGGCGCCAAGAAGGGCCTCAAGGACTTCATCGCCCCGCAGGGCATGTTCGAGGACCTCGGCCTGAAGTACGTCGGCCCCATCGACGGCCACGACATCGAGGCCCTGGAGTCCGCCCTCCAGCGCGCCAAGCGCTTCGGCGGCCCGGTCATCGTGCACTGCCTCACCGAGAAGGGCCGCGGCTACACCCCGGCCCTGGAGGACGAGGCGGACCGCTTCCACGCGGTCGGCAAGATCCACCCGGACACCGGACTGCCGATCTCCACCTCCGGCCTCGACTGGACCTCCGTCTTCGGCGAGGAGATGGTCAAGCTCGGCGAGGAGCGCGAGGACATCGTCGCGATCACCGCGGCCATGCTCCAGCCAGTCGGCCTCGGCAAGTTCCAGGCGGCCTTCCCCGACCGTATCTACGACGTCGGCATCGCCGAGCAGCACGGCGCGGTCTCCGCGGCCGGCCTCGCCACCGGCGGTCTCCACCCGGTCTTCGCGGTCTACGCCACCTTCCTCAACCGCGCCTTCGACCAGGTCCTGATGGACGTCGCCCTCCACAAGTGCGGGGTGACCTTCGTCCTGGACCGGGCCGGCATCACCGGCACGGACGGCGCCTCCCACAACGGCATGTGGGACATGTCGATCCTCCAGTGCGTGCCCGGCCTCCGGATCGCCGCCCCGCGCGACGCCGACCAGGTCCGCGCCCAGCTGCGCGAGGCCGTCGCCGTCGAGGACACCCCCACCGTGGTCCGCTTCTCCAAGGGCGCGGTCGGCCCCGCCGTCAAGGCGGTCGGCAAGGCCGGCGGCATGGACGTCCTGCGCGAGCCGAAGGCCGCCCGGCCGGACGTGCTGATCGTCTCGGTCGGTGCGCTCGCCCCGATGTGCCTGGAGATCGCCGACCTGCTGGACGCCCAGGGCATCTCCAGCACCGTCGTCGACCCCCGCTGGGTCAAGCCCGTCGACGAGGCGCTCGCCCCGCTCGCCGAGCACCACCGCGTCGTCGTCACGGTCGAGGACAACAGCCGCGCCGGTGGCGTCGGTTCCGCCGTCGCCCAGGCCCTGCGCGACGCCGGCGTCGACGTGCCGCTGCGCGACTTCGGCATCCCGCCGGTCTTCCTCGACCACGCTTCGCGCGGCGAAGTCATGGCCGAGATCGGACTGACCGCGCCGGACATCGCCCGGCAGGTCACCGGCCTGGTCGCCAAGCTCGACGGCCGCTTCGAGAGCCGCGCCGTGGAGCCCGCCCGCGACTGACCCGCACCCCCGCCGTGCGGCCGATGGGCCGGGAGGGCCACCCCTGTACGGGTGGTTCTCCCGGCCCATTCGCATGAAACGGGCCGGATGGCGCGTTCCCCTGTCGGACTTGTCCGAATCATGGCGTTCACAACGAATGCGTGGAGGTAACGCAGGTGAGCGCGCAGGTCACACCACCCCGCGGAAACGGCTTGTTCCGCACGAAATCCGTCGAACAGTCGATCCGGGACACCGAGGAGCCGGAACACGGGCTGAAGAAGTCCCTCTCCGCCCTGGACCTGACGGTCTTCGGCGTCGGCGTCATCATCGGCACCGGCATCTTCGTCCTCACCGGCCAGGTCGCCAAGGAGACGGCGGGCCCCGCCACCGCGATCGCGTTCGTCGCCGCGGGCGTCGTCTGCGGACTGGCCGCGCTCTGCTACGCCGAGTTCGCCTCCACCGTCCCGGTCGCCGGCTCCGCGTACACCTTCTCCTACGCCTCGCTGGGCGAGCTGGTGGCCTGGATCATCGGCTGGGACCTGGTGCTGGAGTTCGCGCTGGGCACCGCGGTGGTCGCGGTCGGCTGGTCCGGCTACATCCGCTCCCTGATGGACAACGCGGGCTGGGCGCTGCCCGACGTGCTGTCGGGGACGGACGTGGCGGAAGGATTCGGCTTCGACATCCTGGCCTTCGCCCTGGTGCTGGTCCTGACCGTCGTCCTGGTCATCGGCATGAAGCTCTCCGCCCGCGTCACCACGGTCGTCGTGGCGATCAAGGTCGGCGTGGTCCTCATGGTGATCATCGCCGGCCTGTTCTTCATCAAGGCCGAGAACTACAAGCCCTTCATCCCGCCGGCCGAGAAGCAGGAGGCCGGCGGCGGCTGGGACGCCCCGCTGGTGCAGCTGATGTTCGGCTACGAACCCACCCACTTCGGCGTGATGGGCATCTTCACCGCCGCCTCCATCGTCTTCTTCGCCTTCATCGGCTTCGACGTGGTGGCCACCGCCGCCGAGGAGACCAAGCTGCCCCAGCGCGACATGCCGCGCGGCATCCTGGGCTCGCTCGTCATCTGCACGGTGCTCTACGTGGCGGTCTCGATCGTCGTCACCGGGATGCAGCACTACAGCGAACTGTCCGTGAGCGCCCCGCTCGCCGACGCCTTCAAGGCCACCGGGCACCCGTTCTACGCCGGTCTGATCAGCTTCGGCGCGGCGGTCGGCCTCACCACGGTCTGCATGATCCTGCTGCTGGGCCAGACCCGCGTCTTCTTCGCGATGAGCCGGGACGGACTGCTGCCGCGCTTCTTCTCCAAGACCCACCCGCGCTTCCACACCCCGTACCGCCCCACGATCCTGCTCGGGGTGCTGATCGCGGTCATCGCCGGGTTCACCAGCATCGAGGAGCTGGCCACCCTGGTGAACATCGGCACGCTCTTCGCGTTCGTCGTCGTCGCCCTCGGCGTGCTGGTCCTGCGCCGTACCCGACCGGACCTGCCCCGCGCCTTCCGCACCCCGCTGGTGCCGCTGCTCCCGATCGTCTCGGTGGCCGCTTCGGTCTGGCTGATGCTGAACCTGCCGGTGGAGACCTGGGTGCGGTTCGGGGTCTGGATGGTGCTCGGCGTGGTCATCTACTTCGCCTACGGGCGCTCCCACAGCCGCATGGCCGGGGAGAACCGCTAGCGAACGCCGTCCGGCCGGCCCCTGAGCGGTCCCCGCCCGGCCGGGTCTTCCGGTGGTCACCCCCCGCCGGGGGGCGGGGTCCGTACCGTACGGGGCCCCACGCACCGGGCCCCGTACGCCTCGACCCGCTGCCGCAGCCCGCGGTCGGCGGTGACGACGACGCACTCCCGGCCGGTCCCCGCACCGGCCGCCAGTTCGGCGATCAGGTCGTCGCCGCTGCCGGGGGCCGAATCCACCCGGACGCCGGGCACGGAGGCGACGCCCCGGGCGGCCCCTTCCACGACGAGCACCAGCTCCAGCGGGCCGGGCAGGCCCGGCAGCCCCTCCCCGGCGCGGCGGACCAGCGAGTCACGCAGCCGCTCGGCCGCCCCGCGCCGGTCCCGCCACCATCCGTCCGGCACGGAGCCGACCACGTTGGCCCCGTCCACGATCACCAGCGCCCTGCTCTCCTCGCTCATCCCGGCAGGGTGTCACGGGAAGGGCGGTGCGACGGGCCGTCAGCCCCCGGTGGCGGGGGACTTCTTCGCGTCCTCGGGGATGGCGGTGTCCTCGCGGATCGCCTTCCACAGCCGGCCCGCCTGCGGCTCGGCCGCGACCACCCGGTTGTCGTCGATCTTGTCGTACGCCACCGGCAGCATGATCGTCTCCATCGAGGCCGGGTCCACGCCGTTCATCGAACGGGCGAACTCCGCCAGCGAGGTGAGCGACCCCAGCTCCGAGTCGGTGGTGAGCGACTTGGTGGCGGACTTGGCGATCTTGTACGAGTTCGTCGGACTGCCCAGCAGGTCCTGCGACTTGACCTCGCTCAGCAGGGCCATCAGGAACTGCTGCTGGAGCCCGATGCGGCCGAGGTCGCTGCCGTCGCCGATACCGTGCCGGGTCCGTACGTACGCCAGGGACTCGGTGCCGTCCAACTTCTGCGGGCCCGCGGTGAGGTGCAGCCCGGTCGACTTGTCGTCGATGTCCTGCGGGACGTCGACGGTGACACCGCCGATGGCGTCGACCAGGTCCTTGAACCCGGCGAAGTTGATCTCCAGGTAGTGGTCGATGCGGACGCCGGACATCTTCTCGACCGTCTTCACCACACAGGCCGGACCGACCTGGGAGTAGACGGAGTTGAACATGACCCGCTCCTTGGACGACACCGTGGAGCCGTCGTCCTTGACGCACTCGGGCCGGGTCACCAGCGTGTCGCGCGGGATGGAGACGGCGACCGCCTTCGTCCGGCCCTCGGGTATGTGCACCACCATCGCGGTGTCGGAGCGCGCGCCACCCACGCTGCCGCCGCCGCCCAACTTCTTGTTCTCCGCCCCGGCGCGCGAGTCCGAACCGAGGACCAGCAGGTTCTGCCCGGTGGTGGGCAGCTTCTCGGGACGGTCCTCGCCCAGCGCCTTGTCGATGTCGACGGCCGTGATGTTCTGGTCGAGCCCGCTGTAGAGCCAGTAGACGGTGCCGCCGCCCGCGAGCAGCAGGACGAGCAGGACGCCGAGCGTGATCTTAAGGCCGCGGCGGCGCTTGCGGGGCTGTGCCGAACGCCGGGCGGCGCGCCGGCCCGGAGGCATGACGTCGTTGCTCATCCTGATTCGAGTCCCTAGGTCTCGCGGCCCGGTGGAGGGCTGTGGCGGGTGGACTCGGGTGGGGGGAGGGGCCGGTCCGACATGGCTGGTGCGAGAACTATAGACAATCCATCGAGCAGGCGTACGAGCTGCGAATGAAGTGTGCGATCGTACGTCGGTAGTCCCGGCGGCCTCGCGAGAGCCTTTCGCGCGGTAAAGACGTGCCCGAGCCTCGGCTGGCGGGCGAACGCTGTGTGAAGAAGTGCTGAACCTATGATGGGCTCACCCCTTCCCGAAGGGCGGGCCGTCGGACGGCCTTCCGAGACGGGCCGAGAATCCAGAAGGCGACTTCACCTATGCCGGTCAGATCCGCACGATCCGCACGGAGCAGGCCCACCTTGCCGGGCGACTTCGAAAGCCGGAGCAGCCATCGCGCCGACGCCACGGTCGACGGACGATGGCTGCTGCTCGGATCGGGCGGGCGGCTCGCCGCGTACGCGCGGAACCGGGAAGGCCTGCTCCGCTGGACGCAGGACCGGCCGGGCGGCTCCTCGTGGACGGGGCCCGACCTCTTCCCGCTGCGCGACCTGACGCACCTCTCCATCGCGCAGGGCGCCGACGGCTATGTGCACTTTCTGGCCCGCCGGGCGGTGCCGAAGCCGGAGGGGCCCGCGGCGGTGGACCTGGTCCATGCCATCCAGTACCAGTCGGGTCGCCCGCTCACCGCGTGGCGCTCCCTCGGCAACCCGCACAAGGACCGGGACAAGGCCGAGCGGCTCGGTGTGCCGACCGGCGCGGTCGATGACACGGGCACCCTCCACGTCCTGGTCCGCAACGCCGGGCGGGGCCTGATGCTGCGCCGGGAGGACAAGGGCGGCAAGTGGGAGGGCTGGCGCGATCTGCAGGGCAGCATGTTCCAGGATGCGCCTGCCGTGATGGCGGCGGCCTCGGGGCGGATCGAGGTGCTGCTCCCAGGGGAGGAGGGCGCAGGCCGGTGGGTGCAGCCGGAACCGCACACGCTCCCGGAGCGGGCGGAGAACATCCCCGTGGCCATGGTGCCGGGCACCGCGGTGGTGCTGGAGACCGCCCCGGACCGGGCCACCTATTACTGGACCGATCCGGCGTCCGGCGGCATCGTCGCCCACCGCCCGGGCGGCTGGGTGATTCCGCTGGGCGGTGCCCCCACGGGGCCGGTCGCGGCCCTGCGCGCCACGCTGGACGACTACGACTGCACGGTCCTGGCGCACTGCGACCCCGAGGGCAACGTGATGCTGGCGGCCTGCGGGACCGAGAACGAGGGCGCCGGCCTGTGGTGGTCACCCACCGGTGAACGCGGCACGGGGACTCCGGGGCTGGCTCTGGACGCCTACGGCAAGGTGGTCATTGCCGCGCTGACCCCCGACGGGGGTCTTTGGCTCGCCCGCCAGAACGACGAACCGGGGCTCGCCATGGGGCCCTCCGTCCGCGTCTGAGACACCCCGACGGACCCCGCCGGTGCGCGGGCCGTTCGGCGCGGACGTGAACGCGGGGCCGAGCGGTGGACGGCTGCGCGGCGCGGGTGCGGCGGTCGGTTCGCCTGTCTGTCCCGTGTATTCCGCGGCGCGGCCTCGACGCCGTGTTGACATAGAACGCACGTACGGTGAAGATGTGCCTGTGCTGTGAAGGTTTATTATTCATGTGAAAGTGGTCGCCTGTTTCCTCAAAACGGGACGGAGTGGCGGAAGCGGCTCGGGGGCGGCAGGGGGACGGTCTTCACGGCCGTTTCACGGGGAGAACGAGGCACCATGGCTGGGCAGTGGCACCGGTTGGTTCTGGAGAGGCGCGAAGGGTGACCACTATTCCCGGCCCCGCCGCGTACGCGGCGAGGCGGACAGACGCGCCCGGTCCGCCCGTCGGTATGCCCGCGCAGCCGCACAGCGCGCCTCCGTCGGCCGCCACGGCCGACGACGTCTACCCGATGCGGGCGGTCACGCCGCTGGCGGCCCGGGAGGCCAACCGCTCCGCGGTCACCTCACTGCTGGACACGGCCGGCATCGCCCACTTCGCCGTACGCGGCACTTCCGACCACGGCACGGTGGTCGCCGTACCGGAGGACGAGCGCGAACGGGTGCTCAACGTCCTCTTCCGGGGCCTCGGCCAGTACCCCGGACACCTCAGCGTCACCCGGCCCGACCAGGTCCGGCAGGCCCCGCCACTCTCTTCCCGCGACGCCAGGGCCTGGCGCGACGTCAGGACGGCGGTTGCTCTCCAGGTGAGCTGGACCCGCTCCGACCCCGGCCGCCACCTTCTGCTCGGCCATGAGTACGGCTGCGCCGTCGAATTCTGGCGCCGCCAGGGCAGCCACCTCGTCGCGCCCCGGCCCAACCGCGTCACCTGGGCCGTCGCCGAGCACGGCCCCAACGTTCTCGGCGCCGCCCGCCTCTTCAGCCGGTTCATCTCCGACTGGACGGCGTCCGGCTCCACGCCTCTCCTGGCCACCCGCCCCGAGTTCCTGGTGGAGCTGGCCGACGAGATCACCTTCCCGGTGGACGCCGTCTACACCTGGGTCGACGGGAACGACCCCGCCTGGCAGAGGCGCAAGGCCTCGGCCAAGGGCGAGGTGTACCACGCGGAGTCCGCGAGCGACGCCCGCTTCATCAGCCGGGACGAGCTGCGCTACTCGGTGCGGTCCCTCCACCTCTTCGCGCCGTGGATACGCAACATCTACATAGCCACCGACGACCAGGTGCCTGCCTGGATGCGTGAGGACGTGCCGGGCATCCAGGTGGTCAGCCACCGCGAGATCTTCCGTGATCCGACGGACCTGCCGACCTTCAACTCGCACTCGATCGAGAGCCAGTTGCACCACATCGAGGGCCTGTCGGAGCACTTCCTGTACTTCAACGACGACATGTTCATCGGCCGCCCGGTGACGCCGTACTCCTTCTTCACCCCCAGTGGGGTCGCGCGCTACTTCCCCTCCCGCAACCGCATCCCGCAGGGGCCCGTCGTCGAGACCGACACACCGGTCGACGCGGCCTGCAAGAACAACAGGGCGCTCCTGCTCGAACGCTTCGGCAGGGTCATCACCCAGCCCATGGAGCACATTCCCTACGCGTTGCGACGCAGCGCGATCGAGGAGGCCGAACGGGATTTCCCGCAGGCCTGGGCGCGTACCTCGGCCAGCAGGTTCCGCGCGATGACGGACCTGTCGCCCACCTCGTCCTTCGCGGTCTACTACGCGGCCCTCACCGGCCGCGCCCAGCCGTCCTCCATGCCCTTCACCTACCTGCAGCTGGCCGTGCCCGACCTCGCCGACCGGCTGCAGAGACTCCTCGACGGGCGCAACCAGGACTCCTTCTGCCTCAACGACGCCTTCTCCACCCCGGAGGACATCGAGGCCCAGCAGGAACTGCTCGACGGCTTCCTCAACGGCTACTTCCCCACCCCCAGTCCCTACGAGCGATGAAACGGAGTTCATGACGTGGCCCGCCCACCCGCACTGAGCTCCGCCGCTCGGGTGTACCGCCGTATCGTCCCGCTGCCGGTGCGGTCCGTCGCTGCCAACCGTGTGACCCCCGGCGTCCGCCGGAAGGTCAAGCGGAGCCTGGTCCGCACCCTCGACCGGCGCGAGGCGCGCCTGCACCGGCGTGCCCTGCGGCGCATCCGCAGGTCCGACTTCCGGGGTGTCTCCGAGCGCCGGATCAAAGCCCCCGACGGCCGGATCGCCCACGTCCACAGCGGTCTTACCGCGGACCTCGCGAGGCGCCTGGACCACGACCTGATCGCGCACGCCCTCGACCGGGCGGAGATCCCGTGGTTCGCCGTGCCCGCACTCGACGACCGGCGGATCTGCTTCGCCGTGGAGCAGCAGGACAAGGGGCAGCTCCGCAGGGTCCTTCGGGCACTGCTGGAGGAGCACACCGGCTACGTGGTCTCCGCCTCCCCGGCCAACAACGAGACCAGGACCGTCCCCGGCAGCCATATGAAGGCGTGGAAGCACTACGGCAAGGCCAAAGTGATCCGCATCACCTGGCTCCGCACCGATCCTACGCAGAATCTGTGGGTCGGCGACGACCAGGGCGTGGAGATCGAGTTCTGGACCGTCAACAACGCGCTGCCCGTCGAACGCCTCGTCGGGCCGCGCCCCAACCGTGTCCAGCGGGTGGTGCCCCGTGACGCCCCCGGCGTCGAGATCGGCATCGAACGGCTCTCGGGCTACTCGGACATCGACGGCGACATGGACCCCACCGTCACGCTGGAGAACTTCGACATCCCGCGCCTGGAGGAGATCACCTTCCCCGTGGACGCGGTCATCCCCTGGCGGCACGACACCCCCTGGGGTGAGGAGCTGCTCCGCGCCGCACTGAGGTCTCTGCACCAGTACGCCCCCTGGGTGGACGTGGTGCACATTCTGGAGCAGGCCCCGGCCCCCCGCTGGCTGAGGTCGGCCGACCACCTCTCCGTGATCCAGGCGGGGCCGGACGCCGAGATGTGGCTGCACCAGCTGCCCGACCTCTCGGACCGGTTCCTCCTGATGCGCCCCGGCGCCGTGTTCGGGCGGCCGGTGCGCCCCTTCGACTACTTCAGCCCGCACGGCGGAGCCCGGCCGCGCCGCGGGCCGTGGACGGCCGAGGAATCCTTCGCCCCCTGGACGGCCACGGCCCACGCCGCCACCGGACGGGCGGCCGGCCACGGCTACGCGCCGGGCCCCCAGCCCTACACCCGCTCCGCCCTCGTCGGTCTGGCCGCCTCCGGGTACGCCCCGGAGCAGCCCCCAGACGCGCAGCTGGCGCCCGTCCTGCCGCTCACCCACCCGGCGGACGGCCTGACGCACCACTTCGCCCGCACGGCGGGGCTCGCCGACCCCGCCGGGGAGGCGACCGTCGCGCTCCACGCGGCGCTTCCGGGCATCCGACGCCACCTGGACCGGCTCCTGGTGCGCCGGGACATCCAGCAGATGCAGCTGTCCGGGCTCGGCGCCGAAGTTTCCCTGAGCCGTGGCGGCACCGACGCCGTCATCTCCTTTCTGCACCGTTACTTCCCCGTCGCGAGCCCGTTCGAGCTCGATCCGGGACCATCAGAGGACCCGGACAAGCGCACGTGAGCATGGGCAATCCCGAAGCGTCCGCCGCGGTCGGGGTATACCGCACCCTCGTACCGACCTCCCTCAGACGCCGTGTGGCACGCCGGGTACCGATCCGGCTCCGCGCGGCCCTCAAGGGAGCGCTGCGGCGTACGCACCACCTCACCGCGGTCGTCCGTGCCGTCCGCGCGGCCCGCGCGCGGCGTCGCTGGCCCCAGCTGTTCGGCGGACAGGAGCGGCTGGCGGTGCTCCCCGCCCACGGCGCGCAGATAGCGCTCGTACGCCCCACCGTGTCCCCGCTCGGCCTGCGCGAAGCCAATCTGGAACTGGTCGTCTCCTTCCTGGAGGCGGCCGGTATCGACTACTTCGCGATCCGCGGGCAATCCGACTTCCGTTCCGTCCTGGCCGTCGCCGCACACGACCGGGCACGCGTCGTCGGCCTGCTGGACCGTACCCGGAACACCGGACCCGTCTACGCCGTCGCGTGCCGGGGGGAGGCGGCCAGGGGCCGGCCCGCCCTGTGCGGATCGTCCCGGGCGCGCAGGATCGCCGGCGAGGCCGCGGTCCTGCGCCTCGGCATGGTGTGGAGCGACCCGGGCAACAGCCTGGTGCTGGGGCTGGAGTACGGCTGCGACCTGGAGTTCTGGGAGGCGGACGAGGACGGCCGTCTGATCGCCCCCCGCCCCAACCGCGTCACCGAGGACGTCTCGCCGGCCGAGGGGCGGGTCAGCGCGCCCGTCAGCAGGCTCACCGGGTTCGCCGCCCTGCACACGCGCCGGACCCGCTCGGTGCGGACCATCGCCGCTTGCGCCGAGCCGCTTCCCGAGGACGTGCGCTTCCCCATCGACGTCGTCTACACCTGGGTGGACGGCTCCGACCAGGAGTGGCGGCGCCGCCGAGAGGCGTTCGGCGACCGTGGTTACCACGCGGAGGCCGCCAACGCGGCGCGCTACATCAGCCGGGATGAACTGCGCTATTCCCTGCGGGCGTTGGAGCAGAACGCGCCGTGGGTCCGCCATGTCTACCTGGTGACCGACCGGCAGCGGCCGCACTGGCTCAATCTCCGCAGCCCCCGGATCACCGTCGTCGACCACTCCGAACTCTTCGCGGACCCCGCGGCGCTGCCGACCTTCAACTCGCACGCGATCGAGAGTCAGCTTCACCACATCGACGGGCTGTCCGAGCACTTCCTGTACTTCAACGACGACATGTTCCTCGGCTGCCCGGTCACCCCGCGCGACTTCTTCCTCTCCAACGGGATGACGCGGACGTTCCTGTCGCCCTCCCAGGTGCCGCGCTGGGAACTCAGCGGCGGCGACCGCCCGGTGGACGCGGCGGGAAAGAACAACCGCAGGCTCCTCCTGGAGAACTTCGGCTCCGCCATCGTGCAGAAGCTGCGACACGCCCCGTACGCCCTGCGACGCAGCGTGCTGTACGAGATCGAGCACGAGTTCGCCGAAGCCCACCGCGGGACCACCTACAGCCGCTTCCGCAGCCCCACGGACATCTCCATCCCGTCCTCGCTGTACCACTACTACGCGTACTTCACGGCGCGCGCGGTGCCCTCGGAGATCAGCTTCGCCTACCTGGACCTGGCGAAGCCCGAGATCGCGCGTCGGCTGGGCATCCTGCTGGCCCGACGCGACCGGCAGGCGTTCTGCATCAACGACACCTTGTCGGACACCTTCGACGTCGGACGGCAGGCGGCCATGCTCAGCGACTTCCTCCAGGCCTACTACCCCGTCCCCAGCCCCTTCGAGCGGAAGGACGCCGACGTCCGATGAAGATCTCCTTCCTGATCAACAACATCTACGGCATCGGCGGTACCAACCGAACCGTCATCAACCTGGCCGAGGCGCTGGCGGTGCGCCACGAGGTGGAGATCGTCTCCGTCTTCCGTCGCCTGACCGCCCCCAAGTTCGAGATCTCGCCCCGCATCAGGGTGCGTGCCCTGGTCGACCTGCGCCCCGGCGCCGCCGACCGCGCCGCCCCGGGGTCCGACGAGCCGAGCGAAGTGGTTCCGCGCCAGGAGGAGTTCTACGCCCAGTACAACCGGTTCACCGACCGGCGGATCATCGACGACCTGGCATCGACCGATGCCGACGTCGTCATCGGCACCCGGCCCAGCCTCAACCTCTTCGTGGCCTCGTACACTCGCGACTCCGCCCTCCGCGTCGCCCAGGAGCACATGACGCATCTGGCGATCCCGCCCGCGGTGCGTGCCGAGATGGCCCGGGTGTATCCGCGCCTGGACGCCGTCACCACGGTCACGGAGGCCGACGCCCGCTCCTTCCTCGCCAACACCCCGGTGCCCGGCCTCCCTGTGGTCGGCATCCCCAACAGCGTGCCGCGGCCGGTCGTCCCCCCGGCGGACGGCACCAGCAAGGTCGTGGTCAGCGCCGGCCGCATGCACCACATCAAGCGGTACGACCTGCTGATCCGCGCCTTCGGCATGATCGCCGACGAGTTCCCCGACTGGCAGCTGCGCATCTACGGGGACGGGGGCGAGGCGGCGAAACTGCGCGGACTGGTGACCGAACTCGGCCTGACGGGCAGGGCCCTGCTGATGGGCGGCTTCTCGCCGATCGAATCGGAGTGGGTCAAGGGCTCGATCGCCGCCGTCACCTCCAGCGCGGAGTCCTTCGGCATGACGCTCGTGGAAGCCATGCGCTGCGGTCTGCCCGTCGTCTCGACGGACTGCCCGGTGGGGCCGCGGGAGATCCTCCGGGACGGCGAGGACGGCCTCCTCGTCCCCACCGGGGACGCCTCCGCGATCGCCTCGGGGCTGCGTCTGCTCATGGCCGACGGCAACCTGCGCCGAACCATGGGGGAGGCCGCGCTGCGCAACTCCGCGCGCTACGACCCGGACGTGGTCGCCGCCCGCTACATCGAACTCTTCGAGGACGCGGCCCGCCGGCGCGCCTCCGCGGACCGCGACTACCGTCGGCCCGCCGCGCCGCGCACGAGCGGGCCGGAGCGGTCGACCGTTCCGCCGGTCTCCATGAGAGCGGCCACGGTCGACGTCACGACCGACGAAGCGGGCCGGCTGAGGTTCGCCGTACAAGGGCCGCACGAGGACAAGCACCGCTGGCAGTTCGTACTGCGACACGGCGCCGCCGGCGCCGCAGCCCTGCCGGACATGGAGCTGCCGACCGTCCGTACCCAGCAGGACAACGGCGGCACGCTCTACAGCGCGGAGCTTCCGGCCTCGGCCCTCGACGCCCTGGGGGACGGACGCTGGAAGGTGACCATGCGCTCGGCCAGGTCGGAGAACGTCCATATGAAGGCGGGCATCCGGGACACCCGCTCCCTGATCGACGCCCGTGCCCGGCTCGTGGCCTGGCCCACGAGCGCTCCGATCGGCTGGAACCTCCCGTACGCGCAGCCGAACGGCAAACTGATGCTGCGCACGGTAATGCGCCGGGAGCACGTCGAGTGCACCTCCATCGACCTGCACGAGTCCGGGATCACCGTCACCGGGGTGCTGTGCGGAGAACGGGAGATCAGGCCGGGTGCGCGCTTCGTCGTCAGCCGGCGTGGTCAGCACATGGTCAACCACACCGTTCCGGTCGAGGTCCTGAGCAGCAGGGCCTTCCGGGTGGAGGTGCCTGTCCGGTACGTCGTCGACCACCGCCTGGAGCGCTGGGAGGACTGGGACTGGTGGCTGCAGCCGTACCCCGATCAGTGGAAGAAGACCCGTGTGTGCCGGGTGCTCGAAGACTTCCCCGACGTCAAGAGCGCCTATCCCTACCCGCCCGTGGCGTTGGCGGGGGTTGAACAGTCGGATTACGTCATGGTCCATCCGGCCCGACCGGTATGGGTGCGCCCCTACTGCTCGGTGTCCGGAGGCATGGCGATGAACGTGGTGGACCGATGAACCGAGTGAGACCTTCCCTTCTGCACATCGTCGCGCACCAGGACGACGATCTGTACTTCATGAACCCCGACCTGGTCCGTTCGCTTCAGGAAGGACACGCGATCACGACCGTGGTGGTGACCGCGGGCGAGGGGGACGGCATCAACGTCGACACCAACGATCCACAACGCCGGGCCCACCAGCCGGACTTCATCGGCTACAGCACCGCGCGCGGCTGCGGTCTGCGTTCCGCCTACGCGCGCATGGCGACCGGGGACCGCACCAGTCCGTGGCGCCGGGAGCCGGTACAGCTGGCGCCCGGCTTCGTCGTGGAACGCTTCACCCTGCTGGCACGCGACACCGTGCGCATGTACTTCTGCCAACTGCACATGGGAGCCCCCGCCATGGGCGGCGAGCGCACCCGCGTACACCAGTTGTGGGAGGGCGCCATCCGGTCGCAGGCCACGCTGCCGGTGCGGGGCTCCACGATCGACGAGGTGCAGCACGTCTCCCGCGAACAGCTGATCGTCGGCCTGGCCGCCCTGCTCGACGAGGTCCGCCCGACCGTGGCGCGGGTGATGGACCCCGACCCCGAGCACGACGGCGGCAAGGACGGATTCGTCATGTCCGACCACGCCGACCACACCTCCGTCACCCAGTTCGCCCTCGCCGCGCTGCAGCGTCACCGGGACGCGGGGCACGCGCCCGTCGTCGAGCACTACCGCGCGTACGCCAACCGCTTCTGGGGCTACAACCTGGACGCGGTAGCCGTGGCCGAGAAGGCCGAATACCTCGCCACGTACGCCGGCCTGGACGCCACACACTGCCCCCAGGGGACCTGCGATCGGTGCGGAGACCGGCAGTTGGGCGCCAACCCCTACCGCAGCACGCACATGATGAGCAGTGCCTACCGCTACTCGCCCCCCGCCAACTGGTTGCGGCTGGGGCCCGGCGACAGGCTGAACGCCTTCGCGGTCCTGGGCGGACGGCTCGCCTTCTGGACGGAGACGGGCCCCGCCTCCGGCGTGTGGCGCGGCCCCTTCGTCCTCGGCGACGGTTGGATCGCGCCCACCGTCGCGGTGACGGGGGCGCCGGGCGGTCCGGCCGAACTGGTGGGGCTGCGAAGGAACATGGTGGCCGGAGGCGCGGTCACCGTGGACATCGTCCACACGGTGCAGGACCCCGACGGCAACGGTTTCGCCGGCTGGCAGTCCCTGGAGAACCCGGACTGGACGCACGGCGACGGGCGCCGTCAGCGGGAGCTCGGAGTGCCCTCGGCCGCCGTCGACGGCGAGGGGCGGCTCCACGTCTTCGCCCGGAACTTCGCCCAGGGCATCAGCATGCGCCGCCGGAACGAGAGCGGCGTGTGGGAGCCCTGGGAGAACCTCGGCGGCTCCTTCCTGCAGGACGCCGGCATCGCCATGACCACCGAGCAGGGCACGGTGGAGCTGTACGTCCCCGGCAAGGACACGGTGAGCCGCTGGCACCAGACCTTCCTGGGCGGCCCCTTCGTCCAGGACACCACGCTCAAGACCGGCAGGGTCGCGACCGGCGGCGTCAACGCGGTGGACTCGGGCGGCGGCCGTACCTGCCTCTACTACCGGCAGGCCGCGACCCAGCAGGTCATGGCCTACCGGCAGCATGAGAACGGCAGTTGGCCCGGCGGCGGCGCGAGTCTCGGCACCAGTGGCGGCACGGGGGCCGTGGCGGCCCTGTGGGCCCCCGAGCGAGGCGCACGGGAGGCGTTCCTGGCGCACCGCAGCTCCGGAGGGAGACTCGCCGTCTCCTTCCCGGTCCCCGACCGGGACGCCTCCGGCACCCACTGGCGTGAGTCGGGCGAGATGTTCACCCACGCCCCGGCCATGGCGTACGACGCCGCGGGAGCCGTCGTCGTGGCGGTCGTCGGCACCGACGGCCGGCTGTGTTTGCGTCGACAGCTGTCGCCGGTGGTGGGCAGCGCGCTCGGCCCCGCCTTCCACGCGGAACAGTCCTGAACGGCGTGGGGGCGTGGTGGGCGGCCCGGTCCGGAAAGGGACGGGTGGTGGGGGCCGCCGTCGTGATCCTGGCGGTCGCGGCGGCCCTCGTGGTCGGGATGCTCGCCTGGGAGGGGCGGGAGAAGTCCCCCGCCCCGGGGGAGGTCCGGGTTCTCCACTACAACCTCTGCGGGGCGGCCGCCGTGTGCCCCTGGAACGCCGGAGGGTCCGGCTCCGGCACCTCCGTCGAGCGCGTGGTGAGCGAGGCGTCCGCGTTCGAACCCGACGTCATCACGCTCAACGAGGTCTGCGAGACGCAGTACCGGGCGCTTCTGGAACTGCTGGAGAAGGCCGGTCGGCGCATGCACGGAACGTATGCCTCGTCCCAGGACAACGTCCCCAACTGTGGCCCCACCGGCGCATTCGGCACCGCGGTCCTCAGCCGAGGGCCCATCGTGGGCGAAGAGCCCGACTACCGGCCCTTCGCCCACACCGGAGACGAGATGTACACCAACGCGGGGAGGACGGTTCCCGTCCGGCGCGGGATCCTCTGCGCCCCCACCCGGGTCGCCCGGAAGTCCCTGCTCGCGTGCACGGCTCACACCTATGCCAAGGCCCCCGAGCAGCTGCGGGAGATCAGGGACCGGTTGGCGGAGGGTTCCGTGCCACGGAAGGTCCCCGTTCTGCTCGCCGGGGACCTGAACCTCCAGCCGAACGAGCCCGCGCTGGGATTCCTCTACGCCCACCCCTCCGGGGACGGTGACAAGCCCGGCGGACGGTTCCGGGAGGGCGACGAGACGGACCGCGCCTGGTTCTCCCAGGGATCGACCGGGGGAGTGGTGTGCACGGGGGGCGAGCCCGAGCGGTGCCGCAACGGCGAACCCACCGCCGACGACCGGAAGATCGACTATGTCTTCGCCGACACCCGTCACTTCTCCGGCGGGCACAGCGACGCGAAGATGTTCGAGGAATCCGATCACGCGATGGTGACGGCGGTCTTCTCCCTCGCCCCGGACGCCTGACCGGCGGCGGGGGCGCCGGGGCTTCGGGAACGGCTCCGGCCCGTACATGACGGCGGGCCGTACGGGAGATCGTCCCGTACGGCCCGCCCTCCTTCACGCCGCGTGAGCTACGCGGGCACGCTCGCCACACCGCGCTCCAGGAACGGCTTCCCGTTCACCCGCTGGGAGACGCCCTCGCGGTCCAGGTACGGCGTGATGCCGCCCAGGTGGAAGGGCCAGCCCGCGCCGGTGATCAGGCACAGGTCGATGTCCTGCGCCTCGGCGACGACGCCCTCGTCCAGCATCAGGCCGATCTCCTGCGCCACCGCGTCGAGCACGCGGTCGCGGGTCTGCTCCTCGGTGAGGACGGTGTCGCCCTGCTTGAGGAGGGCGGCGACCTCGGGGTCGAGGACCGGCGCGCCGGAGTCGTAGAGGTAGAAGCCGCGCTTGCCGGCCTTCACGACCGCCGCGAGGTTTTCGGAGACCGTGAAGCGCTCCGGGAAGGCGCGGTTCAGGGTCTCGGAGACGTGCAGGCCGATGGCCGGACCGACCAGCTCCAGGAGCACCAGCGGGGACATCGGCAGGCCGAGCGGCTCGACCGCGCGCTCCGCGACCTCGACCGGGGTGCCCTCGTCGATGACGTTCTGGATCTCGCCCATGAAGCGGGTGAGGATGCGGTTGACGACGAACGCCGGGGCGTCCTTCACCAGGACCGCGGTCTTCTTCAGCTTCTTCGCCACGCCGAACGCCGTCGCCAGCGAGGCGTCGTCGGTCTGCTCGCCGCGGACGATCTCCAGCAGCGGGAGGACCGCGACCGGGTTGAAGAAGTGGAAGCCGACGACCCGCTCGGGGTTCTTCAGCTTCGACGCCATCTCGGTCACCGACAGCGAGGAGGTGTTGGTGGCGAGGATCGCGTGCGCCGGGGCGACCGCCTCGACCTCCGCGAACACCTGCTGCTTGACGCCGATCTCCTCGAAGACGGCCTCGATGATGAAGTCCGCGTCCGCGAAGCCCTCGGCCTTGTCGAGGACGCCGGAGACCAGGCCCTTGAGGCGGTTGGCCTTGTCCTGGTTGATGCGGCCCTTGCCGAGCAGCTTCTCGATCTCGGCGTGGACGTAGCCCACACCCTTGTCGACGCGCTCCTGGTCGATGTCGGTGAGGACGACCGGGACCTCCAGGCGGCGCAGGAACAGCAGCGCCAGCTGCGAGGCCATCAGACCCGCGCCGACGACGCCGACCTTGGTGACCGGGCGGGCCAGGCTCTTGTCCGGGGCGCCGGCCGGGCGCTTGCCGCGCTTCTGGACCAGGTTGAAGGCGTAGATGCCGCTGCGCAGCTCGCCGCCCATGATCAGGTCCGCGAGCGCCTGGTCCTCGGCGTCGAAGCCGGCGGACAGGTCGCCGTCCTTGGCCGCCGCGATGATGTCCAGCGCGCGGTACGCCGCCGGGGCCGCGCCGTGCACCTTGGAGTCGGCGACGGCCCTGCCGCGGGCGACGGCCTGGTCCCAGGCGTCGCCGCGGTCGATCTCGGCGCGCTGAGGCGCGACCGAGCCCTTGAGGACGTTGGCGGTCCAGATCAGCGACTGCTCCAGGAAGTCCGCGCCTTCGAAGATCGCGTCCGCGATGCCGAGGTCGAAGACCTGCTCGCCCTTGAGCTGGCGGTTCTGGTTGAGCGAGTTCTCGATGATCACCGAGACCGCGCGGTCCGCGCCGATCAGGTTCGGGAGCAGCACGCAGCCGCCCCAGCCGGGGACCAGGCCGAGGAAGACCTCGGGCAGCGAGAACGCCGGGAGCGCCTTGGAGACGGTGCGGTAGGTGCAGTGCAGACCGACCTCGACGCCGCCGCCCATGGCCGCGCCGTTGTAGTACGCGAACGTCGGGACCGCGAGGCCGGAGAGGCGGCGGAAGACGTCGTGGCCGCCCTTGCCGATGGCGAGCGCGTCCTCGTGGCGGCCGAGCAGCTCGACGCCCTTGAGGTCGGCGCCGACCGCGAAGATGAACGGCTTGCCGGTGACGCCGACACCGGTGATGGCGCCGTCGGCGGCCTCCTTCTCGACCTGGTCGATCGCGGCGTTCAGGTTCGCCAGCGACTGCGGTCCGAAGGTGGTCGGCTTGGTGTGGTCCAGGCCGTTGTCCAGGGTGATGAGCGCGAACCGCCCGGCGCCGTACGGCAGGTCCAGGTGGCGTACGTGCGCCTGCGTGACGACCTCGCCGGGGAACAGCTCGGCCGCACCCTTCAGAAGCTCAGTGGTGGAGCTCACTTGTCGCCTCCGTCAGCGTTGAAGTGGGGGTTCTCCCAGACGACCGTGGCGCCCATGCCGAAGCCGACGCACATGGTCGTCAGGCCGTAGCGGACCTGGGGCTGCTCCTCGAACTGCCGGGCCAGCTGGGTCATGAGGCGGACACCGGAGGAGGCCAGCGGGTGGCCGTAGGCGATCGCGCCGCCGTACTGGTTGACGCGGGCGTCGTCGTCGGCGATGCCGTAGTGCTCCAGGAAGGCGAGCACCTGCACGGCGAACGCCTCGTTGATCTCGAAGAGGCCGATGTCGTCGATGGTCAGACCGGCCTGGGCCAGCGCCTTCTCGGTGGCCGGGATCGGGCCGTAGCCCATGACCTCCGGCTCCACACCGGCGAAGGCGTAGGAGACCAGGCGCATCTTGACCGGGAGGCCCAGCTCGCGGGCGACGTCCTCGGCGGCGAGCAGCGAGGCGGTGGCGCCGTCGTTGAGCCCCGCGGCGTTGCCGGCCGTCACACGGCCGTGGGCGCGGAAGGGGGTCTTCAGACCGGCCAGCGACTCCATGGTGGTGCCGGGGCGCATCGGCTCGTCGGCGGTGACCAGGCCCCAGCCCGTCTCGCCCGCCTCGGCGTTGGTGCGGCGCACCGAGACCGGTACCAGGTCCTGCTGGATCTTGCCGTCGGCGTACGCCTTGGCGGCCTTCTCCTGCGAGCGCACCGCGTAGGCGTCGGCGCGCTCCTTGGTGATCGTGGGGTAGCGGTCGTGCAGGTTCTCCGCCGTCATGCCCATGAACAGGGCGGACTCGTCGACCAGCTTCTCCGACACGAAGCGCGGGTTGGGGTCCACGCCCTCGCCCATCGGGTGGCGGCCCATGTGCTCGACGCCACCGGCCACGACGACGTCGTACGCGCCGAAGGCGATGGAGCCGGCCGTCGAGGTGACGGCGGTCAGCGCACCCGCGCACATGCGGTCGATCGAGTAGCCGGGGACGGACTGCGGCAGACCGGCCAGGATTCCGGCGGTGCGGCCCAGCGTCAGCCCCTGGTCCCCGATCTGGGTGGTCGCGGCGATGGCGACCTCGTCGATCTTCTTGGGGTCCAGGTCCGGGTTGCGGCGCAGCAGCTCCCGGATGGCCTTCACGACGAGGTCGTCGGCGCGGGTCTCGTGGTAGATGCCCTTCGGGCCCGCTTTGCCGAACGGGGTGCGGACGCCGTCGACGAAGACGACGTCCCGGATGGTACGAGGCACGATGGCTCTCCTCCAGGGTGCGGGATGGCACTGCTGCGGGGCACGCCACGGGGGCGCGCCGCCTGCCATCATGCTACTTGCGGGTAACCAGACTGCCCACCCCCCACGGCCGGAGCGTCGAAGGTCACACCGTCCGGCGCATGGCCACCGCGATCGGTCCGGAGGCGCGGACCGTCTCACGGGCGAACCGGACCGGGCCCACCCCCAGCCGCCGCAGCGCCGGACCGTGGTCCACGGCGACCACCAGGCAGGCCGCGGCCACGGCGGCACGCCACAGGGAGGTCGCCAGCAGCCGCACCGGCGAGGGCAGCGGGCGCAGCGCCCGGCGCAGCCGGTGGCAGTGGAAGGGCACGTGCCGCTCCTCGTCCGCCAGGACGCGCCCCGCCACCTCCCGCGTCAGCGCGTCCTCGCCCCCGTCCCGCAGGGCCCGGTAGTAGCGCAGCGCGACCACCTCGGCGACCATGAGGACCAGCAGCTCCAGGCGGAGCCCCAGCGCCCGGCGCACCGTCACGAAGATCCGGTCGCTCCAGTGGGAGGCGATCAGCGGCGCACCGCCGGAGGTGAGCAGAAGCGCCAGCAACCTGGCGTGATTTCGCTCCTCCGCGACGAACATCCGCACCGCCGCCGCGTACTCCGCGTCACCGGCCGCCTCCGCTTTGGTGATCAGCTCCGCCCCGTCGCCGTCCTCGCCGACCTGGAAGCGCTGCACACTCCGCCGGATCGCGGGGTGCAGCGGCACTCCGGTCCGCCAGTCCGGATCGCCCCGCTCCGCGCGCTCCCGCAGCGCTGTCTCGAAGACGCGTATCCAGTCGCCGTACCCCGTGCTCGCCATCCCCGCCCCGTCCTTCCCGTGAGTTCTGAGGTCCTCGTGGCTCCAGGGAGCCCCGCGGCCGCCGCGGCCCCCGCGGCCCGGGACCAAGTCGAACACCCCCCGGCCGGCTGCCGGGGGGTGTCCAAGGGGTGTGCGCGGGGTCAGGCGGAGGCCGCCAGCGCCCGGACCAGGAGCGGGGCGACCTGCTGGATCTGCCAGTTCCGCGCCCCGTACCCGGCGAGGGCGTCCTCGACCGCGCCGGGCGTCAGGATCTTCGGCGGCTCCCAGCAGATCCGGCGCACGGTGTCCGGGGTGATCAGGTTCTCCTGGGGCATGTGCAGGCGTTCGGCCAGCTCGGAGACGGCGGCGCGGGCGGCCGAGAGGCGGGCGGCGGCGGCCGGGTCCTTGTCGGCCCAGGAGCGCGGGGGAGGCGGGCCGGCCGGCTGCTGGCCGGGCTGCGGCAGCGCCGTCTCGGGCAGCGCCCTGGCCCGGTCCACGGCCGCCTGCCACTGCTCCAGCTGGCGGCGTCCCGTGCGGTGGCCGAATCCCGGCAGTGCGCTCAGCGCCTGGACGTCGGCCGGCAGCGCGAGCGCGGCCTCGATGATCGCGGCGTCGCCGAGGATCTTGCCGGGGGAGATGTCACGCCGCTGGGCGACCTGGTCGCGGGCGGTCCACAGCTCGCGGACGACGGCCATCTGGCGGCGGCGGCGCACCTTGTGCATGCCGGAGGTGCGGCGCCAGGGGTCCTTGCGCGGCGGGGCGGGGGGCGCGGAGGCGATGGCGTCGAACTCCTCGCGGGCCCACTCCAGCTTGCCCTGCCGCTCCAGCTCCTCCTCCAGCGCGTCGCGCAGGTCGATCAGCAGCTCCACGTCGAGCGCGGCGTAGCGCAGCCAGGGGTCGGGCAGCGGACGGGTGGACCAGTCGACGGCGGAGTGGCCCTTCTCCAGCGCGTACCCGAGGACGCTCTCCACCATCGCGCCGAGGCCGACGCGCGGGAAGCCCGCGAGCCGCCCGGCCAGCTCGGTGTCGAACAGCGAGGTGGGGGTCATGCCTATGTCCCGCAGGCAGGGCAGGTCCTGGGAGGCCGCGTGGAGGATCCACTCGGAGCCGGTCAGCGCGGAACCGAGGCCGGAGAGGTCGGGGCAGCCGACCGGGTCGACCAGGGCGCTGCCCGCGCCCTCACGGCGCAGTTGGACGAGGTAGGCGCGCTGACCGTAGCGGTACCCCGAGGCGCGTTCGGCGTCGACGGCCACCGGGCCGGTGCCCGCGGCGAAGGCCGCGATCACCTGGGCCAGGGCGTCGTCGGACGTCACCACCGGGGGAATGCCCTCGCGTGGTTCGAGCAAGGGGATCGGCGCCGGGGCGACGTCGTCCGGGGGAGCGCCCCCGGTGGTTCGCAGTGAAGTGTCTGCTGCGGTCTCTTGGGCGTCGGTCACGTGTCAAGGGTATCTGTGTATGCGCGGAGCCCGTCGACGGAACGTTCCGTCGACGGGCGGGCATGCGCGTATTCCGGCCGAAGGCGCCTCGGGGCACGTCTCGGCGGGGTGGGGTCAGTGGATGATGCCCGTCCGCAGGGCGACGGCGACCATGCCGGCCCGGTCCCCGGTGCCGAGCTTGCGGGCGATCCGGGCGAGGTGGGACTTGACGGTCAGGGCGGAGAGGCCCATCGAGACGCCGATGGCCTTGTTGGACTGGCCTTCGGCGACCAGGCGGAGCACCTCCACCTCGCGCCCGGACAGTTCGCGGTAGCCGCCCGGGTGGCTCGGGGAACCGGGGGGCCGGCGGTGCATACGGGCCGCGTTGGCGCCGATGGGGGCGACGCCGGGGCGGCCGGGGTGGCCGATGTTGGTTCGGGTGCCGGTGACGACGTACCCCTTCACCCCGCCCGCGAGGGCGTTGCGAACGGCGCCGATGTCGTCGGCGGCGGAGAGGGCGAGACCGTTGGGCCAGCCTGCGGCGCGGGTCTCGGACAGCAGGGTCAGCCCGGAACCGTCGGGCAGGTGGACGTCGGCAATGCAGATGTCGCGCGGGTTGCCGACGCGGGGACGTGCCTCCGCGATGGACGACGCCTCGATGACGTCACGTACTCCGAGGGCCCACAGATGGCGGGTGACGGTGGAACGGACGCGCGGGTCGGCCACGACGACCATGGCCGTCGGCTTGTTCGGGCGGTAGGCGACCAGGCTTGCGGGCTGCTCAAGGAGAACGGACACCAGGCCTCCTGGGGGAGTGGCGGGACGGGCCGGCTCGGGGAGTGGAACCGGGGGCGAACCGTGCTTGAAGGGTCATTGACCTCTTCGGCAGCGGGCCCGTCCTCCTTTAGGGAAAGATCGCGATTTGGTGAGTAACAATTCGGGCAAATAGGACGCGCGATCGATTGTACGAAAAGAGAGCCGGTGGGTGTGCGATACGGGTGACGGTGCGTTACGAAACCTGCGGTCCGCGCCGCTGCGGCAGCGTCACCACCGCCGCGTCCGCCGTCTCCGAGGGCGGCAGCCCCGCGATCTGGCACAGCAGGTCGCCCCAGGCCATCAGGTGCGACGCCGTCTCCGGGACGCCGCCCCGGCCCTCGCGCGGCGTCCACGAGGCGCGGATCTCGATCTGCGTCGCCGGACGGCGCGCGGAGAGCGCACCGAAGTAGTGCGACCCGGCGCGCGTCACCGTCCCGCCGGCCTCCCCGTACGCCAGGCCCCGGGCGTCCAGCGCCCCCGTCAGCCACGACCAGCAGACCTCCGGCAGCAACGGGTCCGCCGCCATCTCCGGCTCCAACTCCGCCCGGACCAGCGTCACCAGCCGGAACGCGCCCTTCCAGGCGTCGTGCCCCGCCGGATCGTGCAGCAGCACCAGTCTGCCGTCGGCGAGATCGTCCTCGCCGTCCACCACCGCCGCCTCCAGGGCGTACGCGTGCGGGGCGAGGCGCTGCGGCGGCCTGGTCGTCTCCACCTCCAACTCCGGCCGCAGCCGCGCGGAGCGCAGCGAGTCGACCGCCGCCAGGAAGGCGGGAGGCACGGGAGGGCCCTCCTCCGCACGGTCCTTGCCTTCAACGCCGTCGGAATGATCGGAGAACTGTCCCTGAGCCGGAGCCATGCGGGGAAGAGTAGGCGGAAGGCGGGCCGCGTGCGGGGAGGGACACCCGTGCGGGGCCGGGCTCCTTGGGCCCTCGTGCGAAGATTCTGTGCGTGAGTGCCAACGACAGCCCTTCGGGCCAGCAGACGACGACCTCCGCCAGCCTCGACGCGGTCCGCCACGCCACCCACGACTCGGCGTTCCTCAAGGCGTGCCGGCGTGAACCCGTGCCCCACACCCCGGTCTGGTTCATGCGCCAGGCGGGACGCTCGCTGCCCGAGTACCTGAAGGTCCGCGAGGGCATCGCGATGCTCGACTCCTGCATGATGCCGGAGCTGGTCGCCGAGATCACCCTCCAGCCCGTACGCCGGCACAAGGTCGACGCCGCGATCTACTTCAGCGACATCGTCGTGCCGCTCAAGGCCATCGGCATCGACCTCGACATCAAGCCCGGCGTCGGCCCCGTCATCGCCGAGCCGGTCCGCACCCGCGCCGACCTGGCCCGGCTGCGCGACCTCACCCCCGAGGACGTCCCGTACGTCACCGAGGCCATCGGGATGCTCACCGCCGAGCTGGGCGCCACCCCGCTCATCGGCTTCGCGGGGGCCCCCTTCACCCTCGCCAGCTACCTCGTCGAGGGCGGCCCCTCGCGCAACCACGAACGCACCAAGGCCATGATGTACGGCGACCCGCAGCTCTGGGCCGACCTCGTGGACCGGCTCGCGGAGATCACCGGCGCCTTCCTCAAGGTCCAGATCGAGGCCGGGGCCTCCGCCGTCCAGCTCTTCGACTCCTGGGTCGGCGCGCTCGCCCCCGCCGACTACCGCCGCGCGGTGCTCCCCGCCTCCGCCAAGGTCTTCGACGCCGTCGCCCCCTACGGCGTCCCCCGCATCCACTTCGGCGTCGGCACCGGCGAACTCCTCGGCCTGATGGGCGAGGCCGGGGCGGACGTCGTCGGCGTCGACTGGCGGGTTCCGCTGGACGAGGCCGCCCGCCGCGTCGGCCCCGGCAAGGCGCTCCAGGGCAACCTCGACCCGGCGGTGCTCTTCGCGCCGACCCCGGCCGTCGAGGAGAAGACCCGCGAGGTGCTGGACGCCGCCGCCGGTCTGGAGGGCCACATCTTCAACCTGGGCCACGGCGTCATGCCGACCATGGACCCGGACGCGCTCACCCGCCTCGTGGGCTACGTCCACGAGCAGACCGCGCGCTGAGCGGAAGGTCCCGGGGCCGGCGCCCCGGGGCCCTCCTCAGCTCTCCGCGCCCCGCACCGCGGCCACCGTCTTGCGGGCGGCGACCAGCACCGGATCCCAGACCGGCGAGAACGGCGGGGCGTACCCCAGGTCGAGCGCCGTCATCTGCTCCACCGTCATCCCGGCCGTCAGCGCCACCGCCGCCACGTCCACCCGCTTCGCCGACCCCTCGCGGCCGACGATCTGCACCCCGAGCAGCCGCCCCGTCCGCAGCTCCGCGATCATCTTCACCGTCATCGGCTTCGCCCCCGGGTAGTACCCCGCCCGCTGCGTCGACTCGATGGTCGCGGTCACGAAGCGCAGCCCGGCGGCGGCGGCGTCCTTCTCCCGCAGCCCGGTCCGGGCGATCTCCAGGTCGCAGACCTTGCTCACCGCCGTACCGACCACGCCCGGGAACGTGCCGTAGCCGCCGCCCACGTTGGAACCGATCACCTGGCCGTGCTTGTTGGCGTGGGTGCCCAGCGGGATGTGCCGGGGCCGTCCCGCCACCAGGTCCAGGACCTCCACGCAGTCGCCGCCCGCCCAGATGTCCTCGTGGCCCGCCACGCGCATCGCCTGGTCGGTCAGCAGTCCGCCCTGCGGGCCCAGCGGCAGCCCCGCCGCCCGCGCCAGCTCCGTCTCCGGCTCGACGCCGATGCCGAGCACCACCACGTCCGCCGGGTACCGGTCCCCGTCCGTCACCACCCCGGTCACCCGGCCGTCCGGGCCGGTCAGGATCTCGGTCACGGCCGCCCCGTTGACCGTGGTGATGCCCAGCCCGTCCATCGCCCCGTGGACGAGGCGCCCCATGTCCGGGTCGAGCGTCGACATCGGCTGCTCGCCCCGGTTCAGGACGGTCACCGCGAAGCCCCGCTTGAGCATCGCCTCGGCCATCTCGACGCCGATGTACCCCGCGCCCACCACGACCGCCTGCCGGGTGCCCTCCGTGCCCAGCGCGTCCAGCGAGTCGAGCAGCGCCTGCCCGTCGTCCAGGGTCTGCACCCCGTGCACCCCGGCCGCGTTTATCCCCGGCAACTCCGGGCGCACCGGACGGGCCCCGGTGGCGATCACCAGCTTGTCGTACCCCGTCCAGTACGTCTTCCCGCTCTCCCGGTCCAGCGCCCGCACCCGCCGTCCGGACACGTCCAGCTCCGTCACCTCGGTCCGCATCCGCAGATCGATGTGCCGCTCCCGGTGCTCCTCCGGGGTCCGGGCGATCAGGTCGTCACGGGCCTCCACGTCGCCGCTCACCCAGTACGGGATGCCGCACGCGGAGTACGAGGTGAAGTGGCCGCGCTCGAACGCGACGATCTCCAGCTCCTCCGGCCCCTTCAGCCTGCGGGCCTGGGACGCGGCGGACATGCCCGCCGCGTCCCCGCCGATGACCACCAGTCGCTCCGCTGCCACGCCGGGCCCCTTCCGTCCGATCAGGGCCCCCACGCTACGGTGCCGCGGCGGTTCAGGAGGCCCCCGGGCTCCCCTCCTTCCCCGCGGTCCGCGCCGGAACCGCCGCCGCCGCGCGGCGGGCCGCCCGGCGCTTCCGCAGCACCCGCCAGACCACCACGGCCAGGACCCCGGTGAGCAGGAACGGGAACGCGGCCCCGAACGCCACCGCGATCCACCGCAGCATCGTCACGAACGCGTCCCAGCCGCCGCCCAGCGCGTCCAGGAACCCCGGGTCCTCTTCCTCCCCGTCGTCGTCCGGGGCGTTCGGCGGCGTCAGGTCCAGGGTGACGGTCGCCAGCGAGGTGCGGTCCTTCAGGCTCGCCTGCTGGGCCAGCAGCGCCTCCAGTTCGGACTGGCGACTGCTCAGTTCGCCCTCCAGGGCGACCACGTCGCTGATCTTCTCCGCCTCGTCCATCAGCTCCCGCACCCGCGCCACGCTCGCCCGCTGGGTGGCGATCCGGCTCCCCACGTCGACCACCTGGTCGGTGACGTCCTTCGCGTTCGAGGTGCGCGAGAGCAGCTTCCCGGAACCGGACAGCTCCCGCAGCACCTCCCCGAACCGCTCCTGCGGCACCCGCAGCACCAGGTGCGACGTCTCGTACGTGTCGTCGAGCCGCTCGGTGTTCTCCGACGCCACCAGGCCGCCGGCCCCCTCCGCCGCGGCGCGTGCGGCGGCCACCGCCTTCGGGACGCTCTTCACCTCCACGGAGAGCGCGGCCGTACGGATGACGTGGGTGGCCGCCGCCCCCGGCTTCGGCGCCGCCTTCCTCCCGGACGCCTTCCCGTCCGCCTGCGAGGCCGTCGCCCCGCCCTCGTCCGCGAACCCCTCGCGCGGCGCGGCCTTCCCGTCCGCCGCCTTCGCGTCGCTTCCCGACGAGTCGCCCGACGCGCCGCAGCCGCCGACGGCGAGCAGGAGGCCGAGCGCCCCGGCGACGAGCACGGCCCGCCCCCGGACGAAGGGTCGATCGATTCCGCTGTTCCCCTGCATGGCTGGTCCCCCCAAGGACTTCGGTTGATGGTGACGGTTCGACGCGGCGGCCCCGTCACCGGTTGCCGACAGGGGTTGCGAAGTGGTCACGGTCAGGACGCGGAACGGGTTTGAGAGAGTGGACCCATGCAGCGTTCCCAACAGCGTGCGGACACGCCCCCGGCCCACGTCGTCGTCATCGGCGGCGGCATCGCCGGCCTGGCCGCCGCCCACCGCCTCGTCGCCGCCGGAGTGCGCGTCACCCTCCTGGAGGCGACGGCCCGGCTCGGCGGCAAGCTCATGACCGGTGAGATCGCGGGCGTCCAGATCGACCTGGGCGCCGAGTCGATGCTCGCCCGGCGTCCCGAGGCGGTCGCCCTGGCCGAGGCGGTGGGCCTGGCCGACCGCCTCCAGCCGCCCGCCACCGCCACGGCCTCCCTCTGGACCCGCGACGCCCTGCGCCCCATGCCCCGGGGCCACGTCATGGGCGTCCCCGGCGACCCGGCGGTCCTCGGCCAGGTGCTGTCCCCCGAGGGCCTGGCCCGGATCGCCGAGGAGCGCGACCTCACCCCCACCCCGGTCGGCGACGACGTCGCGGTCGGCGCGTACGTCGCGGACCGGCTCGGCCGCGAGGTCGTGGACCGGCTGGTGGAACCCCTCCTCGGCGGGGTCTACGCGGGCGACGCCTACCGGATCTCGATGCGTGCCGCCGTGCCCCAGCTCTTCGAGGCCGTCAAGGAGGGCGGCCCGCTGCTGGAGGCCGTCCGCCGCGTCCAGGAGCGCGCCGCCGCCCGGCAGCAGGCCGGACCCGTCTTCCAGGGCCTCGACGGCGGCATCGGCACCCTCCCGGCCGCCGTGGCGGACGCCGTACGGGCCGGCGGCGGCGAGATCCTCACCGCCACCCCCGTCCTCGGCCTGACCCGTACGGAGTCCGGCTGGGCCGTCCGCACCGAGGCCCGGACCGTCGCTGCCGACGGCATCGTGCTCGCCGCCCCCGCATGGTCCGCCGCCACCCTGCTGGCCGCCGAGGCCCCGGCCGCCTCCGCCGAACTCTCCGGCGTCGAGTACGCGTCGATGGCCCTGGTCACCCTCGCCTTCCGGCGCGCCGACATCGAGGCGCACGAGGCCCTGCGCGGCCGCTCCGGCTTCCTCGTGCCCCCGGTCGACGGGCACACCGTCAAGGCGTCCACGTTCTCCAGCAACAAGTGGCAGTGGGTCGCCGACGCCGCGCCCGACCTGTTCGTGCTGCGAACCTCCGTGGGCCGCTACGGCGAGGAGGACCACATCCACCGCGAGGACGGCGAACTCGTCGCCCTCTCCCAGCGCGACCTCGCCGCCGCCACCGGCCTCACCGCCCGCCCCGTGGACACCGAGGTCACCCGCTGGATCGGCGGCCTGCCGCAGTACCCGGTCGGCCACCTCGCCCGGGTCGCCCGCATCCGCGACGAGGTCGCCGCACTGCCCGCGCTGCGGGTCTGCGGCGCGGTCTACGACGGGGTCGGCATCCCGGCCTGCGTCGCGAGCGCGC
This sequence comes from Streptomyces sp. NPDC017448, assembly GCF_044330565.1. Taxonomy (NCBI): domain Bacteria; kingdom Bacillati; phylum Actinomycetota; class Actinomycetes; order Kitasatosporales; family Streptomycetaceae; genus Streptomyces; species Streptomyces sp. NPDC017448. Next base: position 274,925 of record NZ_JBIRLM010000002.1, on the reverse strand, counting down.
ACCGGGCGGCCGACGAGATCGTCCGCGACCTGGCGGGACGGATCACCGGCGTGGACACGGGGGAGATCACCGCCACCCCGACCCGGGTTCGGGGCACGGGGAGCGAGGCGGGACAATAGCCGTATGAGTGCTCCCGAGACTGCGACATCACCCAAGGGTCCGAACGCCGGCAAGAAGGCCAAGGACCTCAACGAGGTCATCCGCTACACCCTGTGGTCGGTCTTCAAGCTGCGCGACGTGCTGCCCCTGGACCGCGACGGATACGCCGAGGAGGTCCAGGAGCTGTTCGACCGGCTCGCCGCCGAGGACGTCACCGTCCGTGGTACCTACGACCTGTCGGGTCTGCGGGCCGACGCGGACATCATGATCTGGTGGCACGCCGAGGACTCGGACCAGCTCCAGGACGCTTACAACCTCTTCCGCCGCACCAGGCTCGGGCGCGCTCTGGAACCGGTCTGGTCCAACATGGCCCTGCACCGGCCAGCCGAGTTCAACAAGTCGCACATCCCGGCGTTCCTCGCCGACGAGACGCCGCGCGATTACATCAGCGTCTACCCCTTCGTCCGCTCCTACGACTGGTACCTGCTGCCCGACGAGGACCGCCGCCGCATGCTCGCGGACCACGGCAAGATGGCCCGGGGCTACCCGGACGTCCGCGCCAACACCGTCGCCTCCTTCTCGCTGGGCGACTACGAGTGGATCCTCGCCTTCGAGGCGGACGAGCTGCACCGTATCGTCGACCTGATGCGTCACCTGCGCGCCTCCGAGGCACGTCTCCACGTGCGCGAGGAGGTCCCGTTCTACACGGGCCGCAGGAAGAGCGTCGCAGACCTGGTGGCCGGGCTCGCATAGCCAGCGAGTCCCGCACCACCCCAACCCGGAAGATCAGAAGGGCGGGCACCAGGGCACCGACCGTGCCGTCCGCCGTTCCAGCGACACCGGGTTCGGCTTCGGGGGCCGTCGTACCGTGAAGGTGCGGCGGCCCCCGCTCCGTACGCCCCGGCGTCAGTCCAGCGACACCGCGTTGGGCTCCGGGCGCGCGGCGCAGTCCGCGCCCCGCCCCGGCACCTCGCCGGTCAGCAGGTACCGGCGCAGATGGTCGTCCACGCACGGGTTCCCGGCCCCGCCCACCCCGTGCGTCCCCGCGCCCCGCTCGGTCACCAGCGACGAACCGGGCAGCCGCCTTCGCAGCTCCAACGCCCCCCGGTACGGGGTCGCCGCGTCCCGCTCCGCCGCCAGGATCAGCACCGGCGGCAGCGCGCCCCACCGCGTCCCGACCTCCAGCGGCCGCTGCCGGGGCGCCGGCCAGAACGCGCACGGCAGATTGGTGAAGGCGTTGTCCCACGCCTCGAACGGCGCGACGCGCGCCAGCTCAGTGTGGTCGCGGTCCCACACCGCGAAGTCCTCCGGCCACGGCGCGTCGTTGCACTCGACGGCCGTGTACACCGCCTGCGCGTTCTCGTTGTCCTTGGCCGCCACCGCGCGCGGGGACGCCTGTGCCACCAGCGGCTCCGGGTTGCCCCGGACGTACTCCGAGAGCGCCGTCGCCCGCATCGCCCAGTAGTCGTCGTAGTAACCGGCCGACAGGAACGCCGCGTGCAACTGCCCCGGCCCGACCTTGCCGCCCGCGGGCTTCACCGCCAACTCGGCGCGCACCGCGTCGTAGTGCTTCTCCACGGCCTCCGGGGTGGTGCCCAGGCGGTACACGTCGTCGTGCTTGGCCACCCAGCGCCGGAAGTCCTCCCACCGCCGCTCGAAGGCCACCGACTGGCCCATGTTGGAGCGGTACCAGATCTGCTCCGGGTCCGGGTCGGCCACCGAGTCGAAGACCATGCGCCGTACGTGGGAGGGGAACAGGGTCGCGTACAGCGCGCCGAAGTACGTTCCGTAGGACGCCCCCATGAACGTCAGCCGGCTCTCCCCGAGCGCGGCCCGCAGGACGTCCAGGTCCCGGGCGTTGTTCAGCGAGGTGTAGTGCCGCAGCGTCTCGCCCGCCCGCTCGGCGCACCCCCGCGCGTACGCCTCGGCGCGGGCCACCTGCCGCTCCTTGTCCGCCCGCGTCGGGTGCGTCGGGGCGTCGGTCGGGCCCTTCGTGTACGCGGACGGGTCCTGGCAACTCAGCGGCGCGGAGGAGCCGTTCACTCCGCGCGGGGCGTAGCCGACCAGGTCGTACGCCTCGGCGATCTCCTTCCACTCCGGCAGCTCCCCGGCCATCGGGAAGGTGATGCTGGACGCGCCGGGGCCGCCCGGGTTGTAGACGAACGCACCCTGCCGGTCCTCGGCCGGCCCGGTGGCCGGGGTGCGGCTGACGGTCAGTTCGAGCTGCCGCCCGTCCGGCCGGGCGTAGTCGAGGGGCACCTTCACCGTGCCGCACTTCAGGGAGTCCGGCAGCATCTCCTCCTGCGGGCAGGGGCCGAAGTCGATCCCGGCGGACGCGGCGCGGGCGGCGGCGATCGCGGTGCCCCGGGCCTCGGCGGGGCTCCGGCCGTCACCGGCGGCGGCGGGGGCGGTGGCCAGGGCGGACAGGACCAGGGAGCCGATCGTCGTGTAGAGCGCAGCTGTTCTCACGCGCGGTGCCTCTCTGCGGATGAGGAGAGGGACGGCGGTGCCTCTCCGCGGTTGCGGAGAGGGATGGTCGAGCGGACGGACTGCGATGTCCAGCACCGCCCCGGCACGTCCGCGTCAACCACCGTGATGGCCGGTCAATACCCGTACATAGCGGGCTTTTTCCGTCCGGCGGCACCGGGTTCAGGAACCGCCGCCGCAGCTGGAGCCGCCCCCGCCCCCGCAGCTCGACCCCCCGCCCCCGCAGCTCGACCCGCCGCCCCCGCAGCTCGACCCGCCACCGCCGCCGCAGCTGGAGCCGCCCGAGCCTCCGCAGCTCGATCCGGAGCCGCCCCCGCACCCCGACCCCGAGGAGCCCCCGGAGCCGCCCCCGGTGGACCCGCCGCAACTCGACCCGCCGGGGCCGGAGGCGGCGCACCAGACCGTCGTGGCGGCGACGGCGGTGGCCCCCGCGGTGGACCCGGAGGCGTACGCGGGGGACCGCCGGCGCTGGGCGCCCATCCGTGCCGCCGTGACCAGTCGGGCGTACAGCGCCGGGTCCGGCAGGGCGCGCAGCCCCCGCACGGCGACCAGCTGGGCCGGGGCGGTCGCCTGCGCGTGGGCGGCCCCGAACCCCTGGGCGGCGCGGCGCCCCGCCCCGGTGATCCGCTTCGCCGACGCCGAGGCGACGACGCGACCGCTGATCCCGCCGAGCACGATGGCGGGCAGCATTTTCAGGACGAACGGGACCGGCAGGTCCTCGTACGGGTAGAGGGACGCCATGTACTGGGCGATCGTGAGCACGATGGAGACCGGCAGGGCGATCAGGCAGCCCACTCCCTGGACCAGCCCCCAGCGCCGTACGGTGCGGATCGCGGCGGGCGGCACGAGCAGCCCCCGTTGCGCCAGCCCGTCTCCGATCTCCTGCACCGCCGGGTGGCGCATCACCGCTTCCCGTAGCAGGTGCAGTGCCCCGCTCGGGGCGACCGCCACTTCGTGGAGCACGGCGCGTTCCACCGGGTCGTTCGCCTGCGGGCGCTGGACGGTGATGACGCCGGGCCCGCCGATGAGCACCCGGCCGTCCGTGTGCAGGGCGGTGAGAGCGGTGTCCACGACCCTGCCCGGGCCGCCGTTCAGGAACGCCGCCTCGTAGAGGTCGTGGACGACGGGGGAGGGGCCGGCCGAGGGGAGGCGGGAGCGGGCGACGGCCGCGGTCGCCACGAGCAGCACGGTGGAGACGAGGACCGCGAGGTTCAGCAGCAGAGCGAGAGCGTTCACGGCGGTCACCTCCCCAGGAGAACGGCGCGGGCCGCCCGGATCAGGCGGGTGGCACGGCCCGGGGGCAGGGCGCCCGAGCGGTCCTGCCACCAGTGCGTCAACGCGCGCCGCGCCACGGGGTCGGCGGGCCCGTCCACGACCAGCACGTGCTCGGCGAAGTCCAGGGCGTCGCGCCGGTATCCGCCGGCCATCGGGCGGACGCCGGCGTACGCGAGGAACGCGGCGCGGTAGCCGTCGCCGAAGATCTCCGGCAGCTCCGGGGCGACCTTGGCGACCACGTCCGCGCGCTTGGCGGCCAGCGCCCGGCTCTGCACCCGCAGCCGTACGGGGTCGAAACCCGCCGGGGCGGGCGTCCCGGCGACCAGCGCGGAGAGGAGCGCGGTCTGCGCGACGGCCGTACGGTCACGGGTGGCGGTGGCGGTGGCGGCGGTGGCGCCGGGCGGGCGGTGCTCGTCCCGTGCGGCGGGGCGTGCACCCCGGGGGCCCTTCCGGTGCGCCGGGGCCTCCGGGTCCTCCGGGGCAGCCGGGGCCTCCGGAGCGGCCGGGCCCGCCGCCGCCCGCAGCGTCGCCCGGATCGCGTCCAGTTCGTCCGCCAGCTCCCCGCCCGGCGGGAAGGCGTCGTCCCGTTCCAGCAGCACGCCGGGCGGATCGACCCGCGAGCGCAACTCCGCCAGCACCTCCAGCACGGGGGCGGTCACCGGGTGGGCGTGCGTGTCGTGCCAGACGCCGTTCCGCTCGACCCCGCCCGCCACGTGGACGTACGCGATGGCCTCCACCGGCAGCTCGTCCAGCGCCTTCGCCGGGTCCTGGCCGAGGTTGACGTGGTTGGTGTGCAGGTTGGCCACGTCGATCAGCAGCCGCACCCCGGTCCGCTCGACCAGCTCGGCCAGGAACTGCCCCTCGGTCAACTCCTCGTCGGGCCAGGAGATCAGCGCCGCGATGTTCTCCAGGGCGAGCGGCACCGGCAGCGAGTCCTGCGCGATCCGCACGTTCTCGCAGAGCACGTCCAGCGCGTCCCAGGTGCGCGGTACCGGCAGCAGGTGCCCCGCCTCCAGCCTCGGCGACGCGGTCAGCGGCCCCCCGGCCCGGACGAACGCGATGTGCTCGGTCACCAGGGGCGCGCCCAGCAGTTCGACCCGTGCCGCGAGAGAGGCGAGGCGGTCGGGGTCGGGGCGGTCCGCGCCGCCCAGGCCGAGCGCCACCCCGTGCGGCACGACGGTGACGCCGCGCTCCCGCAGCCGTACCAGGGAGTCCGGGAGGTGGTCGGCGCAGAGGTTCTCCGCGACGGCCTCCACCCAGTCGATCCCGGCCAGCGCCTCCACCTCGTGCGCGATCTCCGGCCGCCAGCCGATGCCGATGCCCAGTTCCACGGCGCCCCCGTCCCCCTGCTCGTTCACCTCGTCCTGTGCCGGGGTCATGGCCCCGTCGCGCGGCGATGAACCCGATCGGAGGGACGTTCAGAGGAGGATTTGAGGTTCCGCGGCGGCTGCCCCGTTATGGCATCGGCATCTTCGGGGGCGGGCAGCCTCAGGGGGCGTGGCCGCCCCGGGGAGCTCAGCGGCGCAGCGCCGGGTGGTCGGCGATCACGGTGCGGGAGCCCGGGGCGATCTCGGTGAAGCCCGCGTCGCGCACGACCGGCAGCCCGCTCTCCGTCAGCTCCCGCCAGCGCGCCGCCCCGGGGGTGGCCACGGAGAGCGGGAACCCGGCCTCGCGCCACGCCTTGCGCTCGGTGTCGGACAGCTCCCACCAGGCGAGCTGTGCCCCGTGCCCGACCTGGGCCATGGTCTTGCCGGCCGACATGTCGACATCGGGGTTGAGCCAGAGCACCGGCTCCTCCGGGCCGGGGGCGGCGGGCGGCTCGGGGTCTTCCAGCTCGGTGCCCGACACCTGGAGCTTGGCCAACTCCTTGGGCCAGCCGTCCAGCGGGATCGGCGGGAACACCCGTACCTCCGCGCCGCCCTCGCCCGTCACCGTGATGCCGTCCAGCGCCGCCGCCTTGCGCCACTCCGCGCCGCGCGCACGGCGTACGACCTTGCGGATGCGGGCGTCCTGCCAGTCCCGCATCGCCTCCGCCCACGCGCCGTCGCCGAGGGACCGCTCGTCGGAGAGGATCGCCAGGACCGCGCGGGCGGCGGCCCGCAGCGCGTCGGTGCGGGCGGGCGGGTCCGTCTTCTCCAGGTGGAGCACCAGGGGCAGCACGAACTGCGGCGCCCGGTCGCGGTCGGCCGTGCCGGCGCGGAACGGGCTCTCGGAGGCGGGGGAGGGGCTCCCGGAGGCGGAGGAGGGGGTGTCGTCGCTGCTCACCGTCCCAGTCTGCCAGGTGGGGCGGGCCACCTGCTTGGCGGAACGACCTGGTCCGGGTGAGGATGCTCCGCATGAAGAGCGATCTCTTTTCCAGCGAGCACCTGGCCCAACCGGCCACCGCCCCCGGCATGACCCTGCAGAACGCCAAGTCGATCAAGTACGCCGTCAACGGGGAGATGCACGCCCGGCAGGGCTCGATGATCGCCTTCCGCGGCAACCTCCAGTTCGAGCGCAAGGGCCAGGGCATCGGCGGCATGCTCAAGCGCGCGGTCACCGGCGAGGGCCTGGCGCTGATGGCCGTCCGGGGCCAGGGCGAGGCGTGGTTCGCGCACGAGGCGGCCAACTGCTTCATCGTGGAGCTGGACCAGGGCGACGCCATCACCATCAACGGCCGCAACGTCCTGTGCTTCGACCCCACCCTCTCCTACGAGATCAAGACGGTGAAGGGGGCCGGCATGGTCGGCGGCGGCCTCTTCAACAGCGTCTTCACGGGCTACGGCAAGCTCGGCCTGATGTGCGAGGGCTCCCCGATCGTGATCCCCGTGACCTCCGCCCAGCCGGTGTACGTGGACACGGACGCGGTCGTCGGCTGGAGCCAGCAGCTCACGACGAGCCTGCACCGCTCCCAGAGCGTCGGCTCGATGGTGCGCGGCGGCTCCGGCGAGGCGGTCCAGCTGATGCTCCAGGGCGAGGGTTTCGTCATCGTCCGCCCGAGCGAGACGAAGCCGGAGAAGGCCTCCAGCTGAGCGCCGGGGCACGGAGCGCGAGACGCCGGCACGGTCTGTGCGGCGTCCGGGCCCGCCCGGGCGGGGACCGGCCCTCCCCGCCCGGGCGGGCCCTCGTCGTACCGGTCGCGTTCCTCGTCGGCCGGACCGCCGCCCGGCGCGGACGAGTAGGCTCGTGAGCATGGACATGGGCAGGCACGGGGGAACGGGCGGGGACGGCGCGCACGACGACGGCACGTACTGCGCGCCCTCCGGGCCGGGCGCCCCGGCAGCGCCGGACGAGAGCGTCGCAGGCCCTCCGTACGCCGAGTGCGTGCTGTGCCGCGAGCCGACCGAGTACCCGGAGTCGACCCGGGGCGCCACGCTCTGCCCGGTCTGCGCGTGGCAGGAGGCGGGCCGCACGGCCTGTTCCGGCTGAGCGTTTCGCGGCAGGCCGTGGTGGGGGGTTTCTCCGGCCACGGGCGCGGTGGTGCCGGCCTGCCCCGCCGCCCGGCCCGCGCCGTCGCCGGACGCGTCGGCGCGACGACCCCTCCGCGCACCGAGCGGAACGGTGGTACCGCGGCTTCCGTCCGCCGGGGTGGGCGAGGAGTTGTCAAGCAGCCGTGCCGGTAGCGCGCACGGAGGTCGGGAATGACCTTTTCTCGCCGGTTGACCGCTTCATGGCCTTGCGGAGGAATGTGCGGTGACGTGATGCTGAGGCGGCACTTCGCCCATCACTGAAAGAAGCCACCTCGTGACGCACCGTAAAGTGTATTTGGCGGTAGGCAGGACGAACACGCGGATCTACCGCTTCGACCCCATCGACGGGGACACCCGGGTGGTCGAGAACGTGCCGGCGTACCGGGGCGGCTACACCGCCATGGGCGCGCAGTACAGGGGGGACGACAAGGAGCCGCTGCTCTTCGCCGTCAGCGGCGACAGGCTCGTCACCGTCGACGTGGAGGCCGGCACCGTCTCGGACGCGGTGGTCGAAGGGCTGCCGGACGGACTGAAGTGGTACGACGGCGACATGGACGACGACGGGAAGAAGCTGCTCGTCGCGAGCGGTCCCGATGTGCCCAGCTACACGATCGACGTGGTGACCCGGACGGCGACCGCCGGACCCTGTCCGGGCCCGGGGCGGTGGGACGACTTCGCTCACCACCCCAAGGACGGCCGGCTGATCTCGGTCGAGGGCGACAACGGCGACCTGCTCCACGTGGACCCCGGGAAGAACCCTATGAAGACCGTGCTGAAGAGGGGGGTGTTCCCGCCTGCCGAGGCCAGCGGGTCCAGCGGTTCCCGGAAGTCCTACTCGGCCACGTTCTTCGACTCCGCCGGTCACTTCTACGCGGTCGACTCGGCGGGCAACGTCAACCACCTCGACCTCAGCGGCGACGCCGTTCCCGACCGCGCCGAGCGGATCGGGAAGGGGAAGATCCCCGTCGACGGCCTGGAGGTCGTGAACGGAGCCGGACGCATCACCCCGATGCCGATCCCTCCCAGCTACGACGAGATCGTCGTGACGAAGAAGGCCGTCGGTTCGTGGCAGAGCTACGATCCGCAGGGCCGGGTCTACAGCGTCGAACTGACCGTCACCGCCGTCGGCAAGGCCGGAGGCGGGGGGAAGGAGACGCGCAAGTTCCGGATCTCGTTCGACCTGCGAACGGCGCCCGGAGCACAGGTGGTGGCGTCCGGTGTCGACATCACGCACGAGGACGGCAAGGCGTACCTCTACTCCCAGACGGATCAGCTGCTGGAGGCGGGCGGCTCGCGGCCCGTCGCGGTGCAGATCACGGTGCCGGGCGATCCCGCCAGGCTTCCGCACGAGTATCCGCTCGACGGGCTGAGGGCCACGCGCCTGGCCTGACGCCCGCCTCGCGGCGCTGTCGGCAGGGCCGGCCGCCGCGCCGGGGCTACCGGCCGCCGTCCTCCATCAGCTCCGACACCTTCACGAAGCGGTAGCCGCGCGCGCGGAGTTCCGGCACGATCCGCCGTACGGCGGCCTCCGTGGCCGGGGCCGCGCTGCGGGTGCAGTGCAGCACCACGAGGGAGCCCGGCCGCACCCCGTCCAGCACCTGGTCGGCCACCGCGTCCGCGTCCGTGGCGAAGGCGTCGCCGCCGACCACGTCCCACTGCACGGCCGTCACGTTCGCCGGGGCCAGGGCGCGCAGCGCCGCGTCGTCGTAGCAGCCGCCGGGGAAACGGAAGTACGGCACCACGTTCCGCACCCCCGCCTTCCGGAACGCGGTGAAGGCGCGCTCCACATCGGCGGTCATCGCGGCCTTCTCGACCACCGGCAGTCCGTAGCAGGGGGAGCTGAAGGCGTGGTGGCTGTACGAGTGGTTGGCGACCTCGAACAGGGGGTCCGCCCCGATGGCCTTCGCCTGCTCCGGGTACTCCTCCGCCCAGCGCCCGGTCATGAACACGGTGGAGGGCACGTTCGATCGGCGCAGCAGCGCGACCAGCCCCGGGTTGTCGAAGCGTTCACCGGCGGCGGCCCGGGGGCCCTGATCGGCCGTCATGTCGGCGTCGAACGTCAGCGCCACGACCTTCTCCGCCGACCGTCCGGCCCCGCCCCCCTCCGTCGCCCTCCGCTCGAAGACCGGGGTGCGGCCCGCCGGGCCGGGGGCCATGGTGGGCGGCTTCTTCGGCCCGGCGGGAACGGAGGCGGGCGCCGAAGCGGCGGCTTTCGGCGGGGGTGCGGGAGCGGGCCCTCCGCTCCCGCACCCCGTCAGGGCGGCGCAGGCCAGCACCCCCGCCGCCGTCAGAGCCGTCGTCGTCCGCGCAGTAGTGATCACTCACGGAAAATATCCGACAATACGGTCATATTGTTTGACGGCGCTCCGAGGGTGAACCCGATGGGCGACGGCTACCTCAGCACCACGGCCCCGTCACCGCGAACGTCGTTCCCGGCGTGTAGCAGTTCACGTACATCGTCGAACCGTCCGGCGAGAACGCGACCCCCGCGAACTCGCCCCACTCCGGCTCCTCCGGCGTCCCGATGTTCTGCCGCCCGCGCGCCATCGTGTACACCTCGCCGCGCCGGGTCACCCCGAGCACGTACTGGGCGCCGCCGCCGTCCTCGCAGACCATCAGCCCGCCGTCCGATGCCAGGCAGATGTTGTCGGGGGACTCCCCGGGCAGCTGGATATCGGAGTCCGGGCCGAAGAGCACGACCAGGGTGAGCCGACGCTTCTTCGGCTCGTAGCGCCACACCTGCCCGTAGTGGTCGGCGGCCGAGCCCTCGTCGCTGCGGGCGAAGCTGGAGACGAAGTAGACCGAGGAGCCGCCCCAGTAGCAGCCCTCCAGCTTCTGGGCGTGCGTGATGCCCTTCGGACCGAAGTCCTGGAAGCGGATCGCCGTCTCCCTGGCCAGCGGATCCGGCACGGGAACCCACTCGATCCGGTCGAAGCTCGTGCCGGTCTCCTGGACGGCGGAGAGGTCGGGCACGCCCGGCACCCGCATCGCCTCCAGCTCCCCGCCCGCTCGCAGCGAACCGGTGCCGCCGAGCGGCTTCTCGGGCAGGAAGCGGTAGAACAGCCCGAACGGCCTGTCGAACGCGTCCTCCGTCTCGTACACGATCCCGGACTTCGGGTCCACGGCGACCGCCTCGTGCTGGAAGCGGCCCATCGCGGTCAGGGGGACGGCTCCGGTGCGGCGCGGATCGGCGCCGTCCACCTCGAAGATGAAGCCGTGGTCCTTGGTGTACCCGTTGGTCCCGGCCCTGTCCTCGTTCTCCTCGCAGGTCAGCCAGGTGTGCCACGGGGTGGGTCCGCCCGCGCAGTTGACCGCCGTGCCGGCGATGGCCACGCGCTCGCCCAGCACCTTGTTGCGGCCGTCCAGCTCCAGCGCCGTACAGCCGCCCTTGGCCGCCGGGTCGTAGGTCAGCCCCTCGACGGTCGGTACGCCGATCTTGGCGGTGTGCCGGTTCTCGTGGTTGCGGACGAGGTGGACCCGCCCGTTGCGGCCCCGGAGCGCAGTCATGCCGTCGTGGTTGCCCGGCACCGGGCCTTCGCCGGAGCGCAGCGGTTCGCCCTGCCGGGAAAGCACCCGGTAGCGGAATCCTTTCGGCAGATCGAGCAGACCGTCCGGGTCGGGGACGAGGGGGCCGTAGCCGCCGTGGCCACGCGCGGCGGCCGTGCCCGCGAAGAGTTCGGAGAAGGCCCCCGTGAAGGCGATCGCGGCGGCCGCGCCGCTGCCGGCCAGGACCTGTCGTCGCGTTGCGGTGGAGCGAGGTGCGGTTGACATGAGGTGACTCCCTGTTGGCGGACAGGTGAAGTGACCCGCACGTGTGTAGCACGCACAGAGGCGCGGGGGAACCATGCGCGCCCCCGCGCCTTGTGGTGCTGCTGGGACGATCCCCGTGGAAAGGGCCGTCCGCGGACGGCCGGCCCCGGTGGGGAGGACCGTCCGCGAGGGGTCGGGCGCCGAGCCGCACAGGTCGTCCCGGCGGACCCGAGGGGTCGGGCGCCGAGCCGCACAGGCCGTCCCGGCGGACCCGAGGGGTCGGGCGGCCGGGACGGACAGGCCGTCCCGGCGGGCCCGGCCGGTCAGGCCAGCGACGCAGACAGGGTGATCGTCGTGCCCGAAAGGGCCTGGCTGACCGGGCAGTTCGCCTTGGCGTCCTCGGCCGCCTTCACGAAGGCGTCCTCGTCGAGACCGGGGACCGTGCCCTCGACCGTGAGGTGGATGCCGGTGATGCCGGTGCCGGGCTGGAAGGTCACCTCGGCCTTCGTCTCCAGCTTGGCGGGCGGGGTGCCGGCCCCGGCCAGCCCGTGCGAGAGCGCCATCGAGAAGCAGCTGGAGTGCGCGGCCGCGATCAGCTCCTCCGGGCTGGTCTTGCCGTTCGCCTGCTCCGAGCGGGCGGGCCAGGAGACGGGGTACTCGCCGATGCCGGAGGAGTCGAGGGAGACGACCCCCTCGCCCTCGATGAGGTTGCCTTCCCAGACCGTGTGCGCCTGACGCGTGGTAGCCATACTGCATCCCTTCGAACGGTGTGCGCGGTTGTACGGGCCAGGGCGAAGTGCGCCCGTGGTGCGCCGCTCCCCGTCGCGTTACGCCCCCGAACCTACTGCGCCACCAGCCCCTTCGCGTCACGCGCCAGCGCCGTCAGCCGGGAGATCGCCCGGAAGTACTTCTTCCGGTACCCGCCGTTCAGCATCTCGTCGCTGAACAGCCGGTCGAACGGCAGCCCCGACGCCAGGACCGGGACCTCCCGGTCGTACAGCCGGTCGGCCAGCACCACCAGGCGCAGCGCGGTCGACTGGTCGGGCACCGCCGTCACCCCGGTCAGGCACACCGCGCCCAGCTCGTCGGTGAGCGCCCCGTACCGGCTCGGGTGCACCTTGGCCAGATGCTCCAGCAGCCCGGGGAAGTCGTCCAGCGACGCGCCCGGCGTGGCGTACGCGGCCCGGGTCACCTGCTCGTCGGTGTACGGCGGCGGAGCCTCGGGCAGCCCCCGGTGCCGGTAGTCCTCGCCGTCGATGCGCAGCGGGCGGAAGTGCGCCGACAGGCCCTGGATCTCGCGCAGGAAGTCGGCGGCGGCGAACCGGCCCTCCCCGAGCTTGCCCGGCAGCGTGTTCGAGGTCGCGGCCAGCGCCACCCCGGCCTCCACGAGCCGGCTGAGCAGCGAGGAGACCAGCACGGTGTCGCCCGGGTCGTCCAGTTCGAACTCGTCGATGCACAGGAGCCGGTGGCCGCTGAGCGTCCGGACGGTCTGCTGGAAGCCCAGCGCGCCCACCAGGTTGGTCAGCTCCACGAACGTGCCGAACGCCTTCAGCGACGGCTCGGCCGGCGTGGCGTGCCACAGGGAGGCCAGCAGGTGGGTCTTGCCGACGCCGTAGCCGCCGTCGAGGTAGACCCCGCGCGGCCCGGTCGGGGCGGCCGGCTTCCTGCTCCCGAACCACTTGCGGCGGCCGGAGCCCGTCGCGTGCGCCCCGCCGAGCCCGGCGGCGAACCCCTCCAGGACCGTGACCGCCTCGCTCTGGCTGGGCTGGTTCGGATCGGGCACGTAGGTGTCGAAACGCACCGCGTCGAAGCGCGGCGGCGGCACCATCTCGGCGACCAGGCGGTCGGCGGGGACGTGCGGCTCGCGGGCGCACAGGGACAGCGGGGCCGTTTCGGAGAGGGGGCTCTGCCCCGGAAACGCGGTGGATGACGACACAACTCTCCACCCTAAGGCCCGTGCCAGACTGCACCCCATGCGAAGCCTGTTCCCTGTGACGGACCTGACAACGAGCAGCTCGGGAGGTGAGGACCCGGCCGGGCCGCCCGCCGACCGCGAGTGGAGCCTCGACGAGCTGGCGGGGGTGTACGCCTACCCCGCCCACCCGCACGGTGGAGCGCCCGGAGGAACCGGAACGCCCGGCGCCCCCTGGCTGCGCGCCAACATGGTCTCCACCCTCGACGGGGCCGCCCAGCACGACGGCCGCTCGCAGCCCATCTCCTGCGCCGCCGACATGCGGATCTTCGGGACCCTGCGGGCCCTGGCCGACGTGGTGATCGCCGGGGCCGAGACCGTACGGCAGGAGGGGTACCGCCCCGCCCGCGCCCGCGAGGCGTTCGCGGCCCGGCGGGCCGCCGCCGGGCAGGGGCCCGCGCCCGCCGTGGCGGTGGTGAGCGGCTCCCTGGACCTGGACTTCTCGCTGCCGCTGTTCACCGAGCCGCTGGTCCCCACCCTCGTCCTGACCGGCGCCGGAGCGCCGGCCGACCGGATGGAGGCGGCCCGGAGGGCGGGCGCGGAGGTGGTGATCGCGGGCGACGGCGCCGGGGTGGACCCGGCCCGTGCCGTGCGCGAACTGGCGGACCGGGGGCTGCGCCGGCAGCTCACCGAGGGCGGCCCCCGGCTGCTCGGCCAGTTCGTGGCGGCCGGGGTGCTGGACGAACTGTGCCTCACGATCTCCCCGATGCTCACAGCGGGTGACGCTCAGCGCATTGCCGGAGGGCCCGGGGTCGCCGTGCCGGAACGTTTTTTCCTGGCATCGCTGCTGGAAGAGGCCGGTTTCCTCTTCTCTCGGTACCGTCGGACTGACAGTTAGCGGAATTTGCCGTTCCGCTTAGCCCCGGATGGGCACACTTACCCCTGCAGTCCCCGTGGCACCACGGGGAAGGATGGTTTCAGCAAACGACCGTCCACGGCCGAGAGCGCCGGGGACGAGACGAAGAGCCGGAAGGGCGCCTGTCGTGTTCACAAGCGTTTTGATGATCGAGAAGCCGCTCACTCCCGAGGACGTGGACTTCGTCACCACGCTCCACGGTGAGGAGCGGATCTCGTTCGTCGTTCTGTTGCAGCCGCGCGGCGACCAGGCCGATGTTCTGCTGCGCGCGATCGACGACGTGGCGATGGGGGAGCTGAAGGAAGCGGTGCGCGAGGGGGAGGAGCCGGAGGGCGGCGAGGCCCGCGAGCCCGCCGAGATCGGACTGGAGTACTCCCTGCGCGCCCTGCGCCAGGCAGGCGCCGAAGCGGTCGGACAGGTGATCGAGGACCACCCCCTCGACAAGCTGAAGACCGTCGTCGAGGAGGCGGGCGCCGACGAGGTGATCGTCCTGACCGCCCCGCACTACGTGGAGGAGTTCTTCCACCGCGACTGGGCCTCCCGCGCCCGCCACAAGGTCGGCGTCCCGGTGCTCAAGCTCTTCGCGCACAGCGAATAGGCTGAGGGCCGCGCGGGGTCCGGAGGGCAACCCGGAACCGCGTAGGACTCTCACCAGGAACACCTCGGAGGCAACGATGGCACCCGGCATTCCCGCCGCCATGGAACGACCCCACTTCATCGGCATCGGCGGCGCCGGAATGTCGGGCATCGCCAAGATCCTCGCCCAGCGCGGCGCGAAGGTGGCGGGCAGCGACTCCAAGGAGTCCGCCACCGCCGAGTCCCTGCGGGCGCTGGGGGCGACCGTCCACATCGGGCACGCGGCGGACCACCTGGCCGACGACGCGTCCTGCGTGGTCGTCTCCAGCGCCATCCGCGCCGACAACCCGGAGCTGCTGCGGGCGGGCGAGCTGGGCGTTCCGGTCGTCCACCGCTCCGACGCGCTGGCCTCCCTGATGAACGGGGTGCGCGCCATCGCGGTGGCCGGCACCCACGGCAAGACGACCACCACCTCGATGCTGGCCGTCGCCCTCTCCTCGCTGGGCCTGGCCCCCTCGTACGCCATCGGCGGCGACCTGGAGGGCCCCGGCACCAACGCCACGCACGGCGAAGGGGACATCTTCGTCGCGGAGGCGGACGAGAGCGACCGCAGCTTCCAGAAGTACGACCCCGAGGTCGCGATCGTCCTCAACGTCGAGCTGGACCACCACGCGAACTACGCCTCGATGGACGAGATCTACGACTCCTTCGAGACCTTCGTCGGCAAGGTCGTCCCCGGCGGCACCCTGGTGATCTCCGCCGACCAGCCCGGCGCGGTCGAGCTGACCCGCCGGGTCCGCGACCTCTCCGACCTCAAGGTGGTCACCTACGGCTCCGCCGAGGACGCCGACGTACGGGTCCACAAGGTCACCCCGCGCGGCCTGACCAGCGAGGCCACGGTCCTGCTCAGGGGTAAGTTCCTCACCTTCACCGTCTCCGTCCCCGGCAGCCACTACGCCCACAACGCGGTCGCCGCGCTCGCCGCCGGGGTCGCCCTCGGCATCCCGGCGCACAACCTGGCCTCCGCGCTCGGCAGCTACACCGGGGTCAAGCGCCGCCTCCAGCTCAAGGGCGAGGCGGGGGGTGTGCAGGTCGTCGACTCGTACGCGCACCACCCGACCGAGATGACCGCCGACCTGGAGGCCATGCGCGGCGCGGCGTCCGACGCCCGCATCCTGGTCGTCTTCCAGCCGCACCTGTTCTCCCGCACCCAGGAGCTGGGCACCGAGATGGGCCAGGCGCTCGCCCTGGCCGACGCCTCCGTGGTCCTGGACATCTACCCGGCCCGCGAGGACCCGATCCCCGGCATCACCAGCGCCCTGATCATCGACGCGGCGAAGGCGGCCGGGGCCGAGGTCACCGCCGTCCACGACCAGGCGGAGGTCCCCGCCGCGATCGCGGGAATGGCCAAGCCCGGCGATCTCGTTCTCACCATGGGAGCGGGCGACGTCACCGACCTCGGCCCGCGCATCCTGGACCACCTGTCGAGCTGAGGAGCGAGCCGTGCCGTACGACGTCGAGAAGCCGGACGAGCAGTGGCGGGAAGAGCTGACCCCCGCCGAGTACGCGGTGCTGCGCCAGGCCGGCACCGAGCCCGCTTTCCGCGGGGAGTACACCGACACCAAGACGGCGGGCGTCTACTCCTGCCGGGCCTGCGGGGCGGAGCTGTTCCGCTCCGACACCAAGTTCGAGTCGCACTGCGGCTGGCCGTCCTTCTACGACCCGAAGGACACCGACGCGGTCGAGCTGATCGAGGACCGCAGCCACGGCATGGTCCGCACGGAGGTGCGCTGCGCTCGCTGCGGCTCCCACCTGGGCCACGTCTTCCAGGGCGAGGGGTACCCGACCCCGACGGACCAGCGCTACTGCATCAACTCGATCTCGCTGAACCTGACGCCTGACGCGGGCTGAGCGGACCGGCCGGGGCGACCGGGGCGGGGCGGTCGGACGGACCGCGCCGCCCCGGCCGACGTACAGGCGGCTCGATCTGCCGTAATACGCGTCTTACGCTCAAGGTGTAGCGAAGACCCGGGTCAGTATCAGCCTCGACCAGCAGCAGGCGGAGAGAATCAGGCAGCACGCGGAGCGGGCCGGAATGGACCTCTCCGCGTATCTGGTGCACGCGGCGACGCGCCAGATGGCGGAAAGCGATGCCATAGAGGAGCAGTTCGCGGAGGTCGACGCCGCCATCACGCGGGCGGAGGCGGAAGCCGGTGCTCGGACCCGTTCTGGCCCAGGTCTGGCGCCCCGTTTGTCGCCGGTCCATGCGCTGGCCGGCGTGTTGAAGGAGTGCACGGTTCCGCAGGCCCGTTCGTCCGAGCCGCCGATGCGGGAGACGAAGGCGGGCCATCCGGCGTGGCTGGCCTGTGCGACCGGCCCGGACCTCACCGACTGGCGACGTGTCGGGACGGCGCTCGGGCAGGCGGTGCTGCCGGTGAAGAAGAGGCCGGACGCCGTGGACGCCCGGGTCGCCGCCCGGCACGGCAGGGCGGTGATCTCCACCAGTGATCCGGAAGACCTGCTGGCGTATCCGGCGGTTCTGCGACCCCAGGACGTGCACGTCGTACCCGTGTGAGTGGGGCCCGGGTGCCCGTCGGGTGCCCCCGCCCCGTCTCAGCCCGCGTCCGTCTCCGAGCGCAGCAGCGGGTGGATCACGCCCGGGAAGACTGTCGCCTGCACGACCTCCTCGCCCGAGCCGCCCTGGACGACCGTCTCCGCGATGCCCCAGGGGCGCCCGGCGAGGTGGACGGTCAGGGTGTACGAGGAGGAGCAACCGGTGCACTCGTAGCGGTCGGCCCAGGTCTCGACGTCGGTGGTGGAGCCGGGGTAGCGCTTCACGTGCCGGTGGCGGGCGTGGCAGTGGTCGCAGGTCTCGCCCGGCTCGCACGTCCCGCCGCAGGGGCAGGGCACGTCGAAGGAGTCGGCGGGCGTCCAGCGCTGCACCAGGACGGCGTCGCGGGTGGCGGCGGTGTCCTTCATGGCCTTGAGGTTGCGGGCGGCGACGTTGTACGACTCGCCGGTGGCGGCCATCCGGTCGCGGATGACGTCCTTGCGTCCGCGGTTGGTCGTCATGGTGGTGGGCTCCTCCTGGGTCACGCAGCCCGTCGGGAGGCTCACGAGTCGTACCGGTACCCCCCTTACGGTACCGGTCCGGCCCGCACGTGCCCGACCGCGAGGGCGAGGGACGGCACGCGCCCGGGCCCCGGGCGCCGCCACCGGCCGGACGGTTCGGCCGGGGCCCCGCCCCTCCCCGTATTCCGGCCGGTCACGGTAGGTTCGGAACCGTCCCGTCACCCTGCGGCCCGGCCGGCCGGAGGGCGGGGCGGACCGACCGCAGACCGACCCATGAGGGAGCTTCCGTGGCCACCGTGCACCGCACCACCCTGTCGCCCGGCAAACTGGAGTTGATCACCGGCTGGCTGCCGCAGCAGAAGTGGTACGCGGGCGGGTCGGGAACACCCGATCTGACCAACGCCGGCGGGTTCCGGCTGGACGACCCCGAGGGCGAGGTCGGCATCGAGTTCATGGTCGTGGTGGACAGCGCGGCGAAGGAGCCGGTGGCGTACCTGGTGCCGCTGAGCTATCGCGGGGCGGCGCTGGAGGACGTGCCCGAAGAGGCGCTGCTCGGCACCTCGGAGCACGGGGTGCTCGGCACCCGCTGGATCTACGACGGAACCCACGACCCGGTGGTGCAGGCCCAGTTGGGCGCACTGCTGCGCGGCCAGGCGGAACCGCAGCACCAGAGCGAGAGCGACATCCCCGACCCGTCCGTCACGGTACGGGGGACCGGCCCCGACGACGGGTTCGACGTCCGGATCAACCGGGTCCTGACGCCGGGGGAGGCCGAGGCGGCGGCCGAGACCGAGCAGCCCCCGGCGGCACACCTGGTCGCCGGGTGGACCTGGCCGGACGGAACGGCCGCGCGAGGCGTCTTCGCGGCCGTGGCGCCGTAGGGGAACTGTCTGTCGGCCCGCTCGCCTGCCCGGCTGTCGCTCAGCCCCGGCCCTGGACCGCGTACCCGAGGAAGCTGGTCCAGGAGGCCGGGGCGAGGGCGAGCTGGGGGCTCTCGTCGAGCTTGGAGTCGCGGACGTGGACGGTCGAGGGGCAGGCGGCGACCTCGACGCAGGAGTCGCCTTCGGCGCTGCTGTAGCTCGACTTGTGCCACTCCATGGCTACCTCCACGCAGGAGTCGCCGGAGCCGCCGCTGTAGCTGCTCTTGAACCAGGCCAGGGGTGTGGTGCTCATGTCGCTCCTCGCATCCGCTGCATCAGGCTCCTGGAGTCCTCCGCTGTACGAGCCTGTGAACGCATACTGGCACACCGCATCTGGAACGCGCTGATCACTTTGGGGTCGGTGACGAGCTGCCCGTGCTCCTGTCCCTCCAGGTAACCCAGCCACTGGTGCTTCGGGGTCTCCAGCAACTGCATGGGTCCGTCGAGCCCGGAGTGGTGAGGGCGCACCACCTCCATGATCTGGATGGTGACATTACGCAGCTCGGACAGGTTGAGGATGTGGTCGAGCAATTCCTTGGTGACCTCGTCGCCTCCCAAGTTCCGCAGGAACAGGTGCTCTTCGAGGATGAAGCTGAACGCGGTGTTCGGCCGGTTCCGCAGGAGTTGCTGGCGCTCCTGCCGTGCCGCCAGCTGAACCTCGATCTGCTCGTCGGTGAGCGGCGGCAACTGGTCGGTGAACAGCGTCCGCGCGTACGCGGGCGTCTGCAACAGCCCCGGGATCAACCGGCACTCGTACGTGTACAGGCTCAGCGCCGACAGCTCCAGATCCGCCCATAGCCGGAACCAGCTCGCCAGCCCCTTCTGCCGCGTCAGATGCTTGGCCGCGGCCTCGATCACGCCGAACGCGTCGAGCACCGCTTCGGCGCGCTCCGCGAAGTCCGGGGGCGGGAAGCGGCGACCCTGCTCGATGGAGGCGATGGTCTCCACCGAGTACCGCACGAGCGGCGCGAACTGCTCCTGTGTCAGCCGGGCCCGCTTGCGGAAGGTCTTGACCACCTCCCCGAACATCTTCAGGCTGTACTGCGGTTCGGGCTCGGAGCCGCCGCGTCCGCGTGCGCCGCCGCCTCCCGAGGGGCCCTGTGCGATGGTGCCGATGCCTTCGGTGCCGTGCGTCATGGACGGCCACCTCCCCGTGTCCTGGTGCCGGTGAACAACCCGCCCATGCTTACGGACCGTGATCCGTACCGTCTACCCTTCGCACCCGTACGCTGACGCAGCGTACGAGTTGCTGACCTGGTGAGGAGAGGTCGAAAGCCCGGAATCTGGGGGCATGGAAGCACCCGTGAAGACCCAGTACCCCGTAACCGTACGTGTGTTCAACCACCAATACCCGGCGAATCCGCAGGGGGCCCGGCTTGCTCGCCGCGTCGGCCTGCACAAGCTGCACACCTGGGGCATCGCGTACCTCGGTGACGCTTCGGAGTCGGCGGCCCTGATCATCGGGGAGCTGGCGGCCAACGCGGTGACCCACGGCCGCGTCCCTGACCGCAACTTCGAACTGCGACTGTCGTACATGCCCGGAGACCCGGAAACCCCCGGCCTTCTGCGGATCGAGGTCTCCGATGCCCGGGGCGAACGCCGGCCGCCGGGCCCCGGCGAGATCATCGCACCGGAGGACGGCGCCGACAGCGGGCGCGGGCTGCTGATCGTGGAGGCCCTGGCGGACCGCTGGGAGGTCCTGGACCGCGACCCCGGCAAGACGGTCCGTGCCGAGCTGGACCTGCCGCGCTGAAGGGTGCGGCGTCGCCTCGCGTTCGTACGGGCCGGCGTGAACAGGAGTGGAGCCGGGGCCCGGGGCCGCGACGGCCGTACGCCTCCCGCAAGGACCGGGCTCACCGTTCAGGGGGTGATGGCATGTTCGGTGAACTGGCCGCAGGATCGGAACCCCAGGCGGCGGTAGACGGGCTCGCCGTCGGCCGACGCCTGCAGGACCGCGATGCGGTGGTCTCCCTCTCGGGCCGTGCGGAGGGCCGCGAGCGTGATGGCGCCGCCGTAGCCGCGCCGGCGGTGGGCGGCCAGGGTGGAGATGTTGTAGATGCCGGCGACTCCCGCATGGTGGAACACCTCGGCGGAGCAGACCGGGCGGCCCTCCACGTACCCCACCAGGTACCGGGCCGGGCAGGCCGCGGCCAGTGCCCGCGAAGCGGACTGGGCGAAGAAGCGTCGGACGGTTTCGGCGGGCGGGTTCCAGTTCGCGGCGAGGACCGTGGCGTAGTCGGCGAGCTGTCCGGGTGTGGTCACGCTCCGGATGTCCAGTCCCGGATTGGCGGGAGGCGGCAGGGTGTCGTCCAGTTCGGCCCACATCGCCGTCTCACGTTCGGAGACCGGCAGACCGGCCCCTGCAAGGCGGGTGGTGAGGTCCGCCGGTGTCGAGGCGGGCCCCACCCACCAGGAGAAACTGCGGCCGGTGCGGGCCAGCGCCCCGACGGTCTCGGTGATCCGGACCGTGGCGTCGTCGGTGGTGAAGCGTGCGCCGGCGACGATGTTGAACGTGTCGTCATCCAGGCCGCTGTCCGCGATCAGGAGGTCATGGACCTCTGTGACGGTCGTACCGGCCCTACCGCGGTGCAGATGACAGGCGTGTTCCGCCAGGTTCCGTTCCATCCTGTCCAGCACATCGGCTTGGTCGAGAAAGTAATCGTTCATAGCGATTGATCCCAGCATGACCGGACGAAGATCGCAGGCCATTTCCGGCAGTGCTACGCCGACGACCAGCACTCTCGATCCACGCCCTGGCGCCGTGCCGTTCAAGGGCGGCTGACGCGACGAACGGGGGCGCCGCGACGGCGTAGGGGCGCGCTGGTCGCGGCTGTGGGGAGCCGCCGGTCGAGGCCGAATTCCTGCCGCCCCCCACTCCGGGGGCGGGGGATGACGTGGTGTCACGGGACGGTACCGGACCGAACGGATCGGCGACCCGGCCGACGACCACGAGCCGGCCGTCACCCGGCTGACCCGGTCGGCGCGGGCCCGATCACGAAGCACTCGGCACACCGCCCCGCGCTTCCACCCGTCAGCCGAGGTTCGCGGGACGAGCCGGGCGGGTGGGCGGCCGGCCGGGCGGGTGGCCGCCCGTGTGTTGTCACAAGCCGAGGTAGAAGCGCACGGTCGTGCCGTCGTCGCCGGTGTGCAGCCGCACGAGGTCGGCCACGTAGTGGACCAGCATCAGGCCCCGGCCGCCCAGTTGGCCGGGCTCCGGCGGGCGGCGGCCGGCCAGCGGATCGGTCAGCCGGCCCGCATCGCGGACCTCGCACACCAGCTGCTCCTGCTCGGCCCAGACGGCGAGTGTCCCGCGGCCTCCGCCGTGGATCACGCTGTTGGTCGTCAGTTCCGCGACCGCCAGCTCCACATCCATCAGCCGGTCCCCGGTCAGGCCCAGCCGCGTCGACTGAGCGAGAGCGAACTGGCGGACCGCCGGAAGGTCCTCACTGCTGTAGGAGAAGGCTGCGGCGTCCGGTGCAGGCGTCAGCGCCTGGTTGTACCGGTCGACGACCGCCTGCCAGTCGTAGGCGTCGCTGACCGACTCACGGCCCTCCCCGCTGATGAGGGTCGGATGGGTGACCCGCGCATCGGCGATCACCTGCGGGTCCAGCCGTACCTCGTCGTAGGGGCACAGGATCGTCACCGCCCGGCCCTCGAACGCGGCGTTGATCAGCGCCTCGTGCTGCGCGCACGCCGGGTACTCCACCGCGCTGCGCCCGGCCCAGATCGGCTCGCCGATGATCCGCACCCGCTCCTTCGAGTGGGCGTCGGCGAATCCGCGCAGCACCTTGGGGATGATCCGCCCCGGGTTGCGTCCGGCCTCGGTCATGTCCAGGAACAGGATGTCCTCGGCGTCCCCGCCCAGACCTGTCTTGATCAGTTCCAGGTTGGGGCCGGGAACCGCCACGGCCATCGGCTCGCCCCTGGTCAGACCCTCGCGCAGGAAGGCCACCGTCTGCTGCGTGTACTCCTGCTCGGTTCGGTAGAACAGGGCAGGGTGCGCGAACGCCTCATGGGTGGTCGCCGTGCTCGTCACAGAGCCACCTCAATCCGGTCCAGGCCCGGCCAGAACATCTCCAAAACCCGCGGCAGCTGCGGCGGGGGATTCTCGACCACGATCCTACCGTCGGGCAGGTTCACGGCGGTGACCGCCAGCGCGGTCACCCCGGCCATGTCGACGAAGGCCACATCCGCCAGCTCCACGTACGACACACCCGCGTGCCGCCGGGCCAGCTCGGACAGGGCCTGCTCCCAGGACGGGCGAGTGAGGGCGCTGATCTCACCACGGGCACGTATCCCGGCACGACCGGACAACGGGCTCACCTCCAACGCGGCCCTCCCGGGCACCGTCCGGGGCCCACCCACCGCATGTGGGGCATCCACGCTCGGACTCCTTCACATCAAGCCGCCTGCCGCCGTCCCGGCGCGGGCGGAGGAAAAGTCCCACCCGACGGGGCAGTGTATCCAGGCGGCAGGACGCCGGGTCCTGTGAGGGGGAGCCGGCAACGTTCGACGGCGGTCGGGGAAAGCGCTCGGGGACCGCGGATCCCGAACATGCCACAGCTGGACGTGACGCTGGTGGAACCCGAGCCGGTGGTGGAAGTCAGCCTCGACGTCGCCCGTGACGCCTCCGGCCGGTGGCGGCACCCCGCGCGCCGTGCAGGCCCCCTTGCGGAGGGGACTGTTCGGTGCGGCGAGTTCAGCGCAGCCCGGTCACGGAGCGGGCGCCGGGTCAGTGGGGCTCGGTGGCGATCTTCGCAAGGGCGTCCTGGAGGCGGCGGACGGCATCCTCCGCCTCCACATATTCCTCAGGGGTCGGAAGGACGGTGCCGAAGGTTCCGCCACCGTCAGCCGGCAGGGCGCGCCAGCGCAGGACCGGTTCGAGCGCGTGGAGGACGCCGGAGAGGAACCAGGCCATGCGGCCGTGAGTACGTGCGAGGGCGATGGCCAGGACGGCGAGCGTTTCCCGCAGGTGTGCGAGCCGGTCGACCTGTGGCAGCGCCTCCTGGGCGTCCGCCGGACGGATCGCGTCGCGCAGGCCGGTCGCGGCCTCAAGGGCGAGTGCACGGTCGTCCGGCTCAAGCTTCCACACCTGGTCCTGGATCAGCTGCTCGGCTTCCTCGACCAGCAGCGCGACGATCCTTCGCGTGTCCATCGGGCCACTGTACGGAACGGGCCCCGCCGCTCGACACCGCCGGTAGCCCTCCCGCGATCGAGAGCACCGCCGGCCGGCTCCCCGAGGGCCGCGTCCGCGTCTCGCGCCGGGACGGCGTCCGAAGCTCCTTCCCCTTCCGCTCCAGGGGGAGGGGCGGTGGCTCTCCGGATGAGGTGTTCGGGGCGGTCGAACTCCACCGACACGGCTGCCGTGAGGCCCGCGTTGAGCCGGTCGGCCCAGGGAGCGCTGCCCCCGTCGCCGGCGACCCGCGCACAGGAGCTTCGCGTGCTTGCCCGTCCCGCGTCGGCCGATCCGTCCCGCCTTGCCCCGCGCCCCCTGCCCCGCGCCCCCTGCCCCGCGGCTCCGGGTCCGGCGGCGAGAGGTCAGGGCCCCGGGCCTCGACGCCTCGGGTCCAACGGGTCACATGTCCTGGGCCGGCGGAACGGGCTGGAGGGCGATGGCCACGACATCGTCGGTGAGAGCGGCCGACCACCGGGCGAGGTCGCGCTGGAGGAAGTCGATGAGGTCGTCGGGGGAGCACGGCTGAGGGCTGCTGTCGCAGTGAGCCTGGAGACGGGTGCGGAGAGGGTAGAAGGCCCCGGCGCGGTCGCGTGCTTCGGTGACACCGTCGGAGTAGGCGATCAGAGTGTCGCCGGGCCTCATCGCGTGGGTGGTCGTGCGCGGCTGTTCGACGAGGAGGTCTCCCATGCCCAGCGGGAGGCTGTGTTCGGTCTCCACGACGGTCGCCTCACCGGAGCCGACGAGAAGCAGGGGTTGATGGCCCCGGTCCACAACCCGTACTTCGTGGGAGTGCGGGGGGAATTCGAGCAGAACGGCGGTGACGAACAGCTCATCCTCTGGAGCCACCGCGTCTTCGGCGCCCTTCGGCGAGGCGGGAACTGAAGGATCGTCGCCGATGGTCGAATACAGGTCGGAATTCTCGCGGTCGAGTTTCAGCGCCGTGTCGATGCGTTCGGCGAGTTGAGGAAGAGTCGGTTGGAGCAGGGCCGCTTCCCGGAAAGTCGAAAGGACCGTGGTCAGGGCGTGGGTGGTATCGATGCCCTTGCCTCTGACGTCCCCGACGATCACGCGAATACCGAAAGGGGTCCGGCGGACGCTGTAGAGGTCTCCACCGATGAGTGCCTCGTCGTCGGCGGCCCGGTAGAAGCCGGCCATTCTCACGGGGCCGACTTGGGCGGGAAGCGGACGCAAGAGGGCCAGTTGTACTACTTCGGCGACTGTCTGGACGCGACGGAAACGCTTCTCTATCCGGAAGCGAAGCGCGCACAGCGCAACGGAGAGCGCCGTGATGACAGCCAGCACGATCAACGTGGTGACGGTCAGGGGGCCTACGTTGTCCTTGAATGCTTCGGTGAGTGCCAACACGAGGCACCCGACCGCGCCGGTGCAGGCGACGCCGAGCGGAGTGTAGGCCAATACGGCCAGCACGACCGACGCCGTGAGCAGCGTTCCGAAGAAGTAATACGGCGGTGTCACCTGATCGAGGAGCATGGATACGGCGATCAGTGCAGGGGGAAGCCAGCGGATCCACCGAGGGGGCCACGGGTTTTCATTCTCCCGACGCCGGCGCTCCTGAGCGGACCGTCCAATGCCCACAGGCGCCACATCCCTTTCCGTTCGCTTTGCCGGCTCACGACTCATAGGGAAAACATCATGCACGGACAAGCACGTTGTAGACGGCATCGACCCGCCTTCGTCGGCTAAGGACTGTCCCTGCGTTCACGGCCGGAATCGTCGCCGCGGACCTCTCACGGGACCGAGCCGCGTGATCGCTGTTTCCCCCGGGCCGTCCTCGGACAGAAGGGCGGCGCTGAAAAGCCTCGGTGAATCCTGCCGCGACCGGCGCCGCCCCGCCTGCGCACCGTGGGTGCGATTGTTCCGGAGCCGGGTTCGGGGCCCGGCCCCAGGGCACCGCCCCCGCCCGCTCAGCCCCGCCGCACCCGGCCCGCGATCCGGCGGCCCAGGCGGCCCAGGGCAGTCGAGCGGTTCCAGTCCCGGAAGGCGTTCGCCCGGCCGCTGCTGCCCGTGCGGCCCACCGTCGCCTCGACCTCCGCGACCTTCTCGGCCGACAGGGTGCGGACGGCCGGGCGCAGGACCTCGTCGAGCAGGGCGGCGGCCACCGGGGGCCAGGCCGTGCCCGCGTGCGGGTGGGCCGTCCAGACGGTGAAGCAGTCCGCGGCGTAGGCGGGCTGCGTGCGGAGCCGGGACCGTACGGGCTCCGATCGGGCCGCCCGGTCGTACGCGGCGATCAGCTCGGCGTCGTCGCCGTGGACGAAGGCGTACAGCTCGGCCCCCGGGCGGTCCGGGGCCAGCAGCCGTTCCACCAGGGCCGCGTGGGCCCGCTCCCGGAGCGCCGGTTCGACCGGTTCCGCCTGGGCGCACAGGGTGCGGACGGTCTCCGCCCAGCCCGGTTCCGGCGCGCCGGTACGGAGGTCGCGCACCAGGACCAGCAGCCGGAGGCCCGCGCGTTCCCGGCCGCCGATCTCCTCGGGGAAGCCGCACAGGAGGTCGTGGGCGAGGGCCGCCGCCTCGTCGGCGCTCGCGGCGGGCGAACCGGCGGTGGACGCGTCGAGCGCCGCGTCCACCAGACGGGCCCACGTACCGGCCGCTCGGTGCGCGTCCGAGGTGGCCGCGTCCAGCAGCAGGCGGGCCTCCTCCACCGTGGGGGCCCGGTCCTCCCAGACCAGGCCGACCCCCGTGCGCAGGACCAGCGGCTCGGCGAACGGGGAGAGGCCGGCCGCCCGCAGCACCCGGTGCCACACCGCAGCCCGGTCACCGCCCAGCGTCGCCATCGCCCCCGGGACCTCGGCGCACATCCGCAGATGCGGCAGCGCCTGCGTCCCTGTGAACGGCACCGCCACCCGCTCCAGGAACCGGGCCATCGCCCCGGGGTCACGCGGGGCGAGCCGGTCCAACGCGCCGAGCAACGCCGTCCGCACCTCGAACTGTTCGTCCAGCAGCTCCAGCAGCGCCGGGGCGAAGCCCGGCGGGCCTTCCGCCTCCTGCCCGTCCCCTGCCTCCGCCCCGCCCCCGTCCCGTACCCCTGACTCCGACAGCAGCGCGGACGCCAGCCGGTCCACGACCCCCGCCGGCAGCTCCGTACTGTCCACGTCCAACAGCCGTGCCACGCGAAGGAGTTGAACGATCCGCGCCACCGGGAGCGACCCCGCCGCGCCCCCGCCCAGCTCGGACAGGACCTCCGGGCCCAGCCGCTCCGCGACCGCCGCCCCCTCCGGCCCCGTGAACGCGTCCCGGCCCGGCAGCTCCAGCGACCCGTTCCCGCCCCGTACCGCCTCCGTCACCAGCATCGCCGCCAGCGGAGCGGTCAGCGAAGCGGGGCAGCGGCCCTCCAGCGCGCCGAACAGCCGCCCGGCCGCGTCGAATTCGACATCCGTGCGGTCGTCGATGGAGGGAGCGGTGAGGGCCTCCACCAACCGGCCGGTACGCTTCGCGTCCAGCGCGTACGGGCGGTCGGCGGCCCAATCGGCCGCGGCCGCACGCCCGTCCGGCCCGAGCGCGATCCCCGCGCACAGCGCCGTCACCGCCAACGGGCCCGCCGCGAACGGCTCTCCGGGCAGCTCACGGGCCTCCCGGAACAGTTCCGGCGACCGGCTCCGCCAGACCCGCGCCGCCGTCGCCGCCCACACATCGCCCGTACCGCCGTCCGCCGGGGCCTGTCCCGTGCACACGTGGACCCGCAGGCCCGCGCCCCGTGCCGCCTCCGCGTCCTCCGGCAGTACGCCCGCCACCCGCACCGCCGCGCTTCCCGGCCTCCGGGTGTACGTGGTGAACGTCAGCCGCTCCGCGCTCTCCCTCGGCAGGGTCACGGCCGCGAGGCCCAGCCACCGGGCCACGTCCGCGCACTGCCGCTCCACCAGCACCACCGGCCCACCGCCGGCCGCCTCCACCCCGCTCGCCCGGCGCAGGTCCGCCAGCACGGCCGCGAGCCAGGGGCCGCGCGACACCGCGAAGTCGTCCAGGCCCTCGGAGACCGCCGCCGGGCCCGGCGGAAGCGCCAACGGGTCCGGCGCCGGGCCGCCGGGCGCCGTCGTCACCCAGTGCGGCGACCGCCACGCCTCCACCGGCAGCCGGTCGCCCGGCAGCGGCACCCCCGGAGGCAGGTGGACCGCGTGCGCGTGGAACCCCGCCCCCGGCCCGCCGCCCGCCTCCCGCACCGGGGCCGAACGTGCCACCAGCCGGCTGCCGTCCGAGAGGGCGGCGTAGGTGAAAGCCTGGGGGAGCGCACGGAGTTCGCCGTCCGACGGGCGGTCGGCCGTCCCGTCGGGAAACTCGTAGCGCACCAAGGGCTCGATCTCGGCCAGCAGGGCCCCGGACACCCCGGGACCGACCGCCGTGAACCGGCCCGCCGCCCCCTCGCGCCCCGGCGCGGCGGAGGTGTAGTGCACCTGTGCAAGGCTCATCTGCCGGCCCTCTTCGTCCTGCCGCGTCCGATCCCCGTGCCCGCCCCGTACGGCTGGGTCCGGGGGGAAGTCCGCAGCCGCGGGGGCGACGTTATCAAGCACGGGAAGATGTTCCGTACGCTGCGTCAGGTGCTGGCCCGAGCTGCCGGGTCAGGTCGCGGGCAGGGGGGCCGGGGCTCTCCCCGGGCGTGAGCGACCGCCACGGCGCCGGGGGCGGGAGGCCCGTCGCGTCCTCCGGCACGGGGCCGCCCCGGGCGGGCTCCGAGGGCCGCGTCGTCGCCGGCCTCCGTAACGGGACGACCGTCCATGTCCCTATGAGGCAACAGTCCCCGGACACCGCCACCGCGGCGGCGCGGCGAACTTATGATCGACGCGGCGTCCAGAAGGAACGGGGAAACACGGTGAACCGTCACGTGTCGTCAAGAGGCGGGCGGCTCGCGCTGCCCCTGGCCCTGGTGGCGGTGCTGCTCGCCGGTTGCTCCGGCGCGGCGGACGAGCCGGGGAACGCCGAGAAGCGCCACGCCCCGACGCGTGCCGGTGCACGGGCGAGCGGCAGCCCGGTTCCCGATTCCGGCGGGGGCGCCGGGTCCGGACCGTCCACCGGGTCCGGACCGTCCGCCGAGTCCCCGCAGACCCTCGACCCCGACCCCGCCCGGCTCCCCACGACGCGGGCGGCGGCGCTCGACCTCATCGCCCGCGTCATCGCCGTCCCCGACAGCTTCGGCTCCGGAGTGGTGAAGCGGGACCCGTACGAGAGCGGACCGGCGACCTGGCCCGTCCTCGGCGAGGACTGCGTCTGGCGGCAGCGGAAGCCCGACCACGGCGTCCTGGCCACCCTGAGCCGGTCGTTCGAACTGCCCGCCACGGCGGGGAAGGGGCCGGTGCGGCTCGGCGCGACCGTCACCGTCCACCGCACCCGCGAGGGCGCGGCCTGGGAGGTGGCGGAGTCGGTCGAGGAGTCGATGCGCTGCCCCACGCAGCAGTTGCGCGACGGCGAGCTGATCGGCGGTCTGGTCGCGGGCGCCCTCTTCGGCGGCGAGGCCGACCAGAGAAGCTCCGAGGACTTCCTCAGCGAGTCGGGGCAGTACCGGAGCTCCGAGCTCGGCGGACCGCACTACTACGCCTGGCAGCAGGCGCAGACCCTCCAGTTCACCGTCTCCACCACCGGCAAGGGGGCGAAGGGGCGCACCGAGCGGGAGATCGACGACCTGGTCGTCCAGGCGCAGGCCGCCATGCTGGTGCGGCTGCGGTCCGCCGTCGAGAAGCAGAGCTGAGGCCGGGCGATGGACGAGCTGCGACCCACCGACCCCGCCCGGATCGGCGGCCACCGGCTCCTCGGCCGCCTCGGAGCGGGCGGCATGGGAGTCGTCTACCTCGGGCGCACCGACGCCGGAGCGCTCGCCGCGATCAAGGTGATCCTGCCCGAACACGCCGGGGACGAGGGGTTCCGGGCCCGCTTCCGCCGCGAGGCCGAAGCCGCCGGACGGGTCGACAGCCCCTGGGCCGTCTCCGTCACCGGCGCGGACACCGAGGCCGAACGTCCTTGGCTCGCAACGGAGTTCGTTCCGGGCCCGACGCTGTACGAGGTCGTCGCCCGGCGGGGACCGCTGCCCGTGCGCAGCGTGCGGGTCCTCGGACGGCTGCTCGCCCGCGCGTTGGCCGCCGTGCACGCGGCCGGGCTCGTGCACCGGGACGTGAAACCGGGCAACGTCCTGCTGGCGACCGGCGGCCCCCGGCTGATCGACTTCGGAATCGCCCGCGCCGCCGACGCCACCGCCCTCACCGCCACCGGCCTGATCGTCGGCACGCCGGGCTTCCTCCCGCCCGAGGAGGCGTCGGGCGATCACGGGCGGGGGTCCGGGACCTCCTCGTCGGCGCCGGAGGGCTCCGACGCGTCCGCCGGGGCCGCCGAGGCCCCGTCCAGGGCCGCCGACCCCGCCCCCCAGGCCGCCGGGACCGCGTCCGGTCCCCCCGACGCGCCGTCCGGCGCCGCCGGGGACGTCTTCTCGCTCGGCTGCCTCCTGGCGTACGCGGCCACCGGCCGGCCGCCCTTCGGCGGCGGCGCGGTCGACGCCGTCCTCTACCGCACCGTGCACGACGCACCCGACCTGGACGGCATCCACGACGCCCCCCTGCGCGCGCTGCTGGAGCGGTGCCTCGCCAAGGACCCGGGCGACCGTCCGACCGCCGCCGGACTCGACACCCTGATCCCCGAGGACGCCCCCGCCGGGGCCGCGGCGGGCTGGCTGCCCGAGGACGTCGTCCGGATCATCGCGGACCGGTCCGCCGCCCTGCTGGCCCTGCCCGGCATCGACGCCACCGTCGCCGCCCCCGCCGCCCCCGGTGGACCCGGTGGACCCGGCGGACCCGGCGGACCCGGCACCCCGAGTCCCGCCGTCTCCCGCAGGAAGGCGCTCCTGCTCGCGGGCGGCGGCGCCCTCGCCCTCGGGGCCGGGGCCCTCGCAGCCGTACGCCTCACCCGCGACGAACCCTCCACCGGCGCTGACGGAGCCCCCGGAGGAAGCCGCTGGATCATCGGGGTGCACGCCGACCTCACCGGACCCCGCAGCGCCGCCGGACGCGCCCAGGAACGCGGCGTCCGGCTCGCCGTCGACCGCTTCAACGCCCTCGGCGACCAGCCCTTCCGGCTCGCCGTGAAAGTCCTCGACGACCAGGGGGCCTCCGCCCGCTCCGCACGGGTGGCCGAGGAGTTCGCCCGCGATCCGGAGGTCATCGCCGTCATCGGCCCCACCGGTGACGAGGCCGCCGGGGCGGCCCTGCCCGCGTACGACGAGGCCGGGCTGCCGGCCCTGACGGTCTCCGCCCTCCAGATCTCCTTCCCGAAGCGGGCCAACGCCTCGTTCTTCCAGGCCGCCCCCTCCTACGCCGCGCTCGCCGTCCCCGTCGTCCACCGCCTGCTGCTCCGCCCCGACGTCGAGCGGCTGGGCATCCTGGTCGACCGGGCCGGCGGGCAGGCGGCGTACCAGGCGGGGTACGCGACCAACCTGCTGACCCCCCAGCTCACCACCGGCACCACCCACCCCCGCGTGGTGCCCGCCGGGACCACCGTCTTCGACCCGGTCCTCACCGACATCCTGTCCCACCGGAGCGACGCCCTCTTCTACGCCGGTGACGCGACCGGCGCCGCCCGGGTCGCCCGCATCCTCGCCGACCTCTCCTTCGACGGACCGCGCATGGCCCAGCACACCGTCATGGGCCCCGAGTTCCTGGAACAGGCGGGAGCGGCGGCCGAGGGCTGGGAGTTCGTCGCCCCGTTCACCGAGGCGGCCGCCCCGGACGCCGCGACGTTCGCCGCCGCCCACCGCAAACGCTTCGACGCCGCGCCCGCCGCCTGGTCGGCCGAGGCGTACGACGCGGCGGGGCTCGTCGCCCGCGAACTGGCCGCCGTGGCGGAGGCCGCCGCGAAGAGCACGGCCGGTCCGGCGAAGGGAACGGCGTCCCCGGCGACGGCGGGCGCCACGCCCTCCGGCGACGGCCGGCCCACCCGCTCCGCGCTCTCCGCCGCGATCGCCGCAGCCCGGTACGAAGGGGTGGCGCGCACCTACGCCTTCGACAAGGAGCGCCAGCAACTCGTCGGTCAGGACGCCCACTTGTACCGGGTGAAGAACGGCCGCATCCGCTACGCCGGCCCCGCCCCGAAACCGAAGAGCTGACGTGCGGCCCCTCGCCTCCGAGGACCCCCGCACGGTCGGCCCCTACCGCACGCTGGTCCGGCTCGGCGCGGGCGGCATGGGCGTGGTCTACCTGGCGCGTTCGGCGGGCGGGGCGCTCGCCGCCGTCAAGGTGATCCGGGCCGAGCACGCCGCCGACCCCGGCTTCCGGGCCCGGTTCCGGCGCGAGGCCGAGGCCGCCGCCCGGATCACCGGGCCGTGGGTGGTCCCGGTGCTCGGCGCGGACACCGAGGCCGCCGAACCGTGGCTGGCGACCGCGTACGTCCCCGGCCCCTCCCTGGGCGAGGTGGCGGGGGCCGGCGGCCCGCTGCCCCCGGCGACCGTCCGGGCGCTGGGGAGCCGGCTGGCCGACGCCCTCGCCTCGGTCCACGCGGCCGGGCTGGTCCACCGCGACGTCAAACCCGGCAACGTGCTGCTGGCCCTCGACGGCCCCCGCCTCATCGACTTCGGGATCGCCCGCCAGGAGGGCGCCACCGCGCTGACCGCCACCGGCGCGGTGATCGGCACCCCCGGCTACCTGGCCCCCGAGCAGGCGTCGGCCCGGCCACCGGGCCCGCCGTGCGACGTGTTCTCCCTCGGCTGCGTCCTCGTGCACGCGGCGACCGGGCGCGGCCCGTTCGGCGAGGGCGGCGGGGCGGGGGTCCTGTTCCGCACGGTCCACGAGGAGCCGGAGCTGACGGGCGTACCGCCCGGTCTGGTCCCCCTGATCGCCGCCTGCCTGGCCAAGGACCCGGCCGCCCGCCCCACCGCGCTCCGGGTCCGCGAGGCCCTGGCGGCGAGCGGGCCGCACGCCGTGCGCCCGGCCGGGGCGAAGGACCCGCGCGAGTCCCTGACCCGATGGGGAGCCCCCGACCCGCACGGCGCCCCCGAAACGGCCCCCGCCCCGGACCTCGGCCCCTGGCCGATGCCCGCCGGGCTCTCCGCGTCGATCGCCGAGCGGGCCGCCGCCGCCCTCGCCCTGCCGGACCCCGAACCGCCCCCCGCCCCACCGCTCTCCGCCCCCGCCCCCACACCCGCCCCGGCCGAGGGCGGGGGCGGGCCCGGCGGCCCCACGCGGCGGAGGCTGCTGACCGCCGGGGCGGCCGGGGGCGTCGCCCTGGTCGGCGGGTCCACCGCGACCTGGATCACCCTGCGGGAGCGCACCGGGGAGGCGGGCGGCCGCTCGGCGGGGCCCGGGGCGACGCCCACGTACACCCTCGGGCTCCACGCCGACCTCCACGGACCGGGACGGGCCGCCGGGCTGGCCCACCAGCGCGGCGCCCAACTCGCTCTCACCGACCACAACGCCCGCCGGGACAAGGCGTTCCGGCTCGTCCTGCGCACCGAGGACGACGCGGGCGACCCGGTGGCCGCGCTGCGCGCGGCCGGGCGGCTGGCCGCCGACCCCTCCGTCGTCGCGGTCCTCGGACCGACCGGAAACGTGCTGCGCCGGGACGTCGTCCAGCGGTACGGGGAAGCGCGGCTGACCACCGTCGTCGTCGCGGCGGGGTCCAGCACGGCCGACACCGGCGCGGCCCTGCACCTGTGCCTGACCCGCCCCCTGGACCGTATGCTCGCGCCCGGCCTCATCGGCTACCTCGCCCGCACCCGCCCCGCGAGCCGTGTCCTGCTCGTCGAGGACGCGGCCGACGGCGACGGGCCCGGGGCCGAGATCGGGCGCACCTTCCGCAGCGCCCCGCCCGTCGGCGCCACCCTCCTCGAACACCCCCTCGCCCGGGGCGGCGCGGGCTTCGGCGCGGTCGCCCGCACGGCCGTGAGCGGCCGGGCCGACGCGGTGGTGTACGCGGGCGGCGACGCGGCCCGGGCCGCCCGGCTGGCCACCGCCCTGGCGGCCGAGGGGTTCACCGGGGCCCGGCTCTCCGCCGGGCCCGCCCTGGGCCCCGCTTTCCTCGCCGGGGCGGGCGCGGCCGCCGACGGCTGGGTCTTCGCCGAGGCGTACGCCGACCCCGCCGCCCTCCCCTCGGCCGGGGCGTTCACCGCCGCCCACCGCGAGCGGTTCGGCACACCCCCCGCGACCTGGGCGGCCGAGGCGTACGACGCGGTCGGCCTGATCGCCCGGGCCGCCGGGACCACCAGCGCCTCGGACCGGGTGCGCAGCGGGGTCGGCGGCCGGATCGTGCGGACCGAGCACCGGGGGATCGTGCGGACCCTCGCCTTCGACGCCTCGACCCGCCAGGTGCGCATCCCGGACGGCGTCTTCCTCCACCGGGTCGAGCGGGGCCGCCCCCGCTTCCTGGGCCCCTACGGCGAGGCCGGGGGCTGAGAAGCCGGCCCGGGGCGGGGTCCGGCGGCGGTCCGGGAAGCCACCGCCGGTGAAGCCACGGCCAGGTGTGAAGATCTTCTGCGGCCGCGCTTAAGAAAACCTCGATGGACCCGGGCCCCGTCGTACGGCAGATTTCTCCGTGACGGCCGAGGATGGCGCGTGGAGCCGTACGACGTGCGGCCCGTACGACGTAGGCAGGACGTGCCGTCGCGGCGTGCGGACGACGGGCAGCCGTACGCCGTGCTCCGCCCCGGCCCGCCGCGCCCCCGCCACCGGGGGCGACCCGCCGAAGACCGCCCCGGGCCGCGGGGCTCTTCCCACCTGCCCCGGAGCCCGGGGCATCCACT
Organism: Streptomyces sp. NPDC017448; assembly: GCF_044330565.1. Lineage (NCBI taxonomy): Bacteria > Bacillati > Actinomycetota > Actinomycetes > Kitasatosporales > Streptomycetaceae > Streptomyces > Streptomyces sp. NPDC017448. The sequence continues at coordinate 240,570 of NZ_JBIRLM010000002.1, read as the reverse complement.
CGCGTACCGACGTCAGGGAGCCACCGCCGTGAAGGCACTCGTCAAGCAGAAGGCCGAGCCCGGACTGTGGCTGATGGACGTGCCGGAGCCGGAGCACGGCCCCGCCGACGTCCTCATCAAGGTCCTGCGCACCGGCATCTGCGGCACCGACCTGCACATCCGCGCCTACGACGGCTGGGCCCAGCAGGCGGTCACCACCCCGCTGATCCTCGGCCACGAGTTCGTCGGCGAGGTCGCCGCGATCGGCTCCGACGTCTCCGACATCGCGGTCGGCGACCTGGTCAGCGGCGAGGGCCACCTCGTCTGCGGCAAGTGCCGCAACTGCCTCGCCGGCCGCCGCCACCTCTGCCGCTCCACCGTCGGCCTCGGCGTCGGGCGGGACGGGGCGTTCGCGGAGTACGTGGTCCTGCCCGCCTCCAACGTGTGGGTGCACCGGGTTCCCGTCGACCTCGACATCGCGGCGATCTTCGACCCGTTCGGCAACGCCGTGCACACCGCGCTCTCCTTCCCGCTGGTCGGCGAGGACGTCCTGATCACCGGCGCCGGGCCGATCGGCATCATGGCCGCCGCCGTCGCCCGGCACGCCGGGGCCCGCAACGTCGTCATCACCGACGTCAGCGAGGCCCGCCTCGACCTCGCCCGCAAGGTCGGCGTCAGCCTCGCCCTCAACGTCGCGGAGCACACCATCGCGGACGGCCAGCAGAAGCTGGGGCTGCGCGAGGGCTTCGACATCGGCCTGGAGATGTCCGGCCGCCCCGAGGCGATGCGCGAGATGGTCGCGAACATGACGCACGGCGGCCGGATCGCCGTGCTCGGCCTGCCCGCCGAGGAGTTCGCCGTCGACTGGGCCCGCATCGTCACCTCGATGATCACCATCAAGGGGATCTACGGCCGCGAGATGTTCGAGACCTGGTACGCCATGTCCGTCCTGCTGGAGGGCGGCCTCGACCTCGCCCCCGTGATCACCGGCCGGTACGGCTTCCGCGACTTCGAGGCGGCCTTCGACGACGCCGCGAGCGGCCTCGGCGGCAAGGTCATCCTCGACTGGACCGCCTGACCCTCCGACCGCACCCCCTAAGGAACCCGCATGTTCGACTCCGTACGCGACGACCTGCGCACCACCCTCGACGAGATCCGCGCCGCCGGGCTGCACAAGCCCGAGCGCGTGATCGGCACCCCGCAGTCCGCGACCGTCGAGGTCACCTCCGGCGGGCGCCCCGGCGAGGTCCTCAACTTCTGCGCCAACAACTACCTGGGCCTCGCCGACCACCCCGAGGTCGTCGCCGCCGCCCACCAGGCGCTGGACCGCTGGGGCTACGGCATGGCCTCGGTCCGCTTCATCTGCGGCACCCAGGAGGTCCACAAGGAGCTGGAGCAGCGGCTCTCGGCCTTCCTCGGCCAGGAGGACACGATCCTCTACTCCTCCTGCTTCGATGCCAACGGCGGCGTCTTCGAGACCCTTCTCGGCCCCGAGGACGCGGTCATCTCCGACGCCCTCAACCACGCCTCCATCATCGACGGCATCCGGCTCTCCAAGGCCAAGCGCCACCGCTACGCCAACCGCGACATGGCCGACCTGGAGACGCAGCTCAAGGAGGCGTCCGGGGCCCGCCGCCGCCTGATCGTCACCGACGGCGTGTTCTCCATGGACGGGTACGTCGCCCCGCTCCAGGAGATCTGCGACCTGGCCGACCGCTACGACGCCATGGTCATGGTCGACGACTCGCACGCCGTCGGCTTCGTCGGCCCCGGCGGACGCGGCACCCCCGAACTGCACGGGGTCATGGACCGGGTCGACATCATCACCGGCACCCTCGGCAAGGCGCTCGGCGGGGCCTCCGGCGGTTACGTCGCGGCCCGCGCCGAGATCGTCGCCCTGCTGCGCCAGCGCTCGCGCCCGTACCTCTTCTCCAACACCCTCGCCCCCGTCATCGCCGCCGCCTCCCTCAAGGTCATCGACCTGCTGGAGTCCGCCGGCGACCTGCGCGAGCAGCTGGCAGCCAACACCGAGCTGTTCCGCACCCGGATGACCGAGGAGGGCTTCGACATCCTCCCCGGCGACCACGCCATCGCCCCCGTCATGATCGGCGACGCGGGCAGGGCCGGCCGGTTGGCGGAACTGCTCCTGGAGCGCGGGGTGTACGTGATCGGGTTCTCCTACCCCGTCGTCCCGCAGGGCGCGGCCCGCATCCGCGTCCAGCTCTCGGCCGCGCACTCCACCGCCGACGTGAACCGCGCCGTGGACGCCTTCGTCGACGCGCGGGCCGCCCTGGACGCGGAGGCGTGACCCGCTGACCGGGCGTCGTCCCCCTGCCGGGTGACGCCGCTCGCCGGGTCGGGCGCTCCGCCGCGACCTGGGACAATGGGGGCATGATCGATGCGCGGCGGCTGCGAATCCTCCGTGCGGTGGCCGACCACCGCACGGTGACCGCGGCCGCCGCCGCGTTGTACCTGACGCCCTCCGCCGTCTCCCAGCAGCTCGCCGCCCTGGAGCAGGAGACCGGTCACCGCCTCGTCGAACGCGGGGCGCGCGGGGCCCGGCTCACCGCCGCCGGGGAGATCCTGCTCGGCCACACCAACCTGGTCCTGGCCCAGCTGGAGCGGGCCGAGGCGGAGCTGGCCGACTACAGCGCGGGCGTCGCCGGTACGGTCACGGTCGCCGCGTTCGCCACCGGCATCGGCCTCGTCCTCGCCCCCGCCCTCACCGAGCTGGCCCGCACCGCGCCCGGCGTCCGGGTCAAGGTGCAGGACGCGGAGGGCGACGCGAGCGTGCCGATGGTGCTGGACCGGCAGGTCGACGTGGCGGTGGCCGTCGAGTACCGGGGCGCGCCCGCCGAGGACGACCGCCGCCTCACCCGCGTCCCCCTGTACTCGGAGCCGTTCGACGCGGTGCTGCCGGTGGGCCACCGGCTCGCGGACCAGGCCCAGGTGGCGGTCTCCGACCTGGCGAAGGACCCGTGGATCGGACCGTACCCGGGCAACCCCTGCCACGACGTGGTGGTCCTGGCCTGCGAGTTCGCCGGATTCGCCCCGCGCCTGGAGCACTCGTCGGACGACTTCCGCGCCGTCGTCGCCCTGGCCGGGGCGGACGCGGGGGTGGCCCTGGTGCCGCGCTCCGCGCTGCGCGGGATGGAGCTGGCCGGGGTGGTGGTCCGCCCGGTCGAGGGCAGCGCCCCCACCCGCCGCGTCTTCGCCGCCGTACGCCAGGGGGCCGAGGGCCATCCGCTGATCCGGCCGGTGCTGGAGGCGATGGAGGCGGTGGCCGTACGGGAGGGGGACCTGGCGGGCCGCGCCTGAACGCCCCCGAGCCCGGGTCGGCGGACCGTCGTGCGCCGGAGCCGCCCCGGCCCGTCGTCTCCGGGGCCCACGCGGAGGCCGCTCGGACCGGCCCCGGGGCCGCGAGCGGGGGTTCAGACGGCCGGCTGGAGCAGGTCCCACCGGTTGCCGTAGAGGTCCTCGAAGACCGCGACCGAGCCGTACGCCTCATGGCGCGGCTCCTCCAGGAAGCGCACCCCGGCCGCGCGCATCCGCTCGTGGTCGGCCGCGAAATCCTCGGTGTACAGGAAGAAACCGACCCGGCCGCCCGTCTGCGCCCCCACCGCAGCGCCCTGCGCCTCGTCCTTCGCGCGGGCCAGCAGCAGCCCCGTGCCCTCCGCTGCGCCGCGCGGGCGCACCACCACCCAGCGGGAGCCGTCCCCCCGGTCGGTGTCCTCCACCAGCGTGAAGCCGAGCGCGTCGCGGTAGAACGCGATCGCCTCGTCGTAGTCGCGGACGACCAGGGCGACCAGGGCGATGTGCGGCATGACGGGGTCCTCCGGAGGTGGTGGAGCGGTGACGTCATACGTAACACTAACGGCCGGGGGGGCGAGAGCCGACGCCCGGACCCCGGCCGGGGGCCCCGCAGGCCGACGCTTCGGCCCCCGGTCGCCGGGCACAATGCGCTGCATGGACACCGTGGACGCTACGAGCACCGCCGGCCCCGCCGCGCTGACCGAGCGGGCCCGCGCCCTCGCGGCCGGCGGTCGGCGCGGCATCCTCGGGATCGCGGGCCCGCCCGGAGCCGGGAAGTCCACCCTGGCCGCACGGCTGGTCGCCGCCCTGGACGGGCGCGCCGCCCTCGTCCCGATGGACGGATTCCACCTCGCCGCCGCCGAACTGGACCGCCTCGGCCGCGCCGACCGCAAGGGCGCGCCCGACACCTTCGACGCGGCCGGGTACGCGGCCCTGCTGAGGCGGCTGCGCGTGCCGGACCCGGTGCACGTGGTCTACGCGCCGGCCTTCGACCGGTCCCTGGAGGAACCGGTGGCGGGCGCGCTGCCGGTGGGGCCGGACGTCCCCCTCGTCATCACCGAGGGCAACTACCTGCTGCTCGACGACGGCCCCTGGGCCGAGGTGCGCGGGCTGCTCGACGAGGTGTGGTTCCTGGACCTCGACCCGGCGGTCCGGGTGCGCCGACTGGTCGACCGCCACGTGCGCCACGGGCGGACCCGGTCCCGCGCCGAGGAGTGGGTGGCCCGTTCCGACGAGGCGAACGCCCGGCTGGTGGAGCGGGGCCGCGACCGTGCCGACCTCATTGTGCGGCTGACCCCGGCCGGGAACCGGGGCGATCACCGGGGCCCGGCCGCCCCGCATGCGGGGGCGCGGGCGGAGGCCCGGCCGCGTACGCCCCGCGGCGGGGCGTGATCGGGCAGGATGCTCCCTGCCGTGTCGCACCGTCAGGAGGCCCCATGCCCAGCCCCAGCCCGTCCGCCGAGCACTCCGCCCCGCAGCCCTTCACCGCCGACGACTACCGGGCCCGGATGGCGCGCGCCGCCGACTCCGCCGCCGAGGCCGGACTCGCCGGGGTGATCGTCGCGCCCGGGCCCGACCTCGTCCACCTCACCGGCTACCGCCCGGTCAGCACGGAACGCCTCACCCTCCTCGTACTGCGGGCCGGACACGACCCCGTACTGGTGGTCCCGACCCTGGAGGCCCCGGACGCGGCAGCCGCCACCGGCGCCCCCGCCCTCACCCTGCGGGACTGGAGGGACGGCACCGACCCGTACACGGTGACCGCGCCCCTGCTGGACGCCGAGGGCCGCTTCGGCGTCAGCGACAACGCCTGGGCGATGCATCTGCTCGGCCTCCAGCGGGAGTTGCCGGGCACCTCCTACACCGCGCTCACCGAGGCGCTGCCGATGCTCCGCGCGGTGAAGGACGCCGCCGAGCTGGAACGGCTCGCCGCCGCCGGGGCCGCCGCCGACGCCACGTACGAGGAGATCCTCAAGGTGCGCTTCTCCGGCCGCCGGGAGGTCGACGTGGCCACCGATCTGGCCGCGCTGCTGCGGGAGTTCGGCCACTCCCAGGTGGACTTCACCGTCGTCGGCTCCGGCCCCAACGGGGCCAACCCGCACCACGAGGCCGGGACACGCACCATCGAGCACGGCGACATGGTCGTCCTCGACTTCGGCGGCCTCAAGCACGGTTACGGCTCCGACACCTCCCGTACGGTCCACGTCGGAGAGCCCACCGCCGAGGAGCAGCGGGTCCACGACATCGTCCGCGAGGCCCAGGCGGCGGGCTGCGCGGCGGTCCGGCCCGGCGTCGCCTGCCAGGAGATCGACCGCGCCGCCCGTGCGGTGATCACCGAGTTCGGCTACGGCGACCGGTTCATCCACCGCACCGGCCACGGCATCGGCGTCACCACCCACGAGCCGCCCTACATGATCGAGGGCGAGGAGCAGCCGCTCGTCCCCGGCATGTGCTTCTCCGTGGAGCCGGGCGTCTACCTCCCCGGCCGCTTCGGCGTCCGGATCGAGGACATCGTGGCCGTCACCGAGGACGGCGGGCGGCGGCTCAACACCACCTCCCGCCAACTGGCCGTCGTGGAGTAGCGGCCCCCGCCGGGGTCCGGCTCTCCGGGCAGTCCCGGGCGGTCGCCCCGTGCCACAGCGGTCGTGGTCGCGGTCGCCTCGTCCTCGGTACGGCGACGGCGACGGCGAGGGCGGCCGGGCCGGCCCTCCGGCTCCGGTGCGATCAGGACCAGCCCTCGGCGACGGGGTACATGTGGGCGTAGGGATCGGGCTCGCCCGTAGCGGGGTCCAGCCCGGCCCTGAGCCGTCGATGCTGCTCCCGCCAGCTGACGAATGTGCCGGTCCGCTTCCAGAGGGACGCGTCGCCGAGCGGGCAGGCGTCGAACCGGCCCAGCATCATGCGGGTGATGAACTGGACCATGGTGCAGTCGAACAGCGCCCACGGCGACTCGCCCCACCCGTGCTGTCGACGCCAGACGATGACGGGCCACTCGTCCGGGTCCGGGCCGGTCCTGAGCCAGGCCATCTCGTTGGCGTTCATCCCCGTGCCCCAGGGCAGGACCGCGTCGGCGCCCGCCGTCACCCCCGGGATTCCCGCGCCGTCCTCCCAGAGCCCGCGCAGCCCCTCCGTCATGCCGCCGATGTGGCACCCTTCCCACCCGCGCACGTCACTCGGGAGCGGGGGCAGGATGACGAGCTCGCCGAGGTCGCCCATGCCGTACGTGTCCAGCAGGGCCCTGTAGTCGCTCGGCAGCCCGGTGCCCAGCGCGGCTTCGGCGGCGGCCCAGTCGATCTGCTCGCCGCCCGCGAAATCCGCTGGTACGAGGTCGAGCAGTACGGCCACGTCGGAATGTACGCCCATGGTGCGCCCCCCTTGAGATCAGTGGACGGCAACCCTAGCCGTGCGGGCTGACACCGTTGCCCCGGGCAGCCGCGCCCGGGTGCCGGCCCGGCGGCCGGCGCAGTGCGACCTGTCCGGGGTCACGTGCGCCGGGCCGAACGCGAGCCGGTGAACGGCGCGCGGGAGGCGGTGCGGCGGTGGGGGTGCGGCGGTGGCGGGACCGAGCGCGATCAGTCGTCCGCCAGCACCACGCACGACTCCGGCGGCAGGCGCAGCACCCCGTCCGGCCCCGGCGCCTCCACCGGCTCCCACGCCGCCAGCACCCGCCCCCCCGAACGCCGGTGGCGGCCGTGGCCGAGCGGGATCGCGGCGGGCTCGTCGGCCAGGTTCACCACCACCCGCAGATCGCCCCTGCGGTACGCGAACCACCGGGCGTCCTCGTCGAACGCGGTCTTCACCGACGCCAGGTCGGGATCGTGCAGATCGGGCAACGAGCGGCGCAGCGCGATCAGTTCGCGGTACCAGGAGAGCAGCCGTGCGTGCGGCTCGCGCTCGGGTTCGGCCCAGTCGAGGCAGGAGCGGTCCCGGGTTGCGGGGTCCTGCGGGTCGGGGATCTCCTCCTCCGCCCAGCCGTGCGCCCCGAACTCCCGCCGCCTGCCGTTGCGTACGGCCTCCGCCAGCTCCGGGTCCGTGTGGTCGGTGAAGAACTGCCAGGGGGTGCGCGCCCCCCACTCCTCGCCCATGAACAGCATCGGGGTGAACGGCCCGGTCAGCACGAGGGCGGCGGCGCACGCCTGGAGACCGGGGGAGAGGGCGGAGGCCAGCCGGTCGCCCAGCGCCCGGTTGCCGATCTGGTCGTGCGTCTGCGCGTACCCGACGAAGCGGTGCGCCGGGGTGCGGGACACGTCCACCGGGCGGCCGTGGGTGCGGCCCCGGAAGCTGGAGAAGGTCCCGTCGTGGAAGAACGCCGACGTCACCGTCTTGGCGAGGGCGGCGAGCGGGGCGCGGGCGAAATCGGCGTAGTAGCCCTGGGACTCGCCGGTGAGCGCGGTGTGCAGCGCGTGGTGGAAGTCGTCGTTCCACTGGGCGTGCAGCCCGAGGCCGCCCGCCGGACGCGGCGTCGTGGTGCGCGGGTCGCACAGGTCGGACTCGGCGATCAGCCCGAGCGGCCTGCCCACCTCGACGGCCAGCGCGTCCACCGCCGCCGACAGCTCCTCCAGGAAGGTGAGCGCCCGCGTGTCGGCCAGGGCGTGCACCGCGTCCAGGCGCAGCCCGTCGAGCCGGTAGTCGCGCAGCCAGGCCAGCGCGCTGCCCAGCAGGAACGCCCGCACCTCGTCGGAGCCGGGCGCGTCCAGGTTGACCGCCGCCCCCCACGGGGTGTGGTGGGTGTCGGTGAAGTACGGGCCGAAGGCGGGCAGGTGGTTGCCGGAGGGGCCCAGATGGTTGTGGACGACGTCCAGCACCACCCCGAGCCCCAGCCCGTGCGCCGTGTCGACGAAGCGCTTCAGCCCCTCGGGGCCGCCGTACGGCTCGTGCACCGCCCACAGCGAGACCCCCTCGTACCCCCAGCCGTTGACGCCCGGGAACGGGCAGACGGGCATCAGCGACACATGGGTGACGCCCAGCTCGGCCAGATGGCCCAACCGGCCCGCCGCCGCGTCGAAGGTGCCCTCCGGGGTGTACGTCCCCACGTGCAGCTCGTAGAGCACGGCGCGGTTCAGCCGCCGCCCCTTCCACGCGTTGCGCCAGGCGTACGCCGCCTGGTCGACGACCGCGCTCGGCCCGTCGGGCCCGTCCGGCTGACGCCGCGAGCGGGGGTCCGGCAGCAGCGGTCCGCCGTCCACCCGGAAGCCGTACCGGTCCCCGTCCGAGCACTCCGCCTCGGCCGTCCACCACCCCTCGCGCCCCGGATCGCGCTCCATCGGGGACCGGACGTCCGCCGCCTCCAGCACGACCGCGTCCGCCTCGGGGGCCCACACCTCGAACTGCATCCACCACTCCTCGTCGCCGGCCGGGGCGCGCGGCGGCCCGGGAACGGGCTCCACGATCCACGCGACGGACCCTGTTCCCGCCCGCCACCGGCCATTAAGGTCTGGTCCTGATCATTGCCCGGCGAGGTTCCCGCTCATACAGGTTCTGTTCACCCGTCCTGGTTCCGCCCCTACGTACGGCTGCTGGAGGCCGCGATGACCCTGCCGATCTTCCCGCCCGGCTTCCTCTGGGGCGCCTCCGCCTCCGCCTTCCAGACCGAGGGGGCGGTGGACGCGGACGGCAAGGGCCCCTCCGGATGGGACGCCTTCGCCGCACAGCCGGGCCGGATCAAGGACGGCGCCGACACCGCCCGGGGCACCGGCTTCCACGCCCGCTACCGCGAGGACGTCGCCCTGCTCGCCGGACTCGGCGCCGACGCCTTCCGGTTCTCCGTCAGCTGGCCCCGCGTGGTGCCGGGCGGCAGCGGAGCCGTCAACGCCGACGGGCTCGACTTCTACGACCGGCTCGTCGATGAGCTGTGCGCCCGCGGCATCACCCCCGCCCCCACCCTCTACCACTGGGACACCCCCCTCCCGCTGGAGCGGGCCGGCGGCTGGCTCGACCGGGACACCGCCTACCGCTTCGCCGAGTACGCGGGCATCGTCGCCGAACGCCTCGCCGACCGGGTTCCGATGTGGATCACCATCAACGAGCCCGCCGAGGTCACCCTGCTCGGCTACGCGCTCGGCGAGCACGCCCCCGGCCGCACCCTCCTCTTCGACGCCCTGCCCGCCGCCCACCACCAGCTCCTCGCCCACGGCCTCGCCGTCCGCGCCCTGCGCGCGGCGGGCGCGGACAACATCGGCGCCGCCTTCTCGCACGCCCCGGTCTGGACGGCCGGCGACACCGACGAGGACCGCTTCGGCGCCGAGCTGTACGACACGCTCACCAACTGGCTCTTCGCGGACCCCGTCCTCACCGGCCGCTACCCGGACGAGAACCTCGCCGCCCTGATGCCGGGCCCGGTCGCGGACGACCTGAAGGTCATCTCCACCCCGCTCGACTGGTACGGCGTCAACTACTACAACCCCACCCTCGTCGGAGCGCCCCGCCCGGAGGCCCTGGAGACCTTCTCCGGTTTCACCATGCCCGCCGAACTCCCCTTCGGTATACGGGAGATCGAGGGGTACGAGAAGACCGGCTTCGGCTGGCCCGTGGTCCCCGAAGGGCTCACCGAGATCGCCACCACCCTGCACGCCCGCTACGGCGACCGCCTCCCGCCGCTCTACATCACCGAGAACGGCTGCGCCCTGGAGGAACCCCACGCCGACGACCGCCGCATCGCCTACCTGGAGAGCCACCTCACCGCCCTGCGCGCGGCGATGGACGCCGGGGTGGACGTCCGCGGCTACTTCACCTGGTCCCTCACCGACAACATCGAGTGGACGGAGGGCGCGTCCCAGCGGTTCGGCCTGGTCCACATCGACTACGAGACGCTGACCCGCACGCCCAAGCGGTCGTACGCCTGGTACCGCGACCTGATCCGCGCGCAGAAGACGCGGCAGCCTGATCCGGCGGCCGAAAGGGCTTACGCGATGCCCGCCGAGTGATCGATACTTCCCGCCATGGTCGCTTCATGGTGGTCCCGGGCCCGGCTGGGGATCTTCGTTCACTGGACACCCGCCTCCGTCCCCGGCTGGGCCCCGCCCCACGTCCCCGCCGCCGAACTCCCGGCGGCGGGCCGGCGCGCGCCGCTGGGCTGGACCCCGTACGCGGAGTGGTACGAGAACGCGCTCCGCTTCCCCGGCTCCCCGGTCGCCGCCCACCACCGCGCCGTCTACGGGAAGCGCCCCTACACCGACTTCGGCCGCGACTTCGAGGACGGGCTCGCCTCCTGGGACCCGGCCGCGTGGGCGCGGAGCTTCCGGGAGGCGGGAGCCGGGTACGCGGTCCTGGTCACCAAGCACCACGACGGCTTCTGCCTCTGGCCCTCCGGGACGGAGAACCCGCACCGCGCCGGCTGGCACACCGCCCGGGACGTGGTCGGCGAGTTCGCCGAGGCCGTACGGGCCGAGGGACTGCGCTTCGGCGTCTACTACTCCGGCGGACTCGACTGGACCTTCGACGGCCGGCCCATCGGCACCGCCGCCGACATGTTCTCCGCCGTCCCGCGCGGACGCTACCCCGCCTACGCCGACGCGCAGATGCGGGAGCTGATCCGCCGCTACCGCCCCGACATCCTCTGGAACGACATCGCCTGGCCCGCCTCCACCGCCGAGGTCCGTTCGCTCGTCGACTTCTACCGCTTCACCGTCCCGCACGGCGTCGTCAACGACCGCCTGCTGCCCTACGCACCGCACTGGCGGGGGCTGCGGCTGCCGGGCGCGAAGGCGCTGTACAACCGGTGGGACCGCCGGACGGTGGCGCGGGGCGAGGGCTTCGTCCCGCGCACACCGCCGGTCTTCGACTTCCGCACCCCGGAGTACGCCCGCTACGAGGGCTCCGACCCGTACGAGATCACCCGGGGCGTCGACCACAGCTTCGGCTACAACCGCAACTCCGCCCCGGACGCCTTCATCGACCGGGCGGCGCTGACCTCACTGGTCCGCGACACGGCGGCCGACGGGGGGAACGTGCTGCTCAACGTGGGGCCGCGCGGCGAGGACGCGACGATCCCCGCCGAGCAGCGACTCCGGCTGGAGTGGCTGGCCGAGGAGGCCGGTGCGCTCACGCCAGATGGATCCGTTCCTGGGTGACCGGGTACCCGGCGCGGGCGAACGCGGCGGCCATCGGCACATTGCCCCGGTCCGTCGCAGCCGCGACGAACCCGGCGCCCTCCTCGACCAGGAAGCGCGTGCACTCCACCAGCAGGTCGTAGCCGTAGCCGTGCCCGCGCGCCTCGGGAACGACCCCGATGAAGCCGACGCAGGGGCCCGAGGGGTTGTGCGCCGGCACCTGGATGCCCGCCACCTCCCCGTCCGGCGTGTACGCGATCCGCAGCCACTCCCGCGGCGAGGGGCACCAGTGGAAGAAGTCCAACTCCTCGCGCGCCGCCGCCTCCAGGCCGCCGGGGCCCTCGATGGCCTTGCGGGCGTGGGCGTCCAGGGTGGACGAGTGCACGCGGCGCAGCACGTCGAGGACCACCTCGTCGTCCGGCTCGGGGCGGTGGACGAGCCGCCCGGTCCGCTCCGGCAGCGGGCGGTCGGGGGTCCACCGGTACTGGTAGCGCTCGACCAGCGGCTCCAGTCCGGCCGCCCGCGCGGCGGAGATCCGCCCCTCGACGGCGGTCCGCGCCGCCGGGTCGTCCCGCCAGGCGGCGGGCGCGATCAGCTCGTACTCCTTGTCGAACGGGGCTCGGCGCAGGAGCTCGGCGCCCGCCTCCGCCTCCCCGTCCGCGAAGTCGAACCAGTTGAGCAGGACGGGCTCGGTGTCCTCGGGCCCGCCCCACCAGGCGGCCCGGGCGACCACGGTGTCCCCGCGCAGGGCGACCCACGACCAGGCGGGGCGGTACTCGCCGCCGTCGGCGGTCGAGGTGTAACGGTGGCCGAAGGCGGCCCGGCCGACGTGCGGGCTGTCCTGGAAAGCGGTGAAGAGTGCGGCGTCGCTCGCGGTGAGCGCGCGGATGACCAGTCCGGTCATGGAAGGTGTCCTCCGGGACGGAATGCCGCGTTCCCGGTCAGACGAGGTCCGACACCGTCCGGCGGGCGGAACGGGAACGCGGGAGTGAGGTGGTGCGGTGGGTGGTGCGGTTGCCCTCGCGCATCTCTCCCGCCTCCTTCCACGACCGGTACCGGGTGTCGGGGGAGACCGTAGTCGCCCCCGCTCCCGCCGTCCACCGGATAGAAACGGCGGAGCCGACGCGGCTGATCCCCGACCGTGGTGAAGACGCGTTCGAAGTCGACGTGTCCCAGGCGCTCGGAGGACCCTGCCCTCGGTACGGTGCCGAACGGCTCCGGCTCCGGCCGGGGGACGGCCCGTCAGACGGGAAGCGCCGGGGGCGGACGGCCTCCTCGCGGCGGCGGGCGACGGCAGATCCCGACGCCTCGCGCCACGAGCCCCCGGGCGGGGAGCGGCGCAGGTCAGGGGGGAAGGAACACGGGCTCGTCTGGACACTCCGGGCCCTTCGGCCCGACAATCGGCGTCGTGACATCCTCCTCCGAGTTCCCCATGAGTCCCGCCCGGCTGTCGGACGCCCAGCGCGACCGTGTCCTCGGTGTGCTCAGAGAGGGTGCCGCACAGGGCAAGCTGTCGCACGACACCTTCATGCGCCGCATGGAACTCGCCCTCGCCGCCCGCCGACCGGAGGAGCTGGCGGTTCTCACCTCCGACCTGGACGGCGGCGGCCGCTGGTCCCAGGGACTGGTCCGGGCGGTGGGCGGGATATCCGCCTTCCCCGGGCGGCTGCGCCGCGCCTGGCAGACCGAACGGCTCCCCAGGCTGCTGCTCCCCGTGCCGGGACCGTATCCGCTGCTCATCGGCCGCGACCCGGCGAACGGACTGCGGCTCAACCACGAGACGGTCTCCCGGCTGCACGCCGAACTCCACGCGCTGAACGGCCGCTGGCTGCTGCGCGACCTCGGCTCCACCAACGGCACCTGCGTCAACGGGCAGCGGCTCGTCGGCTCCATCCCGGTGCGGGACGGGGACCAGGTGAGCTTCGGCCACATGAGCTTCCGCCTCACGGCCCCGTCCCACCGGCCGCTCGAACCGCTGCCTCCGCCCGCGCCCCGCCCCTCGGCCGACGGACGGCCCGGACTGCCGGGGCCCCCCGCGCCGGAGCTGTCGTCGAGGGCTCCGGAGGGACCGCGCCAGGGGGCCGTGCCTCCGTCGCCCTCCTCGGACCGGGCGTACCCCGGCCCGGGGCGCCCGGCGCACTCCCCGACCCTCCCGCCGCGCGGGCCGGGCGGGACGCCGCCCGGTGCCGTGCCTCCGCCGCACGCCTCGTTCGAGGCCCCGCCGCCCGGCGCGGAGGTTCCGCCGCCCGGCGGGGGAGCCCCGTCGTCCGGCGCGGAGGTTCCGCCGCCCGGCGTGGGAGCCCCGCCGCCCGGCGCCGGCGTCCCGCCGCCCGGTGCCGAGGCCCCGCAGCCGGGGCCCCCGCCGCCTCCGCGCGCCTGAGCCCTGTCGCGTTCTCTCTCACCCGAACGGCCGTCCGCCGACTGCGGCCCGCCTCGGCCGGTGGTCCCCTGAGAGGACGCGCGCCGACCACCGGCGCACCGACTCCAGGGGGCCGGGGATGCCTGTCGACCGCCCCGACGCCCTGCCCGAGGCCCGGCGCCCGCACCGGATCGCGGGCGGGCAGCCCGGACTCCTCGCCCCGGGGGCCACGACGGACCCGTACCGGCTGCGCCTCTACCGCCTGCTGCGCACCGAGTACCCCCTCGGCTACGACCCGGTCCTCGACGCCTGGCTGCTGAGCCGGTACGCGGACGTGGCCCTGGCCCTCACCGACCCCCGGTTCACCGGCTATCCGCACGACGGGGCCCCGCGCGGTCCGGCCCCCGTGCCGCTCGGCCTCTGCCGGGGCGGCCCGGTGTGCACCCCGCCCGCCGTGCCCTACCGCACCCTCGAACCGGCCGTCGAGCGGACCGCGTACGTCCTGGCCCGCCGGATCGCCGGACGCGACCGGGCCGACCTGGTCGCCGACTTCTGCCGCTGGCTGCCCACCGGGGCCGCCGCCGCGGCGGCCGGGCGCTCCTACCCGGGTCTGAAGGGCGGGCGCCGGGGCGGGCCCCGCCGGGAGCCCGGCGGAGCCGACGACTGCGCCGGCTCGACCGCCCTGCGCGAGCACGCCCTCGCCTCGTTCCTCGCGAACATGCTGGACGACCCCGACCTGCGAGCCGCGGCGACAGCCGGCGAGCCGGTCGGCCACGGCTCCGGGACGCTGCTCGGGCGGGCCTGGGCCGAGACCCTGCGCCGTGATCCGCCGGTCCAGATCGTGCTGCGCCGCACCCGCACGGAGGTGGCCGTCAGCGGCGGCACGCTCCCCGCGGACGCGCCCGTCGCCTGCCTCATCGGCGCGGCGGGCCGCGACCCGGCCCGGTTCGGCGCGCCCGACCGGTTCGACCCGTTGCGCGCCGACGCGGACACCCTGCTCATCGGCCCGGCGAACTGCCCCGCCGCCCGTCTCGGCCGACTGGAAGCCGAACACGGCCTGCGCGCCCTGCTGACGGCGATGCCCGGCATCCGGTGGGCCGACGGCTTCCGACCGGTGGCGGGCGGGCTGCTCACCCGGGGCCCCCGCGCCCTGCTCGTCAGCCCGTCCTGACGGCCTCGCCGGTCCCCGCCTACCGGGGGCCCCGGCGCCCTGCTCGTCCGCCCGTCCTGACGGTTCCGCCGGTCCCCGCCTGTCGCGGGCCGCCCCGTGCCGTCCCCGCCCCTGACCTCGCGCCGCGACCGCGGCGACCGCCGCGGACGGTCCCGCCCCGCCCGCTCACCCCCGCACCCGCCGCAGCAACGCCACCGGCCGCTCGGCGAACAGCTCGCCCGCCCCTACCGCCCCGCCCGGGAACACGCGGCCCGGCGACGCCGACAGCAGATCCTCCCAGCCGTCCCCGGCCGGCAGCTCCAGCACCGTGTCCCTCCAGCCGCCGCTCTCGGCCAGCCGCAGCGACAGCCGGGTCACCGCCGTGACCACCTCGCCCGAGCGGCAGAACGCCACCAGGTGGGAGGCGGCCGGACCGGAGGCCGTCAACGGTTCGTACGTCCCCCGCGCCCCGAACACGTCCGGCAGCTCCCGCCGCAGCCCCAGCGCGACCGACGTCAGCTCCCGCTTCTCGTCCGGGGCCTCCGGCCGCCGGAAGGGCCGCCGGTTGTCCGGGTCGACCAAGGCCAGGTACTCGCTCTCCGTCCCCTGGTAGAGGTCCGGCACCCCCGGCATCGTCAGGTGCGTCAGCGCCGCTCCCAGCACGTGGGCGCGCACATGCGGGGCGAGCGCGTCCGCGAACTCCGCGATCCGGGCCCGGAACGGGCCCGGCGCGTGCCCCGGACCGGCGGCGACGAAGTCCGCCACCGCCCGCTCGTAGACCGGGTCCGACTCCGTCCAGCTGGTGGACAACCCCGCCTCGCGCACCGCCTTCAGCAGCGCCGGCTCCAACCTGCCGCCCAGCTCCTCGACCGGAAGCTCCGCGCAGCCGTACGCCGACTGCCAGGCCTCCCAGGCGAGTTGGCGGTCCGGGGCGGCGACCGGCGCCTCCGCCGTCACCTCCGCCACCAGCGCCGCCCACCGCCCCGGGCACTGGGACAGCACCGCGATCCGGGCCCGTACGTCCGCACTGCGCTTGGTGTCGTGGGTGGTCAGGACCGTGCCCGTGGCGGGCCAGTCGCGGGCGATCCGGGCGGCGAACGCGTGGAACTCCTCCGGCGAGACCGCGGGCCGCCCCGGGTCGCCGCCCACCTCGGTGGCCGACAGCAGCGGGACGTACCGGTAGAACGCCGTGTCCTCCACCGACTTGGCGTGCAGCGCCGACGCCGTCTGCGCGAACCGGGCGCAGAAAGCGGTCTGTTCCTCGCCCCCGCCGAGCCGCCCGAGCGCCAACTCCCGTACGACGTCCACGGCTGCCGCCTCCTCGGGGACGGCGAACACCGCCTTCGCGTCCCGTACCGCCTGGTCGGACAGGGTGTCCTCGGCGATCCGGGACGGCGGCTCGCCCGCCGTGACGTAGGGCCGGTAGACCGGCACCCGTACCAACAGCTCCCGGACCGCCGTCCGCAGCGCCCACGGCGCATGGTCGCGCAGGGCGGGGTCCTGGTCGCAGACGGCGGTCGCGAGCCGGGTCAGCCAGGCGGTCTCGGCGGCCAGCTCGTGGGTCACCACCCGGTACGCGGCCCGGCGCACCGTTTCCGTCCAGTCGCCGCCCCGGTCGGCGGGCGGGTCCGCGAACTCCCGGTAGTGCCCCAGCAGTTCGGCTGCTCCGTCCGGATCGGTGAACAGGCCGTCGATCCGGCGCAGCGCGTCGTACCCGGTGGTGCCCGCGACCGCCCACTCCGCGGGCAGGCGCTCGTCGCCGGTGAGGATCTTCTCCACCACCGTCCACCGCCCCCCGGTGGCGTCGTGGAGCCGTTCCAGGTAGGCGGCGGGGGCGGCGAGACCGTCGGGGTGGTCGACGCGCAGCCCGTCGAGGACGCCGTCGCGGAGCAGTTCGAGGACCTTGGCGTGGGTGTCCTCGAAGACCTCCGGATGCTCCACGCGCACCCCGATCAGCTCCGGGACCGTGAAGAACCGCCGGTAGTTCAGCTCGGTGCGGGCCAGGCGCCACCAGCCGAGCCGGTAGTGCTGGGCGTCCAGCAGCTCGGGCAGCGGAAGGTCCGCCGTGCCGGCCCGCAGCGGGAACGCGTGGTCGTGGTAGCGCAGCGCCTCCCCGTCCACGACCAGGTGCTCCAGCTCCCCGCCGAGCGGCCCGGCGAGCACCGGCAGCAGCACCTTCCCGCCGCCCGCCGCCCAGTCGATGTCGAACCAGCGGGCGTACGGCGAGCCCGGACCCTCGCGCAGGACCTCCCACAGCCGGCGGTTGTGCCGGGGCGAGGCCGCCATGTGGTTGGGCACGATGTCCAGGACGAGCCCGAGACCGTGCTCCCGGGCGGCCGAGGCGAGCGAGCGCAACCCCTCCTCGCCGCCCAGCTCCGCCCGGACCCGGCCGTGGTCGACCACGTCGTAGCCGTGGGTGGAGCCGGGGACCGCCTCCAGGACGGGGGAGAGGTGCAGGTGCGAGACGCCGAGCGCGGCGAGATACGGCACGGCCTTCTCGGCGGCGGCGAACGGGAAGTCGGGCTGGAGCTGAAGCCGGTACGTGGCGGTGGGCGTCATGGGTTCCTACGTACCCCGCCCGGGGCGATCCGTGTCACCCCGGGCGGAACCTCACCCCGCCGCGCCCCCGGCGGCTCTCAGGCGGGCCGCTTCAGCACCGCCAGGCTGCGCCCGATCAGCGTGATCCGCTCGCCCTCGGCCACCTTCGGGCCGGTCCCGGGCGGGACGCCTTCCGGCCGCGCGGTGTCCACGACGACCTGCCACTGCTCGCCGTGGCCGACCGGGACGGCGAACTCCAGTGTCTCGGCGCTCGCGTTGAACATCAGCAGGAACGAGTCGTCGGAGATCCGTTCGCCGCGCGGCCCCGGCTCGGAGATCGCGTGCCCGTTCAGGAAGACGGTCATCGCCTTGGCGTGCGCCGCCTGCCAGTCCTGCTGCGTCATCTCCTCGCCGTCGGGGGTGAACCAGGCGATGTCGGACAGCTCGTCGTGGGTGCCCTCCATCGGCCGCCCGTGGAAGAAGCGGCGGCGCCGGAAGACCGGGTGGTCGCGGCGCAGCCACACCATGGCCCGGGTGAACTCCAGCAGCGTGGAGGCGGGGGCGTCGGCGGGCTCGTCCGGGTCGGGCCAGTGCACCCAGGCCAGTTCGTTGTCCTGGCAGTAGGCGTTGTTGTTGCCGTGCTGCGTACGGGCGAACTCGTCGCCGTGGGAGAGCATCGGCACGCCCTGCGAGAGCATCAGCGTGGCGATGAAGTTCCGCATCTGGCGGGCCCGCAGCTCCAGGATCTCCGGATCGTCCGTCTCGCCCTCGGCCCCGCAGTTCCAGGACCGGTTGTGGCTCTCGCCGTCCCGGTTCTCCTCGCCGTTGGCGTCGTTGTGCTTGTCGTTGTACGAGACGAGGTCGTGCAGGGTGAAGCCGTCGTGGCAGGTGGTGAAGTTGATCGAGGCGAGCGGGCGGCGGCCGTCGTCCTGGTAGAGGTCGGAGGAGCCGGTGAGCCGTCCGGCGAACTCCGCCAGCGTGCGCGGCTCGCCCCGCCACAGGTCGCGGACGGTGTCGCGGTACTTGCCGTTCCACTCGGTCCACAGCGGCGGGAAGTTGCCCACCTGGTAGCCGCCCTCGCCGACGTCCCACGGCTCCGCGATCAGTTTCACCTGGCTGACCACCGGGTCCTGCTGCACCAGGTCGAAGAACGAGGAGAGCCGGTCCACCTCGTGGAACTGGCGGGCGAGCGTGGCCGCCAGGTCGAAGCGGAATCCGTCCACATGCATCTCGGTCACCCAGTACCGCAGCGAGTCCATGATCATCTGGAGCACGTGCGGGGACCGCATGAGCAGGGAGTTCCCGGTGCCCGTGGTGTCCATGTAGTACCGCTGGTCGTCGGTGAGCCGGTAGTAGGAGGCGTTGTCGAGACCGCGGAAGGAGAGGGTGGGCCCCAGGTGGTTGCCTTCGGCGGTGTGGTTGTAGACCACGTCGAGGATGACCTCGATGCCCGCCTGGTGCAGCGCCTTCACCGCCTGCTTGAACTCCAGCACCTGCTCGCCGCGGTCGCCCCAGGAGGCGTACGTGTTGTGCGGGGCGAAGAAGCCGATGGTGTTGTAGCCCCAGTAGTTGGCGAGCCCCATGTCCGCCAGCCGGTGGTCCTGCACGAACTGGTGGACGGGCATCAGCTCGATCGCGGTGACGCCCAGTTCGGTCAGATGGGCGATCACCTCCGGGTGCGCCAGCCCCGCGTACGTGCCGCGCAGCTCGGGCGGGAGCCCCGGGTGCAGCATCGTCAGGCCCTTCACATGGGCCTCGTAGATCACCGTGCGGTGGTAGTCGGTACGGGGGCGGCGGTCGTCGCCCCAGTCGAAGTACGGGTTGACCACCACCGCGCTCATGGTGTGCGGCGCCGAGTCGAGGTCGTTGCGCGCGTCCGGCTTCCCGAACGGGTAGCCGTACACCGCCTCACCCCAGTCGATCTTCCCGGCGATCGCACGGGCGTACGGGTCCAGCAGCAGCTTCGCGGAGTTGCACCGCTGCCCGTTCTGGGGTTCGTACGGCCCGTGCACCCGGAAGCCGTACCGCTGGCCCGGCATCACCCCGGGCAGATAGGCGTGGCGCACGAAGGCGTCGGTCTCGCGGAGTTCCACCGCCGTCTCGGACCCGTCGTCGTGCAGCAGGCACAACTCGATCCGGTGGGCGGCCTCCGAGAAGACCGCGAAGTTGGTCCCGGCGCCGTCGTACGTGGCGCCGAGCGGGTAAGCGTGTCCCGGCCAGACCTGCATGATGAAGACTCTTCCACTTCTGATCCGGGGGCTGCGGCTTTCCTCGGCCCGATGGCTCCTCGAACATTTCCCGAATACGTCCGGAATCTTCCCCGAAAACGGGGCGCTCACCTAGGAGGTCACGCGGTGCGGCCGGGTCCGTCGTCCACGACGCGCCGTACCGGTCAACTTCGGACACATCCCCGCCGCCCCGGACGTGCTTCCGGACACCGTCACCCGGCAGGAGTCCGGATCCCGCCCCGGGGCGGGGGGCGCAATCACTATGAATCCGCTCACTCCACCCGATCTCGCCACAGGGAACAAGCCGCACGGGCCGGGCAGTTGAGAAAGTCGCCTGCGCATCGGGCTGCGTCGGATCACGCTCGCGGAGTACCCTTCCTTGATCGTTGGGTGGGGGAGTGGAAGGCGGTACGCGGGTGAGCTCGGGAGGGTTCGAGCTACCTCCAGGTGACGCAGGTCACGAGGGGGAACCGACCGATGCCCCGCCCGGGGCGGTGTCCCTCGCGCAGCCCATGGAGATCGGCGCCGAGCTGGACTGGGGAGCGGACTCCTGGAACGAGGTGCGGACCCGGGCCCAGCGGGCGGGGCGCGCCTATATCTGGCTGAATCTGGTCGAACAGCGTTTGCGGGCCGTCGTCGCCGCGGTGCTCCGGCCGGTCTACGAGCCGGTGCACGGCGAGGAGTGGGTGGTGGCCGCCGCCGGACCGGCCGGGCAGGAGTGGGTGCAGCGCGCCGTCGCCGTGCGCGAGGTGTCGCGCCGCAAGGGCTACCTGCTGGACCCGGCCGACGACAACGTCCTCAGCTTCCTGACGCTGCCGCAGCTGCGCGAGCTGATGGTCCAGCACTGGCCGTGCTTCGAGCCGTACTTCGACGACCGCCGCGAGGTCGAGCTGGCCCTGGACGAGCTGGAGGTCGCGCGCAACGTGGTCTCCCGCAACCGGGCGCTGAACGAAGCGGTGCTGGCCCAGGCGGAGCGCGCCTCCGCCCGCCTCCTGGACATCCTCGGCAGCGGGGCGGGCGTGCCCTCCGCCGACCGGCTGCCGGTGGACGCGGTGGAGGAGCTGGTCGGCGACCGGTACGCGGACGTGGTCTCCGTCCACGCCGACCGGGTGCGGCTCCAGCGCCAGCTGCCGGCCGAGGACCTGTTCGGCGGGGCGCGGCGGCTCGACGCCATCGGGATAGGGCTCAACCTGCTCGTGCAGAACTTCTCCGGCCGCCGCCTCGTGCGGCTCGCCGAGTCCGGCTGCCGGGTCCGGCTGCTGTTCATCAACCCGGCCAGCAGCGCGGTCAAACGCCGGGAGCGGGAGCTGGGCCTCAAGAAGGGCGAGCTGAGCCGTTCGGTGGAGATGAACATCCTCCACATGCGCCGGGTGCGCTCCCGGCTCCGCGACCCGGGCGCGTTCGAGATCCAGGTCTTCGACGAGACCCCGCGCTTCACCGCCTACCTGGTGGACGGCGACGGCCCGGACGCGGTGGGCGTCGTCCAGCCCTACCTGCGGCGGGCCCGGGGGATGGAGGCGCCGGTGCTGGTGCTGCGCGGCGGGGGCAGGCGCACGGTGGTGCGGGCGGGCCAGGACAGCGAACACGGCCTGTTCGAGACGTACCGGGAGGAGTTCGAATCGGTCTGGACGGACTCCCGGCCGGTCTCCTGACGGGTGTGCGCGCCCCCGGGCGGGGTAGGGCGGTCCGGGTGGGGAGGGGCGGCGCGCCCGGCCGGGCGCCGGCCCGCTCGCGCGCCCCGGCCGCCCCCTGACGGGCCGTGCGGCGCAGGGCCCCGTCCGTCGCTGTCAGTGGCGCGTGCGAGGCTGGTCGTCACATGGGGGAAGCACGCAGACGGAGGTACGGGATGAGCTGGCTCAGCGGGACGTTGACGGCGTTCGACCTGGAGACGACGGGGACGGACGTGGAGGCCGACCGCATCGTGACGGCGGCGGTCGTCCGGCTGGAGGCGGACGGCTCCCTGTCCGAGGAGCGGACCTGGCTGCTCAACCCCGGCGTGGCCATACCGGAGGAGGCGTCGGCCATCCACGGCATCTCGACCGAACGCGCCCGTGAGCACGGACTCCCGGCCGCCCCGGCGATCGAGGAGATCGCGGGAGCGGTCGCCGAAGGACTGCGCTCGGGGATCCCGCTGGTCGTGATGAACGCGCGCTACGACCTGTCCCTGCTCGACCGCGAGTGCCGGCGGTACGGGATCGCGTCGGTCAGCGAACGGCTGGGCGCCGACCCCTCGCCCGTCATCGACCCGCTGGTCATCGACAAGCACGTCGACAAGTACCGGAAGGGGAAGCGAACCCTCCACGCCCTGTGCACCCACTACGGGGTCCCCCTCGACGACGCGCACGACGCCCGGGCGGACGCCGTCGCCGCCGCGCGGGTGGTGCGGCGCATGGGGGAGAAGCACCAGCCGGTCGGCGCGACGTCCCTGGAGGACCTGCACAGCCTCCAGGTGCACGCGGCGGCCGAGCAGTCGCTGTCCCTGCAGGCGTATCTGCGCCGCACCGCGGACCCGGCGGCGGTCGTCGAGCCGGCCTGGCCGCTCATCCCGCGGCTGCCCTGACGGTGTCCCGTCCGGGATGCCGGGCCGACCGCGCGTCGCGGTCCGCCCCGACGACGTCGCCGCGGCGGAGGGGGCCGGGCGGCAGTCCGGCGCGGACCGGTCCCGGCCGAGGGGCGCCATGCCGCGCGGACGAGCGGAGTGCGGAGGGCCCCCTCGCGGCTGACGCGCGTCGGGAGCGGGAGCGTACGCGGCCCCGTGCCGCCGGGGCCCGGCAGGCGCCGGAACCGCCCCTCCGACTCGTTCAGAACGGATACCAGCGGACTTCCGGGTCGTCCTCGCGCAGGGACGCCACCCGGCGGCGGAACTCCGTCAGCGCCTTCGGGTTGGCCGGGGCGTGCTGGGAGACCCAGGCGCAGCTGGCCGTCTCGCGGGCGCCGCGCAGGACCGCGCACCCCTCCCACTCCCGGACGTCCCAGCCGTACGCGGCGGTGAAGGCGTCGTAGGCCGCGGGGTCGAGTCCGTAGCGGTCGCGGGAGAGGGCGAGGACGACCAGGTCGTGCTCCCGCAGATCGGCGGAGAACGTCTCCAGGTCGACCAGGACCGGGCCGTCCGGGCCGACGTGGACGTTGCGGGGGAGCGCGTCGCCGTGGATCGGCCCCGGCGGGAGGTGGGGGACGAGGGCGGCCGCCGCCGCCGCGAAGCCGTCGCGGCGCTCGCGGAGGTAGTCGGCGTCCGCCGGATCGATCGCGTCCCCCGCCAGGGTCAGCCACCGCTCGACGCCGCCCAGCAGTTCGCGGCGCGGCAGGGTGAACTCCGCCGGGACCGGCAGCGCGTGCACCAGCGAGAGCAGCGGCGCCAGGTCGCGCGGCTCGGCGGGGCGTACGGGGTCGGGGAGCCGGTGCCACAGCGTCACCGGGTGGCCCTCGACCAGCCGGACCCCGCTCTCGGCGGCGCGGACGGCCGGGACGCCGGAGGCGGCGAGCCAGTCGGCCAGGGCCACCTCCCGCTCGGCCCGCTGCCGCAGCTCCGGGTGGCGGGCGGCGTCCCGCCCGACCTTGATCACCAGGTCGCCGGCAACGAACACCGCGTTCTCGCCCAGCGCGAGCAGCTCCGCCGCGCCGGGCAGCCCGGCGGCCGTCAGTACCTCGCGCGCACGCATCTCGTCCATGGTGCGATTTTCGCATCCGCGCAGGCCGCCTTGACGAAGCGACGGCCCGTCAGCACCATGACGGGGGCCTTCCGGGCAGCCGGAACGGGACGAAGTCCGCCTCAGGCGCATCAGTGACTCACCGGACAGAGGGGTCTTCTTCGTGACATCGGCGACTGCGGCGAAGCAGCCCGGACCGGGCGGCCCGCACGGCGGAGACGGCGGCCCGGGCGGAGACGGCGGCCCGGGCGGACACGGCGGGCGCAAAGGACCGGGCGGGCGCGACGGGCCGGGCGGGCGGGGCGGCGGGCGCGCCGGGAGTGCCGGGCGGCCCGGGCCGCCGCAGGGCAAGGTCTTCGGGGACCGGGCCGCCTGGTTCCTGGTGCTGCCCGCGCTCCTCCCGATCCTGGTCCTCAGCGTCGGGCCGCTCCTCTACGGCATCGCGCTCTCCTTCACCGACGCCCAGTCCGGCCGCACCCGCTCCACCCAGTGGATCGGCGCGCTCAACTTCCAGGACCTGCTGCACGACACCCTGTTCTGGGACTCGTTCCGGATCGGTCTGATCTGGGCGGTGGGCGTCACCGTCCCGCAGTTCCTCCTGGCGCTCGGCCTGGCCCTGCTGCTCAACCAGAACCTGCGGATGCGCTGGCTGGCCCGCGCGCTGGCGATCATCCCCTGGGCGATGCCCGAGGTCGTCGTCGGCATCATGTGGCGGCTCGTCTACAACCCGGACGCCGGCATCCTCAACGAGACCGTCCGCGACCTGGGCCTCGGCGACGGGCGGGACTGGCTGACCGGCCTCGCCACCGCGCTGCCCGCCGTGATCCTCGTCGGCATCTGGGCGGGGATGCCGCAGACCACGGTGGCCCTGCTCGCCGGGCTCCAGAACACCCCGCGCGAACTCCACGAGGCGGCGGCCCTGGACGGGGCGGGCGCCTGGCGCCGGTTCCGTACCGTCACCTGGCCCGCCCTGAGGCCCATCGCCCTCGCTGTCTCCGCGCTGAACCTGATCTGGAACTTCAACTCCTTCGCCCTCGTCTACGTGCTGACCAGCGGCGGGCCCGGCGGCCGGACCCGGCTGCCGATGCTCTTCGCGTACGAGGAGGCGTTCCGCTACGGGCAGTTCGGCTACGCCGCCGCGATGGGCTGTGTGATGGTCGCGGTGATCTCCGTGCTCCTCGCCCTCTATCTCGTCGGCCGCCTCGGGGGAGGGGAGGACCGATGAGACGAGGACCGATGAAGCGCGGCTCCGGAAGGCGGGAGCCCACCGGGCTGCGTACCGGCAGGACCGCCCGGGCCGGGCAGTACCTGGCCCTCCTGGCCTACCTGGTCTTCCTCGCGTTCCCCTTCGTGTGGCTGATCTCGACCGCCTTCAAACCCGCCCGTGAACTGGGTTCGCTCCATCCCACCTGGATCCCTGAGCAGCCCACCCTGGACAACTTCCGGCAGGCGTTCGACGAGCAGCCGCTGCTCCAGGCCGCCGCCAACTCCCTGATCGCCGCCGTCGGCGCGGCCCTGATCACGGTCGTGATCGCCACCCCGATGGCCTATGCGATGGCCCGCCACCGGGGCCGCCTCGCCACCGCGGCGACCGGCTGGGTCGTGGTCAGCCAGGCGTTCCCGTTCGTCCTGGTGATCATTCCGCTCTTCCTGGTCCTGAAGAACCTGCATCTGATCAACACCCTGGGGGGCCTGGTCCTCGTCTACGTCGTCTGGTCGCTGCCCTTCGCCCTGTGGATGCTCGCCGGATACGTACGGGCCGTGCCGGCCGAGCTGGAAGAGGCGGCCGCCGTCGACGGGGCGGGGCGGGTGCGGACCCTCGTCTCGGTCGTCGCCCCGCTGCTCGCCCCCGGCCTCGTCGCCACCGCGCTGTTCGCGTTCATCACCGCATGGAACGAGTTCTTCTTCGCGCTCGTCCTGCTCAAGACCCCGGAGAAGCAGACGTTGCCGGTCGTCCTCACCCACTTCCTCGGCGCGGAGGGCGTGGCCGACCTCGGCCCGCTCGCCGCCGCCGCGTTCCTCGCCACCCTGCCCTCCCTCGTCCTCTTCGCCTTCATCCAGCGGCGGATCACCGGCGGGATGGCGGCCGGGGCGGTGAAGAACTGATGCGCGCCGCGGTCCGGCGGGCGGCTGCCGCCGTCGCCGTCCTGGCTCTGCTGCTCACCGGCTGCTCCGGTGACGGCGGCGGCGGCGGCGGACGGGACGCGGACGGCACGATCCGGCTCCGGTTCCAGTCTCTGGCCTGGCAGAAGGAGTCCGTCGACGCCAACAAACGCCTGGTGAAGGAGTGGAACGCCACCCACCCCGACGTCCAGGTGGAGTACGTCCAGGGCAGCTGGGACAGCGTCCACGACCAGCTGCTCACCTCGTTCGAGGGCGGGGAGGCCCCCGACGTCATCCACGACGCCTCGGACGACCTGGCCGACTTCGCGTACGGGGGCTACCTCGCCGATCTCCGCCCCTACCTGCCCGCCCGGCTCAAGGCCGACATCCCCGAGCGGTCCTGGCGCACCACCACGTTCGGCGAGGGCGTCCACGGGGTGCCCTTCCTCCAGGAGCCCCGGGTCCTGATCGCCAACACCGAGCTGCTGAAGGCGTCGGGCGCGCGGTTCCCGACCCCGGAGCGCCCCTGGAGCTGGCAGGAGTTCCGCCGGGTGACGAAGGCGCTGACCGGGAAGGGGCGGTACGGGGTCGCCTGGCCGCTCAAGGAACCGGTCTCCGTCACCCTCAACCTGGGCCTGTCCGGCGGCGGTCGCCTCTTCCACCGGGACGGCGACGGCAAGGCGGTCCTGCGTTTCCGGCGGGGCGACGGCGTGGTGCCCGGCACCATCCACGACCAGGTCAACACCGACCGCAGCGCGGCGCGCAGCGCGCTGGGCATGGGCGGCTCCGACGCCCTGCCCGGCTTCTTCGGCGGCAAGTACGCGATGCTCCCGCTCGGCTTCTCCTACCGTCAGCAGATCATCCAGCAGGCCCCCGAAGGGTTCGACTGGACGGTCCTGCCGATGCCCGCCGGGGCCGGCGGCGCGGTCCAGGGCGTGAGCCCGCAGACGCTGTCGGTGGCGGAGCAGAGCCCGCACAAGGAGGAGGCCGTCGCGTTCATCGACTTCCTGCTGCGGCCCCCGAACATGGTGCGCCTGGCGCGCGGCGACTGGATGCTGCCCACCGGGACGCGGGCGCTGGCCGACCCGTCGCTCCGCTCCGCCGAGCACGGCTGGGCCGTGGGCGCCGCCCTGGCGAAGGGGCTGCGGCCCGCGCCCGCGCAGTCGGTGCGCGGCTACCCCGAGTGGAAGGACAAGGTGGCGACCCCCGCGTACCAGGAGTTCTACAGCGGCGCGATCGACGCCGACGAGCTGGGCCGGCGGCTGGTGGAGGACGGGAACCGGGTGCTGGCCCGCTACCAACGCTGATCCGGAGAGGAAAAAGATTGCACGAGACGTCTCGTCTCGCTTAGGGTCGCCGGCATGACGGAATCCCCGCGTGCCCACATCGCCATGTTCTCCATCGCCGCCCACGGGCATGTGAACCCGAGCCTCGACGTCATCCGCGAGCTCGTCGACCGTGGACACCGCGTCAGCTACGCCATCCCCGCCTCCTTCGCGGAGAAGGTCGCCGCCACCGGGGCCGAGCCGGTGATCTGGAGCTCGACCCTGCCGACCGACGAGGACCCCGACGCCTGGGGGACGGAGCTGATCGACAACATCGAACCCTTCCTCATGGACGCCGTCCAGGCGCTCCCGCAGCTCGCGGACGCCTTCGCGGGCGACGAGCCCGACCTCGTCCTGCACGACATCACCTCCTATCCCGCCCGCGTCCTCGCCCACCGCTGGGGCGTCCCCGCCGTCTCCCTCTGGCCCAACCTGGTCCCCTGGGACGGGTACGAGAAGGAGGTGGGGGAGCCGATGACCGCCGAACTGAAGCAGACCGAGCGCGGCAGGGCCTACTACGCGCGCTTCGAGGGCTGGCTCGCGGAGAACGGCCTCGGCCACGTCCCCGTCGACGACTTCGTGGCCCGCCCGCGCCGCGGCCTCGTCCTGATCCCCGAGGCCCTCCAGCCCAACGCGGACCGGGTGAACCGCGAGATGTACACCTTCGTCGGGGCCTGCCAGGGCGACCGCTCCGACCAGGGGGAGTGGCGGCGTCCCGCCGGTGCCGAGAAGGTGATCCTGGTCTCCCTGGGCTCCTCGTTCACCAAGCAGCCCGCCTTCTACCGGGAGTGCGTCGCCGCCTTCGGCGACTTGCCCGGCTGGCACGTGGTGCTCCAGATCGGCGCCCACGTCGACCCCGCCGAACTCGGTGACGTACCCGGCAACGTGGAGGTGCGCGACTGGGTGCCCCAACTGGCCGTGCTCCGGCAGGCGGACGCCTTCGTCACCCACGCCGGCGCGGGCGGCAGCCAGGAGGGGCTCGCCACCGGCACCCCGATGGTCGCCGTACCGCAGGCCGTCGACCAGTTCGGCAACGCGGAGACGCTCCAATCGCTGGGGGTGGCCCGGCACCTCCCGATGGAGGAGGCGAACGCGGCGACCCTGCGCGAGGCCGTGCTCGCTCTGGTGGACGATCCCGAAGTGGCCGCCCGGTGCGCGCGGTTGAGCGAGCAGATGGCACGCGAGGGCGGCACCCCGCGGGCCGTCGACCTCATCGAGGCGGAGCTGTCGCACTGAACGGATCCGCCTGACGGACGTCCGGGCGTTCCCTGTCCCGCTCCCACCTGCCCCCACCGGCGGGTTCGTGGGGCGGGACGGCTCTGTTTCGGCGCCGTGAAACCGGTGTGACGGCGGTTCCGGTCGGCGCATCTGCACGCACGCCCCGGCGATTTCACAGCCGGGGCCAGGCGTTCACCCTCCACGCGCGCGCCTTCACAGGCCTTCACGAGTCTTCACGCGGCGTCACATCGGCCCGAGGGCCTCGCCGGTGCGTCTCCGGTCATCGCCGAGGGCGGTCGGCCGTTACCCCAACAGCCTTGCTGAGCAGGCGATATGCGCTCGTGGTGGGGCCGTGCGAAGCTGCTCGCAGGGGGCCGATCCGGTGGGGTCGGCGGCTCGGCGGCGCTCCGCGACCGCTGTGACCAGCCAAGGCCGATTTCCCGTTACGCAACCTTGTTGAGCAAGTCCCACCTCCATGAAGGTCTTGAACTGTGCTCGTCAATCGGTCAGGGTTTCGAGCCAGCCCACGGAGATCTTCCGGCCGAGGGCCAACCCCCCCACAAAGTTTGACGAGGAGAACCCTCTTCATGGCCAAGCACCAGCGCACCCGCCGCACCCAGCTGACCGCCGCCGTCACCGCCGTCGCGGCGGCGGCCGGAGTCACCCTCTTCGGGATCTCCTTCGCCGGAGCCGCGCCGGCTCCGATGGGCACGGTCTACGGCACGGACGCGGCCACCGCCGTCTCCGGCAGCTACATCGTCATGCTGGACGAGAAGAAGGCCGACAAGGCCGAGCTGGCCGAGGAGTACGGCGGCAAGCTCCAGCGCGCCTACTCCTCCAGCATCAACGGCTTCTCCGCCAACGGGCTTTCGGAGACCGAGGCCAAGCGCCTCGCCGCCGACCCGGCCGTCGCCAAGGTGGTGCAGAACAAGAAGTTCAGCATCGACGCCACCCAGGACAACCCGCCGTCGTGGGGTCTGGACCGCATCGACCAGACGGAGACCGCGGGCGACAAGGCGTACACCTACCCCGACGCGGGCGGCGAGGGCGTCACCGCGTACGTCATCGACACCGGTGTCCGCGTCACCCACGAGGACTTCGAGGGCCGCGCCGCCTCCGGCTTCGACGCTATCGACAACGACGACGACGCCGACGACGGCAACGGCCACGGCACGCACGTCGCGGGCACCATAGCCGGTGCGGCGCACGGCGTCGCCAAGAAGGCGAAGATCGTCGCCGTCCGCGTCCTGGACGACAACGGCTCGGGCACCACCGAGCAGGTCATCGCGGGGATCGACTGGGTCACCGCCAACGCCAAGGGCCCGTCCGTCGCCAACATGAGCCTCGGTGGCGGGGCCGACCCGGCGCTCGACGCGGCGGTCCAGAAGGCCATCGCCGCGGGCATCACCTTCGGTGTGGCCGCCGGGAACGAGTCCAGCGACGCCGGCCAGGGCTCGCCCTCCCGCGTCCCCGAGGCGATCACCGTCGCCTCGTCCACCGCGGACGACGAGCAGTCGTCGTTCTCCAACCACGGCTCGGTCGTGGACATCTACGCCCCGGGCTCGGACATCACGTCCACCTGGAACGACAGCGACAGCGGCACCAACACCATCTCCGGCACGTCCATGGCGACCCCGCACGTCGTCGGCGCGGCCGCCGTCTACCTGGCGGGCCACCAGGACGCCACCCCGCAGGCCGTCGCCACGGCGCTCACCGAAGGAGCCACCCCGGACGCCATCGGCAACGCCACCGAGGGCACGGCCAACAAGCTCCTCAAGGTCGTCGAGTAACACCCGGGCCGGACGTCCCGGCTCTGTGCCCGGCCCCGGGCGGCGGCGGCCCCACACCCCGCAGCCCGGCCACCGCACACCAGCCGCCGCGCTCTCCCCCACGGGGCGCGGCGGCTGCCCCGTTCCCCGGGGCCGCAGCAGGTCCCGGCCGATCTCCAGGTTCATCTGGTCCTGGACGACTACGCGACCCACAAGAGGATCGGCATCAAGAAGTGGCTCCTGGCCCACCCGCGCTTCCAGCCGCACTTCACGCCGACCGGTGCGTCCTGGCTGAACCTGGTCGAACGGTGGTTCGCGGAGCTGTCCCAGAAGAAGCTCAAGCGCGGCGTCCACCACTCCGCCCAGGCCCCGAACGCGATATCAGAACCTGGACCGCCGACGGGAACAACCAGCCCAGCCCCTGCGTCTGGACCAAGACAGCCGACGAGATCCTCGACAAGATCGCCGCCCACCGCCGACGAACCTCTGACTCAGATCACTAACTTGCCTTTTAACCTCGAGGCCCGGGAGCCTGGGTCGTCAGGGTCGGGCCAGTGGATGGGACATGTCGTGCTGATCGTGTCTGTCAGGTACCCGGCACAGTGTTCGGGCTGCGGCTCGGAGCTGGAGTGCGTCGGCGTACAGGCGTTGGTCGGGCAGAGCCTTGAATGGGACATCGGCTACCACTGCTCCGGCTGCGGTGACGCTTTGTACGAGTGCGGGCAAGGCGGAAGCTCCATACCGGACGACCTGCGCCGTCGTCTTCTGGCGGAGCACGGCGAGGCACGGCTCGTACTCAGTGATCCTCTCGTCAGTCCGGTCCACGTGATGAAGGTTCTTCGCGTCGAACTTGCTGGAGATCTGGCTCAGACGAAGAGGACGTTCCAGCAGATCCGGGCTGGCATGTTCGCAGGGACGATGCCCGAGATGACTCTTCTCGTCGACCGGCTGCGTGCCGCTGGTGTCGAGGCTGGGGTCGAGTGCCAGCAACAGCCTGATGAGGCCCCAGCTGGTCAGCCTGCGGCTGAACTCGAGGTCCGAACGGTCCGTCGTACTTGATCACTCGGATTGGTAACTGCCGTGCGTGCGGGCGGCCTTCGGCTGAGCATGTGATCCGACCAAGGAACACACAACGCTCAGCACGAAGGCCGTGGGGATGAGTCTGTCGCATCACGTCGTCCGGCAGGATCCGATTGCGGGACTGTCACGCTTCCGGGATGAGTTCTCCTCCTGTCTGACCAGGCGTGCGGACGCCTTGTTCGAACTCGCGGACGCGGTGTTGTGCGCGGACGGCCCAGTCCGGTCCTTGGCGGAGCTGTCGCTGGTGGGCGAACACCGGCGGGGGCACGGCGGGCTCTATGGCACCCTGTCCGCGGGCCGGGTCGATGTGGCCCGGCTGCGCCGGGCCCTGGCCGCGGTGCCTCTGCCGCGGGCGGCGGACGGCCGGCTGGTCCTGGCCGCCGACCTCACCTGCTGGCTGCGGCCCAGCGCGCACACCTCACCACAGCGGATCCTGTGCCACACCTATGGGCGGGGCAAGGATCAGCACATTCCCGTTCCCGGCTGGCCCTACTCGGTGATCTGCGCGCTGGAGACGGGCCGCAGTTCCTGGACGGTGCCGCTGGACGCGCTGCGTCTGGCACCGGGTGATGACGCCGCCACCGTCACGGCTCGGCAGATGCGCGAGCTCGTCGAGCGGCTGATCGATGCCGGGCAGTGGACGGACGGCGACCCGGAGATCTTGGTCGTGGTGGACGCCGGCTACGACGTTCCCCGACTGGCCTTCCTTCTGCAAGATCTGCCGGTGCAGGTACTGGGACGCATGCGCTCGGACCGCGTCCTGCGACGCGCGGTCCCGTCGCGCGAGCCCGGTGTCCGGGGTCGGCCGCCCCGTCATGGCGGCGAGTTTGTGTTCGGTGACCCGGCCACCTGGGATACCCCCGACGCCCAGACAGTCACCACAACCCGCCTCTACGGCACCGCCACCGCACGGGCATGGGACCGACTTCATCCGCGACTGACCCACCGTTCGGCCTGGACTTACCAGCTGGGTGCTCTGCCGTTGATCGAGGGCACGGTGATCCGTCTGCAGCTCGAGCACCTGCTCAGCGGCGCGACACCGAAGCCGGTCTGGCTGTGGTGGTCAGGCACCGGCGCCTGTGAGACCGAAGTCGACACGCTCTGGCAGGCATTCCTGCGGCGCTTCGACATCGAGCACACCTTCCGCCTGTTCAAGCAGACCCTGGGCTGGACCTGTCCGAAGATCCGCACCGCTGAAGCCGCCGACCGTTGGACCTGGCTGATCCTCACCGTCTTCACCCAGCTACGGCTCGCCCGTCCGCTGGCGGCCGACCTCCGACGGCCGTGGGAGAAACCGGCCTCGCCCGCCAGGCTCACCCCCGCACGAGTCCGCCGCGACTTTCGGCACCTGCGCACCAAGGCCGCCTGCCCAGCCGGAGCATCAAAATTCACGCAGCCCGGTCCAGGGCGGCCACCCGGCCGCAAGAACAGCCAGCCCACCGCACGCTACGACGTGCACACCGTCGGCAAACCCCGCCCCGCAAAGCGACGAACGAAGAAGTCAACGACCCCACGTCCACGCCGCACAGGTTAAAGATCAAGTTAGGGTGGGTCGCCATGACGACGACGTACGCGGCCCTGCTGCGCGGGATCAACGTGGGCGGTGGCAAGAGGGTTCCGATGGCCGAACTGCGCACCGTGCTCACCGAGCTGGGACACACCGGAATCGCCACCTACCTGCAGAGCGGCAACGCCGTCTTCCGCAGCGACGAGGACGACGAGGACGCGCTCGCCGCGGCCCTGGAACAGGCCCTGCACCAGCGGTTCGGCTTCCCTGTCGACTGCCTCGTCCGCGACGTCGGCTACCTCGCCGCCGTCGCCGGCGCCTGCCCCTTCCCGGCCGCCCAACTGGCGGGCAAGCAGCTCCACGTCACCTACTTCGACCGGGCCGTGGACGCGGAACGCTTCGCCGGCCTGGAGCCGGAGTCCTTCCTGCCGGAGGAGTTCCGCCTCGGCGACCGCTGCCTGTACCTGTACGCCCCGGACGGCCTCGGCCGCTCCAAGCTGGCTGTGGCGCTGACCCGTCCCCGCCATGTCAAGGGCCTCACCGCCACCACCCGCAACTGGAACACCGTCGCCAAACTGGTGGAGCTGACCCGCGGCTGAGCCGGCCCCGGCCGGAGGGCGGAACCCGGGCGCTGCGCGGCGTACCACGGACACCCGGGCTGCCGGACGCGAGGCGGGCCTCCGCAGGCCCCCGCGGGCCGCCAGCCCGGCCCGGGGAGCCCGGCCCGGGGAGCCCGGCCCGGGAAGTCCGGCCCGGGAAGTCCGGCCCGGGCCCGCTGCCCTGCGGCCCGCCCCCGCCCCCACCGCAACTGGCCCACCCGACCGGAACCCGATTGGCCCGGGATTCCCCGCTCCCTGCTTCCTAGGCTCGGCCCATGAGCACCGGAGAACGCACCACCGTCGACTTCTTCTTCGACCCCGCCTGCCCGTTCGCCTGGATCGCCTCCCGCTGGATGCTGGAGGTCGAGCGGCACCGGGACATCGACCTGCGCTTCCGCCCCATGAGCCTCTACCTGCACAACCAGGGCAACGAACTGCCCGCCTGGTACCGCGAACTCGTCGACAAGTCGATCGGTCCGGTCCGCGTGGCCGTCGCCGCGGCCGCCGCCCACGGCGACACCGTCCTGCGGGACCTCTACACCGCGCTCGGAACCCGCATCCACCAGCACAAGGAGGAGGACTTCGACGCCGTGATCGCCGCCTCCCTCGCCGAACTGGGCCTGCCCGCCGTCCTGGCGGATGCGGCGCACTCCACCGCGTACGACGAGGAGGTGGCCCGCAGCCACGAGGCGGGCAAGGACCCGGAGCAGGACGCGTACGTGGGCACGCCGACCATCCACGTCGACGGCACGGTCTGGTTCGGTCCGGTCCTCAACGCGATCCCGCGCGGCACGGAGGCGGCCGTACTCTTCGACAGCTTCCGGGTCCTCGCCAACCACCCGGGCTTCTTCGAACTCAAGCGGGCCCGGTCCGGAGGACTGTCCTACGACTGAGCCGGACCACCACCGGCCTGCCGGCGACCGGCCCGCCGGGGCCCGCCCTCGGCCCGGGTCCTCACGCCGACAGCGATGCCCCCACCGGCGTCCTCGCCCGGTCGTACCGGTCGAGCAGCAGCCGCGCCAACTCCGGGGCGGGCCCCAGCACGTCGGCCAGGACGTCCGCCCCGGCCGCCTCCGCCCCGGCCGCGATGCGGTCGGGGAGGCGGCCGGGCGCGATGACGTACGGGGCCACCGCCACCCGCTCCACGCCCTCGGCGCGCAGGGCCCGCACCGCGTCCTCGGTGGGGGGAAAGCTCCCGGCATGAGCAGCGGAGGCGAACGCAGGCCGCACGGCGCACCAACCGGTGTGCCGCAGCTCCCGCGCGATTTCAGCGATCACTGCGATCGCCTCCGGGTCTGTGGATCCCGCCGAGGCCAGGACGAGCCCGGTCCGGGGGCGGTCGCCGGGGCGGGCCCCGGCCTCCCGCAGCCGCCGCCCGAGAGCGGCGTCGAGCAGCGGGGACGGGCCGAGTACGTCGGCCTGGCGGATACGCAGCCGCGGCAGCCGGGCGCGGGCCTCGCGCAGGACCGAGGGGATGTCGGTCTTGGCGTGGAACGCCCGGGTGAGCAGCAGGGGCAGGGCGACCACCTCGTCCGTCCCCTGCGCCGCCAGGCGCTCCAGCACCCGGGGCACGGAAGGGGCGTTGAACTCCAGGAACGCGGTCTCCACCCGCGCCCCCGGCCGCTCGGCGCGTACCCGCTCGGTGAGCGCGTGCACGGTCGCGGCGTGCCGCGGGTCGCGGCTGCCGTGGGCGATGACGAGGAGGGTGGGAGACGTCATGGGAAGGCTCAGTTCTTGACGAGGAGACCGCGGCTGCGCAGCACCCACCGTTCCAGCGGACTGAAGATCAGCAGGTCGATCGCGATGCCGACGAACAGGATGAGCAGGATCGACAGGAAGATCCCGGGCATGTCGAAGTTGCTGCGGCCGTTCTCCAGCAACTGGCCCAGCCCCAGGCCCAGTTCCGGGGAGGAGGCGATGATCTCGGCGGCCATCAGCGAGCGCCAGGAGAACGCCCAGCCCTGCTTGAGCCCCGCCAGGTAGCCGGGCAGCGCCGCCGGAAGCACGATGTGCCAGGTCCCGCGCAGCCCGGTCGCGCCCAGCGTGCGGCCCGCCCGGAGGAACAGCGGCGGCACCTGGTCGACGCCGGAGACCAGCCCGTTGGCGATCGAGGGGACCGCGCCCAGCAGGATCACCGCGAACATCATCCGGTCGTTCAGCCCGAGCCAGATCACCGCCGGGGCCACCCACGCCACCGAGGGCAGCGACTGGAGCCCGGACAGGGTCGGGCCGATCGCGGCCCGGATCAGCTTCACGCGGGCGACCAGCACTCCCAGCGGCGTACCGATGGCGACCGCGAGGAGGAAGCCGAGCAGACCGCGCGAGACGCTGGTCCAGACGACCTCCAGCAGGGTGCCCGCCAGCCACATGTCGCGCGCGCTGTCCCATACGGCGGACGGCGGCGGCAGCTTGTACACCTCGGTGACCCGGGCGCGGACCAGCAGCTCCCAGACCACCAGGACCAGCGCCACCGCCACGACCGGCGGCAGCACCTTGTGGAGCAGCACCTCGCGCACCGGGGTGCGGCGGATCTGCACGGCGTCGAGCGCGTCGAGCCCCGCCTCCAGCCCCGCCAGGTCGTCGGCCCCGGACCCGCCGGCCGCCCCGTCCGGCCGCTTCCGGTCGGAGGTGATGTCAGTGCTGGCCATGTCGGCGGATCTCCCCACGCAGTTCTTCGGTGATCTCGACGGACAGCTCCGCCACGGCGGTGTCCTCGATGCGGCGCGGCTGCTCGATGTCGACCGTCCACTCGCGGGCGATCCGGCCCGGCCGGGACGAGAGCAGAACGACGCGCTGCGCGAGCCGTACCGCCTCGCGCACGTTGTGCGTGACGAAGAGGACCGAGGCGTTCGTCTCCGCCCAGATCCGGGTCAGTTCGTCGTGCAGCACATCGCGGGTGATGGCGTCCAGCGCCGCGAACGGCTCGTCCATCAGCAGCAGTTGGCTGTCCTGGGCGAGGGCGCGGGCCAGGGCGACGCGCTGGCGCATCCCGCCGGACAGCTCGTGCACCCGCTTGCCGTACGCCCCGCCGAGCCGGACCAGTTCGAGCAGCCGCTCCGCCTCGGTGCGGCGCGCCGCCTTCGGGACCCCGCGCAGCCGCAGGGCCAGTTCGATGTTCTTGCCCGCGGTCAGCCACGGGAAGAGGGCGTGCTCCTGGAACATCAGGGCCGGCCGCCCGCCGGGGGTCTCGATGGACCCCTTCGACGGGCGGTCGAGTCCGGCCACCAGGTTGAGCAGCGTCGACTTTCCGCACCCGGAGGCCCCCAGGAGGGTGACGAACTCGCCCGGAGCGACATCGAGCGAGATGTCGTCCAGCACGAGCTGCGCACCCGTGGGTCCGGCGAAGGACTTCGAGACATGCGTGAGACGGGCGGCGTGCCCGACCGCCGTACGGTCCTCGGCCTTGGTGAGGATGGGGGTCGCCATGGTCGTCACCTCCTGGGAATCCTTGCGTCCTGGTACGGATGGGCGGAGCTACTCGACGCCGAGACCGGCGTCGGCGACCTCGGGCCGGCCCTCGGCCTTGAGGATCTTGTTCAGCGGGCCGAGGTCGTAGATGCCCCGCAGGTTCGGCTCCTTGAGCAGGCCGGACTTCACGGAGTGCCCGGCCTGCGTCTTGAGCGTCTCGGCCAGCGGGTCGTCGGTGACCTCGATGGACTCCCACGCCGGGTCGAGGATCTCCTTCGGCAGCGGCTTGCCGCTCAACTTCTCCAGCGCCTCGTTGGCGGACGCCTTGGCCTTCTCCGGGTTGGCGTTGATCCACTTGTTGGTGGCGACCGACCCCTTGAGCACCGCCTCGACCACGTCCGGGTGATCGGCGAGGAACTTCTGCGACACGATGATGTTGGTGATCACGAACTTCTTGTCCGGCCACAGCTCCGTCTCGTCCAGGAGCACCTTCGCGCCCTGGGAGACCAGCTTCGAGGCGGTCGGTTCGGGCACCCACGCGCCGTCCAGGTCCCCGGCCCGGTAGGCGTCGGGCGTCACCTTGTTGTCCGAACGGACCACGGAGACGTCGCCCTTGCCGCTCTGGGCGTCGACCTTCCAGCCCTTCTCGGAGATCCAGTTGAGGAAGGCCACGTCCTGGGTGTTGCCGAGCTGCGGCGTGGCGATCTTCTTGCCCTTGAGGTCGTCCAGGGTCGTGATCTTCTTCGGGTTGACGACCAGCCTCACCCCGCCGGAGGCCGAACCGGAGATGATCCGCAGCCCCTTGCCCTGGGACTTGCTGTACCCGTTGATGGAGGGGGAGGGGCCGATGAAGCCGATGTCGATGGAGCCGGCGTTCAGCGCCTCGATCTCGGACGGGCCCGCGTTGAAGGTCGTCGACTCGACCCGGGTGCCGCCCAGCTCCTTCTGGATGGTGCCTTCCTCGATGCCGACCAGGGCGGTGGCGTGCGTGAGGTTCGGGAAGTACCCGATCTTCACGGTGTCGGAGGAGAGCTTCTTCCCTCCGGCGGAGACGTTCGCCTTGGCGTCGTCGTCCTTCGCCTCGGAGCCGTAGCCGCAGGCGGTGGCCGCCACGGCGAGCAGCGGCAGGGCGGCGACGGCGGCGAGGCCGCGGCGGACGGTGGAACGTGGGGCAGGCACGGGAGGTCTTCCTCTCGTCGGCCCGGTGCTCGCGTCCCGCTGTCGGTCAGGGGGGCGCGGCCGGGAGATCGGCAGGTCTTCGGCGGTGCGGGCGGTGCTGGAGGGCGCGCGAGCGGTGCGCGTACGTCATCACGCACATCGCCCGACGCCCCCCTGGCCGCTGCCGAGGGCGCCGCTGCCGACGCGGCCGCCCTCCTTCGCGAAGGTGGAGAAGAAGTCGGTCATCAGAAGTCCCAAGCGGCGTCGTCGTCGGCGGCCGTGACGGCTTCGGCGGCCGCGGCGAACGCGGCGCCCGCCATGCCGGCGCTCAGCGTCGTCCCGTCCGCCGGGTCGATCAGCAGGAACGAACCGGTGCGCCGGGAGTCCTCGTAGGCGTCGAGCGCGAGGGGTTCCGCGGTGCGCACGACGACCCGTCCGATGTCGTTGGCGACGAGCTGTCCCGGGGCCGGGTGCTGGGAGAGGTCGTCCAGGGTGAGCCGGGACGGGATGTCCTTGACGATCGCCTTGACGGTGCGGGTGGTGTGCTTGAGCAGCACCCGCCGGCCGACCGACAGCGGCTCGTCCGCGACGTGGCAGACGGTCGCCTCGACGTCCCTGGTGACGGCGGGGGCGTCGTCGGCCGGGGCGATCAGGTCGCCGCGCGAGATGTCGATGTCGTCGGCGAGCCGGAGCGTCACCGACTGCGGGGCCCAGGCGATGTCGACGCTCTTGCCGAGGGCGTCGATGCCGGTGATCGTCGTCGTGCGCCCCGAGGGGAGTACGGTGACGGCCTCGCCCACCCGGAACACCCCGGCGGCGATCTGCCCGGCGTACCCCCGGTAGTCGGGGTGCTCGGCGGACTGCGGGCGGATCACGTACTGCACGGGGAAGCGCGCGTGGCAGGCGGTGAGGTCGTGGC
This sequence comes from Streptomyces sp. NPDC017448, assembly GCF_044330565.1. Taxonomy (NCBI): domain Bacteria; kingdom Bacillati; phylum Actinomycetota; class Actinomycetes; order Kitasatosporales; family Streptomycetaceae; genus Streptomyces; species Streptomyces sp. NPDC017448. Next base: position 202,223 of record NZ_JBIRLM010000002.1, on the reverse strand, counting down.
TGACCGGCACCGTCTCCAGGTGCTCCAGGACGGTCGGCCCGCCGTACCAGTCCATGTGCGCGGACGGCTCGACCACGTTGTCCCCGGCGAGCGCCGAGATCGGGATCGCGGTGATCTCCGGGACGCCGAGGGAGGCGGCGTACGCGGTGAACTCCTCGGCTATCGCGGCGAACACGGGCTCCGCGTAGTCGACCAGGTCCATCTTGTTGACGGCCAGCACCACGTGGGGGACGCGCAGCAGCGCGGCGACGGCGGCGTGCCGGCGGGTCTGCTCCACGACCCCGTTGCGGGCGTCGACCAGGACCACGGCCAGCTCCGCGGTGGAGGCTCCCGTCACCATGTTCCGGGTGTACTGCACATGGCCCGGGGTGTCGGCGAGGATGAACCGGCGGCGGGCGGTGGCGAAGTAGCGGTAGGCGACGTCGATGGTGATGCCCTGCTCGCGCTCGGCCCGCAGCCCGTCGGTCAGCAGCGCCAGGTCCGGCGCCGCCTGGCCGCGGTTGAGCGAGGCCAGCTCGACGGCCTCCAACTGGTCGGTGAGGACCGACTTGGAGTCGTGCAGCAGACGTCCCACCAGGGTGGACTTGCCGTCGTCGACCGACCCGGCGGTGGCGAAGCGCAGCAGGGTGGTGGCCGACAGCTGCTCGGCCGAACGGAGTTGGGTGGTCATGGTTAGAAGTACCCCTCGCGCTTGCGGTCTTCCATCGCGGCCTCGGACATCTTGTCGTCGGCGCGGGTCGCGCCCCGCTCGGTGAGCCGGGAGGCGGCGATCTCGGTGATCACGGCGTCCAGCGTGGTGGCGTCGGAGTCGACGGCCCCGGTGCAGGACATGTCGCCGACCGTGCGGTAGCGCACCAGCCGGGTCTCCACGGCCTCGTGCTCCTTGGGGCCGCCCCAGTGGCCGGCGGTGAGCCACATGCCGTTGCGGTTGAACACCTCGCGCTCGTGGGCGAAGTAGATCTCCGGCAGCTCGATCCCCTCGCGCTCGATGTACTGCCAGACGTCCAGCTCGGTCCAGTTGGAGATCGGGAAGACCCGTACGTGCTCGCCGGGGGCGTGCCGGCCGTTGTACAGCTGCCACAGCTCGGGCCGCTGGCGGCGGGGATCCCACTGCGAGAACTCGTCGCGGAGCGAGAAGACCCGCTCCTTCGCCCGCGCCTTCTCCTCGTCGCGCCGCCCGCCGCCGAACACCGCGTCGAAGCGGTGCTGCTGGATCGCCTCGGTGAGCGGGACCGTCTGGAGCGGGTTGCGGGTGCCGTCGGGGCGCTCGCGGAGCTTCCCGGCGTCGATGTACTCCTGTACGGAGGCGACGTGCAGCCGCAGCCCGTGCTTCTCCACCGTGCGGTCGCGGTACTCCAGGACCTCGGGGAAGTTGTGCCCGGTGTCCACGTGCAGCAGGGAGAACGGCACCGGCGCGGGCGCGAACGCCTTCAGCGCCAGGTGCAGCATCACGATCGAGTCCTTGCCGCCGGAGAAGAGGATCACCGGCCGCTCGAACTCGCCCGCCACCTCCCGGAAGATGTGGACCGCCTCGGACTCCAGGGAGTCCAGGTGGCTGAGCGCGTACGGGTTCGCTGTGCCTTCCGGCACGGTGGTGGTGACGGCACTCACGCCAGGCCCCTCTCGGTGAGCAGCGCGTGGAGCGCCGCCGCTGACTCCTGCACGGTCTGCTGGTGCGACGCGATCCGCAGATCGGGCGACTCCGGCGCCTCGTAGGGGTCGTCCACCCCGGTGAGCCCGCTGATCTCGCCGGCGGCCTGCCGGGCGTACAGCCCCTTCACATCGCGTACGGAGCACACCTCGACGGGCGTCGCGACGTGCACCTCCAGGTAGGTGGTCGACTCGGCGGCGTGCCGCTTGCGGACGGCCTCGCGGCTGTCGGCGAACGGGGCGATGACCGGGACCAGCACCTTCACGCCGTTGGCGGCGAGGAGTTCGGCGACGAAGCCGATCCGGGCCACGTTGGTGTGGCGGTCCTCGCGGGAGAAGCCGAGGCCCGCGGAGAGGAACTCGCGGATCTCGTCGCCGTCGAGCACCTCCACCCTGTGGCCCTCGGTCCGCAGCCGGCCCGCCAGTTCGTACGCGATGGTGGTCTTGCCGGCGCTCGGCAGACCGGTGAGCCAGATCGTGGCCCCCGTCTCCGTCACGCTCATCGAAGTCTCCTGATCAGTCGTCATCAGCCGTGCAGCCCGCATTCGGTCTTGCCGCGCCCGGCCCAGCGCCCGGCCCGGGCGTCCTCGCCCTCCTGCACCCGGCGGGTGCAGGGTGCGCAGCCGACGGAGGCGTAACCGTCCATCAGCAGCGGGTTGGTGAGCACCCCGTGCTCGGCGACGTAGGCGTCCACGTCGTCCTGGGTCCAGCGGGCGATGGGGGAGACCTTCACCTTGCGGCGCCTGGCGTCCCATCCCACCACCGGGGTGTTCGCGCGGGTCGGGGACTCGTCGCGGCGCAGCCCCGTCGCCCACGCGGCGTACGCGGTGAGACCGTCCTCCAACGGCTTCACCTTGCGCAGCGCGCAGCACAGGTCCGGGTCGCGGTCGTGCAGCTTCTCGCCGTGCTCGGCGTCCTGTTCGGCGACCGTCCGCCGCGGGGTGATCGTGATGACGCGGACGTCCATCACCGCGGCCACCGCGTCGCGGGTTCCGATGGTCTCCGGGAAGTGGTAGCCGGTGTCCAGGAAGACCACGTCCACGCCCGGCATCACCCGGGAGGCCAGGTGCGCGACCACCGCGTCCTCCATCGAGGAGGTGACGCAGAAGCGTGGCCCGAAGGTCTCGGCGGCCCACCTCAGGATCTCGGTGGCGGAGGCGTCCTCCAGCTCTCGCCCGGCCCGCTCCGCCAGCTCTCGGAGCCCCTCGTCGGTCAGCCCTTCGATCAGCTGAGTGCCCGTCATATCCGTTCTCCTCCACCGTCGTTGCGCTGTACGCCCCGGGCCAGGAGGCCTAGGAACTTCAGCTGGAACGCACGGTTGCAGGAGGCGCATTCCCAGGCGCCGTGACCGGTCTCGTTGGGGCGCAGGTCCTCGTCTCCGCAGTACGGGCAGTGGAACGGGGCGGCTCGCTCGCTCATGACAGCGACTCCGCACTGGCGCGCGCCGCCCAGGCCGCGAACCGCTCGCCGTCCTCGCGCTCCTCCTGGAAGCGGCCGAGCACCCGCTCGACGTAGTCCGGCAGTTCGGCCGAGGTGACCTTCAGGCCGCGGACCTTGCGGCCGAACCCGGCCTCCAGTCCGAGCGCCCCGCCGAGGTGCACCTGGTAGCCCTCGACCTGGTCGCCGTTCTCGTCCAGCATCAGCTGGCCCTTGAGGCCGATGTCCGCGACCTGGATACGGGCGCAGGCGTTCGGGCAGCCGTTGATGTTGATGGTGATCGGGTGGTCGAACTCCGGGATGCGGCGCTCCAGTTCGTCGATGAGGGCCGCACCGCGCGCCTTCGTCTCGACGATCGCCAGCTTGCAGAATTCGATGCCGGTGCAGGCCATCGTGCCGCGCCGGAAGGGGGAGGGGGAGACCTTGAGGTCGAGCGCCTCCAACCCGGCGACCAGGGAGTCCACCTGCTCCTCGGCCACGTCCAGCACGATCATCTTCTGCTCGGCGGTGGTCCGCACCCGGCCGGAGCCGTGCTGATCCGCCAGATCCGCGATCTTGGTGAGGGTGGAGCCGTCGACCCGGCCCACCCGGGGGGCGAAGCCCACGTAGAAGCGGCCGTCCTTCTGCCGGTGCACCCCGAGGTGGTCGCGCCAGGTCTGGGCGGGCTGCTCGGGCGCGGGCCCGTCGACCAGCCTCCGCTTCAGGTACTCGTCCTCCAGGACCTGGCGGAACTTCTCGGGCCCCCAGTCCGCGACCAGGAACTTCAGCCGGGCGCGGTTGCGCAGCCGCCGGTAGCCGTAGTCGCGGAAGATCGCGATGACCCCGCCGAACACGTCGGGCACCTCGTCCAGCGGCACCCAGGCGCCGAGCCGCACCCCCAGCTTGGGGTTGGTGGAGAGACCGCCGCCGACCCAGAGGTCGAAGCCGGGGCCGTGTTCCGGGTGGTTCACGCCGACGAAGGCGACGTCGTTGATCTCGTGCGCCACGTCCAGGTGCGGGGAACCGGAGATCGCCGTCTTGAACTTGCGGGGCAGGTTGGAGAAGTCGGGGTTGCCGATGAACCGGCGCTGGATCTCGTCGATGGCCGGGGTGCCGTCGATGATCTCGTTCTCCGCGACGCCCGCGACGGGCGAGCCGAGGATGACGCGGGGCGTGTCGCCGCACGCCTCGGTGGTGGACAGGCCCACCTCTTCGAGCCGCCGCCAGATCTCCGGCACGTCCTCGATGCGGATCCAGTGGTACTGCACGTTCTGCCGGTCGGTGAGGTCCGCCGTCCCGCGCGCGAACTCCTCGGAGATCTCCCCGACCACCCGCAGCTGCCGGGTGGTCAGCCGGCCGCCGTCGATGCGGACCCGCAGCATGAAGTGGTCGTCGTCCAGCTCCTCCGGCTCCAGCACGGCCGTCTTGCCGCCGTCGATGCCGGGCTTGCGCTGGGTGTAGAGCCCCCACCAGCGCATGCGTCCGCGCAGGTCGTTCGGGTCGATGGAGTCGAAGCCGCGCTTGGAGTAGATCGTCTCAATACGTGTCCGTACGTTGAGACCGTCGTCGTCCTTCTTGAACTGCTCGTTCCCGTTCAGGGGGGTGTGGTGGCCCACGGCCCACTGGCCCTCGCCACGGTGGCGTCCGGCCTTGCGGCGGGGCGTGGCGGGCGCAGGCTGATCCGGGGTAGCGGCCATGACAATACGTCCTTCGGGACTGCGGGAGGGCGGCTCTGAGCGGCACACTCGCGTGGAGGCGCGGCGGTGCGCAGGGCGGTTCAGAGGGAAGAAGAGGGCGGCGGTGCTGGGTCTCTCAGCTCGCCGGACAGATGGCGCTGGACATGCGGCCGAGGTCGACGTGGCGTCGACTCACCAAGGCAATTCCAGTTCCAGGCATGACGGAAGCGTGTCACGCGCATCTTGAGGCAGTCCACCACTATCCGCTATGTGGACGTGTATGTCCCGAAGGGTGAGATGGTGTGGTGCCGGTCACGCTGCGGGGCGACGCCATTTCCTGGCAAACCGCCCATAGGGGAGTCGGTGGGAGCCGTGGACCGCCCGAACCGACACCGCCGGGGCCGGGCCCCCGCTCAAGGACCCCCGGTGGAGGCGGTGGAGCGCCGCCCCACCGCCTCCGGAGGCCGCGCGCGGCTCAGTAGGCCCCGGGCCACGGCCCCGGCGCCGCCACGTCCGGCTCCACCTCGGTCCTCGTGTCGAAGAGGCGGAAGCCGCGCCGCAGGTAGTTGTCCATCGCGTGCGGGCCGTCCTTCGAGCAGGTGTGCAGCCACACCCGCTTCGTCGCCGGCCGCTCGGGCCACCGCTCCGCCAGGTCCCAGGCGCGCGCCGTCCCGTACGACAGGAGGTGCCCGCCGATCCGCCGGCCCCGGAACGCCGGGATCAGCCCGAAGTACACGATCTCGACCACGCCGTCGTCCTGCGCGACCAGCTCGACGTACCCGGCGGGCGTCCCGTTCTCGTACGCCACCCAGGTCTCCGCCCCCGGCCGCCGCAGGAGCTCGTCCCACTCGGCGTACGTGAGGCCCAGCCGGTCGGTCCACCGGATGTCCCCGCCCACGGCGGTGTAGAGGAACCGGCTGAACTCCGGCGACGGGACCTCGGACCGGACGACGCGCACCTCGCCCTCCGGCACGGACGCCGGACGGAGATCGGCGGGCGAGGTCTGCTCCAGCGACCAGACGGTCACCTCGGTGGTCGGGGCTGCGGGCTGCGGGGTGTCGCTCATGACGGCCAGAAAACCACGGCGCCCCCGACGCCCGCACGGCGGGCCCGCCCCGGACCGCCGCCGCGCACCGCACGCCCTCCGCCCCCTCAGCCCGCCCGGGCCGCCCTGCGTGCCTCCGCCACCACCGGCGCCACCGAGTGCGGCAGCAGATCCGCGCCGTGCTCCGGCCGGACCACCTCCACCTCCACCCCGTCGGCGAAGCGGTACGGGCGGTGGGCCAGCACCTCCGCCAGCTGCCGCCGCAGCCGGGAGACCTCGGCCCGGACCGTCACCGTCCTGGTCGCGTCCCCGAAGAGGTCCCCCGCCAACTCCGACGCCGTCCGCCCCTCCCGGTGCGCCGCCAGCGCGAACAGCAGCTCCGCGTGGCGCGGCGACAGCCGCTGCGTACGGTCGCCCAGCGGCCCCGTCAACCGCACGGCCAGCGCCCGGGGCCGGCTCAGGTCCAGCACCACCCTGCGCGGCGTCTCCCCGGCCGCGCCCTCGCCCACCTGCACCAGCCAGCCGCCCGGCAGCGGCTCGACCCGGCACATGCCGAGCGAGGAGAGCCACACCCGGCCCGGCCGCAGCGACTTGGGCAGCGGCAGCCGGTCCACCGGGGCCATACCGGTCACCGCCGCCAGCCGCCCGTGCACGTCCACCGCCAGCGCCCGCCCGCCGACCCGGCACAGGATCGGCGCGGCCACCGCCCGCAGCCGCTCGATCTCCGCCAGGTGGCGGGTGCGCAGCTCGCCCTCCGCCAGCCGCGCCACCGAGTCGACCAGGGCCAGCGTCGCCGGATGGAACGTGGAGGCCGGCCCGCTGATGTCCACGATGCCGATCAGCCGCCCGTCGCGCGGATCCCGGACCGGGGCGGCCGCACAGGTCCAGCCGTGCAGCGCCCGGATGAAGTGCTCGGCCGAGTGGACCTGGACCGGAACCCGGGCGGCCAGCGCCGTCCCGATGGCGTTCGTCCCGGTCACCGCCTCGGCCCAGGCCGCCCCCTCCTCCAGGCAGATGTCGCGGGCCCGGCGCAGCACCCCCGTATCGCCCTGCCGCCACAGCACCCGGCCCTCGGCGTCGGTCACCACCATGATCTGCTGCGTCGCGTCCGCGATCGAGACCAGCCCCGCCCGCAGTACGGGCATCAGCTCGCCGAGCGCCGTACTGCGCCGCCGGTGCTCGATCTCCTCGGCCTCCAGCAGCCGGCTCTCCGGCGACTGGTCCGGGTCGACGCCGCAGCGCACCGCCCGGTCCCAGGAGGCGTCGATCTCCGCCCGCGGCGCCACGGCGGTCCGCTCCCCGGCCAGCCGCGCCTCCCGCGCCCGGTGGAGCAGGCGGGTCGTCCGCCGGCCCGCCGCCTGGCCCGTCATCCGGCCCACCTCCGCAGAACCCGTCCCCGTCATGGTCGCCGTCCCCCCGAGCGCTTCCCGGCCCGTCCGCCGGACCCGTCCTGCCGGGCCGCCGAGCGGCCCACCCCATGGTGCAACCCCTTGCAACCCTGGCAAGGTTCCCGGCGCCGTACCAGAGTGACAGAGACACGGTGCGCCAGGCATGGACCGGTCGCCCGGTGTCGCAGAAGCATGGAGGGTGGTGCCGTGTCGGCGCAGCACCACCCTCCGTCGCTTCCCGGCCCCGCCGCCCCTCCGCGACGGCCCCCGTGCCAGCTCGCCCGGCCCCTCCGCCGCCCCGCCCCGGACCCCGGGCCCGACCGGCCGCCCGACGGCCCCGGCAGCGCCCCGCCGGCGGCGAAGAACGTCCTGGCCGACCTGCGCGGGAACCCGATCCGTCACGGTGCGGGCGGTGGCCGCCATGCCGATACGGTAAGGAGGTGCAGGCAGCAAACGAAACACCCGAGCGGCCGCCGGGCCGGCTCCACCGGGCGCGAGCGCTCTACCGCAACGTCTCCAAACGCCGTATGGCGTGGCACTTGCTCAAGGACACCGTCAACTCGTGCATCGAGTACCGCATCCTCGGACTCGCGGCCGAAGCGGCGTTCTTCACCCTGCTCTCGCTGCCCCCGCTGCTGCTCGGCCTGATCGGCCTGCTCGGATACGTCGACGAGTGGACGGCCACCACCACGGTCGCCTCCATCGAGCGCAACATCCTCTCCGCCTCCCACACGGTGCTGTCCGAGCGCGGGGTCAACGAGTTCGCCAAGCCGCTGCTGGCCGACGTCACGACCGGGGCCCGCCCCGACATCATCTCCATCGGCTTCGCGATCGCCCTGTGGTCCGGCTCCCGGGCGGTGAACGTCTTCATCGACACCATCACCGTCATGTACGGGCTCGACGGCCACCGCGGCATCGTCAAGACCCGGCTGCTCGCCTTCCTGCTGTACGTCGTCGCCCTGCTGCTGGGCGCGGTGGTGCTGCCGCTGCTGGTCGTCGGCCCGGACCGGGTGGTCGAGTTCGTGCCCTGGGGCACCGAGGTCATAGCCGTCCTGTACTGGCCGCTCGTGATCCTGCTGACCATCGCGTTCCTCACGACGCTCTACCACGTGTCCGTACCGGTGCGTTCGCCCTGGATCGAGGACGTCCCCGGCGCGCTGGTGGCGCTCGCCATGTGGGTCCTCGGCAGCTTCCTCCTCCGGATCTACCTGACCAGCACCGTCGAAGGCCCGACCATCTACGGCTCCTTGGCGGCGCCCATCGCCGTCCTGCTGTGGATCGGCATCTCCGCCTTCGCGGTCCTGGTGGGCGCCGCGGTCAACGCGGCCATCGACCGCGTGTGGCCCTCGCTCGCCACGGCCGCCGCCCGGGAGGCCACCGAACGGGCCCGGGCCGCGCAGGCCGCCGAGTTCGTCGCCCGGACCCGCTCGGCTGCCTACGCCACCCTGGGCGACGACGACGAGGACGAAGACGACGAGGACGGCGGCCCCGCGTACATGCCCTCCGAGTTCCCCGAGCGCTGGTCCCGCTTCCTGCCGCCCGACGACGTGAAGTCCCGGCTGCACGCGACCCGGGAGAAGGAGTCCAGGGACGCCAAGGGGGCCGCGGAGCCCACGGAAGCCGGCGAACCGCCCCCGCGCTAGCGTGGGTTCATGTCCCCGACCTCCCAGCGGTACCGGGAACGGCCGTCCCGGCTGGACGGTTCCGTCGTCTGGACCCTGGACGCCCCGTCCGGCCCGCGCCCAGAGGCCCGTTCCGTCCTGCCGGACGGCTGCATGGACCTGATCTGGACCGCCGGCCGGCTGGTCGTCGCCGGGCCCGACACCCGCGCCTTCCGGGTCGACCCCCGTACCAGCGGCCCCTGCGCCGCCGTCCGGTTCGGGCCCGGCACCGCCCCCGTACTCCTCGGCGTACCGGCCCACGAACTGCGCGACCGCCGGGTGGAGCTGGCCGAACTCTGGCCCCGTACCACCGTCGCAGCGGTCACCGGGCGGATCGGGCGGGCCGCCGATCCCGCCACCGCCCTGGAGGAGTTCGCCCTCGCCCGGGCCGCCGAAACCGGTCCGCCGGACCCGCTCACGGCGGCCGTCGCCGACCGGCTGCGGCGCGGCAGCTCCGTCGCGGACACGGCCGCCGAGGTCGGCCTCGGGGCCCGCCAGCTGCACCGCCGCTCCCTGGCGGCGTTCGGCTACGGCCCCAAGACCCTGGCGCGCGTCCTGCGCCTCCAGCGCGCCCTCGCCCTCGTCCGCACGGGCCTGCCCTACGCCGACGCGGCCCACGCGGCGGGCTGCGCCGACCAGGCGCACCTGGCCCGCGAGATGCGCGCCCTGGCCGGCACGACGCTCGGCGCCTACTTCACGCCGGACGAGGCGCCGGCTCCGGAAGAGGGAGCGCCGGGAGAGGCCGCCGGGGAGGCCGGGGCGAACAGCGACACCCCGCAGCCGTCCGGGTCCAGTACGACCGCGTAGCGCTGCCCCCACACCGCGTCCCACGGCTTCAGATGGCCGGTGTACCCGGCCGCGACCAGCTCCGCGTACAGCGCGTCCACCTCCTGCGGGCCGTCGCAGGCGAAGGCGAGCGCCACCCGCTCACCGCCCGCCGGACGCTTCCACTCCGGATCGAACGAGGCGATGACCTCCTCCGTGTCCCACAACAACCGCTGCCCGCCCGGCAGGGCCACCTCGACATGCGGAGCGGACTCCGCCCCCTCGGGGATGTCCAGGCCGAGCCGCCGGTAGAAGGCCAACGAGGCGGCGAGGTCGGCCGTGATGATGCTGATGGCGTCGAATCGTGGAGTCATGCCCCGACCGTAGGCGCCCGGCCCCGCCCCCGTCTTGGAGGAATCGGTCACCCGGCCGGGCGGCGGCCCGCTTTCCCGCCCCCGCCGGTCGGACGCACCACCGGCCGGCCGCCCCGCCACCGCCCTCACCCCAGGCAGTCGGCGGGAGAAGTCCCCGGATCGGTCAGCGCCATGCCGAGGGCGGCCCGTTCGGCGAGCCACCGCGTCGGCCGGTGGCGCGGGTCGCCCGTCGCCGCGTGCAGCGCCCGCTGGAGCGCCAGCATCCGTCCGGCCCCCACGCGCTCGCCCCACGCCAGCGGCCCGGCCGGATAGCCGAGGCCCGCCGTCACCGCCAGATCGATGTCGGCGGGCGCGGCGAGCGAGCGCTCCGCGATCGAGCAGCCGACCGCCACGACGGAGGAAAGCAGCCGCTGCGCGACCGAGCCCGCCGTGTCCCGCACCACCGACACCGCGTACGGCTCCTCGCCCTCGGCGGCCCGCGCCAGCACCGCCCGCGCGTCCCGGGCGGCCGCCGGGTCGCCGGCCGCCGTCACCGCGAGGACCCGCCGCCGCCCCGCCGCCGGCAGCACCTCCACGCCGAACGTACGCTCCCGGGGCAGCCCGCCCTCCGCGACCGCCGCCGACACCGCCGTGCCCCAGACGGGCACCAGCACCACGGCCCGGGGCGACGGCCCCGCGCCCCGCTCGACCCGGGCCCCCGACGCCTCCAACGACCCGGCCAGCCCCTCCTCGTACGCCGCCGTCTCCGGCCGCCCGCCGCGGACCAGGAACACCGGACGCCCCCCGTCCCCGGTGACCGGGCTCTCCGGCGCGGGGCCGGGCGCCCCGTCGCCGTACGCGTACCAGCCCCGGCCCGTCTTACGGCCGTGCAGCCCCGCCACCACCCGGTTCGGGGTCAGGAAGGACGGGCGCAGCCGGTCCTCGTGCCGGAAGCCCTGCCAGATCGAGTCGATCACCGCGGCCGTCACGTCGAGGCCGGTCAGATCCATCAGCTCGAAGGGGCCCATCCGCAGCCCCAGGACGTCCCGGGCGATCCGGTCGGTCTCCGCCGGGTCCGCCACCGACTCCTCCAGGAGCGCCAGCGCCTCGGTCACCAGCCCCCGCCCCGCGTGGTTGACCAGGAAGCCGGGGGTGTCCGCGACGGTCACCGCCCGGTGGCCGCAGCCCTCCACCAGCGCGGTCAGCAGGGCCGGGATCTCCGGGCGGGTCGCGGCCCCCGGCACCACCTCGACGATCCGCATCAGCGGCACCGGATTGAAGAAGTGCAGCCCGGCCAGGCGCGAGGGGTCCTGGAGCGCCGCGGCGATCCGCGTCACCGACAGGGACGAGGTGTTGGTCGCGAAGACGGTGGAGGAGGGCAGCACCCGCTCCAGCCTCCCGAAGACCTCGGCCTTGGTGTCCAGGTCCTCCCGTACGGCCTCGATCACCAACTCCACCTCCGGACCCGCCGCCCACGGATCGGCGAGCGGCACCAGCCGGGCCGTGGACGCGTCCCGGTCGGCGGCGGACATCCGGCCCTTGGCGACCGCCCGGTCCAGCATCGACGCGACGAAGCCCAGCGCCTCCTCCACCGCCTCGGGGCGTACGTCGCCCAGCTCGACGGTGTGACCGGCGCTCGCCGCCCACTGGGCGATGCCACGGCCCATGGCCCCGGCTCCGACGATCCTGATACGCATGGCGGTGGGGCCCTTTCGACAGAGATGGACGAGGAGACAGCCGGCTCAGCGGAGGTAGACGCGGTGCGGATCGACATCGTCGCGCAGCAGCCGCAGCTCCGCGACGGTGGGCGGGTCCGTCGTCGTGACCCGGCCGGCGGTCCTCAGCTCCCAGCCGGTCGCGGCGCGCACCTGTTCGACCGTCACCCCGGGGTGCACGGCGACCAGCCGCAGTTCCTCCCCGACGCCGTCCCGGGCGAGGACGCCGAGTTCGGTGACGACCCGGGTGACGCCGACGCCCAGCGGGCGGATGCCGTCCGCCAGCGCCCGCTCCGGGCCGGGGGTGGTGCAGAAGTCGAGCACGTCGGCGAAGGAGCGCGGGGTGTGGCGGCGCATCACGACGAACACCTCCCGGGCGTTCGCCATCACCTCGACCGCGCCCCCGGAGCCCGGCAGCCGTACCGCCGGGCGCTCCCACTCCCCGATGACGGACGTGTTGAGGCTGCCCCACCGGTCGATCTGCGCGGCCCCGAGGAAACCCACGTCGATGCGGCCGCCCTGGAGCACCGCGCCGAACAGGGCCGGCATGGACACCACCGCCTCGGCCCCCGTGATCAGGACGGCGTCCGCGATGGTCTCCGGCAGATGGGACGGGTGCGCCCCGCAGACCCCGGACTCGTACACCACCTCGATGTCCGGTGCGACGGTCAGCGCCGCCAGCTCGACCGCCAGGGTGGGCAGGCCGATCCCGGCGAACACCGTGCGGCGTCCCGCCAGTTCACGCGCGGCGACGACGGACAGCAGCTCGGAGGCGGTGACGGGAGCGCCGGCCCCGCTCTCTTCCGGTACGGCGGGCCGCCGCCCCGGCCCTTCCGGCACGGCGGGAGCGGCGGACGTCCCGGAGCCGTTCGTACGCGCCGCTTCCCGCCCGCTCACAGCCGCCTCCCGTAGTCCACCGGCCCGCTCGGCGCCTCGCCCACCGCGAGCCGAGCCCAGAACTCCTCGCCCCGCTTCGCCACGTACTCCGCGTGGTCCGCCGTCCCGTACACCCACTCCTCCAGCCACGCCCGCAGCCGCGCCGGGTCCGCGCTGATCGCGGACCAGGAACGGTAGAAGGCGTTGTCCCGGTCGTAGTAGCCCTGCGCGAACGAGGGATGCGCCCCGCGCGGGCAGACCACCACCGCGTCCACCGCGTGCGCCGGGACCAGCGTGCGGTTCGGGTCCGCGCGGACCACCTCGTCCGCCACCAGCTCCTCCACCACCACGATCGCCCGGTCCGCCGCGTACACGGCTTCGGCCTGGACCCCGGTCAGCCCCCAGATCTGGGTGTTGCCCCGGCGGTCGGCGCGCTGCGCGTGGATGATCGTCACGTCCGGGTTGACGGGCGGCACCACGTAGATCTGCTCGGGCCGGCCGTCCGGTCCCGGGTACGGCGAAGTGACCTTGCGGATGGCCGGGTTGACCGAGGGCAGGTCGCTGCCGCCGTACGAGCGCAGCGGATGGAACGGCAGCCGCTGCGCCCCCGCGACATACCGGCACACCATCCCGTAGTGGCTGTACTCCTCGAACTCCAGCGGCTCCGGATCGGCCCGCTCGATCCGCCGCCGCAGCTCACCGAGCGAACCGGCGGAGGAGTTGCCCACGAACGACGAGACCAGCCGCGTCACGCAGCCTGCCGCCAGCATCTGGTCCACCACGATGTCCGCCGTCATCCGCACGACGGTCAGATCCCGCCGGCCCTGCCGGATGATCTCGTGGCCCGCGGCGGTCGGGACGAGATGGGTGAAACCCTCCAGGCACACCGTGTCCCCGTCGCGCACATGGCGCGCGACGGCCTCCCGCAGGGAGACGACCTTGTCCGCGGCCCCGCCGTCGGCCGTCGTCCGTTCCACAGCGCTCCCCGGCCTCGGTGTGCAGGTCGCCCCACCGTGCCAGGGCCCATTGATCGGTGTCCAATACCGAATTAGGCTCGCATTGAGATGCCGGAGGTATCACCGGGGCGGCGCCCCGCCGGAGAGGACCGGGAAACCGGAAGAGGGCCGGGAAGAGGGGGACCCGCATGGAGCTGCGCCATCTGAGGGCCTTCCTCACCGTGGCCGAGGAACTGCACTTCGGCCGGGCCGCCAAGCGCCTCCAGATGGCGCAGCCGCCGCTGAGTCAGCAGATCCGGCAGCTGGAGAAGGAACTGGGCGTCCAGCTCTTCCACCGCAATACGCGCTCCGTACGGCTCACCGGCCCGGGGGAGGCGTTCCTCGATCCCGTACGGACGGTCCTCGACGACCTCGACACCGCCGTACGGGCCGCCCGCTCGGCGGGCCGGGGCGAGTACGGCCGCGTCACCATCGGCTTCGCCGGGGCCTCCAGCCACGAGACGCTGCCCCGTCTCACCCGCGCCGTGCGCGCCGCGCACCCCGGACTCGAACTGGTCATGACCGGGCAGACGTACGCCAACGTCGCGCTGAACCGGGTCGCCGACGGCTCGCTCGACCTGGGCTTCGTCCGGCTGCCGGTGAACCGGCCCGGGGTGGAGCACCGGGTGATCGACGAGGAGGAGCTGCTCTGCGCCCTGCCGTTCGACCACCCCCTCGCCCGGTACGACGCCGTGCCGCTCGGCGAGCTGGCGGACGAACCGTTCGTCTCCTTCCCCGCCAACACCGGCTCCACCGTGCGCGACGCCCTGACCCAGGCGTGCGAGAGCGCCGGATTCACGCCGCGCGTCGTCCAGGAGGCCCCCGACTCGTACACCATCATGGCGCTCGTCGCCGCCGGGGTCGGCGTCACCCTCACGGTCACCTCCGTACGCCACATCCAGCAGAGCGGACTCGTCTACCGGCCCCTCGCCGGACCGCCCATCCGCCTCCGGGCGGCCCTGGCCTGGCGGGCCGACAACCCCTCCGCCGCCCTGCACGCGGTGCTCGCCGTCGCCCGGGACGCCCTGCCGACCCCCGGAGCCGGACCGGTGATGGCGCCCGATTGAGACGCCGAACATCTCATGGAGAGGCGCATTCGGTATTGGACCGACTCAGTCACCGGATGCGAAGGTCACCCCACACCCGGCCCGTCCCGCGCCCCGCCCTCGGACCGTGTCCGCCCCGGCACCCCGCCCCCGCCCCCGAAGGAAGGCCCCGCCGTGCAGCCCGACGTCGTCATCTGCGAGCCCCTGCGCACCCCCATCGGCCGGTTCGGCGGGGCCTTCGCCCAGCAGACCCCGGCCGCGCTGGCCGCGCACGTCATCGCGGAGATCGTCACCCGGACCGGCATCGACCCCGCACGGGTCGACGAAGTGATCCTCGGCCACGCCTACCCGACCAGCGAGGCCCCCGCCATCGGCCGGGTCGCCGCTCTGGACGCCGGACTGCCCGCCACGGTCACCGGCTCCCAGACCGACCGGCGCTGCGGCTCCGGGCTCCAGGCGGTGCTGGACGCGGCGATGCAGATCCGGGCCGGGTTCAGCGACGTGGTGATCGCGGGCGGCGTCGACGTGATGAGCGCCGCTCCGTACTACACCCACGAGGGCCGCTGGGGCATCAAGGGCCCCGGCCTCCAGCTCCACGACGCCCTCGCCCGGGGCCGCGTCACCGCCGGCGGCGTCCACCACCCGGTCCCCGGCGGCATGATCGAGACCGCGGAGAATCTGCGCCGGGAGTACGGCATCAGCCGCGCCGACCAGGACGCCCTGGCCCTCCGCTCCCAGCGGCGCGCGGCCCGCGCCGCCGCCGAGGGCCGCTACGACGCCGAGACCGTCCCCGTCACCGTGCGCACCCGCAGGGGCGAGACGGTCGTCACCGCCGACGAGCACCCCCGGCCCGACACCACGGCCGAACAACTCGCCGCCCTGCGCCCGGTGATGGCGGGATCGGACCCGGACGCCACCGTCACCGCGGGCAACGCCAGCGGTCAGAACGACGCGGCCGCCGCCTGTCTGGTCACCAGCGCCGCGACCGCTGAACGCCTCGGACTCGTCCCGCTCGTCCGCCTGGTCTCCTTCGCCCGCGCCGGGGTTCCCGCGGCGACGATGGGCATCGCCCCCGTCACCGCCACCCGCACCGCCCTGGACCGGGCGGGCCTCACCCTCGCCGACCTCGACCTGATCGAGCTGAACGAGGCGTTCGCCGCCCAGGTCCTGGCCTGCACCCGGGAGTTGGGCCTCGGAGAGACCGACCACGACCAGCGGATCAACGTCAACGGCTCGGGCATCTCGCTCGGCCACCCGGTCGGTGCCACCGGAGCCCGCATCCTCGCCACCCTCACCCGCGAACTCCACCGCAGCCAGGGCCGGTACGGCCTGGAGACGATGTGCATCGGCGGCGGCCAGGGGCTCGCCGCGATTTTCGAACGCATCGCGGACTAGGCCTGTTCTCGCGCATACAAGTGGACACGATGTGAAGGGCTACGTAGGTTTTGGAGGTCTCGCAGGTCGATCGAACATAAGCTCGATGCCTGGTCCGGGAAGTGGACATGGACTCAGGCCCGGTCTGAGCGGTGATCCGGCTCGAACCGCCGCACCGTGCGCATCGGTTGCCTGCCTCTGAACGTTCGTGTTCCGCAGAGGTGCACGGGCTCTCCGAAATGGAGTGCTTCACCAACGATGGACAACCACCGTCGCAGAATCATCGGACCGGGGAGAGCCGTCTCGCGGTTCCTCTGTCTGAGCCTCCTTCCGCTGGCCTGCCTGGTCGGTCTGCTGAATCCCGTCCCGGCTGGCGCGGCCGCCCCGACGACGGGCAGCGCACAGGCTGCCGTAGCCGAACCAACGGATCGCGGACGGGTCTTGACCTTTTGGAAGGTCGGCGGCCCCGGTGTCCGGGCCGCCGCCGAAGTGGCACTGTCGGGCAGTGACACCGACATCGACCGCTTCCTCGCCGAGGCCGCCTCCAACGCCCACCAGGACGATCGGGTCGCCGCGGCCAATATCGCCAGCGTCGGAGGCCCGAACACCATCGAGGCGGCGCGCGCGGCGCTCGCCGGCTCGCAGGAACGGCTCAGGACCTTCCTCGACTTCGGATGGCGCGCGCCCCTCGAGCAGGACGAGCGGGTCCGGGCCGCCCAGGTGATCGATGCCGGCGGGCCGAACGTTCAGGAGCGGGGCAGGGCAGCCCTGGCCGGCACACCCGAAGCGGTACGGGAGTTTCTCGCGCGCGGTCAATACCGACTGCGCGAGCAGGACGAGCGGGTCGCCACGGTGCAGATCCTCAGTACAGGTGGGCCCGCTGTCCGGGCGGCCGGCAGACTCGCCCTTCAGGGTTCGCCCGAGGACATCAGCGAGTTCCTGGAAGTCGGACAGCATGTGGCCCGGGCGCGCGACCAGGAGCACCTGACGGTCGCCCAGCTCGCCGAACAGGCCAAGGAGGCCGGTCGGCAGGCGGCGGCCGAGACAGCCGCGGCCAAGACCGAGTCCGCCCGTGCCGTCGAGGCGTCCAAGCTGGCCAAGGCGGCGGCGCTCAGAGCAGCCGACGAGGCGTCCAAGGCAGCGGGCGACGCGAGCAAGGCCGCCAGTGCGGCAGGCCGGGCAGCGTCGGCCGCCACCCAGGCCGCCGCCGCCGCGCGTCAGGCCATCGCGTCCGCCGCCGCGGCGAACAACGCCGCCCGCATCGCCGCCAACGCGGCAGCCCAGGCGTCGGCCGCGGCTGCCGGTGCGGCCAGAGCCTCCTCCCGCGCCCGAAGCGCGGCAGCGGATGCGGCGACCGACGCCACGAAGGCCAGTGCCGCACGCCAGGCGGCGGACGAGGCTGAAGCCGCGGCGCGCGGTGCCGATGAGGGTGCGGAGGCCGCGGACCAGGCCACCAACGCGGCGAACGCGGCGGGGGACGCGGCGGCCGCAGCGCTGGCCGCCGGTGCGAATGCCACCGCTGCCGCCACGGCCGCCACTGAGGCCGGCGGGTACGCCGATCAGAGCGACGCCAGAGCCATCGAGGCCCGCCAGGCGGCCGCCGCGGCACGCCGCCACGCGGCGGAAGCGACCCGCGCCGCAAACGCGGCGGTGGCCCTGGCACGCAAGTCCGCTGTGGCCGCGGGGGAGGCGCGTGACGCGGCCCGGTCGGCGGCCGGGCATGCCCGTGCTTCGGCCAAGGCCGCCAGGGAGGCCGCCGATCAGGCGGGTCACGCCGAGACTGCCGCCGCGAAATCGAAGGCACACGCCGTCGCCGCCAAGGAGGCAGCGGACAACGCGACGGCGACCAGTAAGAAGGCGAAGGACATCTTTGCCCTGGCCCGCGAGGTCGAGGCCGCCGAACTGCAGGCACGCACCAACGCCGGCATCGAGCGGGCCAAGGACCTCAAGGCTGAGGAATCGGCCCGCATTGAGGACCGGCGCACGCAGGTCCAACTGGCGGCGGAGCGGGCCGCAGAGGCCCGAAGACTCGCGGCGGAAGCCGTACGCCCGGACGCGGACCCTGCGGCTGTGGCCCGGCAGGGGCGCCGCCTGGCCGTTCTGACGCTGACCGACGGTGGCCCCTGGGCCCAAGCAGCCGCCGAGGCGGCGGTCGCGGGTCCGGACGCGGAGGTCATCGCCTATGTGCGCGGCGGCTGGCTGGAGGCCGCCCACGAAGACGACCGGACCCAGGTGGCCCGTCTCTCCACGGACAGCCCGGTCCCGGCGATCAGCAACGCGGCGGAGCAGGCCCTCGGCGGGGACGCGGCCGCCGTCGCGGAGTTCCTCAAGACTGGCCAGTACCAGGCCGGTGAATCGCAGTACCGGATTCACATCGCACAGCTCGCCGACACCGGTGGCCCTGTGCTCAGTGACGCCGCCCGTGCCGCGCTGAATTCCCACTCCCTCGATTCCTACCGTGCGTTCCTGGAGACGGGCCAGCACAGCGCGCAGGTGCAGGACGACCGGGTCCGCGCGGCACAGCTCATGGACAGCGGAGGCCCCGAGGTGCGGTCCGCGGCACGGATCGCCCTGGAAGGCCCCGATGAGCTACTGCACCGCTTCATCGATTCAGGCCAGTACATGGCCCAGCGCAAGGATCTGCTGGCGGCGACGCACGTCGCACGCGTGCAGGGGCTTGTGGCGCAGGCAGCCGGAACGGCCGCCCGGGCCCAGCAGAATGCGGCGGAGGCCCACCGGGTAGCGGCGATCGCCCGTAAGGCGGCCGACGAAGCGAAGACGTACGCGGAGGAGGCCTCGGCCGCCTCGAAGAGTGCCGGTACGTACGCGGAGCAGGCCGCCCGGTCTGCCCAGGAGGCCGAAGCCTCCGCCGCCAGGGCCGCGGAGGCTGCCGCGACCGCCCGGCGGGCGGCGGACGCAGCCGGCAGATCGGCGGCCCGGGCCAGTGTCTCCGCGGCCGACGCCACGGTGTCCTCGGAACTGGCCCGGGCTTCCGCCACCACCGCCTGGGCCCACGCGAACAAGGCAAGAGAGTCCGCTGTCGCTGCGGGGAAGGACTGGGCCGCCGCTGACAAGGCGGCCAGGGATGCTTTCGGTGTCGCCATCGACAAGCTCAAGGCGGAAGCCGAGGCGGAACGCCGAAAGCTTCGGCAGGACACCCCGGCCGAACGCATGCGAAAATGCGGTCTTCTGGGGTGCCCGAAGGAGAACGATCCGTTCTACTGCGACCGGAAACCTCCTGGCGATCCCTTCTGCACCTCGCTCGCGATGGCCAAGGTAGTGGAACCCTATGCCCAGGCGATGTTCGAGCTCGGAGTGGCGATAGCCGGCCTCAGTCAGCTCAAGAATTGTCTGGACTACGATCTCGAAGCCTGCGCCGATCTGGCGCAGGACGCGGCCATCAACAACAAGATCAGGCTACTGAAGGGCGCCTACGAGGGCCTGCGCGCGTTGAACCGGATCTCCTGTGAGACGTGCTTCCCCGCCGGTACCAAGGTGCTCATGGCGGACGGCAGTCACAGGAACATCGAGGACGTCGAATGGGGTGACCTGGTTCGGGCGACCGACCCGGTCACAGGCCGCACGGCCGCGCGCAAGGTGACCCGCCTCATCGTCACTGAACACGACAAGCACTTCAACACCCTCACGGTGGGAACCCGCCAGGGGCCGGCCGAGTTGACAGCCACGTACGAGCACCCGTTCTGGAGCCCGTCACGCGGGAAATGGGTCGAAGCGGCCGATCTCGAAGCGGGCGACACCCTCCTCAGCGACGACGGCTCCCGGCCGGCCGTCCGGGGCAACGCGGCCTTCACCCAGCACGCCCGTACCTATAACCTCACGGTCGACGACCTCCACACCTACTACGTGCTGGCGGGCGAAACCCCTGTACTGGTCCACAATTCCGACTGCCCGCACATCGCTTTGGGGAAGTCGGAGACGGACGACAACCCGTTCGCCCTCGTCGAGTTCGCCATGGAGCATGGGGCGGACATGTACAAGCACTGGCCTGGCGACAAGCAGTGGTACACCCACGTAAAGGAATTTCTTTCCCAGGGGAACACCACGCGTATATCGTTCAACCTGGATGGAATCTCCGATCCCGTCGCTTATGCTGCGCGCGGGAAGAGCGTCAATCCTGCCAATGACTTCGAAGGGTTCACTGCCTGGGAGCTCTATCAGATCAGTCAATCCTCCCACGCGTGGGATAGGATCACCTGGTATCGAAACGGAAAGAAGGTCGACACCCCCTTTGAGTAAGAACGATTCTGTGCCGGTGATCTTCGAATCCAACCTCACGTTCCGGGTGTGGAGATACGGAGTCGGGCACTCGCAGCTCCTCCTTCGGGCGGCTTCAGGGGAGTCCGAGGATGAAGGGGTGGACCTTCTCTTCGAAGGAGTCGCCGCCATGCAGCTCGCCATGCGATACGAGGAGTTGCGGCTGCATCCCGTGGACGGGAAAGAATTCCGGGAGGTCTTCGACAGCTCTGGTGTGGACGAGAAGTGGCGAGATTCCTTCGTCATCGTCCGCCTGAGTTCCCGATCAGGCGGGGGCTACGTGCAGTGCGCGAAGATCACAGCTGAACGAAGGCGCCCCCAGGGCGGTTCGGGGCACGATCAGGACGGGCCGCGCGACCTGATCTGGAGTCTGCGTCCGTAGCTTGACCGCGTCGAACTGACTGCCGTAGACGCAGACGCAAAGGTCCGGCCGGACAGTCCCCGCTGCCCGGCCGGACCTCGTTCTCCCGTGGGAGCTCTGTCAGCCCTGATCAGTCCCGCGCGCTGCGGGCGCGGCGCATCAGCACCGCACCGCCGAGCAGGAGTGCGGCGCTCGCGCCGGCGGCCATCCCCAGGTCGGCGGCGCCGGTGTCGGCGAGGTGCGCGCCCGGAGTGTTGGGTCCGGGCGTGTTGGAGCCGGGGGTGTCGGTACCGGGGGTGTCGGTCGGCGGCTGGTACACCGGCGGCTCGTCGACCGGCGGCTCGTCGACCGGCGGGTGGTCGACGGGGGGCTTGTCCACCGGCGGCTTGTCGACCGGGGGCTTGTCCACGGGGGGCTTGTCCACCGGCGGCTTGTCGACCGGCGGCTTGTCCACGGGCGGCTTGTCGACCGGCGGCTTGTCCACGGGCGGCTTGTCGACCGGCGGCTTGTCCACGGGCGGCTTGTCGACGGGGGGCTTGTCCACGGGGGGCTTGTCGACCGGCGGGTGGTCGTGCTTCGGGCCGTCGGCGTTCACGCACTTGTTGCCGAAGGCCGGATTCAGCAGGGCGATCACATTGACGGTGTTGCCGCAGACGTTGACCGGGATGTGCACAGGCACCTGCACGGTGTTGCCCGAACCGACCCCCGGTGAGCCGACCGCCGCCCCCTCGGCTGTCGCGTCGGCGTGCGCGGTGCCGCCCACCGCCGCCAGGAGGCCCGATGCGGCCGCCATGACGATCATGCTTTTGTTCAAGACCTGTCGCATTACTTGCCCTTCCTTAGGACATTCGCGAGGACATCGCGTGGGTGCTTCGTACGCGGACCGGGCTGTCGTGGGGCGGAGCCGCAGCACAGCCGGAACCCGCGGGACGCCATGGTGAAAGGTGGTGAAGACGTGCACGCTGGACGACTGTCCTAACGACTCGGGAGTGAGCGGGAAACTTGGAGTTGAGGGGAAAATGTGTCATCACCCGAATAGGTGGTGTCCCTCATCCCCGTCTGCCCCTGCGGAGAGAGCGAGAAAAACGATTCGCCGTCAACTGGCCGTCTGTTGCACGGTATTGACCGCGCATTTCTTCCTCGACGGAAGAGGCCGGGCATCGGAACCGGTGACCGTCGATCACCCGTTCGGGCGAACGCGGGCAGGGGAGGGCGTGCGCATTTCCTTCACGAACGGGGCGCCGTGCGAAACAGGGGGCGTGACCGTTCCCCGCGTCCGGCATTCGGGTGAACGCGCGCAACCAAAAGGCCCCGGGCCGGGTTGGTCAGGGCGCTCCGCCACGGGGCAATCAGTGCGAGAAGGGTTAATCGTGATCAAGAAGGTTCTGGCTACGGGCGCTGTCGCCGCCTCCGTCCTCGGTCTCGGCGCCACGCAGGCCATGGCCATCGCCAACGACGGCGGCACCACGACGGTCAACGGCAACGGTGCTTCGCAGGCGTACGGCAACTCCGAGACCCACGGTGACTGGAGCCCGCAGTTCGCGCTCATCCAGGGCTCGCTCAACAAGCCCTGCATCGCCCTGCCGGCCAAGGCGAACGTCGGTTCGCTGATCGGCATCGTGCCGATCGCCGTCCAGGACATCAACGTCCTGTCCTCGCCGCAGAACCAGCAGTGCACCGAGAACTCCACCCAGGCCAAGGGCGACGAGGCCCTGTCGCACATCCTGGAGGACATCCCGATCCTCTCCGGCAACGGCGCCGGCAACAACTGATCCGCGGCCTCCCGACCCGGGCCCGAGCCCTCGGCGTTCCTCCACCGAGCGGCTCGGGCCCGTTGCTCTGCCCGGGCGCGGGGCCCCCGGCGCCCTGCGCGTTCTCCTCGGCGCGGCACGCCGGGCGTTGCGGCATTCGGGCGTATATCCGGGAATTCGCCCGTCGAACAGTTCCTGTTCCGGACGTTCATCGTTACGTAGGACAGCGCCGGAGTCGTGAGAGATCAGAACCTGACTCGGGCGGCCACGACAGTCGTGGCCGCACCGGACTCCGCCGAGGAAAGGGTAGAGAAGTGAAGTACACCAAGGTTGCCGCAGTCGCCGCCGGTACGCTCATGGCGATGGGCGTCGCCGCGCCGGCCATGGCCGACGCCGGTGCCGGGGCCGTCGCCGCGCACTCCCCGGGCGTGCTGTCCGGCAACATCGTCCAGGCCCCGATCCACATCCCGGTCAACGTCTGCGGCAACACCGTCAACGTGATCGGCGTGCTGAACCCGGCCTTCGGCAACACCTGCGCCAACGTGTGACCTCGTGACCGGCCGGGCCGCAGGCCCGTGTATCCGGTGGCCCCGGACGGCAGATGTCGTCCGGGGCCTTTCCCGTGCCGTATTCACCACCGTTCGGACAGGTGGGCGAGACCGGAGAAAAACGGTGTCCCACAGTTTCCCGAATACGCACTGATCGTTGATCAGAGGGAAAGCGGCAGAAGACACAGGCAAAGAAGGCCTTGTGTGCGGCACGGAAACGTGACCGAAGCAGACGCCGCGCGGAAGGGAACCAGAAAAGTGAAGTACGCGAAGACCGCCGCCCTCGTTGCCGGTTCCGTGGCCGCCCTCGGAGCGGCCGCCCCCGCCTTCGCCGTTACTACGCCCACGGCCCCCAACTTCAGCCTCGACGGCGGCCTCAACCAGGTGATGGCCAGCGCCCCGCAGGTCGTCGACCCCCTGGTGGACACGGCCGCCGAGACCACCGGGACGCTCTCGGAGAACGGCACGGTCGGGAAGTTGGCGGGCCGGGCGACCGGCGCGGTCGAGGGCGCGGCTCCGCTGCTGGGCGGCGTCCCCCTCGGCGGCTGACCGCCGCGACACGGCTGATTCCCCAGACTTCTTCGTCTGATCCGCATCCGTACCCAGAAGGGCTTTTCCATGTTCAAGAAGATCATGTCCTCGGCGGCCGTCGCCGTCTCCATCGTCGGCGTCTCCGCCGCGGCCGCCCCCTCCGCCATGGCCATCGCCAACGACGGCGGCACCACGACGGTCAACGGCAACGGTGCTTCGCAGGCGTACGGCAACTCCGAGACCCACGGTGACTGGAGCCCGCAGTTCGCGCTCATCCAGGGCTCGCTGAACAAGCCCTGCATCGCCCTGCCGGCCAAGGCGAACGTCGGTTCGCTGCTGGGTGTCGTGCCGATCTCGGTCCAGGACATCAACGTCCTGTCCTCGCCGCAGAACCAGCAGTGCACCGAGAACTCCACCCAGGCCAAGGGCGACGAGGCCCTGTCGCACCTGCTGAACGACATCCCGATCCTCTCCGGCAACGGCGCCGGCAACAACTGAGACCGGGAAGCCCGGGTCCGCACCGTCCGACCCGCGTGGGGCCGGTCCCTTCCCCCGTCACGGCGACCGTTCTTCGCCGTGACGGCCGGGGCCGGCCCTTCGGGGTGCGCGGACCCCGCTGTACGGGAGCCTCCGGCCGGGGCATCCGGTTGGGCCGGATGCCGTAGCCCCGGCTGACGATCCGGGCCGGGCCGGGTAGGGCCTCCCCATGGATCCGTACGACAGTCAGACCTCGCAGCGTGGTGAGCAGTACCCCGCACCGACCGGCACTCCGATCTACGACCGGCTCGTCGCCGAATGGCGGGCCGCCGGCGGCGACCACCCCTTCGCCGAACCGGCCCCGGGCGCGGCCCCGCGCCGCGGCGTCGGGTTCGTACCGGCGGCGCGTACCTCGGAACCGGCCCCTGGGAACTGAGGAAACCGTCGTTCTTGCGCCGGAAACAACCCATTTGAGTGGTACCGCGCAACCGATCAGGGGCAGCGGCAGTTGATCAGTACGTTCCACAACGGAACGCTCCGAAAGGTGAAGTTGATGAAGAAGATGATGGCCGGCGCTGCAGTGGCCGTGTCCCTGCTCGGTCTGTCCGCGGCCGCGGCCCCCACGGCCATGGCGATCGGCAACGACGGGGGAACCACCACCCTCAACGGCAACGGCGCCGAGTCGGAGATCGGCAACGCGGAGACGGAGGGCGACTTCAGCCCGCAGAGCCAGCTCGTCCAGGGCACCCTGAACAAGCTGTGCGTGGGCCTGCCCCTCAAGGCCAACGTCGGTTCGCTCGTCGGCATCGTGCCGATCGCGGTCCAGGACGTCAACGTCCTCTCCAACCCGCAGAACCAGCAGTGCGCCGACAACTCGACCCAGGCCAAGGGCGACGAGCCGCTGTCGCACATCCTGGACGACATCCCGGTCCTCTCGGGCAACGGCGTCGGCAACAACTGACGCTCCCCAGCCTGAAGCGTTGACCGCGGGCGGTCCGGAGGGTCACTCTCCGGGCCGCCCGCCGCCGTTCCCGCGACTGACCTGCACGCCGTCCGCGGCGACGCGGGGGCGGCACACCTGCCCGGGCGTACGGAAGCCGCGCGCACGGGCGAGGCCCACCGCCCCCTGCGGGGCGGTGGGCCTCAACGGGTCTCCGGGGCGGCGGGGCCGGCGGCCTCAGCCCAGGGACCGGACCGGGAGGAGGCAGTGCGCGGCCGAGCGGACGACGTCCTCGTCCGTGACGAAGGCCCGCAGCCGGTCCTCCCCGACCGGGAGCCCGGGTACGGCCTCCGGCCACGGGGTCGTGGCGAACATCCCGTACACCTGCCCCTGCCCCCGGGCCGCGGCCAGCCACTCCGCGGGTGCGGGGTACTGCGCCGAGAGGTGAGGCAGCGTCAGAACGGCCTGCCCCGCCTGGACGAGGAGCTTCGCCTGGATGCCCGGAGTCTCGGCCGCGTCCTGGATCGGACCGCCGACACGCAGGCCCGCGCGCCCCAGGGCGGCGCGCATCGCCTCGCGGCCGACCACCGGACCGTCCTGGCCGTCACCCAGCGAGTAGGCGAGGAGGAAGGCGGTGTCCTGGTCGGCGCCGGGCTGCCGGCCGCTCCAGCCGATCAGGATCTGCGTGCCCAAGTGGGCCTGGGTGAACGTGCCGACGGGGGCCTGGGGTGTGGTCATGCTCGGCACCCTAACGGCCGCGGACCGGGCCTCATGCACCCGTATCACTCGATAGAGGGAGATCTGCGGCTGAGCCCGGAGAAAAGCCCCGGTCCCGCAGCGCCGCGGAAAACCCGTTGACGGCGGTCCCCGGGTGAGCGCTAGGGTGATGTCCGTTCCGCACGCGGCGCTGACGTGTGCGACCGGAAGCCCGAGGAACCAGGAGGTGAGGACATTGATGACTGTCGTTGCGGTGGGCACTGCCCACAACCGGAAGAGCATCGTCCTCATCCCCGTGGCCACCGGCTGACCTCCTTCTCCCACTTCTCCGCGCCGAGCGCGCGTGCCGGGGCCACCCTGTGAAGGGTTTCCCTTGTCTTTCTCGTTCTCTTCTTCCTCCACCGTCTCTTCCTCGCACCCGCTGGCTCCGTACGGCTGGGACGAGGACTGGGCGGCGGCCTTCTCCCCGTACGCCGAGCAGGGCCTCGTGCCCGGCCGGGTCGTGCGGGTGGACCGCGGCCAGTGCGACGTGGTCACCGCCGACGGCACGGTCCGCGCCGACACCGCGTTCGTGGTCCCCCGCGACCCGATGCGGATCGTCTGCACCGGCGACTGGGTGGCGCTCGACGCGGACGGCGACCCCCGGTTCGTCCGTACGCTGCTGCCGCGCCGGACCGCCTTCGTCCGCTCGACCTCCTCGCAGAGGTCCGAGGGCCAGGTGCTCGCCACCAACATCGACCACATCGCCATCTGCGTCTCGCTCGCCGTCGAACTGGATCTCGGCAGGGTCGAACGGTTCCTCGCGCTCGCCCTGTCCAGCTCCGAGGGGGCCGCGCTGCTGGGCGAGGGCACCGGCGGGGCGTACCGGCCCCAGCCGATCGTGGTCCTGACCAAGGCCGACCTCGTACCCGACGCGGCCACCCTGTCCCACCTGGTCCAGGACATCGAGGCCATCGCGCCCGGCGTCCAGGTGCTGCCCGTCAGCTCCACCACCGGCGAGGGGCTCGACGTGTTCGGCGCCATCGTCTCGGGCGGCACGAGTGTGCTGCTCGGCATCTCCGGCGCCGGCAAGTCCACCCTGGCCAACACCCTGCTCGGGAGCGACGTGATGGAGGTGCGGGCCGCGCGGGACGTGGACGGCAAGGGCCGGCACACCACCACGACCCGCAACCTGCTCGTCCTGCCGCAGGGAGGCGTCCTCATCGACACCCCCGGACTGCGGGGGGTCGGGCTCTACGACGCCGGGGCCGGGGTCGGGGAGGTGTTCTCCGAGATCGAGGAGCTGGCCGCCGACTGCCGGTTCCACGACTGCGCCCACGAGGCGGAGCCGGGATGCGCCGTCCTCGGCGCACTGGAGGACGGCACCCTGCCCGAGCGGCGGCTGGAGAGCTACCGCAAGCTGATCCGCGAGAACCAGCGGATCGTCGCCAAGACCGACGCGCGGGTACGCGCCGAGATCCTGCGGGACTGGAAGCGCAAGGGCGCGGAGGGGCGCGCGGCCATGCAGGCCAAGCGCGGCCGGGTGCGGTAGCGGTCCGGGGTCGGGCGTCGGCCGGGTGCGGTAGCGGACGGGGGGCCGGGCGCCGACCGGGTGCGGTAGCGGTCCGGCCCCGGCTTCGACGTCCGAAAACCGCGAGTCCGGGGGCTCCGGCTGCCGCACACTGGACGGTGTGATGGACGAACGGACCCGGTACGAGGCGGTGAGCAGCCGTGACGCACGGTTCGACGGCGCGTTCTTCTTCGCCGTCGTGACCACCGGCATCTACTGCCGGCCGAGCTGCCCCGCCGTCACACCCAAACGCGCCAACGTGCGCTTCTACCCCACCGCGGCGGCGGCCCAGGCGGGCGGCTTCCGGGCCTGCCGCCGCTGTCGGCCGGACGCCGTCCCGGGCTCCGCCGAGTGGAACGCCCGCGCGGACGTCGTCGGCCGGGCCGTGCGGCTGATCGGCGACGGCGTCGTGGACCGCGAAGGGGTTCCCGGCCTCGCCGGACGGCTCGGCTACAGCGCCCGCCAGGTCCAGCGCCAGCTCACCGCCGAGCTGGGCGCCGGGCCCGTCGCGCTCGCCCGCGCCCAGCGCTCCCACACCGCCCGGGTGCTCCTCCAGACCACCGGGCTGCCGGTGACCGAGATCGCCTTCGCCGCCGGGTTCGCCAGCGTGCGGCAGTTCAACGACACCATCCGGCAGATCTACGCCCGCACCCCCAGCGCCCTGCGCGCCGAGGCCGGTACCGGCCTGGGCGGCGGACGCCGCGAGGGGCTGCGCTCCGGCATCCCGCTGAGGCTCGCCCATCGGGGCCCGTACGCCACCGCCGCCCTGTTCGACCTGCTGGCCGCCGAGGCGCTCGCCCGGGTGGAGGAGGTGGGGGGCCCGCCCGGCCGCCGCGTCTACCGGCGTACCCTGCGGCTGCCCTACGGGTGCGGGATCGTCGCGGTCGACGAGGCCCCGCCGGGCGGCCCCTGGCTGGAGGCCCGCGTCCACCTCACCGACCTGCGCGACCTCACCACCGCCGTCCAGCGGGTGCGCCGGCTGTTCGACCTGGACGCCGATCCGTACGCGGTGGACGAGGCGCTGGCCGCCGACCCCCGGCTCGCCCCGCTCGTCGCCGCCCGCCCCGGGCTGCGTTCGCCGGGCGCGGCCGACCCGGAGGAGGCCGCGGTACGCACCCTGGTCGGGCGCGCGGAGGCCGAGGAACTGGTCGAGCGGTACGGGAAGAGGCTGGACCTGCCGTGCGGCGGGCTCACCCACCTGTTTCCGGAGCCCGGTGTGCTCGCCGACTCCGCCGAGGACCCGGCGCTGCGGGCCTTGGCGGCGGCGCTCGACGACGGCGTGCTGCGGCTGGACGCCGGCGCCGACCGGGACGAGGCGGAGCGGACCCTGCTGACGCTGCCCGGGATCGGCCGGCGTACCGCGGCCCTGATCCGCATGCGGGCGCTCGGGGACCCGGATGTGGACCCCTGCGGAACGCCCGGCGCGGAGCGGTGGCGGCCCTGGCGCTCCTACGCCGTACGCCACCTGGAAGCGGACGCGGCCCCGCACCCGAGCTGACGCCCCGCCCCACCCGGAAGTCCCGAGGCCCCGGCCGGGAGCCGGGCCCGGACCGCCGGGGCTCCCGGACGGCCGGGGCTCCCGGACCGCCGGGCTCCCGGACCGGCCGGGGGCGGTGGCCCGCCGTCCCTCCGGCCTCCCGGGGCCCCGGTCAGCCCCAGAGCACCGCCCCCAGCCAGGCGCCCGCCACCAGCAGGCAGCAGAACAGCTCCACCAGCACCGCGTAGCCCGTCGCCCGCATCACCGAGCGCACCGATGTCCAGGCCGCGCCCCGGCTGCCCAGCCGCAGCCGCTCCGCACCGAAGACGGCCCCCACGTATCCGAGGACCCCGCCCACCACGGGCACCACGAAGAAGCCCACGATCCCCGCCACCCCGCCGAGCACCAGAGTCCGGCGGGGCGCGCCCGACTCGCCCGGGCGGCGCGGCGGCAGCAGCGGCTTGAGGGACTGGTTCACCAGCATCAGCGCCGTCGCGCCGATCAGGACGCCCCACGCGGTCGGGGTCATGTCCGTCAGCGCCCACCACAGCACCGCGGCCCAGACGATCGCCTGACCCGGCACACCCGGCACCAGCACCCCGACCAGACCCAGCAGCAGGACCAGGCCCACGGCGACGAGCTGCCACACACTCATCCGACCAGCCTGCCCGAGAGCGCCCTGCTCCGCCCGTCAGCACACCCCGGCCACCTGCGCGGATGCGGCGACGGGCCCGGGCCGGGCCCTCAGCCCCCCGGAGGGGTACGGGCCACCCAGCCGCGCTCGTACGCGTGCCAGCCCAGCTGGAGCCGCGTCGAGACCCCGGTCAGCTCCATCAGCCCCTTCACCCGCCGCTGCACGGTCCGCAGCCCCAGATCCAACTGCTTGGCCACACTGGCGTCGGTCAGCCCGGCCAGCAGCAAGGACAGGATCTCCAGGTCCGTCGGGTCGGGCCCGGCCCCGTCCTCACGCACCCCGCCGTCCTCGCCCAGCCGCAGCGGCATGGCGTCGCGCCACACCGACTCGAAGAGGCCCATCAGCGACTCCAGCAGCCCGCTGGCGTGCACGACCAGGGCGGCGGGCTCCGCGCCGCGCCCGGTGAGCGGGACCATGGCGAGACTCCCGTCGGCGACCACCAGCTTCGTCGGCACCCGGCCCACCACCCGGCACTGCTCGTCCCGGCTCAGCGCCGCCGACAGCTCCATGATCCCGTACGGCGTCGACAGCACCTCGCGCTCGACCACCACCCGGTAGCTCACCCCGCGCGAGGCCGCCCGCTCCTCCGACTCGTTCTCCATCCCGGTCACCACGGCCGGCGTACCCGTCACCAGGGCGCACACCTCGGACGCCGCCCCGAGCTGCAACTGGTGGAAACGCTGGGAGACGGCGCTCGCCCCCGTCACCACCTCCACCAGGTCGTGCACCGCCGGCTGGCTCGCCTCGGCCCGGTACTCCTCGGCGAGGAGCGCGGACGCCAGCTCCGCCTGCTCCAACTCGTGCCGCTGCTGGATCAGCAGCGCGCCGAGCGCCACCCCGGGCGGGGCCGCCACCCACCGGCCGGGCCGGGCCGACGACTGGGCGGCGAGCCCCTGCTGCTCCAGCCGCCGCAGCACCCGTTCCGCATCCGCCTCCGGCAGGGCGAGGCGGTGCGCCAGATCGGTCAGCTCCGCCGCCCCCGCCGCGACGAGCGCGCGGTACGCCGCCTCCTGCCTCTCGTCCAGACCCAGGGCCCCCAGCATTCTCCCGACCTCCCCGAACGTGCTGATCGCGCACGGTGGCGCCCCTGCGGCCGGGCCCCGGATGGCGGGAAAGGGCCACGGCGTAAACCCGCCGCCCCCATCATCCCCCGTACCCCTGGCACCTCTGCCACTGTGGCGCCACCGCAGCACCAACGAGCCCCGGAATTCTGCCCCTTGGGCTGATTCATTCCGGATTGACCAGGGGAGAGCGATGCGCCCGATATCGCGTACGGCACTCGGAGCGGCGACCGCCGCCGTGCTCGCCGTCACCGTCGTGGCACCGTCCGTGGCAGTGCCACCGGACGCGCCCGGCGCGAAGAGACCGATCACCGGGAGCGCGGCGCCCGCCGCGGACCGGAAGCCCGTCACGGTGACCCTCGTCACCGGCGACCGGATCCTGGTGACCGAGAACGCCTCGGGTGCGTCCAACGCCACGGCGCTGCCCCGCGAGGACGGCAGCGTGCCGCTCGTCCAGACCCGGCAGTCCGGCCCCGACCTGTACGTCTACCCCGAGTCCGCCGTCCCCGCCCTCGCCGCCGGCACCGTGGACGAGGAACTGTTCAACGTCACCGGACTCATCCGCCAGGGTTATGACGACAGCCGCACGGACTCCGTCCCGCTGATCGCCACCTACACCGGGGACGCGGCCCGCCGTTCCTTCGCCGCCCCGCGCGGGGCCGAGCGCGGAGCGGTCCTCGACGTCATCGGCGGACAGGCGCTGAAGGCCGACAAGAAGCGCGCCGCCGACTTCTGGGCCGACCTCACCACCCCCCGCACCCTGTCCGGCTCCGGCCTGAAGAAGCTCTGGCTCGACCGCAAGGTGGAAGCGAGCCTCGACCGGTCGACGAAGCAGGTCGGCGCGGACCTCGCCCGGGCCGCCGGCTACGACGGCACCGGCACCAAGGTCGCCGTTCTGGACACCGGCGCGGACGCCGAACACCCCGACCTCCAGGGCCGGATCACCGCGTCGGAGAACTTCACCGAATCCGGGGACACCGACGACCACCAGGGCCACGGCACCCATGTCGCGTCCACCGTCGGCGGCTCCGGCGCGGCGAGCGGCGGCACGAAGAAGGGCGTCGCGCCCGGCGCCGACCTGATGGTCGGCAAGGTCCTCGACGACGGCGGCTCCGGCGCGACCTCCTGGATCATCGCGGGCATGCAGTGGGCCGTCGACAACAAGGCCGACGTCGTCTCCATGAGCCTCGGCAGCGCCGGCCCCACCGACTGCGCCGACCCGATGGCCCAGGCGGCCACCGAACTCGCCGAGAGCGAGGACACGTTGTTCGTGGTGGCCGCCGGAAACCTCGGCCCCTCCCTGAACACCGTCTCCTCGCCCGGCTGCGCACCCGGCGTCCTGACGGTGGGCGCGGTGGACCGCGACGACTCCACCGCGGGCTTCTCCAGCCGGGGCCCCACCCTCGGTGCGCACACCCTCAAGCCCGAGATCGCCGCGCCCGGCGTCGCCATCTCCGCCGCGGCGGCGGGCGGCCGGGGCTCGGAGGCGTACCGCTCCATGTCCGGTACGTCGATGGCGACCCCGCACGTGGCGGGCGCCGCGGCCGTGCTGAAGCAGCGCCGTCCCGAATGGACGGCCCAGCAGATCAAGGCGGCCCTGGTCTCCTCGGCGCACAGCGCCGTCCCCGGTGACGTCCGCGAGACCGGCGGCGGCCGCCTCGACGTGGCCCGCGCGATCCGTACGCCCGTCTTCGGCCCCTCCGCCGTGCAGGGCGGCACCTTCAACTGGCCGCAGGACAAGAGCGACCGCACCACCGCCGCCGTGCCGTACACCAACACGGGCGGCAAGCCGGTGAAGCTCTCGCTGAAGCTCGCGGGGGTCACCGGCAACGACGGCTCGGCGGTCCGCTCGCGGATCGCCGAGCTGAACCGCACGTCGGTCACCGTGCCCGCCGGCGGGACCGTCGAGGTCCCGCTCACCCTCGACCCCGACGCCCGGCTGACCGCCGCCCAGTACGGCGACGTCACCGGCCGGATCCTCGCCACGGCCCCCGGGGGAGTGAAGGTCTCCACCCCCTTCTCCCTGTACGTGGCCCCGGAGACGGTCACCCTGCGCGTCAAGCTCGTCGACGGCAACGGCAAGCCCGCGGACGGCGTCTCCTCCCTCGACCTCATCGGCACCGACACCTCGTCGGGCGAGCGCCGCTTCAACGCCGGTGCGACCGACCAGAGCTACCGGGTGCGGCCCGGCGCGTACTTCGTCTCCAGCTTCATCGAGTCGCCCGACACCGCCGACTCGACCGGCCGGCTGACCGGATCCGTCGGTTACCTGGCCCGCCCCCAGCTCCAGGTCACCAAGGACACCACGGTCGTCCTCGACGTCCGCAAGGCCCACCGGCTGAAGGTGCGGACCGAGGACCGGGTCTCCGAAACCCGGGGCGCCACCCTGTCGTTCGGCCGCACATGGGACGACACCTGGCTGCACTCCGGGTCGATCTCCGGCCCCGGGATCGTCAAGGACTACAGGGTCGACGTCCAGGGCAAGGCCCGTGACGGAGACTTCGATTTCACCTCCTTCTGGCGTGCCTACGCACCGCAGATCCAGAAGTTCGGCCTCGTCGGCGGAGCGGCCCTGCACCCTCGTCCCGCCACCACCGGTTCGGTCAACCTGGACGGCACCGACCGCGCCGAGGTCGTCGACGCCGGTGCGGGCAGCGCCGCCGAACTGGCGGCCGCCGGAGTGAAGGGCCGGATCGCCCTGGTGAAGGTGGGCGACGACGACTCGACCGCCGTGGCCCAGGCGCGGGCCGCCCAGGCCGCCGGGGCGAAGGCACTCCTGGTGCACCGCCCCGCGGCCGGAGACTGGCAGCCGAGCCTCGGCTACGGGGCCGCGCCCCTGCCGGTCCTCGGACTGCGCGCCGAGGAGGCCGCCGTGCTGAAGAAGGCCCTGGGCGAGGGGAGGACGGAGGTCTCCTGGACGGCCACGGCCGTCAGCCCGTATGTCTACAACCTGTCGTTCCCCGAGAAGGGGCAGATCACCTCGGACCGCACCTACAAGGTCAAGGACGAGAAGCTCGGCGCGGTCGTCTCCACCCACGAATCCATGGGCGTGGCCACCGACTTCGTCGACACGCTCCTGGTCGGCCGCCCGTACGGCGGCACCTTCCTCGCGTCCACCATGGCCGTGGTCGCCACCCCCGGAAAGCGCACCGAGTACTACTCGGCGGGCGACACCGTCTGGCAGAAGATGCTCTCCTCCAGCTTCCCGTGGGGCGAGTTGATGACGGGCGACGCCCGTACCCACCAGGCCGGCCGGACCCTGACGGAGAACTGGTACCGGGGTCTCCTGGTTCCCGGGGCTCCGCGTGACGAGAAGGGCGGGACCGCGCTCGCCGGCGAGCGCCAGGACAATGTGATCGGCGCGGCTCCCGCGTTCATGACCGACTCCGAACACGTCGGGCAGCAGGGCTCGTTCGGTGACGTCGGGAACATGAGGCTGAAGCGCGACGGCAAGGTCGTCGGCCAGACCGGCTACCCGTACGGTGCGTTCCGCGTGCCTGCCGAGGACGGCGCGTACGAACTGACCATGACCACCACCAAGATCGGCTCGCCCGCCAAGGTCTGGAAGCGGTCCACGCTGACGGAGACCACCTGGGGCTTCCGGTCGGAGCGGAAGCCGGACGTGGTGTCGCAGGGGCTCCCGATGCTCTTCCCGCGCTACGACGTGCCGATGGACGGCATGAAGACCGTGCCCGCGAAGAACGGTCAGCGGATCGGCCTCGCCGCCACCGGGCACGCCGGGTACGCCCCCGGCGAACTCACCGCCGCGAAGGTCTCCTTCAGCTACGACGGCGGCGAGACGTGGCACGCGGCGACCACCGCGGTGAAGGGGGGCCGGTGGACCGCGACCGTCGACCACGCGGACGCGCGGGGCGAGTCCGTCGCCCTGCGGACGGAACTGACCGACGCCAACGGCAACTCCGTCGTCCAGACCGTCCAGGACGCGTACACCGTTCGCTGAACCGCTGAACCGCTGAACCGCTGATCGGCTGAGTGTACGAGCGGCCGGAACGCCGATATGCCGATCACGCCGACCGGTCCGCCGGGCGTCCTTCCCGTGGGGGGTGAGGCGCCCGGCGGGCCCTTTTCCCGGGCCGCATTTTCCCGATGTCCCGTTTTCGGACCGCCCCGGTGGTGGACAATAGGGGCATGAGTCAGCAGGGGGAGACGCCCGCCGCCCACGAGGACGACTGGTGGCGCAAGCTGTACGACGAGACCGCGCCGGACACCGGTCCCGGCAGCGCGGCCGACAGCCTCGACGACCGCTTCGACTCCGTGTCGGACACGGTGGGCGGCCCGGTGGACGACGGCTGCCGGGCCCCCGTGCGCGAGACCGTCCGGAACCCGTACGCGGAGGCGTACGAGGACCCGTACGCCGATCGGTACGAGGGGCCGGACCGCGAGGAGGAGCCGTACGCGGCCCGCGGCGCGAAGACGGAGGCGGACCGCCCCCGGGAGCCGACCGGGGCGCCGGGAACGCCCTGGGAGACGGACCGCGAGGAGGAGGCGTTCGCGGCCCGCGAGGCGGACCGCCCCCAGGATCCGCACGGGGACGCCTCCCGGCTCCAGGTCCTGCCGCCGGACCAGGACGGGACCGCGGACGCGGCGCCGGTCCCGGACCGTGCGCCCGCCCCGTCTGCGTCGCCCCCGCCCTCCGCCCCGCCTGTGTCGCCCCCGCCCCCGGACCCGCGTGTGGCGCTCCCGCTCCCGGCCCAGGGCCGCGCGCCCGCCCCGCCGCCCGTGTCGCCGCCGCCCCCGCCGTCGCCCCGTACCGCCGTCTTCCCCGCTCCCTGGGAAACGCCCGGCGGACAGACGGGGCCCCGGACCTTCACCGCGCCCCGGGGGCCGGCCGGTTCCGCCCCCGCCGGCCCCGGGGCTCCGCACGAACGTCCGCCGGGCCCCGAGGCCTTCGCCGCCGAGGACCGGCCCGTCGTCGGCCACCTCGGGGAGCGGCCCCCCACCTACGACGCCGAGCCCGCCGCTCTGCCCTCCGCCACCTCGGAGAACCTGGACACGCTCGTCCCCGACACCGTCCTGGACGGCGCGCGGTACGGCACGTACACCCTGCGCTCCGCCTCCGTGCGCGGCGACTCCGCCCGCTTCCGGGGCGAGCCCCGGCGCGAGGGGCTGCTCACCGCCCGCTTCGGGTCCGCCGAGAGCGCCCTCGTCCTCGTCGCCGTGGCCGGCGGCAGACGGTCCGGCGAAGCGGCGCACCTCGCCGCCGCCGACGCCTGCCGCTGGATCGGCGGGG
This sequence comes from Streptomyces sp. NPDC017448, assembly GCF_044330565.1. NCBI lineage: Bacteria > Bacillati > Actinomycetota > Actinomycetes > Kitasatosporales > Streptomycetaceae > Streptomyces > Streptomyces sp. NPDC017448. The sequence goes on along the minus strand of NZ_JBIRLM010000002.1, from coordinate 166,631 downwards.
CCGTCGCCCGCAGCCACCTGCGGCTCTCCGAGGACATACGGGCCGGTCGCCGGGGCGACCTGAAGTCCGGGCTGCACCGGCTCACGGACCGTACGTACGGAAGGCTGCGCGCCCGCGCCGCCGAACTGGGCGTCGCCCCCGACGCGTACACCGCGAGCCTCCGCTGCCTCCTGCTGTCGGCCGACCCCGCATGCCGCACCCGGGTCTTCTTCGGCGTCGGCGGAGGCGGCCTCTTCCGGCTCCGCGACGGACTGTGGCAGGACCTGGAACCGGTCGTTCCCGAGGCCGCGACCGGCCGGCCGGGCGGCGGACCGGCGGAAGGGGCGGACGGCGATCGGCTGACCATGGACCTCCAGATCACCGCGCCTCCGTCGGCGGAGACCGGCGGGCCCCCGAGGCCGCCCGCCGAGCCCTTCCGCTTCCGGGCCTCCGTGGCACGGCCCGGCGACACGCTGATGCTCTGCGGCAGCGGCCTCGCCGAGCCGATGCGCGGCGAACCGGAGCTCTCCGCCGAGCTCGCCGACCGCTGGGGGAGCGGCGGCCCGCCCGGGCTGCCCGCCTTCCTCGCCGACGTCCAGCTCCGGGTGGCGGGGTACGCCGACGACCGCACCTGCGCCGCCGTCTGGGAGGCGTAACCGCGCCCACCGTGGGTTGATGGATTCCGGAGCCCGGCGGCGCGGTGTTTCGCCGCTCCGGTCTCCGGACAACCGAAGTGCACGGATCACGGGCAAGGAAGGGCGCGCACCCATGGCCAAGCAGAACGTGGCGGAGCAGTTCGTCGACATCCTCGCCAGGGCAGGCGTCAAACGCCTGTACGGCGTCGTCGGCGACAGCCTGAACCCCGTCGTGGACGCCATCCGGCGTAACTCCTCCATCGACTGGATCCACGTCCGGCACGAGGAGACCGCCGCCTTCGCGGCCGGTGCGGAAGCGCAGGTCACCGGCTCCCTCGCGGCCTGTGCCGGTTCCTGCGGGCCCGGCAATCTGCACCTGATCAACGGCCTGTACGACGCCCACCGGTCGATGGCCCCCGTGCTGGCCCTCGCCTCGCACATCCCCTCCGGCGAGATCGGCCTCGGCTACTTCCAGGAGACCCACCCGGAGCTGCTGTTCCAGGAGTGCAGCCACTACAACGAGATGATCTCCAACCCGGAGCAGATGCCCCGGCTGCTCCAGACGGCGATCCAGCACGCCATCGGGCGCGGCGGGGTCGGCGTCGTCACCATGCCGGGCGACATCGCGTCCAAGCCCGCCCCCGAGAAGTCCATCGAGCACGCGCTCGTCACCGAGCGGCCCACCGTACGGCCCGGCGACGACGAGATCGACAAGCTCTGCCGCATGGTGGACGAGGCCAAACGGGTGACGTTGTTCTGCGGCAGCGGAACCGCCGGGGCGCACGCCGAGGTCATGGAGTTCGCCGAGAAGGTCAAGTCCCCGGTCGGCCACGCGCTGCGCGGCAAGGAGTGGATCCAGTACGACAATCCGTACGACGTCGGTATGAGCGGACTGCTCGGCTACGGGGCCGCGTACGAGGCGACGCACGAGTGCGACCTCCTCATCCTGCTCGGCACGGACTTCCCGTACAACGCCTTCCTGCCGGACGACGTGAAGATCGTCCAGGTCGATGTGCGCCCCGAGCGCCTCGGCCGCCGCTCCAAGCTCGACCTCGCGGTCTGGGGCGATGTGCGCGAGACCCTGCGCTGCCTCACCCCCCGGGTGCAGCCCAAGTCCGACCGCAAGTTCCTCGACCGGATGCTGAAGAAGCACGCCAACGCCCTGGAGGGCGTGGTCAAGGCGTACACCCGCAAGGTCGACAAGCACGTTCCGATCCACCCCGAGTACGTCGCCTCCGTGCTGGACGACATGGCCGACGAGGACGCCGTCTTCACCGTCGACACCGGCATGAACAACGTGTGGGCCGCCCGCTACCTGACGCCCAACGGCAAGCGGCGGGTGATCGGTTCGTTCAGCCACGGCTCGATGGCCAACGCGCTGCCGCAGGCGATCGGCGCCCAGTTCACCGACCGGAACCGGCAGGTCGTCGCGATGTCCGGCGACGGCGGATTCTCCATGCTGATGGGCGACTTCCTCACCCTGGTCCAGTACGACCTGCCGGTGAAGGTCGTCCTCTTCAACAACTCCTCCCTCGGCATGGTCGAGTTGGAGATGCTGGTGGCCGGGCTGCCGTCGTACGGGACCACCAACAAGAACCCCGACTTCGCCGCCATCGCCCGCGCGGCCGGCGCCTACGGGGTACGGGTGGAGAAGCCCAAGCAGCTGCAGTCCGCGCTCAAGGACGCGTTCAAGCACAAGGGCCCCGCACTCGTCGACGTCGTCACCGATCCGAACGCGCTCTCCATCCCGCCGAAGATCAGCGCCGACATGGTCACCGGCTTCGCGCTCTCCGCCAGCAAGATCGTGCTGGACGGGGGAGTGGGCCGGATGCTCCAGATGGCCCGCTCCAACCTCCGCAACGTGCCGCGCCCTTGACCCCTGGGCGCCCGGGCCGGGGCCGGCGGCCACCGGGGTGACCGCCGGCCCCGGGGGGAGGCTCGGCGTCGGATCAGCAGCCGTGGTCGACCAGGTCGAAGGAGGCGTAGTGGTCGGCGGTGTAGTAGTCCTCCTCGTTCTGCTCACCGGTGACGATCCGGCGGGCGCCGCGGGTCTCGGAGCCGGGCGTGATCACGGTGTACTCGTGGTAGTAGCCGGTTGACCGGTCGGGGAGCAGGCCCTCGCGGTTCTGGAAGACGGTGCCGTCCTGCTCGTACGGGAAGGGGCCGCCCCGCTCGATCAGGTCCAGGGTGTCGTGCGCCTGGGGCGGCAGGGCCGAGTAGCAGATGCTCCCGACCGCCGCCGCACGGAACGCGGACGCGGAGTGGGAGACGGTGGTGGCCGTGGCGGGGCCGGCCGCCTGGGCCGCGACCGGCCCCGAGGCGATCAGGAGGGAGAGGAGGGCGGCCGCGCCGCCGAACCGGGTGATCCGTGGGGGGATGCGCATCCCATCATGATGACGCGCGTAGACGGCGCACGGTCAACGCCAACCACCCCCTGCTCGCAGGATGTTGACCTCGGCTGCGCCTATGTGGTGATGGCGTGCGCGGGTGGGATGTTCTGTGCGCCCCTCGCCGCTTCCGGCCGCACACGTAGGGATGAGCCGACAAGCGTGACCGTGTGCGTACAGGGGCATGCATCCCGTGAGGCTGTTCGACGGGCAGCCGGACCGAAGGGGGTAGGCGACTGTGCGGGCGGGGGAAATGACGAAACGTCAGAAGAGGGCCGGGGTCGTCGAGGTGCGCGGCCCCCGGGGGCGCAGACCGGGCGATGCGCCGCAGCCGGCCCGGATGCGCCGAAGAGTCGGCCACGCCGACCGGTCCGCGGTGGGGGAAGTCCGCCGGGAGCTGCGGGAGTTCCTGGAGCACCGCTCCGGACGGGAGCAGGTCGAGGCGGCGGAGCTGCTGGTGAGCGAACTGGTGACCAACGCCCTCATCCACACGAGGCACGGCGCCGTGGTCACCGCCACGGCGACGCCCGCCCGACTCCGCGTCGAGGTACAGGACTTCGCTTCGGAGGACCTGCCCGCCCCGTACGTACCGAACGCCGACGACGGTACGCACGGCAGGGGGCTGATCCTGGTCCGTAGCCTGGCCGACGCGTGGGGGGTGGAAGCACAGGTCCTGGGCAAGGTCGTCTGGTTCGAACTGCACGGCGGAAGGCCCTGAAAGGCCCTCCGCCGCACCACGGGTTCAGCCGAACTGCTGCTCCAGGTCCTTGAGTTTCTGTTCCAGGGAGTCCAGCCGGGGGAGTGTCTGGGTGTCGTCCTCGGCGGTGAGGTCGACGGTCCGCGGGTCACTTCCCCGGCTGGGCGCGTCCAGGCTCTTCGAACCCGGGCCGTCCGCCTGCTTCGGGCCGACGGCTTGCAGGGATGGCCGGGGTCGCAGGGGCAGCTGACCCGGCTCCGCTATGGCGGGCTCCGTGACGGCCGGCGCGGAGCCGGCCGGCGACGGGGCGAGGGCGGGCGCGTCCACCTGGTGCCCGCCCCGGACACCGCGCCCCCAGGCCCGGTTCTGCCGGTTCAGGGCCTTGATGCGGGCCCGGTCCAGCTTGGCCTGCTCCCGGCGGCGCAGCCGGGTCTGCTCCTGCTCCTTGCGGTCCTCCCGCACCTCGTCCACCGCCTCGTCCAGGGTGCGGACGCCCTCCAGGAGCATCAGCGACCAGGCGCCGAAGGTCTCCCGGGGGGCCCGCAGCCAGCGGACGATCCGGATCTGCGGCAACGGACGGGGCACCAGCCCCTGTTCGCGCAGCGCAGCACGGCGGGTCTGCTTCAGCGCGCGGTCGAAGAGCACCGCGGCCGAGAGGGACATCCCCGCGAAGAAGTGCGGTGCGCCCGCGTGGTCCATGCCCCGGGGCGCGTGCACCCAGTTGAACCAGGCGGCGGCCCCGGCGAACGTCCACACCAGCAGCCGGGAGCCGAGCGCCGCGTCTCCGTGGCTCGCCTCCCGTACGGCCAGCACGGAACAGAACATCGCGGCCCCGTCCAGCCCGAACGGGACCAGGTACTCCCAGCCGCCGCTGAGGTTCAGGTTCTGCCGGCCGAAGCCCACGAGCCCGTGGAAGGAGAGCGCGGCGGCGACCGCCGCGCAGCAGAACAGCAGGACGTACGAGGCGGTGGCGTACAGCGCCTCCTTGCGCCTGCGGCGTTCCTCGCTGCGTTCCCAGGAGTCGTCGGCCGCCGCGGCCTTGCCGGCGGCACGCTTGCCGCGTGCGACCACCGTCACCGCCGCCATGACCCCCACGAGCAGTACGGCGCCCGGAAGCAGCCAGTCAAGCGATATGTCGGTCAGTCTCATGCGCGGTCCCTTGCGTCACGTAGGGCGTTTCGTGCGCCATCGTGACGGAATTACCGTGCCGCTCCGGTGGTTTCGGGACAAGAGCACGCCATGGGGGTGGGAGGCGCTATCGATGGGTGGAAATTCCTCGAACTCCCGCTCGGTAAAGCCGAGTTGTGTTCGATTTTCCGTCCTCCGGAAGGGCGGTGTGGATCAGGAAGCCGCGGCGAGCTTCCGCACCCGCTCCGCGTCGCAGGTGCGCGGGCAGGTGACGCAGGTGTCGTCGGGCCGCAGCGTGTAGAACAGGCAGCAGCTCGCCCGGTCCCGGGTCGGCAGGGGCTGCCCGTCGGGCCCGGTCAGCTCCCGGAAGCCCGCGCCGCCGGCGTACGGCTTGGTGGTGCCGGGGAGCAGCAGCTCCAGCTCGGCCATCGCTCGGCGCTCCTCGCCCAGCAGGTGCGCGATGTACCAGAGGCCCTCGACGATCTCGTCCGTCGCCATCCCCCACAGGGCCCGCTTCCCGCGCCGCATGCGCGGTCCGAAGCCCTCCAGCACCGGGCCGAGGTGTTCGGCCAGGGAGTCCAGGACCTCGGCCCGCAGCGCCGCCTCGTCCGGGACGGTCCGGGCCCCGGGCAGCGCGGCCGCCGGGTCGTCCGGCAGGCAGGCGAACTCCCCGGTCCGCACCGTCAGGCGCCCCAGCGCCCGCTGGAAGGCCACGGCCCCGACCGGGACGCGGGGCACCCGGCGCTGAAGGAACCACGGGACCGTCACCAGCAGGCAGGCGGGCCAGGCGTACCGGTGCAGTCCGAAGCTGGCCACCACGTCCGGACGGGCCCGCTGCCCGTAGTCGCGCACCACCTGGGCGTCGTCCCAGGCGAGGAAGGAGTCCACCGCCTCCCCGCCGGCCGCCAGCTCCGCCGCGCCGACCCAGCCCGCGCCGGACGGGGCGGCGGCGTCGCCGTCGAGCACGTCGACCCGCAGGCCGGGGAACACCTCGCTCAGGCGGGCGTACGCGGCGGCCGCGGGGGACGTCGCGGCGTCGGTGAGCGGCGGGGAGAGAGGCATGCAGGGGACCACCGAATCGGGATCGGTTGCAGGTAAGGCTTACCTTATCCGATCTCGTCGAGGTAGGAACCGCGACCTTCTCCCTCTATCGTGCACAGGAGGTCCGGCCCACGCGAGCCGGCATGCGGCGGGCGGAGGAGGTCCGGGTGGAGCAGGGCAGCGCGCACGACGGCGCACGTCCGGCGTACGCCCCCGGCGTGTTCCCGCGCGCGGTGGTCGGGGCGCGCGTTCCGGCACAGGCGCCGGGGCCCGGACGCGCTCCGGAGCCTGGACGCGCTCCGGAGCCCGAGCGGGCCCGGGGCGAACACACCCACGGGGAGCGCCTTCCGGGCGAGCCGCCCGCGCCGCGCGCCGTGCGGCGGCACTCCGTGCGCGGACAGATCCTGGACGCCCTGCGCACCGCCCTCGTCGACGGCGAGCTGGCGCCCGGCCAGGTGTACTCCGCCCCCGCGCTCGGCGCGCGCTTCGGGGTCTCCGCGACCCCGGTGCGCGAGGCCATGCAGCAGCTGGCCGCCGAGGGCGCGGTCGAGGTCGTGCCGAACCGCGGCTTCCGGGTCAGCGAGCGCGGCCCCCGCGAGCTGGCCGAGCTGGCGCAGGTGCGGGCCCTGATCGAGGTCCCGGTGATGCTGGACCTGGCCCGTACGGTCCCGGCGCGCCGCTGGAGCGCCCTGCGCCCCCTGGCGGACGCCACGGTCGCGGCGGCGGCCGTGGGCGACCTGGCCGCCTACGCGGAGTCGGACCGGGCCTTCCACCGCGCGGTCCTCGCGCTGTCGGGCAACGGGCAGCTGGTGGCCGTCGCCGAGGAACTGCACCGGCGCGCCCAGTGGCCGCCCGTCTCGGGGCCCGCCGCCCGCCGGGCCGATCTGCTCGCGGACGCCTCCGAGCACACCGCCCTGCTCGACGCGCTCGTCGCCCAGGACCTGACCGTCGTCCGGGCCCTGGTCAGCGAGCACTTCACCGGCGCCGAGAGCTGACGCGCAGAGGGCCGTGGCCCAGGGGGCCGCGGCCCGGGAGGCCCGCGCCTCCCGGCCACCCGCGCCTCCCGGCCACCCGCGCCTCCCGGCCACCCGAGCCTCCTGGTCACCGGAGGCTCCTGGTCACGGAGGCTCCCGGCTACCCGAGCCTCCCGGTCGCCCGCCGCTTTCACCCGGACGGCCCGCACTCCAACGGGTCGCGTCCGCAGGGGTCGCGTCCGCACCGGCGGCGCACCCGACCCCGTCGCCCGCGCCGTCAGGCGGATGCACGGCCCGTACCCGTGCAGTCCGCACCGGCCTCGGCTCGCCCCCCGAACGACCGGGGCCGGGCCGGAGCCGGTGGACCCCGAGGGTTCAGTCCGCCCCGCCCGGGCGGGGCGCAGGCGGTCCCAGGTACGGGGCCAGCCAGGTGGGCACGCCGCCCAGCAGCCGGAACAGCCGGCCGGCCTCGGCGCGCAGCCGGGCCGCCTCCGGCTCCTCCGCCGTCTCCGCGAGCGAGATCAGCGCCGGAGCCGTACCGACCAGGAACCCCAACTCCTCGCGGATGCGCAGCGATTCGGCGAAGCCCTGCCGGGCTGCGGCCAGCTCCCCCTCGCGCAGGTCGAGGGCGGCCAGGTGTCGCCAGGTGGACGACAGCAGCAGCGCGTCGTCCTGCGCCGCCGCACCGGCGTGCGCCCGGCGGAACGCGGCCCGTGCCGACTGCGGCGACTCCGCGATGTTCTGGGCGATCAGCCCGCGCCGGAAGTCCAGCAGCGGCCGGGCCGGGGAGGCGGGGGCCAGCAGCGCCGCCGACCGGCTGAGCGCCACGCTCGCCTCGTCGGCCCGGTCCCGTACCGCCAGCAGGGTGGAGGCGTACGCCAGGTGACCCCGCTCCGAGGCGGCCGACCCCCGTTCGTCGTCGCTGCGGGCGACGGCCTCCGCCGTCCGCAGGGCGTCCTCCGCCTCGGTCCAGCCCTGCCCGGTGTACAGGCACCGCTCGGTCAGCAGCGCGGTGCGCTGGAGGGCGGCCGCCGCGTCGGTACCCGCGTGGCGCTCCAGGAGGGCGGCCGCGTCTGTCCAGCAGGCGCGGGACCGCAGCCGCCATACCGCGGTCTGGAGCGGCGGATCGTCATCTGCTGTCGTTCCGGAACCAGACATGGCGGTATGCGCCACATTGCCCTCCCCGAGCGCGCCATCGTGCTGTTGGGTACGGCGCATCTCAGCACGGATCGGCACTCCGGGCCAAGAGGGCCGGACGATGTCAGGTGAAATATTTCACAATCGGCGGGAGCGCTCCGGGGCCCGCCGGCCCCGTCCGCCGCCGGAGCGTCAGCTCATGCGCAGGGCGAGGAAGAAGTCGAGCTTGTCCTCCAGGCGCGCGAGGTCACGCCCCGTCAACTGCTCGATTCGTCCGACGCGGTAGCGCAGGGTGTTGACGTGCAGGTGCAGCCGGGCCGCGCAGCGGGTCCACGACCCGTCGCAGTCCAGGAACGCCTCCAGCGTCTCGATCAGCTCTGCCCGGTGGCGCCGGTCGTAGTCGCGCAGCGGGTCCAGCAGCCGGGCGGTGAAGGCGCGCCGGACGTCGTCGGGGACGAACGGCAGCAGCAGCACGTGCGAGGCCAGTTCGTGGTGGCCGGCGGCGCAGACCCGGCCGGGCCGGGCGGCGGCCACCCGCCGCGCGTGCCGGGCCTCCTCCAGCGCGCCGCGCAGCCCCTCGGCGGAGTGCACGGCCGCGCTGACACCGAGTGTCAGCCGGCCGTCGTCGGCGAGCCCGGCCGAGAGCGGTTCGCGCACGGAGGCGAGCAGCGCGTCGGCGTGGAGTCCGGGCTCCCCGTGGGGAGCGTCGGCGTCCGCGCCGTCCGCCGCGGCCCCCGCCGCGCCCTCCCCGGCGTCCGAGGGCGGGTCCGCCGGGGAGGGCAGCGGCACCAGCGCGATGGCCTCCTCACCCGTGTGGGCGACGGCGATCCGGTCGGCCGAGTCGGGGCCGCCGACCGCCGGATCGACGAGGATCTCCTCCAGCAGCGCCTGCGCCACCGGCCCGCTCGCGATGTCGCCCGCGGCGGCCGGCCCGCCCGCCGCGCTCCAGTCGAGCCGGGCCACCACGACCTGCCACTGCGGGGCGGCGCCGAGGCCGGGCAGCAGGACCGGAGCGGCGACCCGCAGCCTCGCCGCGATCTCCGCGGGGGCGGCGCCCGCCTGGACCAGCTCCAGCACCTCCTGGGCGAGCCGGCGGCGTACGGTACGGGCCGCGTCGCGGCGGTCCCGCTCGACCACGATCAGCTGGGTGACGCCCTGGAGCAGGTCGAGGCGGGCGGCGGGCCAGTCCGAGGCGTCCGCCTCGACCGCCAGCAGCCAGTCGGAGAGGACCGACTCCCGTACATCGCGGACGGCGGCCGCCGAACCCCGCCCCGTGTTCCGGATCGGGAAGAGCGAGTACGTCGTACCGGCGACGGCCGCCCGGTGCGGGGCCCGGCGGCCGGCGCGGGTCGCGGCCAGGTGGTGACCGGCCAGCGCCGTGCCCAGCGGACCCGGCAGCGGGGCGCCCGCCCCGGCGACCTGGCGGCCGGTGGGGGACAGCACCCAGGCCCGCAGGTCCAGGTCGGAGGTGAGGAGGTCCAGGACCACCTCGGGGCCCCCGCCCGCCGGGCCCGAGGTCATCAGCCTCCGGTGCCGGTCCACCACGGCCGCCAGGTCCCCCGCCCGCTCGCCGGACACCTGGCGTACGACGTGCTCGGTGATCGTCGCGAAGGCCACCGTCTCGTGCACCGCGAAGAGCGGGAGGCGGTGGCGCCGGCACGCCTCCACCAGATCGGCGGGGACGTCCCCCAGCTCCGCCTCGCCGGCCGCGAGGCCGGCCACCCCCGCGCCCGCGAGGATCCGGACGAACGGCTCGGAGTCCGCCGCGCCCCGGTGCCAGGCGAGGCCCGTGAGCACCAGTTCGCCGCCGGAGAGGTAGCGGCTGGGGTCGCGCAGGTCGGTCGTCATGACGCCCCGGACCGTGCGGTCCAGCTCGTCCTCGCCGCCGAGCAGCCGGAGGCCCAGCGCGTCGGTCTCCAGCAGTGCGCGCAGCCGCATCTCGTCGCCGCCGATCTTTCGTGGAAGGAGTGGGTGAGGGGGGTGGGGGTGGGGCCGGTGGCCGCGAGGGGGTGAAGGGGGCCGTGGGGTGGGGGGAGGGGTGGGGTGGAGCGGGTACCTGTGAATTGCGGAGAGATGACGAACCTCCGCCATTCGTTCGAATCTACAAGACGAGAACGGAGACCAGCCAACTCCTTCGGTGTTTCGGTGACTGCACCGGCCCGGGCCCGGCTTGTGTACTGGGCCACACACCGCGTGAACACCGCATGAACGCCCAGTCGAGGGCCGGCCGTCCCCAGTCCCGGCGAACCACCCGATCGAGAAGAGAGCCACTCATGGACTTCCTTCGCCCCGCCAGCTGGGAGGAGGCGCTCGCCGCCAAGGCCGAGCACCCCACGGCTGTGCCCATCGCGGGCGGCACCGATGTCATGGTCGAGATCAACTTCGACCACCGGCGGCCCGAGTACCTCCTGGACCTGAACCGGATCGGTGAGCTGTCCGAGTGGGAGGTGGGCCAGGAGAACGTACGTCTCGGCGCCTCCGTGCCGTACAGCAGCATCATGGAGCACCTGCGCGCCGAGCTGCCCGGCCTGGCGCTCGCCTCGCACACCGTCGCCTCCCCGCAGATCCGCAACCGCGGCGGGGTCGGCGGCAACCTCGGCACCGCCTCCCCGGCCGGCGACGCCCACCCGGCCCTGCTCGCCGCCGACGGCGAGGTCGAGGCCGAGTCCGTACGCGGAAAGCGGCTGATCCCCATCGACGCCTTCTACACGGGCGTCAAGCGCAACGCCCTGGAGCCGGACGAGCTGATCCGCGCCGTGCACATCAGGAAGGCCGACGGACCCCAGCAGTACTCCAAGGTCGGCACCCGCAACGCCATGGTCATCGCCGTCTGCGCGTTCGGCATCGCCCTGCACCCCGAGACCCGCACCGTGCGCACCGGCATCGGCTCCGCCGCCCCGACGCCCATCCGGGCCAAGGAGGCCGAGGAGTTCCTGAACGCCGCGCTGGAGGAGGGCGGCTTCTGGGAGAACGGAAAGATCATCACCCCGTCGATCGCCCAGCAGTTCGCCGCCCTCGCCTCCGGCGCCTGCAACCCGATCGACGACGTACGCGGTACGGCGAAGTACCGCAGGCACGCGGTCGGCATCATGGCCCGCCGCACGCTCGGCTGGACCTGGGAGCAGTACCGCGGCGCGGGCCGCGCGCTGGAAGGAGCCGCGTAACCATGCGAGTCAATTTCACCGTCAACGGCCGTCGGCAGGAAGCCGACGACGTGTGGGAGGGCGAGTCCCTCCTCTACGTCCTGCGGGAGCGCATGGGGCTGCCCGGCTCCAAGAACGCCTGCGAGCAGGGCGAATGCGGCTCCTGCACGGTCCGCCTGGACGGCGTCCCGGTCTGCGCCTGCCTCGTCGCCGCCGGCCAGGTCGAGGGCCGCGAGGTCGTCACCGTCGAGGGGCTCGCCGACTACGCCAAGCACCGCGAGGACGCCCACCCCGGCGGCGGCTGCGCCTCCGGCGGGTGCGGCACCACCCTGGACGCCGCCCAGCGGTGGCAGGCCCGGCCCACCGACGGCCAGACCGGCGAGGCCGTCGAACTGGCCCCGATCCAGCAGGCGTTCATCGACGCGGGAGCCGTCCAGTGCGGCTTCTGCACCCCCGGCCTGCTGGTCGCCGCCGACGAACTGCTGGAGAACACCCCCTCCCCGTCCGACCAGGACATCCGCGAGGCGCTCTCCGGCAACCTGTGCCGCTGCACCGGGTACGAGAAGATCCTGGACGCGGTCCGCCTCGCGGCCGCCCGCCAGGGAGAGGCGGACCGGTCATGACCACGCCCCAGGCCCGGAACGCACCGGCCGGAACACCCACCAAGATCACCCAGGGGTCGCCCACGAAGGGCGGCATCGGCGAGTCCACGCTCCGCCCCGACGGCACCCTCAAGGTCACCGGCGAGTTCGCGTACTCCTCCGACATGTGGCACGAGGACATGCTGTGGGGCCAGACGCTGCGCTCCACCGTCGCGCACGCCGAGATCGTCTCCATCGACACCTCCGAGGCGCTCGCGACGCCCGGGGTCTACGCGGTCCTGACCTACGACGACCTGCCCGCCGCGATGAAGAACTACGGCCTGGAGATCCAGGACACCCCGGTCCTGGCCCACGGCAAGGTCCGCCACCACGGTGAACCGGTCGCCCTCGTGGCCGCCGACCACCCGGAGACCGCGCGCCGTGCCGCCGCCAAGATCAGGATCGAGTACCGCGAGCTGCCCGTCGTCACGGACGAGGCCTCGGCGACCGCGCCCGACGCCGTCCTCGTCCACGAGAACCGCGACGACCACCACATCGGCCACGTACCGCACCCCAACATCGTGCACCGGCAGCCGATCGTCCGCGGCGACGCCGACGAGGCCGCCAAGCGCGCCGATGTCGTCGTCACCGGCGAGTACACCTTCGGCATGCAGGACCAGGCGTTCCTCGGCCCCGAGTCGGGCCTCGCCGTACCCTCCGAGGACGGCGGCGTCGAGCTGTACGTCGCCACCCAGTGGCTGCACTCCGACCTCAAGCAGATCGCCCCCGTCCTCGGCCTGCCCGAGGACAAGGTCCGCATGACGCTCTCCGGCGTCGGCGGGGCCTTCGGCGGCCGCGAGGACATCTCGATGCAGATCCACGCCTGCCTGCTGGCGCTCCGCACCGGCAAGCCCGTCAAGATCGTCTACAACCGGTTCGAGTCCTTCTTCGGACACGTCCACCGGCACCCGGCGAAGCTCCACTACGAGCACGGCGCCACCAAGGACGGCAAGCTCACCCACATGAAGTGCCGCATCGTCCTGGACGGCGGGGCCTACGCCTCCGCCTCCCCGGCCGTCGTCGGCAACGCCTCCTCGCTCTCGGTCGGACCGTACAAGGTCGAGGACGTCGACATCGAGGCGATCGCCCTCTACACCAACAACCCGCCCTGCGGCGCGATGCGCGGCTTCGGCGCGGTCCAGGCGTGCTTCGCCTACGAGGCGCAGATGGACAAGCTCGCCGCGAAGCTCGGCATGGACCCGGTCGAGTTCCGGCAGCTCAACGCCATGGAGCAGGGCACCCTGCTGCCCACCGGACAGCCCTGCGACTCGCCGGCCCCGGTCGCCGAACTGCTGCGCCGGGTCAAGGCCCGGCCGATGCCGCCCGAGCAGGAGTGGCTGACGGCCGGCAGCGAGGGCGCCTCCGTGGACGTACGGGCGCTGCCCGGCGGACTCTCCAACACCACCCACGGCGAAGGCGTCGTGCGCGGCGTCGGCTACGCGGTCGGCCTGAAGAACGTCGGCTTCTCCGAGGGCTTCGACGACTACTCCACCGCCCGCGTCCGGATGGAGGTCATCAACGGCGAGCCGGTCGCCACCGTGCACACCGCGATGGCCGAGGTCGGCCAGGGCGGCGTCACCGTCCACGCCCAGATCGCCCGGACCGAACTCGGCGTCAACCAGGTCACCATCCACCCGGCCGACACCCGCGTCGGCTCCGCGGGCTCCACCTCCGCCTCCCGGCAGACGTACGTCACCGGCGGCGCGATCAAGAACTCCTGCGAAGCCGTACGGGAGAAGGTCCTGGAGCTGGGCCGCACCAGGTTCGGCTCCTACCACCCGGCCTGGGCCACCGCCGAACTCCTCCTGGAGGGCGGCAAGGTCGTCACCGACGGGGGCGAGGTGCTGGCCGACCTCGCCGACGTACTGGAGGACGAGGTCGTCGACGTCGAGCTGGAGTGGCGCCACCGGCCCACCGAAGCCTTCGACCTGCGTACCGGCCAGGGCAACGGCCACGTCCAGTACTCCTTCGCCGCCCACCGCGCCGTGGTCGAGGTCGACACCGAACTCGGCCTGGTCAAGGTCATCGAACTGGCCTGCGCCCAGGACGTCGGCAAGGCGCTCAACCCGCTCTCCGTCCTCGGCCAGATCCAGGGCGGCACCCTCCAGGGCATGGGCGTCGCGGTGATGGAGGAGATCATCGTCGATCCGAAGACCGCGAAGGTGCGCAACCCGTCCTTCACGGACTACCTGCTCCCCACCATCCTCGACACGCCGACGATCCCCGTCGACGTGCTCGAACTCGCCGACGAGCACGCCCCGTACGGGCTGCGCGGCATCGGCGAGGCCCCCACCCTCTCGTCCACCCCGGCCGTCCTCGCGGCGATCCGGAACGCGACGGGCCTGGCGCTCGACAGGACGCCGGTGCGGCCCGAACACCTCACCGGCACCTGAGAGCCCGCCGGGCGGGCGCCCCCCCCGGCCGTCCGCCCGGCGGCCCTCCGAACCCTCCGGGCGGTGCGCGGCGCCGGGAACGTCACACTTCTCCGCACCCCGCACCGCCCGGAGCCACCGAGTACCGCACCGCTCGCGGTTCCTCACCGCCGTACCGCCGTGCACGGCATGCCTCACGGATCATCCGTGCCTCCGGCGCATCCGTTCTGCCTCACCACTCCGTCCCGGCCGTCCCCGGGTCGTGCGGCCGACGCAGCCATCCCAAATCCCGCATTCAGGAATCTCCAGGCGGGTGCCCCTGTGAACCTTGGGAGTCAGGCATCATGACCCAGCAGTCAGTGGAACCGAAGACCAGTCCGGAGGAGGCGGGCCCCGGCTCGCGCGTACCCGCCGGAAGATCATGGCTCGACCGGTACTTCCACATATCCGAACGGGGTTCCACCGTCGCGCGCGAACTGCGCGGCGGCGTCACGACCTTCATGGCCATGGCGTACATCCTCCTGCTCAACCCGCTGATCCTGGGCGGGGAGGACGTCGACGGAAACCTCCTCGGCCAGCCCGGCCTGATCACCGCGACCGCCTTCGCCGCCGCCGCCACGACCCTGCTCATGGGGTTCGTCGGCAAGGTGCCGCTCGCGCTCGCCGCCGGGCTCAGCGTCTCCGGCGTGCTCGCCTCGCAGGTCGCGCCCACCATGACCTGGCCGCAGGCCATGGGCATGTGCGTCGTCTACGGTGTGGTGATCTGCCTCCTGGTGGTCACCGGCCTCCGCGAGCTGATCATGAACGCGATCCCGCTCGCGCTCAAGCACGGCATCACCATGGGCATCGGGCTCTTCATCGCCCTCATCGGCCTCTACAAGGCCGGCTTCGTCCACCAGGGCAAGGCCACCCCGGTCTCCCTCGGCCCCGCCGGGGAACTCACCGGCTGGCCCGTCCTCATCTTCTGCGTCACCCTGCTGCTCATCTTCATGCTCCAGGCGCGCAACGTCCCCGGCGCGATCCTGATCGGCATCGTCGTCGGCACCGCGGTGGCGATCGTGATCAACGCGATCATGGACATCGACCCCAAGGCGTGGAGCAGCGGACCGCCGGAGCTCACCGGCGGCGCGGTCTCCGCCCCCGACTTCTCGCTCTTCGGGAACGTCGAGTTCGGAGGCTGGGGCGACGTCGGCGTGATGACCGTCGGCATGATCGTCTTCACCCTGGTGCTGGCCGGCTTCTTCGACGCGATGGCCACCATCATCGGCGTCGGCACCGAGGCGAAGCTCGCCGACGACAAGGGGCGGATGCCGGGCCTGTCCAAGGCGCTGTTCATCGACGGCGCCGGCGGCGTCATCGGCGGCGTCGCCTCCGGCTCCGGCCAGACCGTCTTCGTCGAATCGGCCACCGGCGTCGGCGAAGGGGCCCGGACCGGGCTCGCCTCCGTCGTCACCGGCCTCTTCTTCGCCGCCTGCCTCTTCTTCACCCCGCTCACCGCGATCGTCCCGACCGAGGTGGCCTCCGCCGCTCTCGTCGTCATCGGAGCGATGATGATGCAGAACGCCCGGCACGTGGACTGGGGGGACCGCTCGGTCGCCGTCCCGGTCTTCCTGACCGTGGTCCTGATGCCCTTCACCTACACCATCACCACCGGTGTCGCCGCGGGCGTCATCTCGTACAGCGCCATCAAACTCGCCCAGGGGCGGGCCCGCGAGGTCGGGGCCTTCATGTGGGGGCTGACGGTGATCTTCACCGTCTTCTTCGCCCTCAACCCGATCGAGAGCTGGCTGGGCGTCCACTGACGCACCCGCCCCGCCCCCTTCACCCTCCGAGGAGACACGCATGCTGGACATCGCCGAAGAGCTGCACCGGTGGGTCTCGCAGGGACGGGAGTTCGCCGTCGCCACCGTGGTGGCGGTCGGCGGCAGCGCGCCCCGGCAGCCCGGCGCCGCGCTCGCCGTCGACCGCGACGGCACGGCCGTCGGCTCGGTCTCCGGCGGCTGCGTGGAGGGGGCGGTGTACGAGCTGTGCCGCCAGGCCCTGGAGGACGGGCGGTCCGTCCGCGAACGGTTCGGCTACAGCGACGAGGACGCCTTCGCGATCGGCCTGACCTGCGGCGGCGTCATCGACATCCTGGTGACACCGCTGCGGGTGGACGACCCCGCCCGCCCGGTGTTCGCCGCCGCCCTCGCGGCCGCCGCCGAGGGGGCGGCGGCGGCGCTCGCACGGATCACGGACGGGCCCGCCGAACTGCTCGGCCGCCCGCTCCTGGTCCGCTCCGACGGGAGCCACGAGGGCGGGTTCGGCGGCCACCCGGCGCTCGACCGCACCGCCGCCGCCGAGACCCGCGCCCTGCTCGACGCCGGGCGCACCGGACCGCTCGCCATCGGCGCGGAGGGCTCCCGGTGCGGCCGGCCCGTCGAACTGCTGGTCGAGTCCAGCGTCCCGCCGCCCCGCATGATCGTCTTCGGCGCCATCGACTTCGCCTCCGCCCTCGTCCGGGCCGGGAAGTTCCTCGGCTACCGGGTCACCGTCTGCGACGCCCGCCCGGTCTTCGCCACCGCAGCCCGCTTCCCCGAGGCCGACGAGGTCGTCGTCGACTGGCCCCACCGCTACCTCGCCGGGACGGCCACCGACGCCCGTACGGTGCTCTGCGTCCTCACCCACGACGCCAAGTTCGACGTGCCCCTCCTGGAGGCCGCCCTGCGCCTGCCGGTCGCCTACGTCGGCGCGATGGGCTCGCGCCGCACCCATCTGGAGCGCGAGGACCGGTTGCGCGAGGTCGGGCTCACCGACCGCGAACTGGCCCGGCTCCACTCGCCGATCGGCCTCGACCTCGGCGCCCGTACGCCGGAGGAGACGGCCCTGTCCATCGCCGCCGAGATCGTCGCGGTCCGGCGCGGCGGCAGCGGCGCACCGCTCACCGGGGCCCGCACCCCCATCCACCACGACACCGGTGGCCCGCCCCTCGCGCCGGTGGCCTGAACGTCCCTTCCGGGCGCGGGACCAGGTACGGGGCGCGTCGGCCGGTGCGGTTGGATGAGCGTATGAGCGTTCACGACGTGGCCCGCAGGCTGCCGGACATATCCACCCTCTCCGACCGCTGCCGATCCCTGGCGATGCTCGACGCGATCCTGTGCGCCGAGTGGGACCACCGCTGGCACGGCTTCGACGCGCGGTGGTCGCCGACCGAGGCGACGGCCTCGATGCGGGACGGGTCGGGCGGGGAGTACTCGGTGGTCTTCTCCGCCGCCGGCGCCTACGCGCGCGGCTTCGACCACGAGGCCCCGATGAGCCCGTACGTGGACGACGCGCCCTGGCCCGGCGTGCTCGACGAGGTGCCCGCCGTCTTCCGCCGCTACGTGGACGAGCCCTCGTTCTGCGACGAGTCCGGCCTGCCCGTCGTCACCGCCTGCCTCTGGCGCGAGAGCGGAGACGACCGCTGGCGGACGGGGCCCGTCGAGTTCCCGGAGGAGGGGGAGGACTCCGACGGAGCGAACTGGCTCTTCCACCTCCTCGTCACCGGAACCCCCGAGTCCTACCAGGAGTGGGCCGAGGACTACTTCGAGGTCTCCGTCGACCTCGAAGCCGTACGGCACGTGTACGCGCTCAGGCCGCTCACCGACGCGGTGGTCGCCGCACTCAACCCCGACCGGGTCCTGGCCGAACTGGCCGAGGACGTCGAGGAGATCGGCTACCCGGCCGTCGCGGGGGAGTGATGTTCCCGGCCGCCCCCGGGACGCCGGCCGAGGCCCCGGGACGCCGGGGGAGGCCCCGGGACGCCGGGGGAGGCCCCGGTCGGCCCCTCCGCGCCGGTGGGGTGGGGCCGCCCGGGCCGTGCTCACTTCCCGCTCTGCAACGCCCCCCAGGTGGCCGGGCCCACCTTGCCGTCGACGGTGAGGTTGCGGCCGGTCTGGTAGCTGCGCACCGCCGTCTCCGTGGCCGGGCCGAAGGCGCCGTCCGCGTTCACCGTGGTGCCGAGCGCCGCCGTCAGCGCCCGCTGGAGCCGCTTCACCGCGTCGCCCGACGCGCCCTTCGCCAGCGCCGGGGTCGTCCCGGCGGACAGCAGGGCCGTCCAGGTCTTCGGGCCGACCGTGCCGTCGGCCACCAGCGAACGGGCCCGCTGGAAGGCCTGCACCGCGCTGGTGGTGGTCGGTCCGAAGCTGCCGTCCACCGCGCCCGCCTCGTACCCCTGGGTGTTGAGCAGCGTCTGCACCGCCTTGACCTGCGGGCCGGTGGAGCCGGCCTTCTGCGTGGTGTACGAGGAGAAGGTCAGGCCGTCGCCGCCGGGGGCCGGGTCGCCGCCGATCAGCTCCATGTAGTGGTTCCAGTCCCAGTTGGGGCCGGGATCCGTGTGGGTGGCGCCGGGCGCCTCGCTGTGCCCGATGATGTGCGACCGGTTCTTCGGGATGTTGTAGCGCGCCGCGAGGTGCTTGGTGAGGGCGGCGGAGGAGCGGTACATCGCCTCCGTGTACCAGGCCGGGTTGTCGACGTAGCCCTCGTGCTCGATCCCCACCGACGAGGAGTTGGTGGAGCCGGCGTGCCAGGCGGTGTCCTTCTCCCGGACGGACTGGGTCACTTCGCCGTCCGACGAGCGGATCGTGTAGTGCGCGCTGACCTGGGAGGCCGGGTTCTGGTACCAGCTGATGGAACCGGCGTACGACCCCTGGGTGGTGTGGACGACCACCTTGTCGACGGCGGCCTTGCGGCCGACGACGTAGTTCCCGGAGTAGGCGGGCACCCAGAGCGCCGAGGGGTAGTCCGTGCTCAGGGGGGCCACGTCGGAGGCGGCCGTGACGCCCTTGTCCGGATCGACGGGACGGGACGGCACGAGCACCTCCTCGCCGCCGGAGACCGTCGCGGACACGCCCTGGGCGAGGAACGTGTACACGGCGTCCGCGTAGAGGGCGGCGGCCGTCGCCCCGGCGGCGCTGTAGCGGGCCACCACCGGATACCAGGCGTCCACGTCCCGGCGCTCGGCGGCGTCCAGGCCCAGCGCGTCGGCGTGGTCGCGCAGGACGGCCGCGCCGCCGAGGATGTTGGCCGCGGTGTCCCGGCGCAGCTTCGCCGTGCTCGCGCCGGTCAGCTCGGCGGCCTTCTCCAGGGAGTGGTTGGCCGGGTTGCTCGCCAGGTGCATCACGCCGTAGCCGTTGGCCTGGCTGGGTGTGCCCGCGTGGCCGTCGAGGCGGGACTCGCCGTAGCCGACGGCGGCCAGCAGGTCGCGCGGTACGCCGTACTCCCGGGCCGCCTCGGCGAAGGCGCGGTTCAGCGGGCCGGCCGTGTCCGCGTGCGGGGCGGCGGTCGCGGGGTGTCCGGTGGCGAGGAGCGCGGCGGCGGTGAGGGCCGCCACGGCGCAGGCGCGGGCCCGGGCGCGGGCGGCGGTGCGTTGGGGCATGAGGGCTCCTGCTCGGTGGGGAAGTGGGGGGGGGGAAGGGTGGCGCGCGAAGAGAAAAGCCTCCGGACCCGAGACGGGTCCGGAGGGTCGACGAACGCGGCCAGGCTATCGATATGAGCAGGGCATGACAATGAGTGACTAGGGGGTTGAGGGTGGCAACATCCTGCAAAACGTGGGGAGTTGACGGAAGCGCTGAGCCTGTCGGGTGACGTCGAGCGTCACCCGACAGGGGAGGGGGCCGCGGTTGACGCGAGGCCGGAGGCTACCAGCGGTCGCGGTGGACGACGTCCGCCACCGGGCGCCGCCGGACGGGTCCGAAGTTGCCCGCGGGCCACCCCACCGGGACGGCCGCGAAGGTGTTCATCTCCTCCGGAATGCCCAGCTCCCGCTTCCACTCCTGCTCCAGCATCAGGTGCCAGATGGTGATGTTCGCCGCGAGCCCGAGCCCCCGGGCCGCGAGCAGCAGGTTCTGGACGCCCGGGTAGACGCAGGAGCCCTCCGCCAGCGCCTGGAAGCGCGTCTGCGTCTCCGCCATGTGCCGCGTGCCGTCGGGGCCGAGCGCGCGCGCCGAGGCGGCGAGGCCCTCCTCGTCCAGGCGCGGTTCCGGGAACCGGTAGCACGGGATGATCAGCACCGGCGTGTCGGCGAAGTGGTCGCGCTGGTGCTCGATCGCCGCGACCATCCGGCCGTACGCCGCATCGGCCATGCCCTGGGGCGCGTGCTTTCCGGTCGTCGCCAGGTACGCGTCGACGCACCGCTTCCACAGCGGGGCGAGCCGCGCCATCACCTGGCGGTCGGTCACCACCACGTACTCGTAGCGCTGCATGTTGCCGCCGCTGGGCCCCCAGACGGCCGCCTGTATCAGCTGCTCGACCGTCTCCTCCGGCACCGGATCCGGCTTGAGGCGGCGCATGGCGCGCATCGTGGACATGGTGTCGAAGAGGGCGGGGCCGCCGAGGGCGGACGGGTCGGGCAGAACCGTTTCCATAGTCATGATCGCGGAGTTTAGGCAGGTACCTCCTCCGCTGTCTCCCCGCCCGCGTGCGAAGGTGCGGTCCGCCCCGGTTCCCGCAGCGGAGGCGGCAGTCGGCGTCACACCGTGCCCTGCCATGGCTGACCGGTCAGTCATGCGGCAGGGGGACCATGACGTGGCCGGAAGAGCCGACCCGGCGGTGCGCCGGGAGCTGATCCTGAAGGCCGCGGTGCGGGTGTTCGCCCGGCCGGGGTTCGCCGCGACCCGGGTGGACGACATCGCCGCGGAAGCGGGGGTCGCCAAGGGCAGCGTCTATCTCCACTCCGACAGCCGGGACGCCTTGCCCACAGCCGCCTTCGAGGAGTACAGAGCCCCGCTCACGGACGGTGAGCCGGCAGGCCCGCACCGGCCCGGGAGACGGACTGGAGCGGTCGGTGCTCGACATGGTCGCGGCCGAGCCCGAACTCGCCCGTATCCTCATCGACCTGTGGGCCGCCCGACGGCAGGGGGCCGCCTCCGGGATGGACGTCTCGGCCGTGTACCGGGAGTACCGCGCGGCCGTCGCCGAGCTGCCCGCCGACGCCGAGGCCGAGGGGGCCTTTGAACAGTTCCGCGCGGGCGGGCGACGCGGAAGTGCCGGACGCCCCCGGCCCCCACGGCTCAGCGCCGCGTCAGCCGGACGACCGGGATCTCCCGTTCGGTGCCCGCCTGGTACTCCCCGTAGCGCGGGAACAGCTCCACCAGCCCCGGCCAGACCCGCGCCTTCTCCTCGGCGGGAAGTGTCGCCGCCACGGCCCCGAACCGCTCGGTCCCCACCCGGAGTTCGACCTCCGGGTTCGCCTGGAGGTTCAGGTACCACAGCGGAGGCCGGTCGGAGCCGCCGTTGGACGCCACGATCAGGTAGTCCTCGCCGTCCCGCCCGTACATCAGCACCGTGCGCCGTACCGTGCCGCTGCGCCGCCCCACGTAATCCATCAGCAGGCAGGGGACGCCGAGCTGGGTGGTGCCCCGTGTGCCGCCGGAGGACTCGTACAGCTCCGCCTGCCGGGCGACCCACGCGGCGGGGCTGGGGGTGACCTCGGCGGTGCCGTCCTGCTCGGCCGTCATGGGCGTCTCCTTCGGTCGTGCCGTCCGGTACGGGCTGGGCCCCATCCTGGCACCCCCGCTGCCGCGTCCCGAATTCGTACACCTGCGCAGCACTCCCGTCGCACGGGGGAACGGGGGCCGGGAACCCGCCCGCGAAGGCGTATAAAGATGTCCTCCGGAGCAGCCGGCGTCCCCCGATGGCCCCTCCCCCACTCCCCTCACCACGCGGCAGGCGTCACCGCGTCACCGAGCCCAGGAGAGCCGAATGAGCACGTCGGAAGAGATCAGCACGTCGGAAGTGGCCGACGGGACCGCGGAGACCGGAACGTTCGCGGAGGCCGGTACGTGGACGGAGATCCGCACGCTGCTGGTGACGAAGTTCGGAACCGACCCCGACGCCGTCCGCCCCGAGGCCCCGCTGCGCCGACTGCGGCTGGACTCCCTCGCGCTGGAGGAGCTGCGGCTGCACATCGAGGACCGGCTGGACGTGGACCTGGAGGACGTCGCGCTCACTTCGCGCGACACCGTCGGCCGCCTGGTCGAGGCCGTCCACGGGAAGGTCTCCGCATGAGCGCGACCGCCGGGCCCTACCGCCGGCGCCCGCCCGCCCCGTACGCCGCCGCCGTCACCGGCGTCGGCCTGGTCACCGCGGCCGGCACGGGAGCGGCCGCCGCCTGGCACGGCGTCACCGAGCACCTCGCGCCCTCCGCCGGGCCCCGGCCCGAACTGGCCGACCTGCCCTGCGACTTCTTCTACTCCGTCACCGACTGCGACCCGGGGGCGGTCCTCGGGGTGGCCGCCCAGCGGCTGATGGACCGCTTCGCCCAGCTCGCCGTCATCGCCGCCCGCGAAGCCGTCGCGGACGCCGGTCTCGACCCGTCCGTCTGGGACAGCGGTCGGGTCGGCGTCGTCATCGGCTCCGCCCACGGCGGGCTCCCCTTCTACGACGAGCAGCAGGCCGCCCTCGCGGCCCGGGGCCCCCGGCGGGTCTCCCCGAAACTCGCGCCGCTCACCGTCGTCAACGGCGCGGCCAGCAGCGTCAGTCTGGACCTCGGCGTCCACGGGCCCAGCCAGGCCGTCTCCACCGCCTGCTCCTCCGGCACCGTCGCCATCGGCACCGCCCACCAGATGCTCCGCTCCGGGGCCTGCGACATCGTCATCGCCGGTGGCGCCGAATCCACCTGCACCCGGCTCCTCATCGCCAGCGCGTGCAGCCTCAAGGCCGTCTCCACCCGTCGCGAGGACCCCGCCGCCGCCTGCCGCCCCTTCGACACCCACCGCGACGGCTTCGTCGTCGGGGAGGGCGCCGGGCTCCTCGTCCTGGAAGACCCGGACCACGCCCGCGCCCGGGGGGCCGCCGTCCGCGCCCACGTCAGCGGTTACGGGGCCACCAATGACGCGCTCTCCGCCGTCGCCCCCGACCCGGACGGCCTCGGCATCGAACGGGCCCTGCGCACCGCCCTCGCGGACGCCGGCCTCTCCCCGGCCGACGTCGGACACGTCAACGCCCACGGCACCTCGACGCTCTCCAACGACCTGATCGAGGCGACGATGCTGCGCCGGGTCCTGGGCGAGGGCCCCCTGGTGACCTCCACCAAGGCCATGACCGGCCACACCCTCGGCGCGGCGGGCGGCATCGAGACCGCGCTCACCGTGCTCGCCCTCCAGCACCAACTGGTCCCGCCCACCGTCAACCTGGACGCGCCCGACGCGGAGATCCCGATCGAGGTCGTCGCCAAGGAGGCCCGCGGCGCCTCCTTCGACTGCGCCGTCAAGACCTCGCTCGGCTTCGGCGGCCACAACGCGGCGCTCGTCCTCACCCGAGCCTGACGGAGCAGAAGGGAACGCGGCCCACCCATGCCCGAGGAGATCATCCGGCCCCTGTCGGTCGACGGAGTGCGCTTCAGCTACCGCCTCCTGCCGCACTCCCGCCCCGGCGGCGTCCCCGCCACGGAACCGACGCTCATTCTCGGCGGCGCGCTCCAGGGCATGTTCGGCTGGCCCCAGATGGACGACCACCTCGGCGACGCCGCCGACGTGGTCACCGCCGACCTGCCCGGCATGGGTAGCGCCGACCCGCTGCCGCCCGGGCCCAGCGGCGGCCTGCTGCGCCGCGCGGTGCTCGCCGTCGCGGACGACGTCGGAGCCCGGCGGCTCAACGTGTTCGGCTTCTCCTACGGCACCGCCATCGCCTTCGGGTTCGCCCGCCACCACCCCGAGCGGGTCGCGCGTCTGGCGCTCGGCGGCGTACCGGTCCACATCGACGCCGCCCAGGTCGACCGCTGGGAGCGTGCCCGGCGACAGCTCGCCGCCGGGGACCGGGAGGGGTTCGCCGCGACGGCAGCCGACGCGCTGATGTGCCTGGACCCCGAACGCCCCGTGCATAGAAGGGAGTTGGCGCGCCGCTATGTGCGGCGCTCCTTCCTGCACGCGCTCACCCACTCGCCGCACGCGGCGGACTCCCTCTACCGGGCGCTGGCCGACCGGCCCGACTTCTCCGGCGGGCTCACCGGCGTACCGGCGCTGGTCTTCGCCGGGGAGCACGACACGGTGACCTCGCCCGCCCGGCAGCGGGAGTTCGCCGCGACCATCGAGGGCAGCCGGTTCCACACGATCGAGGAGTCCGACCACTGGGTGGTCCTGGAGCGGGCCGAGGAGGTGGCCACGCTGGTCGCCGGGTTCTTCACCGGGCGGCGGCCGGCGGCCGGAGCGGTCACGCTGCCGCGCCAGGCGGGCGCCCGGGTGGGGCGGGCCTGAGGCGCCCGGGCCGGGCCCGGACCCGAGACGGTCCCGCCCGGCCCGAGGACGGGCCGGGCGGGGCGGGTCGGGACGGCCCGAGGGCGGGCCGGGCAGGGTGGGCCGGAGAACCGTCCGCCCCGCCCGGGCACCGTGCTCTACCAGGACCAGGGCCAGGGGTTGCCACCGATCTTGATCCGGACCACCTGCGGGTCGTGGTCGCTCGCCTGGTCGGCGAACTCGGCGTTGATGTGCACCACGTCGTAGTCGGGACGGCGGACGCCGGGGCTCGTCAGGATGTGGTCCAGCGTCTGCGAGTTGCCGTCGAAGACGTAGCTGTACCGCTCGTCCTCGGGCAGCGTCGTGATCAGCGGCTTGAGCGCCCGGTCCTTCGTCAGCGCCTTCATCGTCGGGGAGAACTCGAAGTCGTTGAAGTCGCCGAGCGCCACGACCTGCGCCGACCTGTCCGCCTTCAGCAGCGAGGCGACGAACGTGTTGACCTCGGCGGCCTGCTGGACCCGCTGCGTCTCCGAGGAGCGCGTCGGCTCCTGGAAGCGGCCGTGCAGCGGCTGGTCGCCGCCCTTGGACGCGAAGTGGTTGCCGATGACGAAGACCGGCTTGCCCCGGAAGACGAACTCGCCCACCAGCGGCTTGCGGCTGTTCGCCCACGCCGGGCTCGCCGGGTTGATCCGGCCCGGGGAGGCGGAGAGCCGGACGCCCTTCCAGCCGTCGACGGCCTGCACCGGGGTGGTGGCGTCGCCGCCCGGCCGGTCGGTGAAGGAGACCCGCGCGGGGTTGTAGAGGAAGACGTTGCGGATGTTGCCGCCGGGCTCGCCGCCGTCCTTGTTGTTCTCGGGGGCGATGTACCGCCAGGCGTAGCGCGGGCCGCCCTGGGCGACGATCGCGTCCGTGAACCGCTTCAGCGTCGCCTCGGAGCCCGTCGTGCCGTCGTTCACCGCGCCGTTGTCGTCCTGGATCTCCTCCAGCGAGACGATGTCGGGGGAGGACAGGTTGACCGCGACGCCCTCGGCCAGGGTGTCGAACTTGGTCTGGTCGTCGCGCGCGTCGAGGTTCTCCACGTTGTACGTGGCGACCGCCAGCTCGTTCTTCTTCTGCTTGCGGGTCACCTCCCGCCGCAGCTTCTTGTCGACGAGCGTGCCGAGCTCGGTGGCCTGGACGTTGTAGCCGCCGTAGCTCGCGTAGTCGAGGACGCCGGTGGTGCGGCCCTCCAGCACGTCCCCGACGTTCGCCGTCGGGATCGGCCGCGCCGGGTCCAGCGACAGCACCTTGAGGCGGCCGGTGTTCTGGTCCTCGTAGGAGGCGTAGAGCGTGCCGCCGCGCCGGGTCGGGTTCTCCTGCGGCTTGACCGTCACCCAGATCTCGTCGTACGCGGTCGTCGCCCCGGTCACGCGGGTGTCGGCGAAGGCGACCCGGGAGCCCTCCAGCGCCTCGTAGAGGTCCAGTGCGTACCGGGCCGGCTCCAGGGGCAGCGCGTCGATCGATCCGCCGTCCGCCGAGGGCGCGTAACGGCCGGGCACCGAGGAGGCGTCGAGGACGACCGCGTCGGGCAGCGCGTTGCTGGAGGAGAGCACGGTGGTGCGGGGCGAGGTGATCTGGGTGAGCGACTGGGTGCCGGTGCCCGGGTAGTACTCCGCGACCTTGCCGCTGACCAGGACGGAGTCCCCGGTCTTCACGGTCGGCGCGGCGGAGCCGGTGTAGACGAACAGGCCCTCGCCCGTACGCGGGTCCTCGTCCGGCGCGGTGTCCTGGATCCAGAAGCCGCGCGATCCGCCGGTCCGTACGCCGGTGACGACGCCCGGGACGCCGGTCACCGCCGTGCCGGCGAGCGGGGAGACCCTGGTGGCGCCCTGGATGTCGTGGACGCGGACGTCGCCGGGCTCGGTGGGGCCGGGCTCCTGCGGCGGCTGTCCGCCGCCGGAGGTCTCGCCCTTGGTGTTGACCGGGGTGGGCGCACCGGAGACGAGGTCGGCGGCGTTGTCGTCGGTGTCGGCGAGCGAGGCGGCGCGCGCGACGGAGGCGGTGGCCGAGGCGCCGGGCACCGGACCGCCCTCCCGGACGACGGCGGAGCCGTAGCCGACCAGGTCCACGATCCGGGTGTCGGCCGCGCACTCCGCCGCCGTCTTGCAGGTGAGCGGGGTGGTTCCGGAGACCAGGGCGACGGTGCCGCTGCCCGCCGCCATGGCGACGGTACCGGTGGCGTCCGCAGTGGGCAGGGCGACCGTGCCGCCGGTGCCCGCCGCCTGGGCGACCAGGTAGCGGCCGCCGGGGGCGATCGAACCGGTCAGGGCGGAGACCTGCCACTGCGATCCGGCCGAGGGGCTGCCCGGCAGGTACTGGACGCTGACTCCGTCGACCTCGTACGGGGCGGAGCCGGCGTTGGCCAGCTCGACGAAGTCCCGGGTGAGCGTCGCGCCGGAGTTGCCCCCGCCGCCGTACACCTCGGAGATGACGGCGGTGGCCGACGGGGCCGCGTGGGCGGCGGGCAGGGCGGTCACCGCGAGCGCGGCGGCGACGGCTCCGGTCAGCAGGACGGAACCGGATCTGTATATCTGCACGGGAGGTGCCCCCAACTGAGTAGTAGGGGCAAAAACTATGCGCGTAGAACAGGGTATGACAAGGCGTGGAAGGTTAATTCCGGGCGCACTCGGGGTGAGCTCCACGGCAACGCGCCCGGCGCGGCCCCGCGGGAGGGGCGCGCGCCGGGCGCGTCACGCGGCTTCCGGCCCCGCCGGGGCCCACCGCGACCGGGTCACTGGCGGATGCGCTCGCGGATCCAGACCCCGGCCTCCTTGAGGACCCCGGTGCCCGTCCAGGTGGAGCCGTTACAGGTGCCGGTCTTGAAGACGGCCCCCGAGCGGTGGTCGTCGGAGTAGTTCCAGTTGGTCCAGGAGATCTTCTTGCGCTTCATCAGGTCGAGGTAGCGCTGCGACATGGTGAAGTCGTTGGCCCCCTCGCCCGCGTAGTTCTGGGTGCCGAACTCGGTGACGAACACGGGGAGCTTGTCGGACGCCCGGTCGAGCGTCTTCAGGTACTCGTCGCGGTGCGAGGCCGCGTAGAAGTGGAAGGTGTACATGATGTTCGAGGCGCGGACGGGGTTGTTCACGACCTCCGACTCGTTCGCGCCCTCGGACACCCCGAACGAGGACCAGGCGCGCGTCCCCACCAGCACGACCCCGTCGGGGTCCTGGGCGCGGATCACCGGGATGATCTTCTCGGCGTACGACTTGACGGCCGACCAGCTCACCCCCGAGGGCTCGTTGGCGATCTCGTAGAGCACGCCCGGATGGTTCTTGTACTTCTTCGCCATCGCGGTGAAGAAGGTCTTCGCCCGCGAGAGGTTCGCGTTCGGGTCGCCCGGGTCGAGCATGTGCCAGTCGATCACCGCGTACATGCCGCGCGCGTGCGCCGCGTCGACGAACTTCTGCGCGCGGGCGGTGAATCCGGCCGGGTCGGTCTCGTACCCGTCCTCCTGTACGTAGGTGGAGACGCGCAGCACGTCGGCGCGCCAGTCCTTGGCGAGGGCGTCGAGCGAACCGCCGGTGACGCACTGGGCGTACCACTGGGTGCCGTGCGTGCTCATCCCGTTCAAGGCCACGGCCTCGCCGGAGGCGTTGCAGAGCTGGCGGCCGCAGACGGAGAGCTGGCCGTTGGCGGCGAGCGGGGTGGCGGCGGTGGGAGCCGCCGGGGCCGGGGCGGCGCCCGCCCGGACGGGAGCCATGAGCGCGGTGACGACGCCGAGCGTGGACGCGGCGATCAGGGCCTTGCGCGCCAGACGGCGACGGCCGGGCGTGGAGGCGGAGCCGGTGGGGGGAGTGGTGCGCTGGTGCATGGTGGTGCTCCCTTCGGAGGGGGTGGGAGACGCCATGTCGGCAGCAACGAAAGTAAGGGTTCCTTCCAATTGCCGTCAACGGTGTTGGGAAACTTTCCTGTCTATTAACGCGCGTGGCGGAAGGGCCCGTTGGGGCCCTTCCGCCACGCGCTCCTCCCGAAGGCCCGGCGGTTCCGCTCAGCCCTCCGGCAGCGGATAGACCGCCAGGGTGAACGAGTGCCCCGCCGGGTCCGCGTACGTCCGCACGTCCCGGGGCCCGCTGTTGGCGTCACCGGTGTCGACGGGCCGGGCCCCCAGGGATATCGCCTCCCGCTCCGCCTCGTCGATGTCCTCCCGGGCCACCAGGATCCGCAGATGCGCCTGCTGCGAGTCCTCCGGGCGGGGCCAGCTCGGCGGGGCGTAGCCGTGATCGCGGCGGATCGCCAGCCGGACGCCGTCGTTGCCGACGACCTCGACGAAATCGGGGTCGCTGCCGATCCGGGTCTCCGCGCCGAGGAGACCGGCGTAGAACTCGGCCAGCTCCACGGGCTCGGCACAGTCAAGGACGAGGACGCTCGTTTTCTCCACAGTCATGCGGGAACCCCTACCCCCACCGGGAGCGCGCACGCCGTACCGGGCCGGGGCCGGGAAACCGGAACCCGGGCCACCGGCGCGGCCGCGTCCCGGATGAGGAAACACTCCACCCGACCTAAGGTGCGAACCATGGCACGGAGCGCGGCGCACACCGGGCCGACCGGGGGCGACGCCGCCCCGGACGGCCCCGACCCCCGGAGGTGGCGGGCGCTGGCCGTCTGCCTGGTGGCGGGGTTCATGACCCTGCTCGACGTCTCCATCGTCAATGTGGCCCTCCCCTCCATCAAAACGGGGCTGCACACCCCCGAGTCCGACCTCCAATGGGTGCTCTCCGGCTACGCCCTCGCCTTCGGCCTCTTCCTCATCCCCGCCGGACGCCTCGGCGACGCACGGGGCCGCCGGGCGGTCTTCATGGCCGGGCTCGCCCTGTTCACCCTGGCCTCCGCCGCCTGCGGAGCCGCCCAGTCCAGCCTGTGGCTGGTGATCGCCCGCCTCGTCCAGGGCATCGCGGGCGGCCTGATCTCCCCGCAGATCTCCGCCCTGATCCAGCAGATGTTCTCCGGGCGCGAGCGCGGCCGGGCCTTCGGCATGTTCGGCACCGTCGTCGGCATCTCCACCGCCGTGGGCCCGCTGCTGGGCGGACTCCTCATCCAGGCCGCCGGACCCGACCACGGCTGGCGCTGGGTCTTCTACGTCAACCTCCCGCTCGGCGCCCTCTGCCTGCTGCTCGCCCACCGGCTGCTCCCCGATACCCCGTCGGCCGGCCGGGTGCGGCCGCGCGACCTGGACCCGGTGGGCGTCCTCCTCCTCGGGACCGGGGTGCTGGCGCTGCTGCTGCCGTTCGTCCAGGCCCAGCAGTGGCCCGGCAACGGCAAGTGGCTCCTGCTGGTCCTGGCCGCCGCCCTGCTCGGCGCGTTCGTGGCCTGGGAGGCGCGGTGCACGGGCGGACGCGTCCACCCGGTCCTGGACCTGTCCCTGTTCCGGCTGCGCTCCTACTGGCTGGGCTGCCTGCTGATCCTGCTCTACTTCGCCGGATTCACCTCCATCTTCTTCATCACGACCCTCTACCTCCAGTCGGGTCTGGGCTACTCCGCGCTCCAGGCCGGGCTCGCCATCACCCCCTTCGCCCTCGGCTCCGGCGCCGCCGCGTCCCTCGGCGGCCGGCTCGTCGGCCGCTTCGGCCGCCCCCTGGTGGTGGCGGGGCTGGCCATGGTCGCCCTCGGCCTCGGCGGCACCGCGCTCGCCGTCCACCTGGTCCCCGGCACCGGAGGGGGCTGGGCCATGGCCGCTCCGCTGCTCCTCGCCGGCCTCGGCAGCGGCCTGGTCATCGCCCCCAACCAGACCCTGACCCTCGCGGAGGTGCCGGTGGACCGGGCCGGCAGCGCCGGGGGCACCCTCCAGACGGGGCAGCGGGTCGGCTCCGCGATCGGGATCGCCGCGGTCGGCGCGGTGTTCTTCGCCCAGGTCGGCCCCGACGGCTGGGCCGACGCCTACGACCACGGGCTCATCGTCTCCGTCGCCTTCGTGGTGGCCGGGCTCATCGTGGCCCTGGCCGACGTGGGCGCGGACCGGCGGGGCAGACGACGCACAGCGGACCGCACCACCGACACAGCGAGGAGCACGGCATGAGGACACGAACGACAGCGCCGAGGAGCACGGCATGAGCGACACGACGACCGGCAGCGCCGGGACCGAGGGCAACGCCTCCTACGGCCGCAAGCCGTTCACACGGTCCCGCAGCCACTTCGCCGACCGGATCACCGCGGACGGCCGCCACGGCTGGCCCGTCGAGGCCGACCGCTACCGGCTCGTGGTCAGCCGGGCCTGCCCCTGGGCGAGCCGCGCCCTGGTCTCCCGGCGGCTCCTCGGCCTGGAGGACGCCCTCTCGCTCGCCGTCGCCGACCCGATCCAGGACGACCGCAGCTGGCGCTTCACCCTCGACCCGGGCGGCAAGGACCCGGTGCTCGGCATCCACCACCTCAGCGAGGCGTACGACGCCCGCGAGCACGGCTATCCCGGCGGCGTCAGCGTGCCCGCCGTCGTGGACGTCCCCAGCGGGAAGCTGGTGACCAACGACTACCAGCAGCTCACCCTCGACCTCGCCACCGAGTGGACCGCCCTGCACCGCCCCGGCGCCCCCGACCTCTACCCCGAACCGCTGCGCGCGGAGATCGACGAGGTCATGGACGGCATCTACCGGGACGTCAACAACGGCGTCTACAAGACCGGGTTCGCCAGCTCGCAGCAGGAGTACGACGAGGCGTACGAGGCCCTCTTCGCCCGCCTCGACCAGGTCTCCGCCCGCCTCGCCGACCGCCGCTACCTGGTCGGCGACACCATCACCGAGGCCGACATCCGCCTCTTCACCACCCTGGTGCGCTTCGACCCCGTCTACCACGGCCACTTCAAGTGCAACCGGAACAAGCTGACCGAGGACCCGGTCCTGTGGGCGTACGCCCGCGACCTCTACCAGACGCCCGGCTTCGGCGACACGGTCGACTTCGACCACATCAAACGGCACTACTACCAGGTGCACACCGGCATCAACCCGACCGGCATCGTCCCCCTCGGCCCCGACCTCTCCGGCTGGACCACCCCCCACCACCGCGAACAGCTCGGCGGCCGCCCGTTCGGCGACGGCACGCCGCCCGGCCCCGTGCCGCCGGGGGAGGAAGTGTCCCCGGCGGCAACCTTCTGAGCCTCGGCGGCGACAAGGAGCCGTCCGGCCGCACCGGGCCGGACGACTCCCCGCCGAGCGAAGGAACCACCTCACGTGAGCACCAGCAGAGGACGACACCGCAGGACCCGCACGCTCTCGGCCACCGCGGCCGTCGCCGTGGCAGCGGGCGCGGCAGGCGTCTGGCTGACCAGCGGCCCCGACGACGCCCGCGCCGCCGGAACGGTCGTCGTCTCCACCACCGCCGGACTGGAGAAGGCGTTCGCGGACGCCGGACCCGGCACCACCGTCCAGCTGCGCGGCGGCACGTACCACCCGGCCAAGAGCCTCAAGAGCCAGGCCGACGGCACCGCACGCAGCCGGATCACCGTCACCGCGTACGGGACGGAGAAGCCGGTCGTCGACGGCTCCCGCCTCCCCGAGGACGCGTGGCTGGTCGCGATAGGCGGTGACCACTGGACCCTGTCGGACCTGACGTTCCGCAACTCCCGCGCCCACGGCGTCGTCGTCACCTCGTCCACCGGCGGGATCTTCCGCAACCTCACCACCCACGGCAACGGGAACTCCGGCTTCACCCTGCGCGGCGAGGGGACCACGGACAACCTCATCGAGAACCTGGACTCCTACGGCAACTACGACGCGGAGAACCACGGCCAGAACGCCGACGGGCTCGCCGTCAAGTTCGGCTCGGGCACCGGCAACCGGGTCGTCGGCGCACGCCTCTTCCACAACGCCGACGACGGCGTGGACCTGTGGCAGTGGGCGAGCCCGATCCGCATCGAGCGCAGCTGGGCGTACGGGAACGGCGTGAACCGCTGGAAGGACCCGGCCTTCGAGGGCAACGGCAACGGCTTCAAGCTGGGCGGCGGCGGGGCGAGCGCCGGCCACGTCATCACCCAGAACGCCGCCTGGGGCAACGAGAAGCACGGCTTCACGGACAACAGCAACCCGGGTCCGCTGCGGTTGCACCGCAACACCGCGTACGCCAACGACGCCTCCGGCTTCTACGCCGCCTCCTCGCCCTCGCGGCTCTCCCGCAACCTCGCGCTCGACAACGCCACCGGAGCCGCGAAGCTCGGCAAGCGCGTGGTCTCGGCCGCCAACACCTGGGACGCGGGCGGCCCGGACGTGCGCCCCGCCGTCACCGACCCCGCCACCGCGTACGGGCCCCGGCGCGCGGACGGCTCCCTGCCCGCCACGGGCTTCCTGGTGACCGGTACCCCGGTCGTCGGCGCGGAGATGAGGTAGCCCGGCGCCGGACCGGGAAAAGACCACGCTCCGGGGCCGGGGGGCGGCAGCCCGGCCCCGGAGCGTAGGATCCGGCGCTCTGCCCGCATCGGCGCGTACCACGGAGGGGTTGCCCGGCATGACCGACGACGCATCCGAGGAGTTCCACGACTTCTTCGACCGTCACTACGCCGAACTGGCCCGTCTCGCCTTCCTCCTGACCGGGGAGGCCGACGTCGCCGACGACCTGGCCGCCGACGCCCTCGTCGCCCTGTGGGACCGCTGGGACCGGGTACGCGCCGCCGAGCACCCCGTGGCGTACGCCCGCGGAGTCGTCGCCAACATGGCGCGCAGCCGCATCCGGGGGGCCGTGCGCGAGCGCCGGCGCGTCGCCCTGTTCTGGTCCCGGCGCCAGGACCCCGCCGAAGGACCGGACGTGGCAGCCGTCCTCGACGTGCGCCGGGCGCTGCGGAGACTGCCCTTCCGCAAACGGGCCTGTGTCGTGCTGCGGCACGCGCTCGACCTGTCGGAGAAGGACACCGCCCTGGCCCTGGGCATCTCGGTCGGCACGGTGAAGAGCCAGACCTCCAAGGGGATGGCGGAGCTCGAACGGCTGCTGGGCGACCGGACCGCCCTCGAGACGGCGGGAAGTGGACGACGATGAGCGACCTGCGCAGGCGGCTGGAGGAAGCCGCCCAGTCACACCGGCCCGACCGGGCGCGGATGCTGGCCCGCGTGGAGCGGGCCCGCTCGTCCGGCGGCGCGGAGCCGCCGGGCTCCCGCGCCCGCGGTGCCCGGCCCGCCTGGCCGCGCGTCGTCCTCGCGGCGTGCGCCGCCGCAGCGGTGTGTGTGATCGGGGGTGCGGCCGTCACCGCTCTCGTACCGGGGGACGCGCCCCCACCGCAGGAGGTGTCCACCGGCCCGGCACGGCCCCCGGCCGTCACGCCTTCCCCGACCGGCGACAGCCGCCCGCCGCTGCCGGGGCGGAGCCGCACCACGGACGGCCCGCTGTGGGCGGACGGTTCCGTCGCCCCCGACGACAACGTCCACTGGGCGCAGAGCAACGTCACCCTCAAGAACCGGGAACCGCTCACCGCGCTCACCCTGGAGCTGTTCGTGGCCCGGACGGACGCGGTGCGGAGCACCGGGCGGTGGGAGACGCGGCCCGCCGCGGACTTCGACCTCTCCGTGCACGAGCGCGACGGCATGCTCGTCTACCGCTGGAGCCTCAGGCCCGGACGGACCGTGCCCGCCGGTACGCACGTGTTCGCCGGACAGTACGACCACGCCTCCGGGGGCCGCGACGCCGGTGCGGACGTCTACCGGGCGACGGCCACCGCCGCGAGCGGCGCCTACGAGGTCCACGGCGACTTCGCGCCCACCCCCTGAGCGGACGTTCACCGCGCTCGCGGCGGAGCAGGCGGCGGGCCGAGCGTGCCCGCCGCCAACGGCGTACGGGCCAGGCGCACGCACCCCGCGGTGATGAGGGCCAGCGCCGCCAGCTCGGGCAGCAGCCACCAGCCGGTCCGCAGCACCTCGCCGAAGAGCGCCACCCCGTACACGATGCTGATCAGCGCGTCCCCCAGGGTGAGCATCGGCTGCACGGCGACCAGGCTGCCCGCCTGAAGCGCGTTCTGCAGCAGGAACAGGGCGCCCACCCCGGCCACCGCCGTGGCGTACAGCTGCCAGGACGACAGCAGCGCGAGCGCCCCGCCGTCGTCGAGGCGCGCCATCGCGTCCTTCATCAGAGCGGCCGTCAGCGCGTACCCGCACGCGGCGGCCGACCCCAGCAGCGCCGCCCGGAGGTTGCCGCGCGTCCGCAGCGCGCCACCGATCAGCGCCGCCTCGAACAGGCCGGTCAGCACCAGCGCCGGAATCCACGCCGTGCCCCGGACCGTGTCGGAACCGCCCGTCGGGTCGGCCGACGCCATCCCGAGCGCGAGACCGGCCGTCACGGCCGCGACGCCGTACCAGAGCGCCCGGTCCGCCCGGACCCGCATCACGTACCCGGCGATCAGCAGCGTGGCCGGCAACTCGATCACGAAGATCGGCTGGACCACCGCGATCGGCCCGGTGGCCAGCGCGACCGCCTGGCAGACGGCCGCCACGACCACCAGCCCGATCCCCGCCAGCCACACCTTCTGCCGCAGCAGCCGGCCGAACAGCGACAACCGCATCGCCTCGCTCTCGGGCACGCGCATCGCCGCCCGGCGCTGGAGCACCGAGGCGGAACCGTTGCTGAGGGCGGTGAGGACGGCGAACAGGATGCTGATCACCGGTTCATCATGGCCGCGGCCCGGCCGGACCGCGCGGTACGAGACCCGGGGGGGGCGTACGCGCCGCAGGTGCCCGGGACGCCCCCGGCCCGTCCGGCCGTCGCCCGCCCGGGCCGGGGCCGGACGGGCGGCGGTAGCGTACGGGCCATGGCCGCGCAGACGCACCGCCCCGCCGCCCGCCTCACCGCCCGGGCGCTGAACCGGGCGACCCTGGACCGCCAGCTCCTGCTGCGCCGGTCGGCGATGTCCGCGAAGGAGGCGGTCGGCCACCTCGTCGGGCTCCAGGCCCAGAACACCAGACCGCCGTACTTCCAGCTGTACGCCCGGCTCGCGGACTTCGACCCGGCCGAGCTGTCCGCCCTGATGGAGTCCCGCGAGGCGGTCCGCCTCGTCACCCTGCGCTCCACCCTCCACACCCATACGGCGGACGACGCGCTCACGCTGGCGCCCCTGGTGCGGGCGCCGCGCGAACGGGAGCTGAGGTCGTTCCGGCGCGGGCTGGAAGGGGTGGACCTGGACCGGCTGGCGGCGGTGGCCCGGGAGCTGGTCGAGGAGCGCCCGCGCCCGCTCAAGGAGCTGCGCGAGGACCTCCTCGCCCACTGGCCGGACGCCGACCCCCTCGCGCTCACCACCGCCGCCCGGTGCCTGCTGCCGCTGGTCCAGGCCACCCCGCGCGGACTGTGGGACCGCAGCGGGCAGGTCGTGCTGACCACGGTCGAGCACTGGCTCGGCCGGTCCGCCGGACCCGGACCCGGGCTCGACACCATCGTGCTGCGCTACCTGGGCGCGTTCGGGCCCGCCTCGGTGAAGGACTTCCAGAGCTGGGCGGGGACCACCCGGACGAAGGAGGTCTTCGAACGGCTCAGGCCCCGGCTGGCCGTTTTCCGCGACGAGAACGGCGTCGAACTCTTCGACCTCCCCGACGCCCCGCGCCCCGACCCCGACACCCCGGCCCCGCCCCGCTTCCTGCCCGAGTTCGACAACGTCCTGCTCGGCCACGCCGACCGCACGCGCGTCATCCCCGCGGCCAACAAGGGCCGCAACGGAGTGGGCAACCAGACGTACGGGAGCGTCCTGATCGACGGCTTCCTCGACGCGCTCTGGCGCGTCCGGCGGGAGAAGGACACGGCGGTCCTGACCGTCCAGCCGCTGCGGCGCCCGACCCGCGCGGAGAGCGCCGGGATCACCGAAGAGGCGGCCCGGATGCTCACGGCGATGACGGACGCGCCGGACCACGACATCCGGTTCGGCACGTTCCTGGACTTCGGGGAGTGAGCGGCCCGGGGAACGCTCGACCGGGCCGGGGAGGACCGGCGCACGGGCGGGACGGCGGGCCCGCCCGTCCCGGGGCCGGTCAGGGCAGCAGCCCCGCCCGGCGGGCCGCGACCACCGCCTCCAGCCGCGTGTGCGCCCCCAACTTCCGCATCGCCGACCGCAGATACCCCTTCACCGTCTCCGGCCGCAGCCCCAGCCGCTCCGCCGCCGCCGCGTTCGTCGCACCCGCCGCCACGCACGCCACCACGTCCACCTCGCGCGGCGCGAGCCGCACCTCACGGGCTGTCGGCGTCCGGGCCCCCGACGCGGAGGCCAACCGCCCGCAGACGTCGAGGAGTTCGGCGCGCAGAGCCGGGTCGAGGACCTTGGGGGCCAGGGCGCGCAGTTCGCGGTGGGCCTCGCGCACGTCCTCCCAGGCGCCGGGCGCCGTACCCGGCTCGCTCACCTGCTCGCGCCCCGCCGCCAGCAACCGCCGTACCTCGTCCCGTACCGCGAGCGACTGCTCGACGTCCCGCGCCGCCGCCACCACCGCGTCGAACGTCCGGCCGCCGAGCGTGACCGGGGTGCGCAGCGCCCCGTACAGCACGCCCCGCACCGTGCGCCGTACGACGACGGGCACCGCCACGACCGACCGCAGCCCCTCCGCCGCCACCGCCGCGTCGTACTCGTGGCTGATGTGGCGCGAGGAGGCGTAGTCCGTCACCGCACACGGCCGCGACAACGCGATGGACTTGCCGCCGAGCCCGCTCCCGGCGGAGACGACGAGGCCCCGCAGAGCAGTGGTCTGCGCCCCGTTCAGCTCGGCGATCCGCGCATGGCGCGCGTCCGACAGCAGACCGCCGAACACCACGGGGAGCCCGCTGGTGCGGCGCAGCCTCAGCAGCGCCGCCTGCATCTCCACCGCCTCGACCGCTTCCGGCACTCCGACGCCCCTCCGCCCCGGTCCGTCCGGCCCCCCCGGTCGGGGAGACGACCACCCCCGTCCGGGGGTGGTGAGACCTGGGTCACTGTTTACATGATGTCAGGCGACCGGTTGGCAATGAGGAGGGCACATGTCGGCAACCAGCGCGACCGAGACGTTCCGGGCCGCCCGGGACTTCCTGCTGGAGCACCGCGAGGACTACGAGCGGGCCTACGCCGGCTTCCGCTGGCCCCGGCCGGACCACTTCAACTGGGCCCTGGACTGGTTCGACGTCATCGCCGAGGGCAACGACCGCACCGCCCTGCACATCGTCGAGGAGGACGGCCGGCGCACCGAGGTGTCCTTCGCGGAGATGTCCGAACGCTCCGCCCGGGCCGCCAACTGGCTGAAGGCGCAGGGCGTACGGGAGGGCGACCGCGTCCTCGTGATGCTGGGCAACCAGGTCGAGCTGTGGGAGACCGCGCTCGCCGCGATGAAGCTGCGCGCCGTCGTCATCCCCGCCACCCCGCTGCTCGGCCCGGCCGACCTGCGCGACCGGGTGGAACGCGGCCGGGTGCGCCACGTGCTGGTGCGGGACGCGGACACCGCCAAGTTCGACGAGGTCCCCGGTGGCTACACCCGGATCGCGGTGGGCGGGGAGGTGGCGGGCTGGCGCTCGTACGCGGGCGCGGCCGAGGCGTCCGCCGTGTTCACGCCCGACCGGGAGACCGACGCGGACGAGCCGCTGATGCTCTACTTCACCTCCGGCACCACCGCCAGCCCCAAGCTGGTCGAGCACACCCATGTGTCGTACCCCGTCGGCCACCTAGCCACGATGTACTGGATCGGCCTCCAGCCGGGCGACGTCCATCTGAACATCTCCTCGCCCGGCTGGGCCAAGCACGCCTGGTCCAACCTCTTCGCCCCCTGGGCCGCCGAGGCCACCGTCTTCATCTTCAACTACACCCGGTTCGACGCGGCCCGCCTGATGGCCGAGATGGACCGCTCGGGCGTCACGAGCTTCTGCGCCCCGCCCACCGTCTGGCGGATGCTCGTCCAGGCCGACCTCAGCCGGTTGAAGACCCCGCCGCGCGAGGTCGTGGCGGCCGGGGAGCCGCTGAACCCGGAGGTCATCGAGACGGTCCGGCGGGAGTGGGGCGTCACCGTCCGGGACGGCTTCGGCCAGACGGAGACCGCCGTCCAGGTCGCCAACAGCCCCGGCCAGCTCCTCAAGACCGGCTCCATGGGCCGCCCGAGCCCCGGCTTCACCGTCGAACTGCTCGACCCGGTCACCGGACAGCCCGGAGCGGCCGAGGGCGAGATCTCCCTCGACCTGGCCGACCGCCCCGTCGGCCTGATGACCGGCTACCACGGCGACCCCGACCGCACCGCCGAGGCGATGGCCGGCGGCTACTACCGCACCGGGGACATCGGCGCCCGCGACGAGGACGGCTACATCACCTACGTCGGCCGCGCCGACGACGTGTTGAAAGTCTCAAGATCACGCGCTTTTTCTTTCCTAATGGATCTGGCCGCCTGACCTGCAAGAACGCGAAGAGCCCCACCGGTCGGTGGGGCTCTTCGTCTGCCTACAGACCTTCTGGCCCTGGGCGGAGCGGTAGGACGGACGCCGACGCGGGCCGCTCTCGGTCATAATCCCGACTGTCCAGCAGCAGCATCCCGCCGTCCAGCGATGACACGTCGACCCGCACGACGTTGGCAAGATGACCGTCTTCCATCACCACCGCCGGAAGGTCTGCCACCTCAGGCTGCTCCTTGAGTACCGCGAACAGCGCTCCGAACAGCTGCCTGGCGGTCATATCTTGAGTCATACGCCCACGCTAACCACAACTCGCTGGCAAGCGCAGGCGTACAACCCGTTTCCACCCTTGCGGGCCTCAAGCAGATACCGTCCGCCAGTTCCTCACCGAGTGCCGATTGTTCTGCCACCCGTCAATGTACTCACTGGGGGTCATCAGCTTGCGGCCCATGGCCTCCACCTTGTACCGCCGAGCCCATTCCTCGTCGACCCCGGCTTCCTGGAGACGAAGGAGCCCACCGAAAATGCCATCCTGCTCGACCTCATACGTGTATGCGTAGGGGCCTGCCGAGGGGTCCGGCTTCGCAAGCAGGATGTGGAACTGGCGAATAAACGCCGTGGAGCAGCCCGCACGCATCAGCATGACCCATTCGTCCTCCGAGACCAACTTCCGGATTCCGGCAGAGTCGTGATGATTGGCGCTCCATTTTGCCACGGTGTTCACCGAGACGCCTTCAGCGAGCAACTCCAGCATCCTCCGCAGAGTGATGGCGGTGTTCTGGCCCAGACTGAGGATGTGTCCGACGTTTT
The DNA here is from genome assembly GCF_044330565.1 of Streptomyces sp. NPDC017448. NCBI lineage: Bacteria > Bacillati > Actinomycetota > Actinomycetes > Kitasatosporales > Streptomycetaceae > Streptomyces > Streptomyces sp. NPDC017448. The sequence goes on along the minus strand of NZ_JBIRLM010000002.1, from coordinate 127,178 downwards.
CCAGCGGAGCCAAAAACTGCCGGAACGAGAGCCACTCGTCCCTGGCTACGCCTTCCTCCTTGAACCGATGGGCAAGGTAGGCGCTGACGCCGTTCTCGCTCAGTTCAATCATGTCGTTCACACTGGCGACTCCGGCCTTCTGGTAGTTAACCCAGCCGGTCTGCGTGACCCCGGATTTCACGAGCTGGTGCACCTCGTGAAGCGGAAGATCCGTCTTGCTGTCTTCGTAGTGAAAGACCTCGGTCAGGGCGTACGGGCTCGAAGCCAGCACATCGGCGGGAATCGGCTTCTCACCGCGCAGGGCCGCCCAGAGCTCGTCAACACGAACTCCACGCTGGAGGAGGCCCCGTCCCTCCTCCAGCAACCGGTCAGGTGTGTACCCAAGCGGAGCCACGGTTTCCACCAGCCTTGTGAAGCTCGCGTACCGGCTTGGCGGATGCGTGACCTGAGGCAAGATGCCCGGCAGTACCTCCGCGAACTCAGACATGGCCGCCGACCACGCCAGGATGTCTCCTCCCGCCTCCGTGACGGACTTAGCTGCCCCCGCTCCGAGACGCAGCCAGGCGACCGCCTGCTCGACACTCAGCGACCTTGAGGGCAACTCCAAGATGTACGGAAGGAGGGACTCCCCACCAACATCTTTCGCTGCCGACAATGCCTCGAAGGCGTCCTCCGTGAGGAGCCCGGCAACATGAAGCCGCTGCTGCTCCTCGGTGAGCATGTTTTCACGCGCGAGAGCGTCGAAGATCGTTGTCACTCTTTCCTCCATCGTCCAGAACCGTCTGACCGCTTACTGAGACGACGATCCAAACGTTGTTGGTGCCGCCCCACCCTCCGGTAATCCAGCGGCCCGCAGAGCCCTTCCTGGCGCTTACGGCGATGCCCCCAAGTTCCTTTGCTCGGCGCCGGGCAGGACCCTGCTCCATGCCTTCACCCACGTTCTTCCTCCTTCTCCGCCGCTTCCTCGTTGACCACCGTCAGGTAGTCCTTGGCATCCCGGTTGCCAGCCCTAGCAGCTCGTTCCCAGTGCTCCCGAGCCGCTGCATCCCCTTCGAGCGCCTCTACGATTTCCGCGATGCGCCGAAGCTGAGCGGGAGTGTGCTCCAGCAGGAGGTGGAGCTCCCGAATTTCCCGAATCCACTCCGCCCTCTGCTGCCGCTCAGCCTCTGCGCGCTTCTGTTCTTCGGTCAAGCCACCGCCGAGGCTGTTGCGCCGGAGGAGCTCATCGAAGTCCTCCGTCATTCTCGCGCGGTCCCGAGGGCAATGGAGATCGACGGTGCAGTAGGCGTCCATGTAGCTGCCGTGCACACAGCGCTCCCGGTTGTACGCCGGGTCTTCGTCGCGACGGGGTGCACGGCGGATGTTCTGCACAGCCCGCTTGTGCCAGCCGACCGGCTCATCCTGAGTCTCGGGGTTCCATACCGCCAATGCAGCTGCGACCGCGACCCCGAGCTGCTTCGGAAAGCACCACCCGTACTCGTACGTGTACGGGTCCTTCTTCGAACGAAGCACGAGACGATCGTTGTACATCTGCGGCCAGCACTCGTAGGTGAACTCGTCGTCTTCACCGAGGCGGAGACCCTCCTCGATGACCTCAGGCTCGTCATACCGATGGAAGGTCACTGCGGCTCCCCGAAGTCGCGCGGTTCCATGTTACGGATCTGTTTGAGCTCCTCGTTGTAAACGGTTGCGTCGTAGGCCAGCCTTCTCAGTGCTTTACCCACATCGAAGTCTTCCCGTCGTCGTTCCCTTACGAGACGAGCCCGAGAAAGCAACTCATCGATCGTCAGCGCGGATTCCGGACCGTCCTCATCCTCCTCAGTGGCGTCCTCAGGACGGAACAGCCGGGAGTTCGCCGCCGCGTTGATCATCTCGTACAGATCCACGGCCACCGGCAGAAGCCGCTCCAGCTCCTCCAGAATCTCCGGCTTCTCCTTCTCGAAGGTGTCTACGGAGAGAGCTACCTGCCGACCGCCCCCATCCAGGACCGGACGCACTTCGATGCCGTTATCGCCGTGGAGCTCGTACATGCAGAGATGCGCCAGCCCATATTCGGCGGGATCGTACGTGAGAGCGACGAAGTGGTCCGGCGCTCGGACAATGATCATGTGAACCTCCTTACAACCACCTATAGCCCCGACCAAGGTGGCCGGGGCTAGGTGTAACTATTTCGCTGAGGTAGCGTCGGAGAGCCAGCTGTCGAACTGTTCGTCCCAGTCCGGGTTCCAGCCAGCCCAGCCTCGGCCGGTGGAGATCAGGATGGCCAGCGGCTGAGACCAGGTGAGGGCGATGAGCCCAGCTGCCTGTGAAGCACGCGACTTCCGGGCAGCTCTTTCCCAGGAACGCCACTGCTTGATGATGAGGAGCTTGGCGTCGATATCGGCATCGCTGCCGAAGCCGCGCCGCTGCTCCAGGGCGTGCTCGAACCACTCGACCATCTCACGCTGGCGTCTGGTGTACGGGTGCTCGTCGGTCACTTCAATCCTCTCCTTCTCATCGGGTCTCTACGCTGTGACTCGACAGAGACCACAGTAGTGATGGGGTCGGCGTCCTCGGGAAGTTCTCCGAGGCCGACCCAGGTGGGCATGACCCAGCGGGTGATCGTCTGGGTACGGTCCTGCGGCCGACCCGGGCCGACCCGGTACTTGTGGAAGTGGCCTGCCCGCTGGTGTGCGGCCCGACGAATACCTGTCGGTACTCCCGGGCCGCTGATGTCAGTCCCAGCCAGCCTGCGGGCCGCGTGTAGCTTCGGCCCCATGCGCCAGCCGACCTCAACGAAGAACGGGTCACGCCCTGATGCCCGGCTGGCCTTCCGCTTGACCGGCTTGGACACCGGCACCTCGACGGCGTCCCGGTTGTCGCAGCAGAGGTAGATCAGCAGGGACAGGGCGGGACGCAGCAGTGTCTTGATGAGCTCGCGGACAAGAGCCTGTTCTTGCGCATTCTGAACGGCGTAGCGTCCCTCGACACGGTCCGCTGAAAATTCGACCGCATCCTCGAAGGTGAACGAAGCCAGCGTCGTGGGCACGCTCAACCGGATCAAAGTCTGCCCTGTGACCTCGCCTGTGTCCATGGCGACCAGGTCAATGACGAAGAGCAACCCGAGTGCGTTGATGATCTCGTCATTGGTGAAGGCCAGTTGCGGAGGGTCGTCCTGGTACCCATACACATAAAATCCGCGCACTAGCCCATCCACGTCTCCATGCCGGACTGGCCACGGGTCGGGAAGAACCACGAGCGGATTAATGTGCGGCAGGTGGGCGAAGACGTTCCCCGGCAGCTCGTCGTACGTACTCCGGTACAGCTCAGCGGCCAGCGCCTCGTTGACGTCGTAGGTGACACGGCCTTGTCGGGCCCACATCTTGTACGCGGCCACGTGTCCGGCCCGGTCGATGATGTGCGCGTGCTCCCAGACGTCGTGCTGGGTTTCCACCGGCTTGAAGGGGCGACCCGCGCTCATCAGGTCGAGCGTGGGAAGAACCCACTGATGCTGGGACCGCAGCTCGGCCTCCAGAAGCTGAAACTCCCTGACGAAGACTTCTGTCACGTCGTTCGCCTTGAGAGCGTTGACATGTCGCTGAGGAGCTTTCTGTTTTTTCACAACACCTCCTACCCACAAAAGGCCCGCCCCCCGGAATGGGGGCGGGCCAGGTGGATCAGGTCAGCTCTTGGCGGCGAGGTACAGAGCCTTGATGTCGGCGGGAATCCGGCCGCGCTCGTTGACCGAGTGGCCGTTCTCCTTGGCCCAGGCGCGGATCTCCGCCGTCTCCTTGTTGCCGCTGGCCGAGGGGGCAGTGCGCGTCGCGGTTCCGGCCTGGCCCTTCTTGACCTTACGGCCTGCCTCGATGAAGGGCTTGAGGGCCTTCTCCAGCTTGGCCCGGTTCGCGGGGCTCAGGTCGATCTCGTACATCTTGCCGTTGAGGGAGAAGGTCTCCGTGGTGATGTCCTCGCCCTCCTTCTGGGTGAGGTCGTCAATGTGGGTAACGACAACGCGCTGGGCCATGGCAGTGCTCCTTATGGTGTACCGGGTGAATGAGAATAGCACCGGCCTAGGCCGGTGCTTGTCGAATAGTTTCTGGTCTGCTAACGCTGGACGGGGATGATGACCCCATTGAGGTCAAGCTGCTCTCCGCTGGCGTTGACGAAGATCGGCGGGAGCCACTTCACCTTGCTGAGCGCTCGCCCCTTGCCATGCCGGAAGGTATGAAGGTGGGCCTTGCGCACGTGCGGGATCATCTTCCTGCCCGTTCGTACGCCCTCGGCTCGCTCCCGCTCGATCCGTTCGTGTGCGCTCTTGATAGCCGGGCCGATGCGGTACCCCACCTGGTGAAGCTGGACCGGCTTGGGCGGGCGTTGGCCGCCCTTCTTAACGGGCTTCCGACCGACCGGCCGCCGGACTGTGTCCGCCTTGTCAGAACAGACGTAGAGAAGGTGGGCGATGCCGATACCCGCGAGCTGTTCGAGGTAGCTGCGCTTGTCCGCCTCTGTGGCGCTGGACGCCAGAAGGGGTTCCCAGGCGTAGCCCTCCATGATGTCGTCAATCATTTTGCGGATGGTGAAGCTCTTGTTGTCGAGCTCGATGGACACGCGGACGCTGTCGATGTCCTTCACCGCACCCTTGTCGTCAAGGATGTCGCTGATGAACGTGAGCTGGTATTGCCCGGCCTCCTCAGCGTGCGTGCTGCACAAAACCCCGTCCTGACGCCGTCCCGTGACCTGCATGGCGCGCAGTACCGCAGATGCCCCGTCCTTGTGCAGGAACGGGTGACCTTCAGTGAAGACGAACATGGGGTTGGGGTGTGGCAGCTGACGTAGTACCTCGCCAGGGAGCGCGTCGGTGGTGTCCATCTCGATGAGGCTGCGCATGAGCGTGGGGTCGATGTCGTAAACGATTTTCGTGCGGCGCCACATGAGGCGCACAGCGACATCACCCGCACTGATTTTGATCGAGTCTGCGATGGCCTGATTGGGTGCCATCACAGGAGTAGCTAGGGCTTGTCCGTCCACGAGAGCGTGGGCGTACTCAAGAGCGCCGAAGCGTTTGAGCGAGGTCTCCTGCCCCGACCGCAGAACCTCTTCAAGCCAGTCCACGAGCGTCGGAGCAGTGACCGGTGACGGTCGACGGGGCAGTTTCCATGATGCGTTACTCACTGAGCAGGTACACCTTTTCTGCGTTACCGATAGGGGCCCCCTCGGGCCCGGCAATGTAGGGCTCGATGAGCTTGGGCTTGTGGGTTTCCTCGGAGGGGTACCACTGGTTCCGTACGAAGGGACCGACGATGCGCCGATACTTCCAGCGGAATGCCGGTTCTCCGTCCTTCGGCTTCGACGAACGGATCTTCTGACCCAGTTTTACCAGCTGAACGCCAGCCGCGCTCGCCTCCGGGGTAACTCCGTGACGGCGTTCAGCTTTACGTGTCCGAGGTGGAGTCGCCAGCGGTTCACGGGCCGCCATTCTCGACGCCATAAGGTGCCACGTAGCTACGAGCGTCTTAGTCATCTGCTCGACCATGGGAAGAACCTCCCGGTCGCGCTCGATGGCCCTTGGGTTACCTAGACGGTGCCCACTGTTGGCCTGCGCCGTCATCTCCAGGCGATTGTCACTCTCGGCTGTGAACCAATCGATTTCGCGATCCAAGGGGATCAACTGCTCCCGCTCGTACATGAGCGGAGGAGCAATCGAGGCGAATTTCTCTGCCTCCTGAGCACTCATTCTGTTCTTGGCCACAAGATCAGTTCGGTTGGTGAGGAACCAGACGAATACTGAGTCGCCCTGCACCTCCCAAGATGCGGCGACAATTGGCATCTGAGCCTTACGGTCCATCGTGAGAAACCGCTCGTCCAGAATATCTGCCAATACCTCTTGACCCCGTACAAGTACGGGCGGGTAGAACTGTTCTGCGTCCCCGACAGGACTACCCCAGACTAGAAGGCCGCAGTCAGAGGGGATGACTTCGCGAGGCAAGTGGCACTTGGGCATACCAGTTCTGGCTGCCAAGAACGTCATCTCCGATGTCACCGCGTAAAGCCGAGCATTCGCAAGTTTACGCGACTCTCGCCGCGTCATTTCCACGAACGCATCCTGTAGGGGTTTATCCCGCAGGTCGGGCGGGATGTAGTAAAAACTCCCACTGGTGTGACCTCCGAGCCAAGTAGAGGCCCCCAAAGTATCGACCCAACTAATCACCTTGCGCCTCACGTCAGGAAGATCGCGAGGCTTTACAATGGTCATCCATTTCCCCTTTCTTGCGTACCCGGCTGAGGAATCGAACCTCACATGCCCCCAAAACCGGGGCCGGGCGGTGTTAGCTAACGATCACGTTCCGGATGTTCCGGGAACAGGCGATCGTACAGGTTGACGGCGTCATGCCCGTCCTGCTCGTCATCAGGGAAGGGCTGCGGCGCGAGAGCTTCCAACTCGGCAAGCGCGTCCTCCGACTCCGTCAGCGCCTTCCGGGAAATCCTGATAAGCAGGTCGTGATCGTCCGGACCGTACTTTTCTTCGCCGTTAAGGGCCAGGTCGCTGAGTGTTTTCTCCAGCGAACGAATGTGCCCGGTAAGAGCGCCGCCAAGGCGATGAGAGTGCTTCTGCATGTACTGCTCCGCAGCAGCTGCCGAGCCGTTGAACTTACGCCTGGGCAAGTTCTCCATGTTCTCCCCCCAAATAGCCCTGGGCTCATCTGAACCTGCCACCGGGGAAAGGGGAAACAAACCACAGTGGCAGGCCAGATCAGCCCAGGGAGGTGAATGTGCAGCCGCAGACTATGCGGCGTTGTGCTTCTTCACGGCGATCTGGCTCAGCGCGGTTTCCAGATCGTCATGCAATTCCCAGTACTTCCAGACCGTCGCAGTGCTGGTCTGGAAGAGCTGCGCCCATGCCGAGATGGTCTTGGACTGCCCGAAAGCAGTGTACAGGTTCGGTAGCTGCGACTCTTTCTGTTCTGCCGCTTCCACGAAGGACAGAGCGCTGGATTGTTTTGCGGACTCGTCCCGCTCTCGCTGTTCTACCCGCTCACGGGCACGAGCGATGTCCTCAGACGTGATGCTGGGCGGAGGATCATTGGGCCGCTCGTCCAGGATGAGAACGTCGAAGTAGGCCCGTGCCCGCCCTCGAACCCGCCGCTCAGTGACCGCCTTCGGCGCCCAGTTCACCTTGAAGCGCTCCTGGAGACCGAGCTCAGCGAGGATCTTCGGAAGCACCTTGATCAGTGCAGTGGCGTCGTCGTATTTCTCGAACACGCCTGCCGAACGGAAGCTCTGAGTCATCCGTAACTCCCTCGTTCATGCTCCTAGCGCACCCGCCGACCCTGCGACCGAGTGCTGCTGCCTACTGACCTGAGCTTCCCCCAGCCACTTGAATGATTCAAGACTAGACGACTGGGAAGATCGTCTCAGGTCAGTGACAACCGGCATCTAGCACAAGAAACCGAGTGTGGCCTCCAGGTCCGCGACCTCGGTGCTTGCCACCCCCTCCAGAGCATGCCAGTAGCGGAGCGTGTGGTTGATGTCCTTGTGCCCCGCACGGTCCCGCCCGATGCGAACATCACGGGTCAGGAGCAGGACCAACGACACGAAGCTATGCCGGAGGTCATGCGGGTGCAGCTTCCCCGCCAGATGCGGAAGGGCCTCATCACCCAGAGTCCTGATCATCCGCCACACCACGTGACGGCTGATCGCCTTGCCCCGCTCACCGAGGATCAGCGGACCGGACGTGCGCCCGTTGAAGGACGCCAGAAGGGCCCTGTGCGTGCCCTCAGGGATCTCAACCAGGTCCGGCTTGCCGCCCTTACGGACGACCCGAAGCATGACCTTCGGCCCGACCCGCACCAGACCCTCGATGCAGGCATTGCAGAGTTCGGAAACCCGTATCCCCGTCGTCATCAGTGTCGAGACAACGGCGGTGGTACGAACCGGCCGCAACCGGGCCTGGTGCGCCAGCTCCTTGAGGTCCACGAGGTCGAGCCCCGTGTACTGGACATTGTCCCCGACCTTGGGCCGGTCGACCGCCCACTCCGGATTCCGGGTGTGCAGGTTGGAGCGAAGGGCCCACTCGTACATCCCCCCGACCGCTGACATGCGCCGACGGACGGTCGAGTTCTCCCACTCCAGCGTTTCCAGCATGTAGGTCTTCCAGTCGCCTACATGCCATTCCTCGGCCTCATAGAGGTCGATCCCGTGGCCGCTGTCCTCGCTCAGCCACTTCCGGTAGTGCTTAAGGTCCCGGCGATAATTGTCCGCCGTCGTAGCCGTCTTGAGAGACAGGAACTTGGAGACCAACTCATCCTCAGTGAAACGATGAGGAGAGAAATCCACCTGGACCGGACGAGCAAGCTCCACCGGAGATCTGCGCGAGAACAGGTCGATAACCTGCGCAGTCATTTAGCTCCCCTCATTCAGTTGAAGACCTGCGTGCCCGCTGAGGATTCGAACCTCATACCCCCGAATTCGGGGCGGGCTGAGATGCTGTCAGAGCGTGTAGTGCGTCGGGAAGAATCGCTCCATTTCGCGTGGAGTGATCCCGCGTAGCTCGTTGCTCAGGCGCCTGGCTCCACCCAGCGTGCCGACGTGCTGAAGGCCCTGGCCCGATGCGGAGCAGTTCTGAGGGATGAGACCCATGACCGCGATCTCGATGGAGCCGTACAGGGAGAAGACCACCTCAGCCAGCGGGGTGCCCGCCTCGATCTTGCGCAGCCCGCTACGCGCCTCCTGAGACGCCCAGAGCGCTTCCTGGAGCAGCACCCCGTAGTGCCGAACCGCCTGGGCCGCGTCGTAGAGACCCTTGTTGCAGTCCGCCGCGAACTGGGCATGAAGGGCGTCTGCGGCGTCGACGACTTTCTGGAGCCGGTTCGGAAGACTGCGCAGCGCGCCCGCCCACTCCTGAAGGCGGGAATGGGCCTTACGTGCCGACACGAAGGCACTGAAGGTTTCGGTGGCCTCCCATTCGGCCTGGATAAGACAGGTGATCAAGTCCGCCTTTGACGTGCTGGACTTAAAAGGAACTCCCTTCCGCTCCAACGCATCCTGCACCACCTGCTTGCTGTAGGACGAGAACTTTCTGTTCTTCTCGTCGGTGAAGTAGGACAGCTCCCTGTCATAGCAAACTGCCAAGTCTCGGAAACGGTCTTGGAGGCGCGGAGCCTCGCTCAGGAGGCTCTCCAGGGTCACCACCTGAGCGTGAAGCTCAAATAGCTCTGCCGAACCGAACGGAAATCTTGCCACTGCATTCCCCTTTCCAGCTGCCCCTACCTACGGGACATGGTGCCCACTGAGGATTCGAACCTCATACCTCCGCGTCCGGGGTGGGCTGCCCTTAACCTATCTCTGGGCTTGCTTGATCCTTTTGTGCAGAAATTCCATGCCCATGAGGGCCTGGTGATCACTGGCCTTGAACTTGGTCATGGGGTACTTGAAATCAGGCACAAGTTCAGCGCACCGCAGAGCGAGTTCCTGCTTGACCGGCGCATTACTCGGCAGGTTCAGCCGCATGGCCACCTGCCATTCAGAGATCAGCTTTCTGATCGCGTCAAGGTCAAGATCCTTGTATGACGGCTTGCTCTCCCCCCAAGTCCAGCCCGGAATCTGTTCGAGCATTTCAACCCGAGAAGAGAGCAGACGTCCCTTTCGGTACGCCCTTCTTTGTGTGTTGGCCCAGTGCCCGAGGGGAACCCCATCAGGGGTGACATACCGATTCCGTGGGATCTCGCCCGTGAAATCAATGTACGCCTTGAGCTGGCCGTAGCGCTCCAGCCACGTCTCTGTGACGTTGCGCAGCAGCTGCACCTTGAGGGAGGAGAACAGCCTTTCCTCCAGGTCGGAGTCACTGTTCAGAATGTTGATTCGAGCCGGAAGCTCGACTTCTTTGATCCCTTGCTGCCCCAGTGAAACTCGCGCCGCCGAGAGGTCGGCATCCAGGCGTTCATCGTAGTCACGAAGACTGGTCAGAACTGAGTACACGTGCCGGAACTCGCTGCTTGCCACGACCTGCTCCGCGTTCTCACCTGGAGCCAGGTAGACCGGGAGCACGATGACCGCATCTCGTCCCTTTCCAGGGTGCAGTCTCAGCGCACGCCCGACAGCTTGTGCAATCGCGATCTTGCTGGTTTTAGGGTCTGCGAACACTACTGAGTCGACCGCAGGTACATCCACCCCCTCGGTCAGAACAGCAACATTGGACAGCACCGTGGCGTGCCCGGCAGCGGGACTTGCAAGGCGTTCCAGAGCCTTCCGACGCTGTGCCTGCGGAGTAGTCCCCGAGACTTGAACCGCATCAATCGGGATGGTCCCGACTGTCTGAGCGGCACCGGACAAAGAGCGAGTGAAACTCTCACTTCGCTCAACTCGCCCATGGAACGCGATTATGCGCTCCAGCCCATACTTCTCGACAGCGCGGGCAACCGCGATCTGTGTGGCTACCTGACTTGCCGTCAATCCCTTGGCCCAACGAGCTGACGATTGTTGACTGAGCACTCGATGCACCTCTGCATCGTCCACCACAGCCACAGCCACAGTGAAATCCGACAGAAGCGCCTCGGAAATGGCCGCCCCGAAGGTCAGCTCAAAACACAAGGGCCCGTAAACACCAGCATCGTCCATACTCACGACATCATCGGCACCATCCTCTTCGGAATGGACCCGTGTAGTCGCGGTAAGAAAGAGCCGGAAGTCGGCGGGAATCTTGCTATTGTCAAGCGCTGCGGCGAATTCGCCAGTTGCCTTTCCCGCAGTCCTATGCGCCTCGTCAAGAACGAGAACGTCAAAGGGCTTCATGCCAGGCCGCAGCACGTAAGCCTCCGCAACACGCTGCGCCGAATGATACGTACCGACGATCAACTTCAGACGGTCGGATTTCCCCGAAAGGAAATCAGCGATGTCCTGCGCGTCGGTCGTAGCGATGGAGTCGTCAACAGCAGAGTCCGAGAAGACCAGTAGCCCATCAACGCCACCAGCCACCTCTCGACGCCAGTCCACGAACGTCTGGCGAACCAGTTCCTTGCTAGGAACCAGCACCATGATCGCACCCGTGGAACCCGCACGCTCAATGGCAGCTTCCCGCCCGACAAGCGTCTTGCCGGTACCGCACGCCATGAGCACAAGTGCTCTGTCTGTCTCGACTTGGCGTACCGCCGCCAGGGCATCCAACTGATGAGGCCGTGCCTTCATCTGCTCCCCTCCTTACCCTCGTCTCGTACAACCTAACTTGCAACGAGACCGAGGCGGTGCCCTGCCCGGACGCGAACCGGGAGTCCGCCTGCAAGCGGAACAGGGCGTCCTGCTACTGGTGCTGGATGTCGCTGATGTGCTCGATCTCGCTCAGCACCTCCTGCCACTCAGCGAAGGACGCAGTGGCACTCAGCTCCTCCGGCCGGGCAGAAGCGACGCACACGAGCTCGACCGTCGGCTCTGACACACCTTCGAAGTAGAACCGCTGCACCCCATAGACGCGCAGCGTGCAGGACTCGAAAACGAACTCAGCGCCCGCCTGCGGAGCCCACGACCGCCCCAGCTTGAGACGGAAGGTGAGCGTGTCATGCTTGTTCTCGTGTGAGGAGAACTTGAGCCGAACCTGCTGCACCAGGCCCTCGTCCTGCACCCGCTCCCGAACTCGCTGCTCATGCACGTTGAAGAACGCGTGCACATCGTCAGCGGAGTACCGGTCGCAAAGATCCTGATAGATCTTCTCGTAAGGGATCACGGAGTTCCTCTCACTTACCGCTGCGGCGCGGGCCCTTGCCGTTCGACGAACCCTTCTGGGAACCGCCGTTCTTCGTGCCCTTACCGCTGCCGTTCTTGCCAGCCATAACCTTCTCCCCTTTCAGCAACCCCCGGAAGTCGGGGTGGTGCCCGCTGAGGACTCGAACCTCATGCCCCCGAATTCGGGGCGGGCTGAGATGCTACGGGTTGGCCTCTGCCTGCGTGGTCGTCGGGCCGATGACGGACATCCCGTCCAGCCCCTCCACCAGCACACCCAGAGCTTCCTGAATGGACTCCCACTGGCCGTCACGCTCGGCGGCCGAGTACTCCCGGTCTTCGAGCTGCGACTCCAGCTCCTCCAGACCTTCCTTCACCTCGTCGAACTTCTCCGCGATGACGAGCACAGTGGAGTCCTCTTCCGGGAGGAACGGTTCGAGCGCGGCAACGGCGTCCAGCAGCTTCTCCTGCACGCCGTCGTCGAAGTAGTCCGAGTCGAGCTCACGGGTCTTCTCAGCGAAGGCCGACAGGTTGTCCCGGAGCTCGTTGACCGACTCCGCCCAGCTCTCCAGGGTGTCTCGATCGTTCTCCACGTCAGCGATGGCGTCCAGAACCTTGTCCATGTTCTTCCGGCTGCGCGAGACCTCGGTGAGCTTGCGCATTCCTTCGATGTACACCATGTGCATTCCCCTTTCCTACTGCCTCCGATGTGCGAAGGCATGGTGCTCCGAGCCGGATTTGAACCGACAAGGACTTCCAGTCAAGTCCTCGGAGCGGTGGTGCGTTAGGCGGTCACGTTGTTGAGGCGATCCCGGATTGCTTCCGCCTCCTCATTCGTCGCGACGCGCTCGACCGAGCCGAGCGAAGCCGTCTCACCGTCGGCGTAGCGTGCCCACGCAGCGCTGTCCACCACCAGGAAGTCCTTGCTCTGGTTGGTGTTGCTGTTCGGTCGGATAACAACGAACGTCATGTCTACCCCTTTCAACTGCGCCCCGAATTGGAGAGCATGGCGCCCACTCTAGGTCGCGAACCAGCGCCCGCCCGGAGCGGGGGAGTGGGCTGTGCATCAGTGCAGGCGCACGTACGAGCCGTACTCCACGAGCTCGTTGGTGTACAGGAACTCCAGGTCCCCGGAGATCCTCTTGACCGAGGCCATGGGCAGCGGGCACTCGTCAGCCGGACCCGCCCACAGCGTCTTCGGCGCGTGGGTCGGGTCACCGAAGATATCGGTGATCTCCCACAGCTTGCCCTCAGGAGGTGCCGGATTGACCCCGATGCCGGTGGCGTCCGGGAACGCCTCCTGCACGAGCGCCAGGGACCGGTACCGGACCAACCGCTCCAGCGTGGTCTGCGGGAGGCTGTGACGGCCCTCCTCGACCTCCTGGAGGTACGTGTCCAGGACCGTTCGGTCCGTGACGCGCTCCCAGTGGTAGGACCACCCCCGGCCGCCTTCGTCGGTGGCGTTGCCAATGCTGGCCCAGCCCTTGTTCTCAGTGGACATGGGCGTGAGGTGAACCGCCGACGGCCCGCCCGGCGCGAAGAGTGTTCCCCGGCTGAAGACGATCCGGTCGGGGTCCTCGTGGCTGATCAGGACCGACTCGCGGTGGTGCTCTCCGTCGCAGTCGTGCGCGGTGGCGTTGATTTCATAGCGCCAGAGGCTCACGTGCGGACTGAGCTTGCTCATTCTTTCCTCCCCTTTTCAACTCACCCTTATCGCAAGGGGAGTCTGCGCCTCTCTCCGCCATGACGCGGGTGCCCGACCTAATTGGGGGAGAGGCTGCTTGCTACTTACCGCCCCGCCAGTGAACCAGGCCACCCTCGATAACTTGTCGGACGGTGCAATCTCCGTCCTCGTTGAAGCTGTTCCACTCGAAGTGGAGCCACTCAGCGAACGGACGGGCGCTTTCCGGCGGCAACTCGTTCTCCGACAGTACCCACTCGCGGATCATGACGTGGTCTACTTCCTGCACGCCATCCCGCTCGTCCAGTTCCACGTCACCACACGAGGCAAGGGCATCAGGATTGAGCTTCATATCTCCCCTTTCCACTCACCCGAATTTCGGGGAGTGAGTGCGCCGGGCGGACTCGAACCGCCCTGCGACCGTCAGCGCTTGTTATGCTGCTCCGTCCGGTACTCACGAAGCACGTCCTGCGCGGCTTCCTGCTCAGCCTCGCTCATCTCCGGTTCCAGCGCGGAGTCAAAATAGCGCGCGAACCGCTCACGCGGCTCACCTCCCGCCAGCACGTAGGTACTGCTGATGACCTCGTCCGAATGCTTCCGTTCGAGATACACCCGAGAGCGGACCGTCTTACCCTGGAACTTCATTTCGGGCCGGATAGAGATCCGGCAGTCTTCCGGAGTTTCGAAGAGGCACAGTGCGTGCCACTTCCCAAGAGGGCCGATGATCGCAATGTGATCATCAGCGTCTCCCGCGCAGTCGGCGCACAGTTCGAAGTCGCAGAGCTCCGAGAGGAACTGCTGCGCGGTCTCACCATCGATCTCCTGCGGAATCTCCTTCAGCACGAGGAGCTGGAGCCGCACCCAACTCATCCTCTCGACCCAAACGCCGTTCCGGGCCAGGGCGAGAAGATTCCAGTCACGGTCCCACTCGATGACCAGCCGCTCCGACCCTCGCTGGTAAGCGTCCCGCTGTTGCACCATCCGGCGCCCCTGAATCTCGGGAAACTCCCGCAGCGGAATGAGGATCGAAGCCTCCCAGCCAAAGGCACCAGGAGCAAGCTCCTCAACCTGGGCAGGAGTGAGATGCATCATCTGAATTCCCCTTTCACCACTCCGAATTAACGGGCCGGAGCGTGCCCAGTGCCCACCGTGGCTTTGAACCTACCCGCAACTTCCGGGCGGTGGGCGTTGTTCAGCGCTGTGCGATCAGCTCAGCAATCAGCTTCTCGCGCTCGGCCGGAGTCAGGACGACGTGGGATACCTTGTGCCACCCGGACGTGCCGGTCTGGTGGTTGCCCACGTGAAGGACGGCGTTGCCGGTGTTCGACTTCGCAATGAAGCCGATGACGCCCAGCTCGATGTCGTACGCCTTATCGAGCCCGACGGCGAGACCGAGTGGCAGCGTCACCACCTGCGGCGCGTGTTCGATGATCGCGGGCTCCCAGAGATCGTTCACCGACGCACGCAGGTCGTCGTCGGAGATCTCCTTGGGGGAGCCGTACGTACCCTCCAGGCCGCCCTTGTGGACGGAGCATCCGAGGGATTCGATGACCTCCCAGCCGCCGAGGACGGCCTTCTCGATGAGGAGGTTGTAGCACCCCCACTCGCCGGAGTTCGTCTTCTCCTTGGTCTCGGCCGCCAACTCCTCGACGTCGCTGAACTTTCCGTTGTCGATGTCCTGCTGGCCGCTCTCGTCCAGCGCCACACGGATACGGAAGTCCGTCATGTCATATCCCCTTTCCTACTGCCTCCCTGTTCTGGGAAGCATGGAGCCCCGAGCCGGAGTCGAACCGGATAAGACCCCAACAGGGTCCTCGGGGCTGCACGCCTACAGCTCGTCGTCCTCGTCGGTGCGCGGGAACTCGACGGACGGGTCGAACTTCTCGACCGCGTACTCCAGCTCACGCGCCCGCGACTTCATGAGACGGAGCCACCAGGCGCCGCGCTCCTCGTTCATTCCGCCCAGCCTGCACCCAATGTGCTGCTTGGCCAGCTCCGGCGTGATCTCGACGGGCTTGTTGGTCTCGACGTACTTGAGCAACGGGCCGTCGATGAGCTCCGCGTACAGCCGGATACGGACGAAGAACTCGGACCAGTTGTCGGCGGTGACCTCGTACATACCGAGGTTCATGGCCCACATCTGGAGCGGGAAATTCTGGTTCGTCTCCGGCGTGATGTCCATCGTCGCCATAATCTCTCCCCTTTCCACTCACCCGAATTTCGGGGAGTGAGTGCGCCGGGCGGACTCGAACCGCCCTGCGACCGTCAGCGCAGTACTACGTGGTGCTGTGCAGCCAGGTATCGATGACCCGGATGCCTGTGTCCTTGTGCGTGTACCCCTGACCGTGCGTGTAGGGCTCCGGGATGGCGTGGACCTCCCAGATACCCCGCTCGGACTCGCGGAGCTCCAGGGAGCCCGTACGGCTCCAGCCCGCGTCCAGCGCCCGCCAGTACCAGTCACCGGCGGTCTTCGGGTTGTCCATGTTGAGCACGTGGCGGTCGTTGCCCCACTGCTCGGCCCGGCCGATCTCGGTGTCGTCCTTGGTGACCTTCCACCGAGGACCGGCGTCCGCGAGGACGATGATCTTCGCGTTGAGCACGCTTGGGAAGACCTCACCACCGACCGAAGCCGAAATGATGATCCTGCCCGAGCTGCCGTCGCCGGGAAGCCGAGAGATGAACTTGAACTCCCGCTCCTCGTGCCGGAAGTCCTTCACGCGGGCACCCGGCATGATGACGTGTCCCGTTTCCGTGCTGATGAGAACGGCGACGTCGGGTCCGTACTTCGGCATACCTTTTCCCCTTTCCGCCCGCCCGAATTTCAGGCGAGCAAGCGCCCCGGAACGCATTTGCAACGCTCCTACCGCACCTAGCGGGGCTTCCTATGGACAGGTCTAGATCTCATGCCTCTCGATTCCGGCGGCGTGCAACCGCTCGTTGATGAATCGGGTCTCCAGATCGGGCAGCACGAGAATGTAACGCTTCTCGGGGTCGTCGGAGTGCTCCTTGAGACGCTCCCACTCCTCGTCGGTCAGTTCCTCCGCCCGGTGTTGGGTGAGGTAACTGTCAATGCCGTACCGGTCGAAGTAGGACGGCGTGATGCCGAACCGGCCAGCGAAGGCCAGCAGA
This sequence comes from Streptomyces sp. NPDC017448, assembly GCF_044330565.1. Classification (NCBI taxonomy): domain Bacteria; kingdom Bacillati; phylum Actinomycetota; class Actinomycetes; order Kitasatosporales; family Streptomycetaceae; genus Streptomyces; species Streptomyces sp. NPDC017448. Next base: position 110,680 of record NZ_JBIRLM010000002.1, on the reverse strand, counting down.
GCACGCCCTACGTCGCCGTCGTAGGAAGCAACGAATTCGTCCAGCTTGTCCATAGCCACTTTCCCCTCTCGCATCCGATTTTCGGGGCAATCGGATTAGCCCGGCCCCCGCCCATGCATTGCACATGGGAGCCGCTTGAGTACGGTCGGGGTTTGTTCAGCCTTCGTCGAGGACGTGTTCGTGGACTTCGTCCCAGTCGACGTCTTCGAATTCCTTGCGGCTGATCTTGTGCTGGAAGCCGCGCTGCGTTTCCTGGTCGGCGTGGTAGGCGTTCTCGTTGATGGGCTCGAAGAGAAGGCCCTCCACGTACTCACGGAGATCCTTGGTATTCGAGCTGCGGTTGGCGATACGCCGAGACTCGTTGTACCAGTCCTCCACGTTGTCCAGATGCGAAACCACGTACCAGGTTGCCCAGTTGGCGCATCCGTTGTACTGCTCCGTGCCGCTCATGCTCTCCCCTTTCACTGCTGCGGATATTCACCGCATGGCCCCCGCCCAAGACTCGAACCTGGGTGTATCCGCCTTGACGGATTTCGGGGTGTGCGGTCAGACGCGGACCGCGTGAACCTCGTGGGGGTGAGATCCCTTCTGACCGAACCGGAGTTCGTAATTGCCTCCGGTTTCGTTTGCTTCGTGGCTCCCGTCGTGCGGCCAGAACGTGAAGCGGGCGCACACTTCGGGATCGCTATCGACCGGGGTCCAGCCCTGGATCTTCATCCCGATCCTGTCAGCAAACCCCTTCCAGTGCTCTCGCGCGGCCACGGCCCGGTCCTGCGTGGTCATGTTGTCGAGGCCGTCGAACATCGAGATGCTGAGGTAGTCGAGGCTCTCCGGGCGCTTCGCGCACCCCCGGACGCCGACGCTGAAGACGCCAGCGTCGCCACGCATGTGGCAGTCCTGGCATTCGAACGTCCACTGGGGCTTCGTCGTGAGCCGCTTGACCATGTGACCACCGTGCTCGTCCGGTCCGGGAACGCCCAGTGCTTTCGTCATATCCATTTCCCCTTTCCACTCACCCGAATTTCGAGGAGTGAGCGCCCCATCCCGGAATCGAACCGGGACGAAGGTCAACCAGACCTGAGGCTGCTGTTCAGTTATCAGCGAGTCCACACCGTCTTGTGCAAGTAGGAGTCGTACTTCCCTCCCAGGAAGTCTCGGAGCTGTTCGGTGTTTCGCTGCATCTGCCGGTAGTGGCTGGCGTGGCTCTCCAGTTCCTCCTGGTCGAGGGGCTCGCCGCACTTCAGGAAGTCGCTCACGTAGACGTCCAAGCGGTTGCTGGAGTTCTCGACGTTGACGGCGTCCTGGCAGAGCATCTGGACCACGGACTCGATGTCCGGGTGCCGGTTGAGTCCCTGGTCGACTACCGCACCACTGAAGATCACGCCGGACATGGTCCGTGCGGTCTGGCCGGTGTTGATCCAGAACATGTCTGAAGCGTCGTCAGGGAAGGCCAGCGTGCAGGACCACAGGTCGGCGTAGACCCCGTCCCTGATCCGCAGCCGCCCAACGTTCTGAACGATCATGCGGAGACCATCCTCGACCACACGGGCGTCGACCGTCTTGACGTTCATGCTGTATCCCCTTTGTCGCTGTTGCCTAGGCGGAGCCTAGTAGGAGCCTCTGACAGCCCCTCGCGCCCTGGGTGGGAGTCGCACCCACCGCCCGGTCTCCCGGACTCTCACAGGGCCAGGCAGCGCTACAGCGCCACCCATGCCTCCTTGGCCTTGTCGTAGTACTCGATGTCGGTAGCTCCGGCTCCCGGCCTGCTGTAGTCATGCAGGGGGGCCCAGTCCTCGTCACCACCGCCCTCCTCGTCGTTCGGCGTGAGGATGCGGCCGGAGTGGTACAGCTCCCCGTCACCGTCCAACGTGCGGAACTCACGACCCTCGCCGTGCATGAGTCGGTCCGCTATCGACGGATCGATGTCTGCCGGTCCCATTCGGCCCGCATCGTTGATCTCGTCGCCGGAGGTGAACAGGTGGTCCTTGGTGATGATCCACCCGTAGGGCTCCGGCGGAGGGTCGAACTGTGCAGCTATCCGACGAATGAACTCGCTCACTGCATTCCCCTTTCCAACTGCCCCCGAAATTCTCGGGAGCATGGCGCCCCGTGCCGGTCTCGCTCCGGCTGTCCGACCACATCGGAACAGGGCTGCTGATCAGGTAGGAGAGCACTTTCTCTTGTGCCCTTCCCACCATTCCTTGCGCTGCTTGTCCGCAGCGCGCCACGTCGTACCGCCGGAAACTCGGGCAACCTCATTGGTTACCCAAACGATCTCGACCTTTTCGCGGCATACGGAACACGTTCGGGTGAGTAGCCTCACCTTGACCGCGAGATCAACGAATGACATGAACTCCCCCTCCTATCAGCTCCTCTTGGGAGTGGTGCCCCGCCACGGATTCGAACCGTGTGCCCACATCAGAATCACTAGGGGTGATTCCCTACGTTGATATGAGCCGCCAAAACGCGGGACCAATCACCTTCTACTTCAGTTCTCGATATCGGCGACCACGAACACCTCCACAACGCCGGAATCCACCAGCCGCGAGGGGAGCTTGTTATCGATGGCCACGATGCTGTGCCAAATTCCCTTGCGGTCCTCCGCTCGGTAAGTGGTGGCACAGTCGCCGGACAAGACACGTTGACCAATCCGGTCGATACACTGCGAAACAGTCACCGCTACTTCACGGGAACCCTTCCAGTTGACTGACAAATGCACCTCTGTCGCCAAAATCCTCCCCTTTCTAGAACCCGAAAATCGGGTTAGCGCCTGCCTCCGGTCATGAACCGGCGGAGTCCTACTCTGGCAGGCGGTTGGAGCTCAGAAGGACAGTCGGTCGCCCTTGTATGTACCGATGAGCTGGTAGCGCCAGTTGATCGACTTGTTCGTATCGGGCAACTGCTTGGGCGGAGTGTCGGTCTCCAGCTGGGCAGCGGACGAGCCGAAGGACACAAACCGCTTGTCTCCGAGCTCGGAATGACTGAGATCCTGGTTCTCGTAGACGGCGATGCCGTCTCCTCGTTCGAGCCACAAGTTCATCTTGGTGAGGGTTTCCCACAGCCAGGCAGCCGCCTCGGGGGAGTCATCCAAGTTGCCCCACTTGCGTACGGCTTCGATGATCTCCGGGCCAGTGAACTCCTGCATATCCATTCCCCTTTCCTGCTGCGGAAATAGCTTCCGCATGGTCCCACTCTCGGATCTGATCCGTGCCCGCCGAATTCACGGGGGAGTGGGGACTGTCAGCCGAAGACGTTACGAAACGTTGCATCTGACGAGTTCAGCTTTTCGGCCACACGTTGAGCGGCCTCGTCGGTGAGACAGCCGTCCTCGTCATAGTCGGAGTCAGAGACGAGCTCACTGACGTAATCCGCATCGAGGAGAACGCAGCCCTCAGGGTCGAGCTTGTTCCGCAGATGAAGTTCCATCGTGTTCGGGTACAGTACGAGATTCGAGGTTCCGAATCCCTCCACCAGGTCACGCACATTCTCCGCAGTGACTTCCGGCATGTTCCCGATGATCCACTGCTGAATCTTGTCCCGGAAACCCGCGTAGTCGCTGATGGTGATAGTGCCACTGGCGTGGTCGTAAACGCCGACCGACTGATCCCAGACGCGGCGCTCCGAGAAATCCTCGTAGCGACCGACTTCGATGGACGAGCCACCCGACCACTTGAAGATCAGGTTGAGCGGCTTGCAAAACCATTCCATCGAAGCCATATCCGGCTGCAACGGCATTGTGTATCCCCTTTCCACCCTCCCGAATATCAGGAGAGCGAGCACCCTGCCGGGGGATCGAACCCCGGCAACGATCACCGAACTGATCAGGGCTGCCTGCACGTGATGCTGAGTGCCGTCAACTCACGCAAGACCTGCTTGTGCTGCGGAGTATCCAGCGGACGAAGCTGTGTGACGTACTGAAGGCTTCGGCCCATGCCGCACTCGATGTATTCGAGAATGCAGTCACCGCACCAGTTCTGTGCGGCGAACGACTCCTCGGTATGTACCTCGTAGTCGGCATTGCGAACATCTTCGTGCCTGTCGTCACCGGTGAGAGCGTCCATGCAGCTAGGCATTCTCACTCCTCTTCTTGAGGAAGTCCCTGACGTACGCCTTAGCTTCCTTCTCGGACCGTCGGTTCCCGGCAGTTGAAAGCGTGGGATGCGTCACGAAGGCGGACCAGGAGCCGTTTGAGCGCACGATGTGTGCAACTCTCTGGCCTCCCTGCACAGCGTAGGCAAACCCGGCCTCACCGGGCACCGTACGCCATTCAATCCTTTGCATTCCATTCCCCTTTCTGGTCCCCCTCAAAGGGAACCTTGTGCGCCGGGAGGAGTCGAACCTCCCCAACGACCATCAGCGCTTACGCGGGTCTTTACTGGCGATGTAGTTGGTGATGAACTCGCGTGTGTCCGCACTGGCATAAGCGGACATCCACATATCGGTGTCCAGCTCGCCTAGGGGAGTGACCGTGTAGAAACTCCACCATCCGTTCAATTCGCGCCGAAAGGCGAGCCGGAAGGATCGCATGCCGAGCCACCAGATCGCGTCGATACCATCTTCGACAACCCGCGTGTGCAGGCCGATCAAATCCAGCATCTTCCGATATTCCTCGGTGGTGGCCGGAACGACCTTTGCGTCTTTCATGTTTCCCCTTTCCACTCACCCAATTTCTGGGAGTGAGTGCCCCACCCGGGGTCGCACCGGGCTGGGAGACCTGACGTCTCTAGGGCTGCACTGCTAGACAGGCTGGTGCACGATGCGGATGCATTCTTCGCATGTGACCTTCGGAATGTCGGTCACGCACGCATCCGCCGTACTGAGTTCATTACACGCACTCCGGCTTTCGCCGTAGTGCACGACACCCGCGAATTGCCACAAGGGACGACGCCCGTAGGGAAGCGTCTCGTTGATTCGGAACAGCTCGACATCGCATGTGCGACATCGGATGTCGTCACGACGATCCCTTCCGAACGAGTCCTTCTTGGCCTGCGGGTGCGTATTCGGGTCACCCACGGCCTTGCCCTCACATACCGGGCACAGGCTGGGCGCGGTCATCTGACGAATTTCTTCGTCGTGGATTGCCCGTGCGGCATCCTTCGACCCGACAAGGAGAGCGTCCCGAGCGCCACGCAACCAGATGGCTGCGTGCTCTTTCTCGGCGTAGAGTCCACTGGTGGACTTCTCCGGCCAGCGCATGGGGTCGGTCTCCAAGGAGAGCGCCGCCGTCCACATCAACGGCAGGTTGAAGCGTGACCGTGTCGCCTGGCGGACTACACCAAGGATGGCGTAGTGATGCCAGCCTTCGTTCTGTCGCACCAGGAACACGGGATGTCCCGTGCGCTCGTCCTTGAGTTCCTCAAAGTTGAACATCATATCCATTCCCCTTTCCACTCACCCCGAAATTCGGGGGAGCGAGCACCCTAGCCCGGAGTCGAACCGGGCCGGAGACCACCATAAGGTCTAGGGCCGTTGTTACCCCTTGAACAGGGTCATTGCGTGACGCTCACCGTGCAGGTACGAACCGCATCCCGCACACTGCGACGTGCTGAAGGTGTCGGTCTCGCAGTCGCATTCGTAATCGTCCGGGACGGGAAACGGCGTGGGAATGGGTGCCGTTCCCCCGGCAACCGCAGTGTCGTCCGGGTCCAGGTGTTCGATACAACGCGGTTCACCGTGCCGTGTGCCATCGGGCTCCTCCCACCACACGGCATGCGTGGCCGGGGAGAAACACCACTCGCACTCCAGAGGGTGTCGAAGACAGTTGTCGGAGTGGTCCTCGGAAGCCATACCCATGGCCACATGGAATGGCGCCGTAATGGCGCTCAAAGGCTCCTCGTCATGCCCGTGCTCCTCGTCGTGGCAGGAACCGCACTCGCCGTTAGCGTGGTGCATGAGGCAGTCGACACACACCCAAATGGTGCCGTTGCTTTCCATTTTTCATTTCCCCTTACCGTTCACCCGAGATGGGGAACGAGTGCTCCGTGACGGAATCGAACCGCCGACACCAGTCGGAGCTGTTGAACTGATACTGGGTCGAGCACTCAACCAGCAGTGACGTGCTTCAGGATTGCGTCTGCGACTTCCTTCGCCATTTCAACCAGCGAAGCACTGTCATCAATGACTGCGAGCGAGCACGAAGTGACGAAGTCGAAGAGGCTAAGCCTTCCATCGACGACTTCGAGCACGTATTCAGCTCCGATGACGCCTTCACTCATCGAGGCACTGACGCCAAGAGTTCCAGGACAGACGTCCCAGGTACCCGGAAGACTCCGCACGGCTACACGAGCGATGGTGGAGACGCTGAAATCAGCGTCCGGCAAGGAATCATTTGTCAACTCCTCACCCACCGAGTCCACCTTTGCCGCAGGGCCGACCAGGTCCAACGTGCCGATGGAGAGCGGCCCGACTTGTATCGGAGCGACGGTATCAAGTTCGAGAGAGTCGCCTGCTTCCATCTCCAGCAGTTCACGTGCGTTCGCCTCCGACGTAGCAGAGACACGAACCGTGACTGTTCCCGGAACAACGAAGCAGTAGTCGTTCGTTGCCATCATTCCCCTTTCCGCTCACCCGAATTTCGGGGAGTGAGTGCCCTTCCCGGACTCGAACCGGGGCGGAGGCCGTAACCTCTAGGGCTGTTGATGCTACCGAATGACCTTCGGGCCGGTCGGGGTCTGCTTGACCGACGCAAACCACGCGCGGTTGTTGTACGGGTCCGGGCCGGTGACGGTCAGGGTGTCCGCCGTCGGAATCGCGTCACCCTTGATGTTCTCACCGTTGCTTCCGTCCAGGATGGACGTACGGTCGAACACCACGGTTTCCGGAGCGTCCTTGAGAGCCTCACGCAGCGTCTTCTTCGTCTTCACGCGCTCACCGTTGATGCGGGCACCGACGTTGATGTATCCCATGATCTATTCCCCTTTCACGCTTCCCGGTTTTGGGAAACGAGCGCGCACCGAGGGAATCGAACCCTCGCTAAGAACCGTTGTGCACTGCCGGACTACGCAGGCTGCGGAGTGGGAAGCGTAGGCACCAGTGGAATACCGTTGTTGCAGTGTCCGCAGAATCCGCGCGATCCCATGCCGCATGCAATACGCCGGATGTTCTCCTTCAACTCCGCATTGCCGGGAGCCTCTGCCCACCAGGAGACAGCTTTCGAGTTGGTGTGGAACGTGACAGGGTTTGCTACGTCGTCACGCTTCACAGTCCAAGAGCGGTAAAGGTGCTCCATCGTTTCATTCCCCTTTCCACTCCGCACCGCATTTCGGGGGAGTGAGTGCACCCGCTCCGGACTCGACCGGAGTAGTACCGCCTTGACGGATTTCGGGTGCCTTGCATGTCAGATACGCAGGGACGGATGCGTGTGGTCTCGCGAGTACCTGATGAGCCAGTTCTCAACACTCATGGCGTACGTACGCCATTCCGGAGTGTAGAACTCGGAAAAATCACGCACCTTACCGGCAACGGATCGAGCGTGAACATCGAACTCATCCGTCCCGCGCGTCGGTACGTTGTCCCACGGGATGGCTGCAAGCTCGGACCACGTGAGGTCATTGCGAGCAGAGAGCGCCCGAAAGTCGAGCCCCTTCTTATTCACCACCATTGAACTATTCCCCTTTCCAGCTCACCGCGTGGCAAGCTGAGCACCCTAGGCGGGCGTCGATCCCTACGGCCGTAACGCCGTACCTAGGGTTGTCTTTACCGGGTCGTGCTGAGACTCCGGATCGCCTTGATAATCACGGCCGAACGGTAAGGAGCTACGACCTGCCAGTACGCCCGCCCCTCTCCGGGGCAAAGGGCGCTCAGCTCATACATGACTCCTGCCCGCCTGTACATGGGACTCGGCCGGTAGTGGCCGAGCGGGTAGCCCGTCGGGTCCTCCACAAACCTGCCCTCGTGGCAGTGCGGGCATTTGTGCGTAACTACTGTCCGCCCGTTGATTGAGATGGTGATCATCTCGAATCCCCTTTCATGGCTCGCGTCGGATTGACGCGCGCACCCTAGACGCGAGCCCGATCGGACTCGCGTCTAACGCATAGGGCCTAAGTGCCTATTTAACGTCGCCCTATCGACGTACCGACCCCCCGATGGGAACCGGCAGATCGGCGCACGACTCCAGACCGACGAACGAGAGATCTCCGGTGTAGTACACACCGTCAGCCACCCCGGCGACGTAGTGAAGTTCGCTGCCTGCCGCAATCACTCGCTTTGCGCGGGGGCCCTCATACAGGACAACCGCGTACAGCTTTCCGCCGAGTAGTTCGCGCCCGTCACACATGGGCACACACTGCCGATGCATGATGCGAACACTCTGCCGAGCCGGTGTGACCGGGCTTTTCGTGGTCTGGAAGGACTCACGGCGCATATACCCACCCCTTTCAGGGCGTGCGCCCGAATTGGCGCACGCCAGTGCCCCGGTAAGGTTTGACCCTTACCGGGGCTTGGTGCCCTAGCTCACTGCTCCTTGGATGCCGCCTGTAGAGCTGCGGTCATGGATTCCGCCGTGAGCACGGGTGTCGCAACTTCCGCCAGTTCCTCGCGCAGCTGCGCTACGCCTTCACTGACTGGCGCTGCGACGCAACGCGCGTTCTTCACTCGCTCCGAATCCGTGCCCACGCACGCGGGGCAGGAACCTTGAGACTGAATTGAGCGCTTGTGGTCATACGTCACGCGCTCCGCATCGGTCATGGTGCGGACGCTTACCGGCGCAGCCTCGCGCTTAGGCGCGGCCGTACTGGTCTTACGCGGACGCTTAGGCCCGGGGTAGATACCCGTTCGGTCGATGACCTGTACCGGGGGGAGAGGCTTTCCGATGACCGAGCCGCCGTTAGCGGCTTTACGCGCAATCTCGCGCGTGAGCCATCGGTGAAGTCTTCCCGCCGTTACTTGCGCGATGCTTACCGCCTGCCGGTAGTCGTCCGTTGCGCCGTGGACCTTGACACAGGTTCGACCCGCGAACTCCACAACTCCGAAAGCGCGGGAAGCGCGCGGCACGCCTTTCGGACCCTTGTAATTCGGGGCCATGAGTGCGCGCCGGTCACCCATAAGGGGATACGGCACCTTGTGACCAAGCATGATCACAACCTGTCGCTTTTCCCCGAGTGCCTGACTGCCCGTCCCGCGCTTGCGTGCGGCCGGAGCAATGTCCCGCGCACGTTCGCCGTTCCGGTCGGTCGTGACACCTTTCGGAGTCTTACCAGCCTGACCAATGACGTGAGTCACGATCATTTCCCTTCTGTCTATCCAGTACCCCCGGACCGTTTGACCGATCCGGGGGCTAGGGGATTGGGGACACCCCCCGGAAATGGGGGGTGCGTCGCGGTCGCTGCTAGGCGCTTACGTCCATATGCCTATGGACTGGCCTAGGTCTGCGCGACCCCTCGTGTGATCGCTGACTAGGTAAGGCACGCGCATGAGTGCCCCAACGGGCGTGATCCCTGGCTATGCACGGCTTATCCGCAAAATTCGCGGCGCGGGCGGTCTCTGCCAAAGATCGCTAACCCGTGACTACCCCTTGCCCTGTAGTAGCGGCTCCCCGTTTCCTCCCCTGTGTGAGCGGGCGGGGCGATAGTCCCTAGTTCGATCTCCACCCGGTACCGGCTTTCGCCGCTGGCCCGAGCCCCCTTTTGGGCGGGTGGGTTGTGCTGTCGTGCTGTCGTGCGGTTGAACATGACGAGTTACGCACGGCCCCCGCGTAGTGCGCAACAACCCCTGAAGAATGATCATGAAGATTCGCGCCATACAGCGCTCTGACCTGCACCAATGTCTCTCCAAAAGATCTTGAAATTCTTTCTGACGTAGCGTCAAGTTACTGGTTAGCAGTGTCCGTTGTGCCCATGTAAATGGTGACAAGGTGTAGTGCAACTGTGGCGAGTCCTATCGTGTCGCGCCATACAGCACGATGCGCCTTATGTCCGTTCTTTAAATCCAAGGCATCCGGCGCGTGTGCGCCATTTAATCCATGGTCAATGACGACATAGTCCGTGACTATCAAGCCTGCCTGTCGATGTCCGGCGGGGGTTGCGGCCCTCCTGTGTCCGTTGTGTCCACATATATACGGGCGAGCGGCTGTGTGCCGTTCTAACGGCCCTAGGGGGGCGTCCGGGTGTTGAGCGCCAGAGCGGGGGGCGAGCGTGCCCTACAGGGCCGGGGAAGCCATTTTTCGGGGGAAGCGTGAGCCGTGCCCTTCCCCCTGCAATGGAGAGAGGTAGCTAGAGGGGTGGCTACTGCGGTCGGCAGGGTGAGCCGTCGCCCGGTGGCCCGTAGTGGCTCGGTGGGCGTGCTGGCAAGGGGCTTCCGCTATGTGGAACTTCGCTTCCGTGTGGCTATTTCTATTTTCCCCCTCTAAATACTTGCTAAGTCTGGCTAACTATGTGTGGTTTTCCGGGTGGCGCGAGTGCATTTATGAGTCGGCAAGTGATCATGTAACACGGGTGTTGGGTTTTGATGCGTCAGTTTGCTTGACTTTGCTGCCGCCCGTGTGATCGTTGGCAACTAGCTTGACGTCCCGTGGTATCTAAGGTCTCGGTGACCCATAACGAGTGTTACGGGTCACGCGTGCCCGTCATGTCCGACATGGGGTGTGACCCAGGCCACGTGAGCAAACTCGATATTTGCTTGACAAATCGAGACCCCCCACCCTTAAAAATTCGAATGGAATTAATCCGCCCTGATGTCCCACGTAGGTACACACCAGGCAAACCGGGACAGTAACACCAGGGGAATTAATCAGTTGGCCGCGTGTGACATCCAGGGGGCAAAGGGGGGATGATGCGGATCATGACGACGTCTGGTACTACGCACACGGGCACGGAGGTTGGAGCATGAGCGAGAAGGCACCTCGGCAGGACATCAAGATCGTCATCGTGCCGGACAGGCCGACCTGGTGGGACCACGGTCCGAAGCAGGCGACCGACCCCCGCAAGCGTCGCGCGATGGAGGAGACCGGCCGGTACCTCGGGGAGAGGCGGGACGTCTGATGCCGCCCGGCGCCCGCAGCACAGAGGAGCAGGAACCCGTTCCAGAGCCGGAGTGGGACTGGGACATCATCATCAGCGGCAAAGGCAGCGAGTTGGATGTGACGGGAAAGCTCCGTCGCGAAGACGTACCGGACATACTGCGTCAGGTAATTGCTCGGTATGAGAGCAAGAATATCGGGGCGCAGGTCTCCGAGTACCGCTGCGTGTATTGGCACACCGACGTTGAGAAGCCGAGCAGCTACAAGGTGCGCCGGGACTGGGAAAACCGGAGCGACCGCTGGGGCATCTTCGACGGCGACGTCCTCGTGTGGACGGGTGACGGCTGGGAGCCTATGAGCGGTGTGCCTGCTGCGTTCATGTGGGAGCTGCCCGAGGCGCTGGCAGAAGCGAAGCGGCTGGCCATGGAAGAGAACGCGTTTCGTATCGAGACTATGGAGAAGCGGTTTCCGGGGCAGTTCAAGGGCGGGCCGTGGGACATGGCGAGTGCTCAGTGGACCGGTAGAGGAGGCACGTGACGTATGGAACCTTCTGATGGGAGACAGGGCCTGACGACCCTGGAGCAGCTCCTGGGCGCTCTGGACGAGCTGGAGTTTGGCACGGAGTACCCGGTGGCGGGCAACTTCTGCCGTTCGTGCATGAGGGCAGACCTGGTTCTGGTAGTCAAGCTGGAAGCTGTTCCAGGATCGCTGGCTGGCGTGCAGCTCAAGACGTCAGCGCGGAAGTGGCCGTATCTGCGGTGTCGTGAATGCGGCCGAGAGAGTAAGGGGAAGCGATGAGTGAGCAGGAAGAGTCAAAAGTTTCGAGCAACGCGCCTTTCCATGTAGATGGTTTGGTGTTCGACACCGACTACGAACTTCTGCTGCCTGAGTGGGAGAGGGAGGGTTTCGTGGAGCCGGGGTGGGAAATCACCTCTGACCAAGGCGCAGGCGCGAACCGAGTTAGGTTCCGAGTGGGCGACACCACGATCGACGTCACGGAAGCCGACATGGAATGGTTCTGCATCGGTGCCATGGCTATGCGGACATGGCAGTCAAATAAGAGTGAGGAACAGCAGTGAAATCGATCGCTGGGTATGTACCAGGTGAGCTTCGGGCTGTTCCCCCGCAGCTTTACGGAGACATGGTGGCGAATGCGCGGGCGGCCGGGGCGTCCGAGCGGGATGCGGAGGATCTTGTCGATGCTGCCTTGGGGCCGCTGAACCTGGTTCCTCCGCCGCCTGATATCCCTTACTGGCAGTGGGAGGACATGGTTCCTTCGAAGTCGGCAGAGGATTTTTGCCTCGCGGCCTACTTCACCTACCAGGGGGAGTGGAAGTGGTGCGGTGAAAAGCCGGAGCATGGGGACCGACACTTCTCGTTTCACGGCAAAGAGCACGACTGGGTTGACGGGGACGCCCGCGCAATTCCGAGGGAGTACCGATGAGCTACTTCGACCGTGACGGGGCGCCGATCGACGGAGACCGTCATTACGCGCTGTCGCACGACCGGAAGTATGTGCGCGTAGGCGCCACTGAGTTGAAGAGCGAGGGCGAACCGAGCAAGCACTTCCATGTTTCGACCGTGTGGACCGGGATGGATACCGGAAGCCGGGAGATCTTCGAGTCTCTGGTCAGCGAGGAGGGGGCTGAGGACCGGCTGGTGAAGTACCGGACCTACCCGGCTGCGCTGGCCGGGCACAACTCGCTCGTGGGCGAGTGCATGGGGAAGCTCGGTCCCGGTCCCAAGCTGGTACGTGAGATTCCGGCTGAGGAGACGTGAGCGTCAAGGTCCGTCTCGCGGTGCCGGGGGACGGTGCGTCCGTGCATCGGCTTGGAGAGCTCGCCCTAGGGGGGTTCGAGGGACCTGCGACCCAGGACGAGGGGCTGGGTGGCTACGTCGATGCTCACGGAGGCAGAGTCAAGGTCCCCTTCGGTACGGGGCACGTCTTCGTGGCGTGCCCTGCGGGTGGCTCCGTGTCTGGGCTGCTCTATACCACTCCGCCTGTGCTGCTGATCAGCAACGTGCAGGGGGCCAGTGCTGAGGAGCGGACGAGACTGGGTGTGGCGCTGGCGGAGATTCAGCTGCTGGCAGTGGATGTCGACAAGCGTGGCCAGGGCCTTGCGACCCGCCTGCTGCGCTCCTGCGAAGTGGCGCTTAGTCTGCGGGGTTGTCAATATCTGCTGGTGAAGATGAACCGGGACCAGTCAGTAGTGGATTGGTATGCGGCGAGAGGGTTTCAGGTCCTGGATGACGGGCAGCCCTTCGCGCTTCGGTTCGAGGGACGTGTGGTGGTCTTCAAGGATGAGCCGGATGAATTCCGTGTCGGAGTGAAGGCGCTCACGAGAGGCGGGTATTGAGATGCCGTTCTTCGTTCGGTGGCCGGATGGCTATGTACCCGAGGACCACGGGTGGATCAAGGACGCGCGGAATAGTCGCACCTCTGGCGGCTCGGTATGGGTGCGGTGGGAGATCCCGTTCAAGTTCCCAGCTGCCCTCACTGAGACGCTCCACGATGCGCCGACGGGGGCGGTTGGGGGGTTCTACGAGGGGCCTGTTGGAGGTCGCTTCCTCGACCCGGAGACGGGTACGGCCTCGCTCGGAGAGCTGCACGCAGAGCTCCTCCGGAAGGAGGTGGACTTTCTGTGACCGAGGAGGAGAGGGCGCAGCTGCTGGCGGAGGTGACTCGGATCTTGGAGTCGGGGCGCAGCCGGGACGAGCTGGCAGCGGAGATCGTCAGGGTGGTGTCCGACCAGCATCACTGCCGGTCGTGCGACGGCCACTCGTGCCCGGACGTGGGCTGAAGATAGGGGGGTTATACGACCGGCATAGTCCACTTTTTGTGCTGCGCAGCGTTTCTTACGGGAAACGTTGCGCAGTCGCATGTGGGCTGCTGTCATGGGAACGCCCCGACCGGGATACCTGGGCGGTGACCGATCGGGGCGCCTGTGGGCCCGAGGGCCCGATGCGTACGACGGCATGAGGACATCCCCCACGCCGTGCACACAAGAGGAGCATCGCATGACTGCGGTCGCATTGGAAATGGTTCAGGGGCGAACTGTCGTCCCTCCTGCGCTCTTCGCCCGGCTTGTCGACTTCCTTGCGGAGGAGAACGGCCTGGAGCGCAGTGTGGCTGAGCGCGTGATGGACCAGGGCCTCGCCTTCGTGGAGACGATGGGGCGCACACGTGCCGCGCTGTCTCCGAGCAAGGTGGTGGACCCGGCCTGGCACGCCTTCCTGCTCCACACGAAGGACTACGCGGAGTGGTGCACCGCGCGGTTCGGGTACGTCATCCACCACGACCCTCGTAGCCGGAAGGTCGACGCCGGGATGATGGTCGACGTGACAGAGGCCATTCGGGCGCAGGGGTTCTACGTGGACGAGCGGATGTGGCGTACTCCGGCGGAGTGCAACCCTCCGGCCTGCTGCGGCGACGGCGGCTGCTGATCTGAGGTGAGTCCTGGACGGGCTGCGGGGTGACCCCGCAGCCCGTTCGGCCGTTCTGTGCAGGGAGGTAGTCACATGCAGAAAATGAATATGCCCGACAAGGGGAAGTCCAGGGTAACGGTCTTTCCCCTGGGCGATGTCTCGCTTGCCTACACAAGCTGGTCCAGTGATTCGCGGGGTATTGGCGATGTAGGCATTGTTGCGTTGCTCCTGGTGGAGGAGGAGGAGGAGGAACAGCCAGAGGGGCAGGTGTGGAAAGTGATTGAGCGACTGTGGGGGCGTCGTGCTCCGGAGCGAGAGGTTGCTGAGTGGCTGCTCATGCAGGCGCTGCGTTGCCGCGTTGTTCATTCTGCTCGGTATCGGGATCTGCCCGACGCTGAGTGGACTGCCGAGCTTTCGCGTCAGGTGCACCTGGGCAGGGTGTTCACTAACCATGAGGTTCTGGCCACAGGTTCGCTGAGGCTTGTAGGCGTAAGTTCTTCCCGGTGAGTTCTCAGGTTCCTCGGTGGTGAAGTGCGCGGGCGGCTAGGGTGTTCGTATGGCAAGAATCAAGAGTGGTAATGGTTTCGCGGAGGCGAGTCGCCAGGCGTACGACGCTGCGAACGCGGCAGAGGCTGCTCGGCTGAGCGGAGATACGGCTGCGGAGGCTAAGGCCAACGAGCGTCTCGACAATGCGACGTCGGCAGCCAAGGAGTACGTGGAGGAGAACTACGGCTCGTAGTAGGTCAGAAGCCCCCACCCGGAGACTTCGTTCCGGGTGGGGGCTTCTGCGTGTCTGGGGCTTCCGGCGGGGGCGGGGCAGTGTAGTGGTTCGGTCTCCGCCAGGAGGTAACTTGGGAGAATCGCATGGTTTCTCGCAAGAAAGGTTGCGCAGTGGGTGGTTGGGCTGTTTTCATGGTGAAGTCCGGTCAGGGCGGTGCTAGTTGCGGAAGGCGGCTTCTCTGACCGGATGGCAGCCTTGGTCCCGGAGACCGCTTCCGGCGACCCGGTAGTGGGCGGAGGCGGGGCAGGTACTGACCGCCTGCCCCGGGGCCAAGGCCGCCCGCGTCATCTGTGGACCTCCCTGTGCTGACAGATGACGTAGATGGACGCTCACCAGCTGGCCCACAACCACCGGCGGGGAGGCGCAGCTGGTGAGCGTTCGATAGAGCGCCCCGTCCGTTGGACTCAACCCCCGGAGACCGACGGACGGGGTTTTCTTTCGTTCAGACCGAAGAGGGAGCATGTCGGACATGGGGCACCAGAAGAGCAGCGACGCTTCGGAGAGTTTGAACGGTCGGGGATACCCTGCGGTGAAGTGTGACTGTGGTCGGTACACCTTCGCCTTGCCGAGTGGCGCCGCCGACTACTGCTGCACTCCGTGCGTGAATGGCCAGAAAAAAGGAAAGCAGTATCCGCATCAGGAGCTCTGTGAGCGCAACGAAGACCTTCAGGTCTTCTACCCTCGCTCGGAGGTGCGTCCAGGGTTCGCTTGTCCCGTCTGCGGTTCGAGCGCTATGGAGAAGGGGCAGCGCAGTTTGTTCAGTGAGCGTGCCTGGCGCTGCCGGAACGTTCACTGTTCAGGGATGCGGGCGATCGACGCAGCCGAGTAGCCAGTGTGTGTGTGATTCCTAGGTCAGTAGAGCAGCCCCAGGCGAAAAGCCTGGGGCTGCTTTCATGATCACGGAAACTAACACTTCTCGGGCCGGTGCGTATTGGGTGGGAAGTATGACTTCCTTCATTCCGCAGCCGGGTGACTTCGGGCTGACGCAGATAGACGGTTTCACGGGACGCCTCGTTCAGTTCGGGCAATGGCTCAACGGCGATGGGCTGCATAACTGGCAGCACGCCTTCATCTACGTCGGCGGCGGGGAGATCATTGAGGCGGCCCCCGGGGGCGCCCGTCTCGCATCGCTGGCGCAGTACGAGGGGGACGACACCATTCTCTGGTCGAGCCCGGGGATCACGCTCACGTCCAAGGAGCGGGACGGCGTTGTTGATGCCGCGTACCACTACCTCGGTACTCCCTACTCGGTAGCCACCTATCTGTCGCTGGCTACTGCTCGGCTGGGAATTCGACCGGCCTGGCTGCGTGAACTCGTTGCCGACACAGACGCCATGATCTGCTCGCAGTATGTGGATCAGTGCTTTCAGGACGCTGGGTTCCACCTCTTCGTTGACGGGCGTATTCCGGGTGATGTCACTCCGGGGGACCTCGCGCGGCGTGTGGGAGGTGCCTGACGATGAGTCAGCACACGCTGAAGGTGGAGTTGCTCCAGGCTGACGGCCGGACGCTGGAGATCAGCCCTGCGGGCGGCATTCGAACGAGCGCGCCGCTGCTGAGCCGGGGGGACCTTCTGGAGCTCGGGCAGGGGGAGTACATCGTCCTGGCCGTCCGTCAGTCCTATGCGCGGTGGCAGGACTTGGGGGAGTGGACGGTGGTGAGCACGTACCTGGTCGATGAGGCGCGGGACGCTGCCGAGGGTGTGGTGCTGGCCCTGCCGGGGGGCGCGGGTGACGAGGACCGTCAGTTCTCGGAGTTGATGTCCCAGGTATGGGCAGACGGCGCGGAGGAGGCGGCGTGAGCGCGCCGAGCATGGTCATGGGCTGGTCGTTTCGGGCGGCTCAGGAGTATGTGCGGCGGTGCCAGCGTGCGGACATGGAACAAAAGTTCGTTGCGTACCCCTTGGGGGTGAAGTTTTTGCTGGGGCGGGCACGTGGATCTTCTCTGGTTCTGCTGGGGCCGGTGGGGTGCTATATGTCCTCTGACGTGCTGTTGGACGTCTTTGTGGCCGCGCGAAGCAGGGGTTTTTCGGTCGAGTGGGACGACGTAGACCGTCTAGTCGGTGTCGTGCGCTAGCGCGATCTTTCTGTAGGTTTTGGCCAGGCCGTGACGCTACGTCATGAGGTACTGTGATACTCGTCACATCGTGAGCGGGGCAACCATTCGCTTCGAACTCGATGACCTGGGCCGGGTAAGCCTGTCGTGGAATGCGGCAGTCCGCTTGAGTTGGTTGATCGCTTGACAGCTGGGATCTGCGGTCGGAATATGCAGGAAATCCGCCAGGGTGCGTGGGGAACTTGTGAAGGAACTGTTCCGTTCTGCCTCTGACCTTGGCATAGTCAGCGCTCCTCGCGCCTGGTCCGGTCGGACAGCGCTGTAGTACGTTGATCTCGCCGGATGGGTACAGGTGTTCGAAGACGCGATCGTCAGGGGTCGTGTGAGTGGGACGGGGGCTCCATGTCTAGTTGGGAACGGCGACTGGCCGACAGGACGATCGCGGTGGCGGTGGCGGCTGGCGAGCTGATCGAGGTGGAGGACCCCCTCTCGGGGGAGAAGTACTACGCCTCCAGTGAGCGGTACGAGACTGCGGTAGGCGTAGACGCGGGGGTATGTCGGGAGCGCCCTCGGCAGCTGTGTGCGCCAGTACCGCCGGAGACGCAAGGGGTTCCGCCCTCAAGGCCGGAGCAGCCGGTGCGCCGCCGCCGTCACGCGGCCCCGAAGGAACCCGGCAAGGTGAAGACGCATGCACTTCGGCTGCTGCTGGCCGGGGTCCTTACCCTTCCCGCTCTGTTCTTCGGTGTCGGGGCGGGCGGGCCCTCGCGTCCTGCCGCAAGCATCTCCGAACCACTGATCCCCCCGACGAACCTCGATGACGCCGAGGAGACGGACCCTGCACGGGAACGCAACGCCTCCTTCTCAGTCGCCTCTCTCCCTGCGGCACGGTACCCCCTGCCCGGTTGGGCGCCCGAACCAGTCGCGCCAGCCTTCTCGGCTGCGCAGACCTTGGTGAAGCCGCAGGCGGGGAAGGGGAAGCACCGTAAGGCCAGGGTCCTGCCCGGCATGAGGTGGCAGGAGCGCTGCATCACCGCCGCTCATCTGACCCGCCCGGATCTGGACCTGGTGCCCTAGCAGGGTTGCCAACTTCCACGCCACATAGTTGCTAACTATGTGGCGTCTCGCTATCTTGGGGGCCCCCACCCAAGGAGATGCATCATGCGTCCATTCGGAAGGCCGAAGTCTCGACCAGGGCTCGCAGCCGTTGGCGAGTACCAGTGCAAGAACAACTGGCAGGACCCCCAGAAGGATCAGCTCATCGTGTGCGGGAAGCCAGTCCCCCCGGGCGAGCTCACCCACCTCTCCCTCAACTCCCGCAGCGGCCACTACCTGGCGCTCTGTGCAGAATGCCGCACCGATCTGGAGGAGGAGATGCTGCACTGGATGGCGGCCCGCGTCGGCGTCGGCCAGTTGCAGTCCGCCCTGCTGGAACTGCCGAACAAGGAGCTTGTCTCACACGGCGACCTGCGCAAGGTGCTGATCGAGAACGGAGCCCTCACTCGGAAGCAGGGGCCGCTGACGCAGGAGGAGCTGGAGTATGCCGTTGAGCTGCGCGACGGACCCGAGGCTCGCGAGTGGGTCGAGAAGCACGGGTAGCGACTTAGTTGTCATCTAAGTCGCAGGGTTCTAGAGTGTGGCGCATCCAGCGCTATCTCCGAGGAGCTCTATGACCCGCCAGCATTACCGCTCCACCCTCGCGCAGTTCCATCAGGCATTCGACGTCAAGCCATACGGTCAGCTGGCTCCCATCGAACGCTTGGCGCTGATTCCTCTCCGAGCCACCTTGATCGCGGAGGAAACGCGAGAGCTCATCGAAGCAATATCAGATGTGCAGCACAATCCGACGGAGCAGAATCAGGCGCACCTGGCCAAGGAATGCGCTGACCTCCTGTACGTCACTACCGGTACCGCGCATCTTCTCGACCTTCCGTTCGTCGATCCCCGCTCCACCTCAACAACCCGCAATCGGTTCCATGCGGGAATGATGGTGGAGTGGGCGAGCGACTTTCTGCAAATCTCGCTTGACGACTACTTCCGGGGCATGGATCGGAAGTACGAGCCCGAGCTGCTGGAGATCATGCATGAAGAACTCGCGCCTGATATCCAGCAGCTTGGGGACGCAGTGCACACCTTCGCGACAGCCTGGTCCATTCCGCTGGCCTTGGTGTTCGACGCGGTGCATGCCAGCAACATGTCGAAGTTGGACCCTGCCACTTCCCAAGCGATCCTCCGCGAGGACGGGAAGGTACTCAAGGGCCCGGGGTACTTCGAACCGGACATCACTCGGATTCTCCGGGCAGCCGGGTAGGCTACCGGCCTAAATGCGCCTCGCCGTACGATTGATTCTGATCGTTACGGTAGGGCGCATTTTTGTTTCTGGAGGCTATATGTCTGTCGCGAAGAAGCCGGGTGGTCAGCGTGAACCGCTACTGGAGGAACGCGCGCCACTGATGTGCGACAACCACCCGGACAGGGAAGCCGTACATACGACCGGGGCCGTCATGCATCAGCCCATCTCGCTCTGCGGTGACTGCCTCGCGCCGGTAGACCACCTGAGGCAGCGATGAGCACCCCGCCTCCCGCCCCTGAGGAATTCCGCAGCCGACCGGACACCTACTCCGGCATCCTCCCCATGCATGTGGACGGGGAGGTCTACAAGGATGGCGTCCTGGTGCACAGCGCCGTCCGGGCGCCAGCCGAACGTACGCCGGAGGACGAGCCCGGCTGGACAGTGCAGAGCAGGTAGACCATGGCTAAGCCGCGCAAACGTCCCCGTCCCACGCTGGCGTCCCGTATGTCTGAGGTGCGCCCCACGCCGAAGGTCCGGGGCGTTCGCGCGCCTGGGTCCGCGCGCGACGTCCACGTCATGCGGCAGACGACGCTCCAGACGCCCACTGGGCCCCGTGATACCGGCTCAGGCGACGGGAAGGGCGGCTATGGGCCGAACCGGCTCCACGGGCAAGCTCAGGCCCGCGCCATCGCTCAGTCCAAGCAGGCGTCCTGGCCCCGCACCCAACGGGCGATGGAGCGGTTTCTGGCCTCGGGCGGAACGGACAGCGCACAGCTCCTGCCCTTCCGGCCGACGAACACCATCGGCCCGGAGATCGGCCGTCGTCGCCGGACCCAGGCCGCCGGATACGACGGCCGATCACGCACGGTTCGTATTCTCTTCTCCGAGGGAGAAAGCGCGACTTCTCTCAATGGGCCGATCTATGAGTACTACGACGTGCCCTATCGGGTGTGGCGCATGGTCAAGCGCAACCTGTCGACAGGCCGCACCATCAACCGGACATTGAACAACTACCGCTACGCCCGTATTCGCTGATTACAACAGCCCGGCCCCGGGCTCCTAGGATGCGGACATGAGGACCATAGATTTCCTGGGCCGCTATGTCGGCCTTTCATGGGTGAAGCCGAGAACTCCGCTCATTCACCGGTACGAGCTCAACGAGATCGATGACGAATGCCGCACCTCGCACGCCTTCTTTGTGCGCCTCTGGCCGCTGCGCGTCGTCTTCTTTTTCGGACGGTGGCACGACACCGGACTCACGCCTGAGCAGATGTTCGATCGCGTATTCACGGCGCATGAGATCGATCTCTATGACGCCGACGGCAATCTGGAAGAGCGGTTCGAGCGGCAGGCGCGGGAGAACGTCGCCCAGCAGGCAGCAGACCCCGATGAGGAGTGGAAGCTGCTCCAGATGCTGGGGCTCGACGAATGAGGCTCCCACCGCGATTTCTGCATCTCGTATCCCCCCTGCGCCGCCGCGTCCGGAAGATGCCAACCGACCAGATGCTCCTCTGGCTCGACGTCGCCGGGTCGGAGATGAGCAGGGCCTTCAGCGAGTACCTCCGCGCGGGCGACGCCGCAGACCTGGCCGAGTTCGACCGGGGTGTAGCTACGCTGGTCGCGCTGAGCGACGAACTGCACCGCCGTCGCCAGGTTTGACAGTACAGCGGTTGCCAGCAAACACTGAACCCATGGATGACGAAGGCGTACCCGTACGCGACCGGATCGTAGGCCGGTACAAGAGTGGTGGCGAGCTGGAAGTGCACCTGCGGCAGAGGCAGGTAGCGGGCCTGCCGGACACCCTGGACATCAGCCAGTTCAACACCCGCGCCGGGGCGTACCGCGCGGGTGTGTTCATGCCGGACGACCCCCGACTCATCCGGGCCCTCATCAAGGGCCTGGAGCGCCACCTGGAGCAGGCCCACGGCGAAGGGCGGGCGGAGGATGCGTGAGCACTGCTGCGCCGTCTGCGGCACGCTCCTGTTCCTCACGGCGGTGACGAGCCGGATGGCCACGGTGTACTGCGCCGACAAGCCCTGCCACCTTTATCCGCCGCTGCACGTCAAGGACAGCACGCTGGGCCCCTGGGCCGTCGCCTTGCACGAGGGCCTCGGCATCAGCGCCTCCGCCGTGGGACGGGCTCTCGGCAAGAGCCAGGCGTACGGCGGACATCTCGTCAAGCAGCAGACCGAACGGTGGCAGAAGTCCCGCTGACCACCTCGGAAAAGCCCTCGGACTAACACTCCGAGGGCTTTTCTTTTTAGCCTCAAAGGTGCGACATGTACCGATTGGGGCAATATGCAGGAGATCGTGGACGAAGAGCTGCTCTCGGACAGCGTCGAATCTGACGAAACCGCCGAGGAACGTCAGGCGAGGATTGACACCGAAGTCGTCCTGGACGAGCTCTCTCAAGAGTTCGTGGACGACATCACCGACAAGATCCTGATCCTTGTCGATGAGATCTCCGGCCATCCCCTGCGGCCCTATCAGACACCTATCGCCCGGCGCATCATCCAGTCCCTCATCATCGGGGACGGCGCGACCATCACCGCACTTATCAGCCGCCAGGCAGGCAAGTCGGAACTCGTAGCCAATGTCACCGCCGCGTGCATGATTCTGCTGCCGCGACTTGCCGTCATGTTTCCCGACCTTCTGGGGAAATTCGCGGAAGGCGTCTGGGTCGGCGCGTTCGCCCCGGTGGACGAACAGGCGGACAACCTCTATGGCCGTATCGTCTCCCGTCTTACCTCCGACGCCGCCCTGGAGTTCATGTCCGATCCCGAAATCGGGGAAGAGGTCGTCGGCCGGGGCAAGGAACTCAAGCTCAAGCACTGCGGAAGCCTCGTCAGGAAGACGACATGCCACCCGCGCGCCAAGATCGAGGGCCGCACGTATCACCTGATCCTGGTAGACGAATGCCAGGGTGCAGACGAAAAGGTCATCAACAAGTCCGTCGCCCCCATGGGTGCCAGCACCAACGCGACCATGGTTTTCACCGGAACGCCGACCTACACCAAGGGCGTCTTCTACAAAACCATCCAGATCAACAAGCGGGCGGGAACGAAACGCGGCGCACGGCAGGACCACTACGAAGCCGACTGGAAAACGGTCTCCAAGTACAACTCGAACTACAAAAAGTTCGTCTCCAAGGAGATCCTGCGTATCGGCCAGGAGTCCGACGAATTCAAGTTGAGCTACCGGTTGATCTGGCTTCTCGACCGAGGAATGTTCACCACCGCCGAAAAGCTCGATGGCCTGGGGGACAAGTCCATGCAGATCCAGCATGCCTGGATGAAGTCGCCCGTCATCGTAGGTATCGACCCAGCCCGAAAGATCGACTCCACCATCGTTACCGTCTGCTGGGTCGGCTGGGACTATCCCGATCAATTCGGCCGCTTCGAGCACCGTGTCATCAGCTGGCTCGACCTGACCGGCGTCGAATGGGAAGAGCAGTACTTTCGTATCGTCGAATACCTCTCCAACTTCCATGTGTTCGCCATCGGTGTCGACCAGGGCGGTGTAGGCGACACAGTCATATCTCGCCTCAAGGTACTCATGCCCGGGGTGGAAATCGTCGGAGTACCCGCTGACCGAGGCGCACAGTCGAAACGCTGGCGCTACCTCATGGACCTCATGCGTGACGGAAAAATCGGCTGGCCAGCCCACGCAAAAACTCGTGCACTGCGGGTATGGCGAAAGTTCCGGCAGCAGATGGAAGACGCAGAAATCCGGTACGAGGGCCCAAACGTCATCGTGGAGGCCCCCGACGAAACCGGCGCCCACGATGACTTCGTGGACAGCCTCGCGATATGCGTGAGCATCTCGGAGCAATTCGCCGTTGCCGAAGTCGAAGCATCTGAAAACATGTTCTACTCCAATTAGGAGCGCCATGGAAGGCTATAACCCCAACGACGCCTGGTGGCGCCCCGGTTGGACCTCCCAGAACCACACCTACATCCCCCCCGGCGGAGGCGGCACGGACCCGCTCTTCCCTCCATCTATCCCACTCGTCAACGTCGTGGCCACCTACCTGGACGACGAGGGAGCGCCACAGAGCGGCCGTCTCCTGGTCCGACCCAACGCCACCTACCGCGACGAAGCCACCGGGACCACCATCATGCCCCGCGTGCGAGCCTACAAATTTCTCCACGGTCGACTCGACATCACACTGCCTTCCTCCGACTCCGAAGCCCTGGAAAAGCCCTTCACCTATACAATCCGGGAGGGCATCCCCGGCGGCTGGCAATTCGCCATCAATGTGCCAGCATCCAGAGCAGAGACCGGCCCAGTTCTGCTGCATTCCCTCAAGGTCGATGATTCCTTCATCATCCCCATCGACTCCATGCCGCCGACATACGGATGGCACTCACCGACCACGTACTAACAGCCCAATCCAGAGAATGCCTACGCTGATACATACGACGTCGAAGGAGAATCACATGGCTGGAAATCTGGCCCCCACCCCGGGTTTCCCGGAGCAGGCGGGCGTCAACTACGAAACCGGGCGAGCCACACCCACCCCCGGACGGCGCGGTCCTCTCCGCTTCCAGGAGGGCCTGGTCACCGACCCCAACGTCCCCAGCGGGTTCCTGACCGGCGCAGGCCAGGGATACGACACCGGCCCCCATGACACCAACCGATCCGTCTACATCAAGTCCGCAGCCGAGACCATGAGCGAACGATCTCACCCCGGCTCCGCCGCCTGGACCGAGAGCCCCACGTTCCTTGGCGAGTTCGGCCACGGAGTCTCACCGGCCGCCGAGGTCAAGTACGAGACCGTCCAGCGCGACGGCGGGCACTACCAGCGTGTGGCCCCCACGGTTATCCGCGACTGATCTGCATACGACGAGGCCCCTCACTCGCCAGTGGAGTGAGGGGCCTCGTCGTATGCAGATCAGGCAGCTGTCTTAGCCATGCCGATAAACGCCTGCCAGGCATCCGGTCCTACAACAAAAGCACCCAGCGAGATGTCCTTGGAGTCACGAACCGCGAGCGCACCCGATTCCATTACGGCGCGCTCAACACAGTTCGCGCCCCCGCTGGAGTAGCTGCTCTTGGCCCACTTGAGACCATTCATAATGTCCTGCGTCATGTCAGTTCCTTGAGAACGTTGTGGATGAACTGGCGGGAAGCATCCGCACCGAGACTCTCGGTGCGGAGGTAGTTGATAGCCGTTTCGTACCTGCTGACATCAGACACCTCTTCGAGGTAAAGCGCTGAAGTCATGGACTCCACCACAACCACTGGTGGGCCTGCCGGAAAATACAAAATTTGAAACGGACCATCGATACCACTGTGTGCTCCGAAGTTGAACGGTAGCACCTGTATATGAAGGTGGGGCGTGCTCTCAGATGCTTCCAAGAGCCGCTCCAACTGCTTGCGCATGACGTGCGGGCGACCAACAACGCGACGCAGCGCCGCCTCGTCGAGCACCGTCCAAATCTGGGGTGGATTATCCCGGTGTAGAATTTTCTGCCGCGCCATACGCAGGTCAACGAAGTCTTTAATCTTCTTGGGCGAACGCCACTGGTGACTCCGCTTAACAAGAGCGCGAGCGTAATCCTCAGTTTGCAGCAACCCAGGAACGACCCAGCTATAGCCATCGTGCTTATCAGCAAGCTCTTCCATGGCCAGGTACGGGGCAAATTGACTCTGAACAACGTTGCTGTAGAGGGTAAGCAGATTGCTGCGCTTCCCCGACGCGGCAAGGGAAGCAAGCTGGCGAATCTGCTCGGCTTCCGGCGTGTCCTCGCAGCGATACACCCTGAAATAGCTGGGCAGCTGGATGGGGAAGACGCGCTGCTTGCCGTTCTCGATCTTACTGAGCGCTGACGTCTGGATGCCGAGCTGCGCGGCGGCCGACGCCTGGCTCAGACCAGCACTCTCACGAAGGCCCCGCAACGCCTGTCCCAGGAGACGGCGATGGACTGTGGGCCCAGCTTCTGTCAACGATCTACCTCCTCTCGCGGCAGAGTACACGGTGGGCGCTGCGGAACGGCGAGTCATATGCCAACTTCCTGCTCTGATCGTGCCGTTGGGTGCCAGTTGCTTGCGAGAAACATTTCTAGCGAGCAACATGAGGGTACGACGCGAGCAACCGACGCAGCGTGGGTTGCTCGGCACCCCCCCCCGGCATCTGGAGAGGCCATGTCCCCAGTCACGGCCCAGGACTACGCACGGACGGTCAGGACAGCACCGCAGGCGTTACGCGAGGTGAGGCTCGAAGTGGCCCGCTACCTCGGCAGCCAGGGCTTGGAAAAGATCACGGACGACGTTCTGCTGATCGTGACGGAGCTCCTGAGCAACGTGTACAAGCACGTGCACGACAAGGAGTCCCTAGTGCGCATCATCGTACGCGGTGCCTCCTGTCGGATCAGTGTCAGCGACAGCTCCTGGGACACCCCCTCGGTTCGGACCCCCAGCCTGGAGAACCTGGACGGCAGGGGCATGTTCCTCGTCTCCCAACTGGACCCGCACTGGATGGTCGAGATCACCAACCACGGCAAGAGGATCGTGTGTTCGGTTCCTGTTCCCGGCCTGACCGTGCGCTCGGGCCTGGGGCAGTGGTGAACTCACCGGCTCGCGTTCGCTGGTGGGTCAAGGACGCGGTCCCCCTGTACCTCTCGTACGCATGTACGTCACAGGCCAGCCAGCAGGGCGCGGCCCACGTTTGGTGTCTCGCCCAGCACGAAGCCACGAGCCCCGCCGAGGCCCTGCGCTGGCTGACAGACCACCTGGAGCAGCACGACCTCAACTCCGACCCCGAATCGGCAGCGGCGGCGCGGTGGTGGCTGAACCGACCTCACGAGCTCCAGCAGCTGGTTGCCCCGCTGGAGGCAGGCGACATGGTCCTACTGCGACTACCGGGACCGGGCGTCAACTACGTGATGCGGGTCCGCGCCCACTATCGCGGCCACATGCTCGGGAACGCACGGCCCGCGCGGAGATTCGCAGGGGGAGACAACTTGTCTGTGAGCTGAATTCTGCTTCCTGCCAAGTTTCGACTACTGAAAGGCGCGTTGTTCTGCGCTGACTAGACAGCCCCCAGCAGTCGGGCGTGCGAATTCCTCGACGGCTGGGGGCCTTCCATTACCTCTGCCGACGGGAACCTCATTACGCTGTTCCTAATACGCGTAGATCACAGAATGAGGTTCCTATGTCCGAGTGGCCTGGATACACCCCGCCCGCCTCTGGCTCCAGCCAGAATTCGGGCACACCCCCGCTGAGTTCCTACACCAACCGGGCGGCGGCAGTCCGGGCACAGTACGCGGCCGACGGCGCCGACGTCTCGCAGGAACCCCCGCAGTACTACGGTGCCCACACCTCGCAGAAGCGCAACGAGCCCGAGGCCCACACCGCTCCCACCGCCCCCGGCAAGCCGACGGTCGCCGCGTCCGGCACCGCTGGCAGCGCCACCATCACCTGGACCGCCTCCGCCAGCAGGCCGAGCGGCGGCTACCTCGTAGAGGCGTCCTCGGGCCAGAAGAAGACCGTGAACGGCCTTCTGACCACCACCACCCTCTCCGGCCTCACCGTAGGAGCATCGATCACGGTCACCGTCACAGCCGTCGGCCTCCAGAGCACCGCCGTCTCCGCCGCGTCCAACTCCTACACCGTCGTCTGACAATCGCTCACCTCAAAGGCCGCTCTCCTAACCGGGAGCGGCCTTTACGCGTTCATGCGCTTACCAGCACGACCGACTCCTATGCGAGGATTAGCCACAGCGCATTCGTGATCACCCTTGTATTCAGCGCCTCCGTAGCGAACCCCGTACCGGGGCTGAATCAAGGGGCAGTATGTCGATCTCTTTTGCACCTCCCGGAATGCGTGCAGCAGCGAGCGACCTTGCAGTATCGGTCAGCCCTCTCGGCCTCATCGAACTGTCGGACGAAGAATTCGAAGTCCACGGCCAGCGCATGGCCCGCTACGCCTCCTACTGGGCCGCCTATCTCGGCTACATGTGGGCCTACCGCGCCGCCCCCGGGGAAACCCAGGTCACGGCAAACTACGCCAGAGCCCTCACCGAGTACGGCGTCAACTTCGCCTTCGGACGAGGAGTGCACTTCACCTCGGAATCAAAGAAGTACGAGCATGTTGTGCCCGCGCTCCTCAAGCGCATCTGGGAAGTGGACAACAACAAAAAGGCCCTCGTGTGGGAAATGGGTCTTCAGGGCAGCGTTTCCGGTGACGCGTTCATCAAGGTCGCTTACGATCCGGGTTATGAAGACCCGGCTGGAAACCAGCATCCGGCCCGAGTGCGAATCCTCCCCTTGAACTCCGCGCACTGCTTTCCTGAATGGCATCCGCACGACCGTGAACGCCTCATCAGGTTCAAGCTCAAGTATCGGTTCTGGGGCATCGGGACAGATGGGACACGTCAGGCGTACACCTACGCCGAAGTCATCACCGATGACACCATCGCGGAGTACATCAACGACCAGCTGATCGAGGGCGAAGGCATAGTCAACCCTCGCCCGAACCCGCTGGGAACGATCCCTGTCGCACATATCCCGAACACCCCTGTGCCTGGCAGCCCTTGGGGCCTTTCAGATATGCAGGATGTACTGGCACTGAACCGCCAGTACAACGAGACCGCCACACAGATCAGCGAAATCGTGGCCTATCACGCCGAACCGGTGACGGTAGTGCTGGGGGCGAAGGCGTCGAACCTTGAGCGTGGAGCGAAGAAGGTTTGGTCCATCCCCAACAAGGATGCGAAGATCAACAACCTGGATGGCCTTGTCGACCTGGATGGACCTCTGGCGTTGATGGACCAGCTCAAGCGCATGATGCACGAAATGACTGGCGTGCCAGAAACGGCGCTAGGCCAGGTCCAGGCTGTTTCAAACACGGCCGGGGTTGCCCTGGCCATTCAATACGCCCCTATGGTCCAGAAGACCAACATCAAGAAGATGGTCTACGAGACCGGATTCCGGAGAATCAACGAGCTCGCCCTGCGCACGCTGTTCCTCTTCGAGCCGGAGATGCTGCGGTTCGACCCGGACACCGAGGGAATTCGACACGACGACCAAGACGCCGAAATAGACCCGGCCGACCCCGAGGTATACCTGACCACCTGCGAGTGGCCGGAGCCTATGCCGGTAGACGTCCTCGTCAAGCTCAACGAAATCAGCATGATGATGGAGCTCGGCCTGGAATCCAAGCGGGGTGCGCTCAAGGCACTCGGTGAAGAATTCCCTGACGAGAAGATGCAGGAGATCTACGAAGAGCTCGTCAAGGATGTCGAAGAGCAGGGCGCCCTCGACATGCTAAGGGCCCAGATCAATTCTGCTATTCTCCAGGAGACGGGAATAGCGCCAGACGGCGTTACCCCGCCTGCGCCCGCCACTCCCGCGAGTGAAGGGCAACCGGCAACCAGCCCGATGAATCTGGGGCTGGCGCCACAGAATGACGCACACAAAGTTTTGACAGAACTCGTGACACAGGCCCATGGGACTCGAACCCTGCCGCGCCGAAATTCGGAGAACGACACGGCACAGGAGTCGAGATAATGACCATGCCCACCCCCTCGTCCGAGATCACTCCGCCCGCTCCGGATAACGGCCCGCAGGGACAGCCCTCCGCGCCCCGTACGTACACCGAGGACGACCTCGCCCGTGCCCGGCAGCAGGAGAAGGACAAGCTCTACCGCGAGCTGGAGAAGCTCCGGGAGACCACCAGCACCCTTCCCACCATCACGGCCGAGCTGGAGACCCTCCGCAAGGAGCGGGAGGACCGCGAGGCGGCCACCCTGGCAGCCCAGCAGCAGGCCGAGGAAGAGGCGAAGGCCAAGCGCGAGGCGGAGATGTCCGCCAAGGAGCTCCTGGACCAGCGCAACGCCGAATGGGCCGAGCGCATCGCCCAGTTGGAGAAGGAGCGCGAGGTCGAACGTGAGCTCGTGGCGAAGGAGAAGGAGTTCGCCGCTCTCCGGGACTACACCCAGCGCCGTATCACCGAGGAGAGCAGCAACATCGCTCCCGAGCTGATCGACCTGGTGGACGGCAACACCGCTCAGGAGATCGACGCCTCCATTGAGCGGCTCAAGGCAAAGAGCGCAGCAATCGCAGAAAAGGTTCGTGGAACTCAGCAGCAGCTCGGCGCGCAGCAAAGGGGCGTTTCACCGGCCGGATTCAACTCGGCCGGACCGATGGACATGCTTCCCACCACGCAGAACTACTCCCGGGACGACATCGCGAACATGTCGCTGAAGGAGTACGCGGAAAAGGTGCGGGGCCAGTTCATCGGGGGAGACGCTCGCAACCGAGGACTGTTCGGCTAGCACCCCCGAGTTCTAAGGACCTAACACCATGGCAAATGCCATCACCGGTACGCCGTTCCTTTCGGCTAACCCCACCAACTACAGCGGCGCGAACTCGCAGCTGAGCCCGGTCATTCAGACCATCTGGAGCAAGGAAATCCTGTTCCAGTCAATGCCGATCCTGCGTTTCGAGCAGTTCGCCGTGAAGAAGACCGAGCTCGGAGTTCAGCCTGGGCTCACGGTCAACTTCGCCCGGTACAACAACCTTCCGGCTGCCAAGCAGCTCGTTGAAGGTGTGCGCATGGAGACCAACGCTCTCGCGGCATCCATGTTCTCCATCACCGTGGCGGAGCACGGCATGGCAATCGCCGTCTCGGAGCTTCTGCTGAACGCGTCCTTCGACGACGTCATGGCCACGGCCTCGCGTCTCCTCGGCCGCAACATGGCCATGTACCTCGATGCTCAGGCCAGGGACACCCTTCTCCAGGCCAGCTCCGTGCTCTACGGCTACGACAAGTTCATGCTCACCGAGGCCCAGCGCTCGCCGCTTTCTCCGTACGACCGGGGAACTCCTGCCGCGAACCGCGCTGCGCTCACCGGCCAGTACGACTTCACGGCTGCCCTGACGAAGGACATTACCGAGACCCTGGCGACGAAGAACGTTCCTCGCCTCGGGGACAGCTTTGTCACCTTCGTGCACCCGCACCAGTCGCGCCGACTGCGTGATGACCCCGAGTGGATTGAGGTCACAAAGTACACCCAGCCAGGCTCGTTCATGCTAGGCGAGATTGGCAGGATCAACGACAACGTGTTTATCGAGACGACCCAGGTAACACAGGTCGCAAACGGAAACACGGGTTCTCCGGCGCCGGTCTACCAGGCCATCACTATCGGGGACAACGCCTTCGGGCATGCCATCTCTCTGCCTGTCGAACTCCGCGACGGCGGTGTTCTGGACTTCGGCCGTGAACACGCGCTGGCGTGGTACTCGATCTGGGGCCTGGGGCTTATCACCGACCAGGCAGTGGTGATCAGCGAAACCAACTGACCCACTCCGGCGCGGACCCTTCGATTGGGTCCGCGCCGGTACCACTATCTCTGCCAGAAGTGCCAGGCTGTACCCGAACGTCTTTCATACAACAAACCGGAGAATCGCATGCCTCCTCGTAAGCGCGCTGGTGACCTGACCGGAAATCTCTCTGCGAAGCTCCAGGAGGAGCACGCGGAGACGCTGGAAGAGAAGTCTCGCCAGCTCACCATGCTCCAGGCGTCCAGCCAGGCCGACAAGCTCCAGCCGGTTGACCTTTCCGGCGCGGACACGGAAACCATCGAAAAGGACGGTGCCGTGGTCGAGGTCAAGCGCGCCAAGATGCGCGTCAAGGCCACCGCCGATGTTGAGGCCACCATTGGCGTCAACAACAACTACAAGCTGGAGGAAGGCCGTACCTACGACCTTCCGGCGCATGTTGCTGAGCACCTCCTTGAGAAGGGTCTGGTCTGGGCCTGATGTCTACTCCGCCGCCCGCGCAGATCGTCGTCGGTGACACCTGGACGCTCAAGAACAACTTGGGCGTCGGGCTAGGAGCAATTCCTGCCGGTGCCAAGGTGACGATCGCCTTCTATCTGTCTCCGGATGAGTATTACTCCCCGACAGAGGAGTACACAGTCGCTGCCCGGTACGTGTACACCGATTGGGGCTACGGTCCCGGTGGCAACTGGGAGCGGATCGAGCAGCAGAGGCTTCTCGCCTACTCCGAGTCGGACTTTCGGCTCATGTTCGCGCCGAACGAGGAGGCCGAGTAATGCCTGGGTCGATCACAGCGCGGGCGGCAAAGGCGGCTCTGAACTATCTGTCGGGGCGCTCTTTGGATCTTGCTCCGACTCCTCAGTCCTTGAGCCTTGCCCTTATGACGTCTGCTCCACCGACGGACCCGCGAACGACGCAGCTGACCGAAGCCTCCGGTGCGGGATATTTTCGGCAGGTCCCCGTTTTCAGTACGGCGAGTATCCCGTCACCGGGGCAGCCCGCCCGCATTGAGAACGCGACCAACATCCTTTTCGGTCCCTTTACGTCAAGTGGTGGTCTCCTGTTCCCGGTTACGCATTGCGCGCTGCTGGGTTCCGGAGCTCCGGCTGTAACGGGAAACCTGCTGTCTGCCAACACTTCCGGCAGCGAAACGAACGTCTCGGGGTGGGAGCCGCTCGCGAATTGCACGCTGACGCGGTCAACGACGCAAGCTAAGTCGGGTGCAGCATCGATGGCGGTGCAGTCTGTTGCGTCTGGTGAAGTGCGCGTCCGGTCTGCGGAGTTTACGTCTGTAGTGACGGATCATAGCTACCGTGCGGGCGTGTGGGTGTACGCGGCTGGTGTGACCGTGCCCGTTATCGTTGATGTCGAATGGTACGACGCAGTGGGGAATCTGGTTACTACCAGTTCCGGCGCTTCTGTCAATGCCACCTCGAACACCTGGATCGAGGCTATCCGCACGCCTATGCTGCGGCTGCTTAACGTAACGAAGTGCAAGTTCGTCATTCGGATTACTGCGTCGGCCGCCGGACAGATCTTCTACTGCGATGACATGACGCTGACCGATCAGCGGAGCGAAGAAATTCTGATGACCTGGGCGTTCGACGTTGCTGGGCAAGCGGCACAGAACGAGAGTCTCCAGATATCTGCCGGTGCCCTATCGATGACGCTCGGCTAGCGCAGTTCGACCCGGGTGGCTAAGTGCAGGTAAGGAGTGAGTCAGTTGGCCGACCGGTCTAGCATTATCGAGCGTGCTCGTACGGAGCTTGGCGACTTCGGGTCCGCATTTCGTGATGTGTTCGTCGGCACTGGCGAGTTGGATCAGTACGACCTGTCTGCGATCAACGTAGACGCTGTTACCGTGTCGGTCACTTCCCCCCTTGGAAGCGAGGAGCTGACGGCGCCGCAGGACTTCACGTTGGATTCTCGGGCTGGGCGGGTTCTGCTGGGAACCGCCTACTCTCCACTGGCTGATGGTCACACTCTCGTCGTGTCCGGCATGGGCGGCGGGATGTTCTCGGACGCGGACCTTGAGCAGCTGCTCACGGAGGCGCTGCTTCAGCACTCCAAGGGACGTACGGTGCGGTCGCGGTACCGCGATGAGCACGGCTTCATCCGCTACCGGGATGAAGCGCTGACACTGGAGACCCTACCTCCAGTGGAAGAGCTACCGGTGGCCTTGTTGGTGACGCTGAATGCCTTGTGGGTGTTGGCGACGGATGCGGCGGGCGAGGTAGATGTCACCACGCCGGACGGTACGCAGATTTCGCGTCGTCAGCGGTACGAACAGATCATCAACCAAATTTCTCTGGTTGAGGAACGTTACCGCGATATCTGCGCACAGCTGAATGTGGGTTTGGGGCGGATTGAGATGCATGATCTCCGCCGGGTGAGTAGGACCACAGGACGTTATGTGCCGCTGTTCACAGCGAAGGAGTACGACGACCACTCTCTGCCCAAGCGCAAGATACCTTCTGTGGACTCTCAGGATGAGGACGCCTCGGGTATTCCTTCCATCTCATACTGGGGGTGGTGGTAGATGTCCCGGCTGGACTGGAAGCGTGGTCGGTGGTCGGCGGAAGTTGAAGTGCAGCAGATCGGAGATGGTCTGCGCGGCTATCAGCCCGCCTATGGCGACCAGGTCAGCTATTGGCGTTTCGACTATGAGAAGTCGAAGAAGCATTCCGTCTATGAAGAGGCGGTAGAAGAGGGGCGGCAGTTCATCGGTCCTCACGAGGTACCTGTGCTCGACGTGCTGCACGGCTTCGGGGGGAACGAGCTGCATGAGGGTGGTTTTTATACCAACGACACGCTGCGTGTGACGTGTGGTTTCCGTCAGCTTTCGCGGACTGGTCTGACGAACACGGATTTGCGTACCTCGGCCTACTTGCGTGACCGGATGGCGTATGACGGCAAACTCTTCCGTTTGCTGTCCATCACCGTGCAGGGGCAAATTCAGCGCACTGACGTTGTCGTTGAGCTGAATGCAGTGCAGTTGAAGCCCGATGAGATTGTCAATGACCCACTCTTTGTGCAATATGCCCGCGACCCGCAGGCGCTCGCGCGTTTTCAGGGGTTCGGTGTGGGCGGATACGGTGCTGGAATGTACGGAGACTGAAATGGCGGAACTGGACCTTCCCGACGACCTGGAACTCAACTGGGACGTCAAGCTCAATGCAGCAATCCGGCACCTGAACGAGGCCAAGGCTGAGAAGTCCGATGTCGTGCTGGCCCTCGACGAAGCTCTTGCGGAACACTCTGCTGCGGTAGATCCCCATGGGGACCGTGCCTTTGTCACCGCTGCTCTCGGTGACCTGGTCATTCCGACACCGAGCGGCATCTCCGCAGAGATCGCCTCGGCCGTGACCTCACACACCGCAGCGGCTGATCCTCACGGGGATCGTGCGCACGCCAGCCAGGCCCTCTCAGCGGCCGTCTCCGCGCTGACCGCCAGCAAGGCGGACAAGGCGGACGTGACTGCTGACATCGCCTCGGCGGTCACGACGCACTCAGCGGCCGTTGACCCCCACGGAGACCGCGCTCACGCCGCCAGCGCGCTTGCCTCGGCGGTAGCACAGCTCTCGACGACGAAGGCAGACAAGACAGCGGTGTCCACCGACGTTGCTGCCGCTGTTTCGGATCACCGGGTAGCTGTGGACCCCCACGGGGACCGGGCACACGCGCAGAGTGCGTTCCTGCCCCAAGCGGTCATCACGGTCTCCTCTCTCATGAGCACGACGCCCTTCTACATCTGCCATCGCGGCTCCGGCGGCGAGTTCCCTGAGCACACGATGGCTGCGTATGAGGCATCGGTTGCTGCCGGAGCTCTGGCTATCGAGGTGTCCGTACGCGTCACCGCTGACGGTGTTCTGGTCTGCCTGCACGATGAAGCTCTGGACCGGACGACCTACAGCTCCGGGGATGTTTCGACGTGGACGTACGCGGCGCTGAAGAATCGAGTTCTGACCAACGGGAAGCTCATGCTGGGGGAGGGGTGGACGGATCAGCCCATTCCGACGTTGCGTGAAGTTCTCGACCGTTTCCTGGGTAAGGTCGTTATTTTCCTCGAAGCGAAGTCGAGCGCTGCGGTGCCTATTCTGCAACAGCTTCTCCTGAATCAGTATCCGCAAGCTCAGAAGTCTGTGGTCTGGAAGCAGTTCTTTCAGCACAACAGCTTGCCCTGGGCTCGCGCGAACGGGTTCCAGGTGTGGGGGTACGTTAACGCCAACAGCACGGATGCAGAACTCAATGCTGTTGACGCGAACATAGATTTTTGGGGCGTTCCGTACACGATGACAGACGCCAGAATTCGTAATGTGGTGGACCGAGGTAAGAAGGTTATCTGCTGGGAGGTGCACAGGAGAGGAGAAAGGGACAGGCTGCTTTCTCTCGGAGTGCATGGAATGATGTGCGCCCAGTATCTGTATGTGCGGCGGAGTACCGCTCTGGGCACAAGGGATGATTTCGCCTCACGGATCAAATCCCCCGGGAATCTGCCCTCTGCCAACTACGACGGAACCAAGTCCCTCAAGTATGACGAGACCGGGGGGTGGGTCCGGATCGATGCCGTACCCAACGAGGCTGTGGTCCTGGGGCGGCTCGGTCCGTCTCCGGTAGGGCCCGGGGGGACGCGCATCTTCTTCGACATGAAGTTCGATACTTTGCCTGGCGCTAACCAGCACGCGGGGATTGCTTTCGGCAAGGTCAGCGATGAGAAGTACGGCTTCAACCAGGCCAACGCCTCCGGTGGCTATCACCTCGTATTCAGGGTTGAAGGACTTCTCCAGCTGTACACCCACGCAGCAGGAAACACGTCGGGTGTGAAACTGGCGGAAGTTCAAACGGCGGCACCGGTGGCAGGCGGGGCTATGTCTTTTCAGGTCGACCTCACAGCGACACAGGTCATTCTGCGGCGGACTGATGTTGTGCCGACAGTAGAGCTCGTCGTCACTGATTCCCAGCATCGCGGAAGGTACATGCATCTCAGTGGAGGGTCAGTCACGACCAAGGCGGCGGTAGCTCATTTCCGTAATGTCGAGGTCGTCGATCTGCCGTAACTCTTCCCGAGGCGGGCCTATAAGGGTTTACGTAGTTCGTGTCATTCTTGGGTGACGATCAGAAACAGGTCATCCGGAGAGGCTGATGGCACCAACTGGCATCATCACGAGCTTTCTGCCGAAGGCAGAGGTGAGTTCTGCATGCCGTGGCTGCTGAACGAAGACGGAGCCCTTAAGGCCAAGCTGACGGGCCTCACGGTAGGAGCCTCAGCTGTTGCCCGACCGATTCCAGTGGACGTGCGTTTCCGTGTACCTGAAGACGAATTCGAAGACGTTACCTACCCTCTGATCATGCTGACCCAGATCTCAGTGGAGCGCGCACCGGAAAGGGAGCACCGGGGGTTCGTCCATATCGAGACGCTTCCCGAAGGTGTCGCGGCTCAGGGAGTACCACTCTTCGCTGAGATGCCCGTGCCGTATGAGATCGACTATCAGGTGCAACTTTTCTGTCGAACCGTGCAGCATCGAACCGAGCTCGTAGCACGCCTGGCACGCTTTGAGTTTCTTCCCGAGCGCTTCGGATTTCTCACGATTCCGCAGGACGACACCGTGCGGAGGCTCGATCTCATCGGGGGGCCGGAGATGAGTGCGGGACGCGATTCGGACGGCAAGCGCCTTTTCACGGCCACATACCGAGTTCGTGTATCCACCGAACTATTCCTGCTTGGTGACCCG
The DNA here is from genome assembly GCF_044330565.1 of Streptomyces sp. NPDC017448. Taxonomy (NCBI): domain Bacteria; kingdom Bacillati; phylum Actinomycetota; class Actinomycetes; order Kitasatosporales; family Streptomycetaceae; genus Streptomyces; species Streptomyces sp. NPDC017448. The sequence goes on along the minus strand of NZ_JBIRLM010000002.1, from coordinate 74,157 downwards.
GCGCCGCTTCCGATGGTCGAGACGGTGGACCTGGAAGTACACCCCTACATACCCGGTCAGCCGGGCTAACTGAGGAGAACCAATGGCTGTATCTACGGTGGGGCGGCCGGGCGTCTTTGTCTCGGAGTCGCTCACCCCGCTCGTTACTACACCTGCTGTTCCTGGGCAGGCTATCGCCGCTTTCGTCGGCAAGTTCGACGCGGGTCCGGTAGGGCCTACACTCATCTCTTCCTGGGCAGAGTGGAAGACGTACTTCGGCGGATTCGGTGACGGCACCAGCTACCTGCCGCACGCGGTGCACCAGTATCTGATCAACGGAGGCGGGTCGGCTTATGTGGTCCGCGCAGTGGCGGCTGACGCTGTGGTCGCCTCCGTCACTCTGAACGACGTCCAGACCACTCCGTCGTCCGTTCTCACGATCAAGGCCCTGGCGCCCGGCGCGACGGGCAACCGACTCCTGATCTCCATCACTGCGGCAGGGACGGACACCGGCCGCTTCAACGTCTACATTCGGGAGGGGTCATCCACGTCGGTACCGGTCGAACAGTACGTGGATGTTTCCCTGAACCCGTCGGACGCACGCAACCTGATCGCGATGGTGGGAGCCGCGTCCGAACGCGGCAGCCAGTACATCTCCGCCACCTACACCGGCACGGGGGCCTGGACCGTCAAGCACCGTCCGGCCGAACAGACCGCTACCCCGCTGGCGGGCGGACTGAACGGGACGGCGACCCCGGACCTCGTGGCCGCGACGAAGCTCCTGGACGCGGTGGAGCCGCTGCTGACGGTCAACCTGCCGGGGGTCACTGACCCACTGGTGATCAACCCCGTGATCGCCTGGGCGGAGGCGAGCGGCAACCGGTTCGTGGTGGTGGACAGCCCGAGGGCTGCGGCAACGTACGCGTCCACGGTGACCGACTTCAAGAACGTCAGTCCTCTGGGCACCAGCTCGGGAACCCCCTACACGCTGTCGAGCTACGCGGCGGTCTACGGCCCGTGGCTCCACTGCCAGGACCCGAGTTCCCAGGCCGTCGGTGCGACGCGCGTATTGCCTCCTGGCGGGGCCATGCTCGGTCTCTTCGCCCAGGCCGACGCTGGAGCCGGAACGCAGCAGTCGCCCGCTGGCGCGGACTTCCCGCTGCGCGGTGCAGTAGCTCCCGAAGTCCGGTTCCAGAACGCCGACTTGGACACGCTCAATGAGCTCGGCATCAACATCATCCGTTCCGTGCCCGGCTCTGAGGGCCTCATCCCGATGGGCTCCCGCACGCTCAAGGCAGGCCGACCTGACCGCTACGTCGCCATCCGGCGCACGCTCATGTACGTAACTCGCCTGGTCACCGAGGCCACCAACTTCGCCGTCTTCCGGCCGAACTCCGAAGACCTGTGGGGACAGATCACCTCGCTGCTCCAGGACCAGCTCTCCGCTCTTCAGCAGGCACGGGTCCTACGGGGAGCCACTGCCGCCGAAGCCTTCTACGTCGTATGCGACGCGACCAACAACACGCCCAACAGCGTCGCCAATGGCGCTGTCAATATCGAGATTGGCCTCTCACTGACCACCCCGGCCGAATTCGTCGTGATCAAGATTGGTCAGATGGCTTCCGGTGCCACGGCCGAAGACAGCCTCGCAAGCTAAGGAGCTACGCACATGGCATCTGGAATCGTCACGCAATACGACTCTCGCTCCACGCTCGCGTCGGACCCACTACGGAATTTCAAGTTCAGGGTCCTCTTCGACAATCCGCACCTGAGCGACCTCAGCCCACAGTTCGGTTTCATGTCGGTCGACGGTCTTTCCGTCACCACCGACGTCATCTCCTACCGGCAGGGCGGGCACAACACAACTACGCAGAAACTCCCCGGCCAGTCGGACTTCGCACCTATCACCCTGAGCAAGGGGGTGATCGCCTCCAAGAACGACCAGGGTCTCGTCAAGTGGCTTCAGGACATCTTCGTTGCGATCCAGGGGACGGGCGCGAACGACGGGTCCAAGAATTTCCGGTCCACGGTCACGATCTACCTCATCGACCACCCGAGCACCACCGCTAAGGGGGCGGTAAAGGCGGCCTGGCGAATTCACCGTGCCTGGCCGACCTCGCTCGCCTTCGGGTCTCTGGACGCGGGCGCTAACGGAGTTCTGATGAACCAGATTAGCCTTGCGCATGAAGGCTGGGAATTCAAGCTGGCGAACAAGAACGCTGGTCCGTCCTCGGTCGTTTCCTTCTGACCGTAGGGCACTCCTCCCCGATCGAAAAATACGGAGTAAAAGATGGTGGACCCTCAGTGGGACTTTGACGCAATCGGTGGCGAAGCAACCTCGGTAGAGGATGCGCTTTCAAGTCCCGAGAGCGTCAACGCACAGGTCGCACAGGTACTTTCGGAATCGGTCGGGGAGGCACCGCTCATCCCTCTCCCGGAAGACGACCGCGTCACCCTGGGAGGCGGGCTCTACTGGGACGGCGAGCTCGTCACGCACGCTCAGGTGCGCGAGATGACCGGCGAGGACGAAGAAGCACTGGCCCGGGTCAAGGGATCGCTCGCCCGCTGGCTGTCGATGCTGCTGGAGCGCACCGTCGTACGCCTCGGAGATGAACCCGCCACCCCCAAGGCCATCCGGCGTCTCCTGATCGGGGACCGGGATGAGCTGGTGCTTGGCGTACGCATCGCGACCTTCGGCAAGCACATCACCGCGCAGAACGTGCAGTGCCCGCACTGCGACGAGTACTTCGATGCCAAGGTGGACCTTACCCGGATCGACCGTGTTTCGCTGGAAGAGGTAAAGCCGCGTCACGAGTACACGGTCGAGCTGCGGGCAGGAAAGTCCGCCGTCGTCCGACTCCCTGACGGCGCCGCACAGGAGTCGATCTTCGAGAACGCGGACGCCACGATCCCTGAGCGCAATTCGCTCCTCCTTGCGGCGTGCCTGGTCTCCGTCACGAAGAACGGTGTAGCGGACACCCGCACCGGCGTGGAGCTCGCGAAGGCGCTGTCCGTGTCGGATCGGCGGACGCTCATCCGGTTCATTTCCGAGACACAGCCGGGACCGCTCCTGGACGACATCCGCTTCGACCACGAGGCGTGCGGCAAGGAGGTCCGGCTGACTCTCGAACTGCCGGACCTGTTTCGCGGAGAGTGACCTGGAGACGGTGTACGAGGAAATCGACACCGTCACTCGCGTGAAGTCCGGGTGGGGATTCCACGACGTGTGGTCCATGTCAGTCCGGCAGCGCCGCTATTGGGCCCAGTACGCCATGTGGGAGCTTGAGAGGAGGGCGACCCTTAATGCCTGAGAACGACAACGGCGAGGGCCGCCGTGCAGGAGACACGCAGGAGCCCGTCCTTGACCCGGGCGGCGGGCGCATCATGGGTGCAGGCAGCAACCACCTCCAACGCGCCATCGACGCCAACACCCGAGCCCAGCAAGCCCTGATTGCCGAACTCCGCAAGGAACGCGAAGAGCGCGGGCCGGGCAGGCAGAGCAGAGGACGGCGGCGCAGCACTGGCCGTGCTCGTACGACCTCGGTCACCCCCATGGGAACATCCGGTGACGGCGAGGCCGGAGAAGAGGAAGTCAGCGGACGGTGGACCGCTGAGACCGGGCGCTCCAGCTCCGGTGCCTCCTCGCGGGCTGGGTCGCGGACCGTCAGCGTTCCGAAGATGGCTGTGCCGTACCAGCAGACCTTCCAGGTGCAGCAGGAGCCGGACGGCGGTCGGACCGTCACCAGCTTTGACCAGGCGCCGCGCGGTGCCAAGGGCAGTTGGTCCCGCAAGCGCACCACCACCGTGGATGCGCGCGGGATGGTCACCCACGACGACTGGACCGAGCGACAGAGCGGGGACGGATTCACCGTCCCGTACAACTTGGCCGAGCTGCACCGATCCCGGCCAAGGCCGACCCGGTGGATCAACTCAGGCAACACCATCGACGCCTCCACCGGGTACTCCACCTACCGCAGTGACGGAGCAGCTGCGTACCGTGCGGAGTCCTCTGGGGCCGGTTCCAGGGTCTTCGTTGCCGGTACGAGCGGGCCTGCCTCGCTGCGGCGTCCAGGAGCAGCGCAGAGCGACACCTTCCGGCGTGCTGACGGTGGCTGGTCCTCCACGCGGTCCCGCACGGTGCCGCTTCCCGGCGGCCTGGAGCGGCACGAGACCTTCACCGAGGAGCACGGGGCGGATGGCAGCTCGGTACGCACCACCTCTGTGCGCGCCCCTCGGGACGACGGGCGTGGCTTCTCCACCCGGGTCCGTACGACAACGACGTCACGGGCTGGCGCAGTTTCCCGGTCCGAGCGCGTGCAGGATGATCTGACGGACCTGGACGACGACCGCAGCGACCAGTGGGACTCGAACCGCTTTCACGGCGGCTGGGGGCCCACGGGCGGTGGCGGAGGCGGCACGCCGTCCGGTGGCGCTCCTTTCGCTTGGCGGAATTTGGCGTTCAACGTCGGCCGGGGAGCGAACAAGCTGGGTTCCTGGGGCGGAGCCCTGGTCAAGATGGGGGTACCGCTAGACAATTACGCCCAGTGGGCCGCCATTGCCGGAGGCGGAATCGCGGGTACTGACGGGACGAGCGGCTCCTCGGTGAACCATCTCCGCAAGGCCATGTTCGGGTCTCTCGGAATGAACACCATCAACTGGGCGCAGAGCACACAGGATGCTTCCGCTGCCGCTTTCATCGCATCGCGGAACTCGGGTTTCACCGACCTGATGCCCGGATCAACATCGGCTGCGAACCCGCAGATGTCCCGGTACATGCAGAACATCAAGAATATGGCCTATCTGGACCCCACGGCAGACGCCAGCAGCCTGGCGGGAACCCTCGGGTCGATGACGTCAAACCGAGGCACATATGGTGCCATGATGTTCGGCTATCGCCCCATGCTCAGCCGAGGCGGGGGAGTGGACAGGGACGCCCTGGGATCGTTCACCGATTCAGTCATGCGGCGTACATTCCAGGGTAAGAACGCCATCGCTCCCGAGGAGCTCAAAGCATCCTTGGGACAGAACGGGTCGCTGCACGCGAACGTTCAAGCCTATGTGAATTCGGTCGGCGGAGACGCCTCGATGGTGAAGACCATCGAGGACTACATGACCGGGCGAAACACGGCGCAGAACAACGGGCTGTCCGGCAGTGAATTCGACCAACTGCTCTCTGAATACTCGGCTGGAGGGGCTAAGGGAAGCAAAGCAGAGGACCGGCTGAAAAAGTTCGGTGTCGCCAACAGCATCCTTCAATCTCAAAAGGACAAGGATGCGGCAAAGGCATCGTCGGTCAACGACCTTCTCGACCAGCTCGGCCCCGCTGTAAAGCTCGCCAACGAAGCTCTCGAAACCTTCCATAATTGGCTGAACCAAATCGTCAACACCCCGGGCATCAAGCATTTGCTGGGCAGCTCCCTGGGGTGGGGCAGCGTCTTCGGGCCTGCTGTGGGGTCCGCAGCAGGTGCCGCAGCCGGAATGAGCCTAGCCAGCAGTGGCGGCGGACTGCTCTCCGCCGCTGGTGGCCTTATGGGAATGCGGTCGCTGGCAGGAACCGGGGGGACGGCAGCTGCTGGAACGCGCGGTGCCGCGACGGCCCGGTTCGGCGGCGCTGCGGGCCGCGCTGGGCTCTGGGGGCTGGGAGCGCTGGCAGTCAACGGTGTCGGCGGCATGGTGGAGCAGAACGTGGAAAGCTCGGGCGGCCAGAAGGCCGTCAGCATCGCCACCAGCGGCGGCTCTGGGGCTCTGATCGGTGCCGGGATCGGTTCCATCGTTCCTGCTATCGGCACGGGTGTGGGTGCGGCTGTCGGCGGTGCCATCGGCCTCGGGTATGGCGCCTACCAGAACTTTGCGGGAAGCGGATCGCGCACCACCGGTAATGATGGTGTCGGTGGTGGGGACGGAAACAAGAAAGAGAAGTCCTCTCAGGCGAAGAACGGTTCTACCGTCTCCGGCAAATCTGCGGGCAGCGCCATTAACGCAGCTCTGGCGGAAGTCGGAAAGCCGTACCAATGGGGCGGTGTCGGGCCTGACGCATTCGACTGCTCTGGCCTCATGCAGCATGCCTACCGGAAGGCTGGCGTACGTATACCGCGCACATCTCAGCAGCAGATGGGCGTGGGAAAGCGTGTCAAGGATTTGAAGAGCGCCCGGCCTGGTGACCTGCTCTTCCCGAATCCGGGGCACGTCGTGATGTACCTCGGCAACAACAAGATCGTGGAGGCTCCGCGTACGGGGCTGAAGATCCGTGTTGTGCCTGCGTCCACGTACAGCAAGTATGAGGAGATCCGGCGTATCACTGGCGCTGTTGGTTCTTACGATTCCGACGGCGAACAGGATGACAACACTCAGCAGCCTCAAAGTGGCAACTCAGGGGGCGACAGCGGTTCCATGGTGCTGTCGGACTCCGTGGGTTCCACAGAGGAGGTCGAGGCGGTTACTTCGGCATTGTCCGGTGTACGGCACACCCTGCTGAACACTCCCATGGGTAGCTCCTCGGCTGGAAGCGAAGAAGCGGATAGCGGCGGCGAGGAGGGGGCTGGGGGAGCGGCGAGTATCGGAAGCTACAAGTGGGGGAAGATCGACGGAAAGTTCGAGGATATTCCGGCACCTCCCGGCTGGGTTCAGACCGCCATTAAGAAGGGTATGTCTGCCGCTGGCGTCTCGGGCGCCAAGTGGGCACGTGGGCTCGTCACCATTGCTTACCGGGAGTCCAACTACCGCAAGAACGCTGTGAATAACTGGGACAGCAATGCGAAGAATGGAACCCCCTCGAAGGGGCTGATGCAGGTAATCGGCCCGACGTTCAAGGCGCACCGAGCCAAGAGCCTTCCCAACGACCCGCTCAACCCTGCCGCGTCCGTCGCAGCCTCGGCCAATTACATCGAATCGCGCTACCGCGATATCAGCCGTGTGCAGCAGGCCGACCCGAACAAGTCGCGCAAGGGATATGACGTCGGTGCGTGGGAAATCCCTGAAGATCATGTAGCCAATGTGCACAAGGGTGAAATGATCATCGAGAAGCCGAAGGCCGACACCATTCGGGCCGCTCTTATGCGCGACGTGGTGAACATGAGGGACGCCAGCGGGGCCAGCGCCACCCCTGGAAGCCGCAGCGGGGTCACTATCAACTTCCATGAGGGTGCGGTCAACTTCACGGTCCAGGGGGCCATGAGCAAGTCCGCTGCCGTGGAGGCAGCCTCGGCCTTTGTCGGAGCATTGAACGCAGAGCCGAGAATGCTCCAGCTCGCGAAGGGAATCTAACCATGCCTATGCCGATCGCCAATCCACCCTTCGATTCCCGGGTAACCACCCTCACGAACCTGACTCCGGTGAACAACCACAACGCTTCGGGGATAGCTCGCGGTTTCATCATCCAGGACAAGGGGGTGGGCGACGTCCAGTACATGCTGAATTTCCTGTACAACCCGCCCGCCATCAAGGTAAGCCACCAAACAGACGTGACCAGCAGCGTGTCAATCACCCCCCAGGCATACCGCAATCCTCTGGATAAAGGGAACTGGAACATCCCTCTTTCGGCGTCGGTCTCGTTCAACCTGCTCTTTGACCGCACGTACGAGGTATGGGGCCGCTCAAAAGTATCCAACCCGGGAGACTTGACGGGCTGGACCCCGCAAGATCACGGCGTCTGGGTAGACGTTGCCGCGCTTTACCGTGTCGTTGGCATCTTCCAGCCGAAAGCGAACCGGGTAACCAACTCGGTGCTGCGCCCAGGAACAGTACGGCCGCCGTACGTCGACAACAGCAACGATTTCTTGCCGACACTCATATCCAATGGCGACGTGGGCCCTATGCCCCTCACGCCTGTCACCGCAATGTTCGGTGGTGTTCACTCCCTCGCCTACCATGGATACATCAGCTCAATCGAGCTGGACTGGACTCACTTCTCCCAGATGATGGTCCCTATGCGATGCGTCGTCGGTATATCCATGAACCTCATGTCGCAAAACTCCTGGGACTCCGACTACTCCGACGTCGAAACCGCAGAGTAGGAAGGACAGAAATGACCATCCGGGCAGACTCCCGCTATGCGAACCACGAAACAAGCCTCATCACCGGCCGAGACGGCATCACGCGTGAAACGCTCATGCCCCGGCGGCCTCCGTCCATCAGCGCCACCGTGGCCGATTACACCTGGCGCGAGAATGACCGTCTGGACGTACTGGCGGCAAAACAGTTCGGAGACGACACCATGGGCTGGGTAATCGCTCAAGTGAATCCAGAAGTCATGGACTGGCTAGCCGTATCCCCCGGAACCTTGATCAGGCTGCCTCGTGGCACCGCGTAGCGCATGGAGTCCCTGGGTGCGAGTCCAGCGCCCCGAGGTACTGCTCCAGTCCATGGTCCTATCTCTGGATGTCCACCGTGAAGACGGAATGCACGAGTGGGCGCAAATCACTGTGCGCTATTTCCTGTCCGACTCCTTCCGAGTAGTGGTCTCAGGACTTCCCCCCTCCCTCTGGTGGGCGGAGAACACGGCAGTACGTATTCTCTACGGGCCCACCCCGGGTATCTCTCGCGAATTCGTCGGCTACGTCGTTTCTCCAGAACTTCTGCTTACCTCAGGACAACCGCACTTTGCAGGAGGACAGACGATCGACGTGCGCTACACGCTCCTGGGCGCGACCAAGCACATGCAGTCCGCGCGCCAGCGCACCTGGCGCACCTGCACGGCGGCGTACATGGCGCGGCAGATAGGGCAGGAGGCCGGTATGGCTGTGCTGGCTCCCGACCACGCCCGGCTCTTCGGCGTGCGGCAACAGGCACTTCAGTCGGACTTCAGTTTCTTGCAGAACAGGGCGGAAGAGATCGGGTGGCGGCTCGCTATGTCCGGCACGCTGCTGACCCTCACCGATCCCCGGCAGCCACTGGAGCGGTACGAACCCCGCTTCGAACAGCACCAGATGCCCGGTCGGCAGGACACAATGACCGCGTTCCAAGCCGTGTCTGGCGAGACCGACCCCTCCGGCTCTGTTCGCGCTCACCACACTTCCATGGGACTTTCCCCGGCCGGACAGATCTCAGCCGCCGCATACAGCGCGCCGCGTTGGGACCTCGTGAGCAGCGAGACCGTCCCCGCCCAGGTGAGCCGGTTCGACACGAAGCAGGTGGTGCAGTCCTACACGGACGCGGCCTCCGTAGTTCAGGCTGCCGCGAGCCGCGACTTGTGGTGGGTGCGGGGGAGCGCCACCGTGGACGGCGACGTCCGGCTGGGACCGGGATGCGTCGTCCAGCTGGGCGGAGCCGCTCTCACACGGCAGTACCAGGGACGGTGGATGGTATTGAGCGCCCACCACCGCATCACCGTCAACCACGTGGACCGGACACGGTCGACGTTCCACACCGATGTAGAGCTTGGTCGGGATCAGCCGACCAGCCTAACCACCCTTCCTACCGCAAGCCTCCCCGTCACAGAGAACGCCTTGGTCGGCGGCCGGTGGAATGCCCGCAGGAGGCGCGCATGAGCACGGAGGGGTTGCGGCAGGCCCGTGTAATCAGCACGGCCGACCCGTTGAACCACGGTCGCGTCCGCCTGCAAGTGCCCCAGGTATCCGGATCGGCGGCAACCGGGTGGGCGCCCCCGATTCAGTCAGGGGGACGAATTCCGGCAGTGGGGGAAACCGTGTGGGTGGCCTACCAGGGAGGAGACGCCTCCTACCCTGCGTACATACCGCCGCTCCCAGCCCCTCCCGTTCCCCCGGAACCATTTGCCCCGCTCGTATCCCAGCAGGTGTCCGAGCCGTCGTACAGCCCGACGTCGACCTGGGTTGCTTTTACCGAAGCCCAGTGGCCCTCGCTCTCTTTCACTGTGCCGCCGAGCGGTCTTTTCTGGGTCACGATCAGCGGACGTATTCGGAATATCAACGGTGCGGAAAGTACCGTCTGGATGACATGGAAGATTACCGGGGAACATGAAGAGGGCCCGACGGACCGGTGGGGGCTGACCAGCGCTAACTCAGCCAGGCAGCAGGCGAGCCACCGGTATCTTGTCTCCACCGTTGCTGCGGGAGCTGCTATCACGGTAGTTCCGCACTGGAACGTATCCTCATATTCGGCAGGTAATGTCCTCGTGCAGCACGGACACCTCTACATCGAACGAGTAGGGCACAGCTGATGCGCCAAATGGCAATTCCTTTCAGGATCGGTCCGGACGGTGCAGTCGCTACGGTGACAGATCCGGTGAAGTCGCTTTCGGAGCGGGTACGAGCACTCGTGGCCACGCTTCCTACCCAGCGCGTTATGCGTGCCAGCTTCGGAGTCCGCACCATCGACGTGCTGTTCGCCTGGGACGCCGTCGCCGGACAGGCTCAGCTGGAGCAGATGGTGGCGGAGGCAGTGGCTATGTGGGAACCGTCCGCGCGCCTCGCCTCGGTCGAGCCCATCCTGAGCTCCGACGGCGCTCAGATCATCGGGGTGAATGTCGATATCTCCGCTGGCGACCCAGTACAGGCGGCATCCGCTACCCAGTATTCGGTACGCATCGGAAGCGATGGCGATGTACGCCGCATAGGCTGAACTACCCGATGCCATCGCCCACCTCGTAGAATTGGCCTGCCGGATACATTTCCCGGATCTTGCCAGTACAGGAACTGAGGAGCGGCGTGACAACACCACCCCCGATCGACTACACAGCCAAGGACTTTCGCGGGTTTCGTGAGGCCATGCTCTCTTACGCGCGCACGGCCATTCCGGAATGGACGACCCGTAATCCGGCAGATTTCGGCGTCGTCATGGTGGAGCTGCTCTCCTACTGCCTGGATACACTGTCCTACTACCAGGACCGGCTGGTGGGAGAGGCATATCTTGGTACCGCCACCCAGCGTTCGTCTGTCCTGGATATCGCTCGACTGCTCAGCTATACCCCGTACCCCGCGCAAGCAGCCACCGGGACAGTATCGCTGCGCAGCGACGAGACTCAGCTGACCCCGGTAACCATTCCTGTCGGTACACAGTTCATCACCACCTTCCAGGACGACCTGCAAGGCCCGCTGATCTTTGAAACCACACAGGCTGCCTCGGTCCCTCCCAGCGGAGGCGTGGCCGACGTTCCCGTAGTGGAAGGGGCGACGCAGGAAACCTCCACGATTACCCTTACGCGGCCTGACGCTAGCGACCAGACCATTTCCGTGGTCGAGCTCGCGGTATCCGATGGAACGGCAGACCAGCGCTTCACCGTTCCGAGCAAGCCGGTCGATCTGTCCACCGTGCGCCTCTTCGCTGTGTACCCGGGCGCACCTGTGGAATGGGTTCTCACCTCCTCGCTCCTGGACGCCACTTCGGACGACCGCGTATTCGAAGCGAACGTGGAAGCAGACGGATCTGTGGTTCTGCTGCTGGGCGACGACGTCAACGGAGCTGTTCCCGAGGCAGGAATTCCGCTGATGCTGTCCTACCGTGTGGGAAGTGGAAGTCGCGGTAATCTCGCGGCGAACGAGCTGGTTGACGTGGCTTCAGTGATTCCAGGCGTCAGCGTCTTGTCCAGCAGCGAAATGAGCGGGGGCTGGGACGCCGAAAGCACCGACAGCATCCGACGTAACGCGTCCCGGGCCTGGGGAACACAGAACCGTGCGGTCACAGTCCGGGATTACAGCAGCCTGGCCCTAGCGGTACCCGGGGTGGACAAGGCCAGCGCGCTCGCCGGGTCGTCCTCGCTCATCACTACCTTCATTCTGGGAGCGCTGAATTCTGCTCCGTCCCAAGGGCTGCTGGAAGCCACAACCCGGCACCTCCAGGCGCGGGCAATGGCGGGTACTGCGGTGACGGTCCAAACGGGGACACTCATTCCCGTAGCGTTCGGCACTCCCTCGAACCCCGTCGTGGTGGGCGTCATGCCGCAGTACCGGCGTGCAGACACGCAGCTTCTGGTCACGCAGGCCCTCCAGGAGCTCCTGGCGCCGTCCAGGACGACGTTCCGGCAGCGCATCACCATCGCAGACGCCTACGCGGCTGTACACGGCCTTCCTGGGGTCCTGTACATCCAGATCCCGGTCATGGCGCGAGCCGACCAGGTGCAGACCGGGACTGCCGACGTGCTGTGCAGGGAGTGGGAGGTCCCGGTGGCAGGAACCATCAACATCAGCGCAGTGGGCGGAGTCTGACCATGGCAGCCAACTATCCGACGATCGTGCGGCGTTTCACCGACCACAAGGACGGCACCGAGTACGTCATGGCTGCACACATGAACGGTGTGCAGGATGAAATCGGTGCTATCCAAGGAACCCTTGGGATTAACCCCCACACGTACACCCGGGCGAATGGCACTACGGTACGGTACCCCACGGTCGTTGCCCGGCTTAACGCTGCACAGCAGAAAATCGACGAGCAGCAGCGCATCATCGATACCCTGCTTGACGCTTCCAAGAATGGCTGGAGTCTTCCCATCGCGAACGTATTCGCGTCAGGAACAGGGATTCCTCCGACCAAGTCGAACAACCACGTGGCCTACCCCACCGACTGGTACAAGGTGCGCTGGACCAGCAAGGTGCTCGACACAGACGGAGCCTACTCGCCCGGGTTCTACGTCACCATTCCCAAGGATGGCTGGTGGATTGTCACCTCTACCACGACCATGCGTAATCCGGTCGGCAGCGTAGATGTGGAGCATAACGTCTGGGTACGCCTGAAAATCGATGGGATCAGTACGCAGTCCTTCCCCTACGAGATCGCGAAGGGGGAATCCAGCGTACCTATGCGGTCCGGCGGGTGGCACAGAATGTCGGCCTCCTGCGGTGTGCACCTCTTTGCCGGGGACCGTGTGTATCTGGAAGTCCGCCACGACTACATCGCCCAGGACCCAGCGCCGATCAACAAGCAGACGCTGAGTGCCGCCGCGCGTATGCAGCTGACCTATATCCGGGCGCTACCTGGAAGTGTGCCGACGATGACGGCATTCTACCTCCCTGACGAGCTCGACCCGGAAAACTAGGCTCGGAGAACTTATGGCTACCTATGCTCTTTCCCTGTACGGGGAGGACTTCTACGGCGCGGACGTCTACGTCTCTTACTCCGTGGAACCCATGGATGCCCGACAGACGGGCTACGGGGAAATCACCGTCACGTGGGTAACGCCAGTAAGTGTGCAGAACTGGGGCGAGCTTCGACTTGTACGGAACACTTCGGGCTTCCCCGTATCCGAGGACGATGGGGACACGGTTCTCCAGTTCAACGCGCAGGCGCCACAGAACTCCTTCACGGACTCCGGACTGACCGGGGGAAAGTTCTACTACTATTCGGTGTTTCTCTCCAGCGAGTTTCAGCAGTACTCGTCGACCGCGACCTACCAGCCCGGAGACACCGTGTCTTACGGCGGTTTCCGCTGGACTTGTACGACCTCCAACGTGATTGGAGTAGCCCCAGGCACGGGTGTTGCACAGTGGCAGATCACGCAAGTGCGCTCGGCATGGAACCGCGCGGGCCAGGCGGCAAGTCTGGCCGTCCGGGACTACGGCTACCGCGACCTTCTGTACCAGCTCATTCCGACGGCTTACGCGACGGCACAGACAGAGGTATCAGCACCTCAAGATCCGACGAACGACGTCTTCTACCGGTACATGTCCGTACTGGCCTGGGGCCTCTCGATCACCCGAACCGAGCTGGGAGAACAGCAGAACCTGCATCGCGTCTCCAGCATGCCTCTCTCCCGGCTGGAGCTGCTGGCCAGTCAGCTTGGTGTCTCCAATGAAGCCTCGGTCACGCCACGGCTGCGCCGCTACCGCGTGGAGCATGCAGCGGACTTGGGGCAGCGGAGGGGAACCCTGGAGTCGGTCAAAGAAACCATCTATGACCTGACCGGCTACGACAGCGACATCAGCATAAGCCGCAACTTGATGCTGGACGCCGACCAGGCAGAGGCGTACTACCCCCGATGGAGTAGCTGGGACGCGTCTATCAATTACCAACCCGGCGCCGTGGTTCAGTACGGGGACTACCTGTACAGCGCCAAAAGCGCGACCGTCAGGGAAGAAGCTGAACTCCTGCCGATCACGCTGTCCGGAGTCCCGTCCTACGTTATTCAGGAGAAAAGCTCCGGAAGTCAGGACAGCAACCAGCAGGTGCTCTTCAGGAGTAATGCCATCAATCAGGCTGCCTCGCTCACCTTTACCGTCCCCGCTACCGGCCCATACGACCTCGCCGTAGGTATGACGAAATCCTACGATTACGGAATCGTCAGGTTCGAGGTCGACGGGCAGAGCGTGCACGCGTCGAAATGGGCACCCATCCCGTTGTACTTCGACGGATACGCCAAGACCCCGTCGCCCGCCACCAGCATTCTGCTCGGGACGTACACACTGACGGCGGGAACGCACACCATAAAGTTTGTTGTCGCTCGCAAGAACGGGAACTCCGGCAAGGACCCGAAGTCTGTGAACAACGGCTACCAGATGGGGGTCGACTTTCTCTCGTACACTCCGTCAGGAGCTAACACGGGAGTTGGCGTAGCGCCCAGCGGAACGACTGCGAACAATGCGTTCTGGACCCGGTACACAGCCGCACTTTCCAATGCGTTGGACAACCATCTGACCGGCGGCGTCTCATCGTGGGAGCAGGTTTCCTTTACGGCGGGAGCCAACCCTAGCAATGACAATGTAGAAGTCCTGTCCGGATATCAGCAACTCTCTGGCGGAGGCGACTTCACACGGAACATCCTCCGCACAAAGAATGGAACCGGAGTATCGGCAACTCTTGGCGTCCACTCCATACCGCGCGCGATGGTAACCCCATGGAACGAAACAACGGTGTACCAGCGCAACGCATACGTCTCGCACGGGGGGCGCAACTATCTGGCCTTGATTCCCAGCGTAGGGGTATCTCCTGATGTCGACCGTACGTACTGGACTCCGGAAACCATTTCCACCACCGGAGCAGACCGCTACTTGGTCACCTCGTACGGCATTCCCCTGGCCGCCAACCGGGTATGGTCACCCGGGATCGCGTACAACGCAGGCGACACCGTAGAGTTCCGGTCCCAGTTGTTTCGCGCCTCAACGGCCAACAAGAATGCGTCGCCGTCCGCTGCCCTCGGAGACAATGCCGAGTGGGCATGGGTCGGACCCGCACAGTCGGCCTACAGCGCGTCTGCGTGGACCTCCCGGCTATCGGGATCGGGAAGCCCTACCCGGTCAATGTATATCGAGTGGTATGACCAGGTGGGCAACTTGATCTCCACCATCACTCCCGCGACTTCCTATGCCCCGCTCCACGTGCCCTTCACTCGGGCTGCTTCCGACTATCTTGCAGACCCCCTTGCTGCTGGAGACCTCTACGGGCGAACCTGGTCAAAGGTCGGTACAGACACGCCGCGTGCGGGCTCTGGAATGCTTTACTGGGCAACCCGGAACTCGAATCAGAACGCGGAGGGCCGCCACCTGGTGTTCTCCTTCAACGTGGCAACCGGAATTAGCCTTGGTCTCACTTTCTCTACGGAGCCGCCTCCCGGGACCGAGCACGGGCTTGTCTTCCGCAGCTCGAATTCGCTGAACTGCTGGACGGTCTCTCGTACACGTATTGCCAAGATGGTCTCCGGTACCCTCACCACTATGGCTTCATGGGCACCCCTGCCGGACGGATCGCGCATCCGCGTAAACCTGAACGGATCTTCCATCCAAGTTCTGCGGTATCAGGGTGCTGGGCTGGCACCTGTTCAGCTGGGGTCCGTAACAGACGCGTTCAATTCAACTGCCACCAATGTGGGATTCTTCGAGCGGAGCTACTGATGGCAGGTTTTCTTACCGCATCCGGTGACGCGGTATCAGCGGCACCGTCGGCACTGATCACCACCAAGCGAGCGGCAGAGCTCGCCGCAACCGGCGCAGCCAAGTCCTCAGGTTCGGCCAGTCTGATGCGCACGCTCCCAGCAGGAGGACTGACTGACTTCGGCCTGTGGGAGAGCCCGCTGCCCGACCCGGTAATGACGCGGGACATCACTCCGGTAGGCACTGGTTCGGGTACTGACGTGGTCGCCTCCCGGACGTTCCTTTCCGCGACGGCGCCCAAAGAGTACAACCCCTCGGGGCAGCTTCCTCTTTGGAATTCTGCGGCATACGCGGCTGTGGGGATCAAGTGGGCGAACATGCCCAGCGCGCAGACTCATGCCTTTTCGCAGGTGCAGTTCGAGGAGGTCAATCTTGGGAACCGGCTTCCCTGGGCAGCCACATCCTGGGAAGAGGCACCCGCCTACACCGCGCACGAGCTGAGCTACTTCTGCACGGTATCCCGCTCCTCGGAAGCTGCCTATTCAGGTAAACACAGCGGCAAGATTGTTTACACAGGTCATTCGCAACCGAACGGCATCTGGGGCTATGGAATTGTTCCCATCTCTCGTGTGGGAATGACACCGTGCTCCGAAGGTGAGCGTGTCGGCGGGTCCGTCGCAGTCAAGATGGAACGCCAGGCATGGTGGACCGTGGGCATCATGTTCTTCGACGCTAACTTCCAACAAGTCGGAGAATCCGCCTGGTGGTACAGAACCCAGAGCAAGCATCCTGGCGGGGGCGAATGGGCGGTAAGCGTCGCGCAGTACTTCACCGCTCCAGCTGGCACCGCCTGGGTAGCCGCTGTTCCTCGTATTTCAGTGAACTCCAGCTGGGACGCCCGGGACAACGTCGCGCCGGTAGGCGAGGTGGTCTACACGGACATGCACCGAATCTGGACCTATCCGTACTACGTGTTCGGAAAGCCCACGCCGTACACCCCGCCGCGCAAGCTAACCATTGACGTCAAGGCCACCCGGGTCAACCTGGTCAACAATCCGTCGATAGCTACGGCGTCCTCGGGCTGGGGGTCGTCGGGGTACGGATCAGCACCTTTCCCTGGTTCCTACGACGCCACCGTAGGCAGGGGAAAACCAGGAAGCTACCGGTTCTCAATGCCAGCAGACCTGACGCCCTTCGGTGTCAGTCCACTTATGGGCTGCGGGCTGCTGACTACCTGGACTACCGCATCCGTTGGTGGTTTCGGCAGGAAGCCGTCCACGGTGTACACAGCCAGCATCTATGTGCGCCTCGGACCGAACTGCCCGAATGTCTCACTGGCCTTGGACAGTCCGGTCATCGCCGGAGTGACTTCTACGGATTCAGCAAGAGCAGAACACCCTGAACTCATCGAAGGGGAATGGATTCGCCTATGGGCGACCTACATGACCGGCCCCAACGAGGCAGGCCCTGTGGTTCTCGCCGTCCGACTCAGCTCCGAGGAGGCGCAAGCAACCGGGGTAGGGGCGCTGTTCTGGGTGGATGATGCGCTGACCGAGGAAGGAGCGGCGCTCAACCCGTATTTCGACGGGAACTCCCCGGGTGCCGATTATCTTTGGGCCGGGACGGAAAATTTTTCTTCCAGTCACTACTACCGGGGCTTCCGGGCTAACCTGTATCGACTGAATGACATCGCCCGATCTGCTCTGCCACATGGGATGCAGGTCGAACTTCGCTACGCTCAGCCGCCCTTGTAGCCCTGGGGGAGTCATGGATTTCTTGTTTACCGTGCTGGCCGTCTTCTGGGCGGTACATCTGGTCTGCGCTCTGCTGCCCTGGTCTGTCCCGCCTACCCTGCTTGGGCTTGTTATGGGCGGTTTCGCCGTCGCAGCGACCACGGTGCCGGAGATGTGGCTGCGGGGTGCGGCGGTGGCTGGGCTCCTTCTGCTCCTGGACCAGGTGGTGGCCTCAGCCGGTCCGGCTGCGGTTTCCCGGCGGCCGGGAGCCCGGGGGCTTCCTCGCATCTAAGTCGCGACTTAATTGGCATCTAAGTAGCTACCGAGTAGTCTTGTGCTGCCGCCGCTGATCAGCGTCGCGACCACACAGGAGTGCCCGTGCCCAGAGACCTCACCGTGGCCTTCGCTGGCCACGCTCCCACCAGCAAGAGCAACGTCACCGCCCTGCTTGGAGACTTCCTGCACCTGGCCTCCCCGGACGCGCAGGGCTACTATGAGAAGCCCGAACGCTGGGGCGAGATCCTTTTCTACGTGCTGGCGACCGAAGCCACACTCCCCGAGGGAGTCAAGCACTCCCTCAACTTCGCGCTCAGCGTCGAAGAGGCCAAGGTCTACCTCGTGGTCCCCAACGCCCTAGGGGACGCGCTGGACTCGTACGGCGAGTACGTCGACTCCATCTTGCGCTTCGATGACCCGCTCACCGAGCTCGTGGACATCCTCAGCGACCAGCCCCGGCCGCATCTCTGCGTCAGCTGGGATGAGTCCGACCCCGACGACGAACAGCTCATCAACCTAGCTCACCAGTATCCCGCGATCCGCGTGAGCGACCTTGTGCAGGGCCTTGTCTCCATCGTGCCGGACACGGAGGAAGCAGAGACGGAAGAGGAGCAGGCAGAGGAGCCCCAGGAGACCCCGCCTGCCACAGCTTCCAAGGCCCAGGCGCCTGCGGAGCTCGACGAGAAGCCGAAGGAACTCGACGAGAAGCCGTCGGCTGCTGCGGCGGAAGGCCCTTCCACTCTGGAGGGGGAGGTCGCCGCCGCTCATCGAGCTGTAACGCAGAGCGCGCTCGTGGTGGGGCAGGTGGAGGTGAGCTCGGAACTGTTGCGGGAAGTGCACCATGCTCTGAACGCGGCGTACGACTACTTCAGCGCGATCGATCTCTCCAACGCGCGGAAGAACCTGGCCGACGGCCTCCTGTACAGTCCGCTCACTGTCGCGCTCCATACCCAGATGCAGGCTGTCAACGCCCTCCTGAGTACCTCCGAGCCTTACCGGGAAGCGCCCGCCGCCTCCGGTGCCGCAGACAAGCCGAAGCCCGCCGGAAAGCCGGTCAAGGTGATCTGGGACGAGACAGCGCAGGAGTGGAAGAAGGCCGGACGCGGGCGTCCCCGAGCCGGTGTGCGTACCGGGCTGATGGACGCAGCCGGAACCGTCGTAGAAGACTAACACGAAGGGCCCCTGAAGAGGGAATCTTCAGGGGCCCCGAAACGCAACTCACCAATGAGGTAAACGATACATGAGCTTCCCTGCAAAGGCTACCCGGAAAGACCTTCTAGAACGCGGGTGGTACGTCGTCACAGACGTGGGAACCGCGTTCCTCGGACTTTCTGGGCGCGCACACGACCTGCTGATCGTGATCAAGCACCTGCAAGGCGACAAGGCTGACGCATTCCCCACACAGCGCCAGCTTGCAGAATCCATGAAAAAGTCGGTCCGCACGATCCAACGCACGCTCGACGAACTCGTCAGCAAGGGGGCCCTGGCCCCCCGTCGTACAGGAAGAGCCAACCGATACTCAGTAAACTTCTGCCACGCGACGATCGACGAAATCCGTATTCTGCTCAGCGGCAACGTGATCATTCCGGCGGAACTTGTCACCTCTGATACGACAGGAAGCGTCGCATCAGATACGCCCGAAACTGTCGCCTCCTCTTCCTATAAAGAACCACCTTTCCAGAGCCAGAACAACAACCCTCTCCCTTCGGGAGAGGCAGCGGCCCAGAAAGCCCAGCAAGGAGGCAGCATGAGCTGGAAGCGGAACTCTGCTCAGGACGACGAGGAATTCAACCCCGGTACTGCGCTCGGCCTGTGGTCCTCTCAGGAAATCCCCGACGACACCGACGATCCTGCGGCACTCTTCCCGGCCCCCCGCAGCACCACACAA
Source organism: Streptomyces sp. NPDC017448 (assembly GCF_044330565.1). Taxonomy (NCBI): domain Bacteria; kingdom Bacillati; phylum Actinomycetota; class Actinomycetes; order Kitasatosporales; family Streptomycetaceae; genus Streptomyces; species Streptomyces sp. NPDC017448. The sequence goes on along the minus strand of NZ_JBIRLM010000002.1, from coordinate 54,568 downwards.
GCTCGCCGGTCCGGCCCGACGCAAGCCCAGCTGGATACCCCCTACGCCCTGGCCACGGAACTTGACCACCTTCTGCACCAGCAGCCCGCCAAGGCAGGACCCGCACCGGTAAACCGCGCCGGACTCGCCCGGAACATCGCCCAGTGGAAACGAGATGGCATCACCGCTGAGCAGATCCGCAGCATGATGGCCACCTTCATCGCCACCCCGGCTCTGCACCGGCCCGACAGAGCCCCGTGGATCAACTTCGTCGCAGCCCGCTATCAGCTTCTGACGATCGCACGCAAAGCGGTTGAGGCAGACGCCCTGGAGACCTCCCGAGACAACGCGGAGACGTACTTCCTGGGCTCCCTCGCCCCCCAGCCCGCCCCGGATGCGCACGACGTGGACCAGGACATCGCAGCCTGGAACGCCGCATGATCGACGAGCGAATCGACTACGCGCGCCGCTGGCGACGGTTCAACCTGCCCGTCCAGTACCAAGGACTACGGCTTACGCAGTCACAGATGACCGGGGACAACCGAAACGCTCTCCTGCAAACGCAGCAGCTCATCACCACCTGGGCCGAACGGTACGCTCCCACCGCGACCGGCGAACGTCCCGAGCTCCTTGGTAAAGGACTCGTTCTCGGAGGCAACCCCGGAACGGGCAAGACCCGCATGGCCTGCGCCGCCCTCACCGAAGTTCACTACCAGACAAACCTGTCCGGACTGTTTCTTCCCGTCACCGGATACTTTGCGGCAACCAAAGACCAGCAAAAATTCACCAACCTTGCCGAAAAATTCCGAAACGAAGAAGCTCTCGCCCGCGTACTCAAACTCCAGGAACTCCTGGACCGCGTCATGAAAACCCCTCTACTGGTCTTCGACGACATGGGCAAGGAATACAGCGCCGCCTCCGGCTGGGTCGGCACAGAGATCCACCGAATCCTCCGCACCCGTTACGTACATGGCCTCCCCACCATCATCACCAGCAACCTTCCCCTGGAAGAGTGGAAGCGCTACGACGCCGCGCTCTTCTCCTTCCTGAAAGAGGCATACGACCTCTGTTCCATCGGCGGAAAGGACTGGCGCCGTGCATAAAGGTGACCTGAGCAACGACTTCCAGCCCTGCCTCCTCGTGGTATTCGAGGGACTACTCGGCATCCCGTCCCGAGACCCCAGCACCAGGCGCCGATGGATACGCAAGCCCACACCACGCGAACTAGTCGCTGAGTACATGATCAACATGCTGCTCCTGGCCAAAATCCAGCACACCCCCTACCCGGTGGAAGTCGTAACCTTCCTGGGATCAGAATTCCCAGAGCCCATCGAAACCCGCCTCGAATTCCACCACGCACTGGTACGCCGTGTCTGGAACACCACTCCACAAGAGCTCGCCCGCGTCCACATCACACGCCCGGACGTAGCCGCCATCTACGACCCCGACCACAACCGAGCCTTCGCCACGTACGGCAGCCTGGGACGCCACCTGCTCCCCGAAAACGCAGCACACCTGGGAGAGCAGTGACTACCACAACCGAACCACAACTGCTGGACATCGAACACCGCATCATCTGCCGCGTCATCGCAGAACCCGGCGACTGGACCGCCGTCGCCAACGCCCAGATCACCGAAGAATTCTTTGAAAACCCCAAGCACCGTCGCGTATGGCACGCCATCACCGACTTCCACCGAGAATTTCAAAGCGTTCCGACCCTCGCCATCCTCCGGCAAGACTTCCCCCGCGAGACCTACCGCTTCCTCCAAGTCGACGAACCCATCGACTACCTCATCAACGAACTCCAGACAGCCCGAAAATCCGCAATTTTCGAACTCGCCCTGGAAGCAGGCTCCACCGCCTGGGAGGCCAACGACCTCACAGCAGTCGAGCTCGCCCTCAACGCCGCCGTCGCCGCCGTCCACCGCGCCGTCCCCATCGCGGACGACATGGACCTCACCAAGACAGCCGACGAACGCCTTGCCTGGTACCTCCAGCGACAAGACGCAGACGATGGCCTCGTAGGCATCAGCACCGGCTTCACCAGCCTCGACCGAGCCACCAGCGGACTGCAACCTGAGCAGCTCGTCACCTTCACCGGCTACGCCAAGGCCGGAAAGAGCTTCCTCATGATCGACGTCGCCCGAGCCGCGCACCTTTCCGGCGAGCGCCCCCTCTTCATCGGCTTCGAGATGAGCAACCGCGAGCAGGGAGAGCGCTTCGACTCAACCCGAGCGGGCGTCTCCCTCACCCGGCTACGCGACGGCACCCTCTCCGAGGCCGAATGGGAAAAGCTGGAGCGCGCTGTCCGATCCATGGAGGACATGCACAGCTTCGTTCTGTCCGCAGATCGCTCCAGCACCATGACGCTCTCCGGGATCGCAGCGAAACTCGACCAGATCAAACCCACGATTCTTTTCGTCGACGGCGTCTACATGATGGATGACGAAAACGGCGAGGCCAAAGGATCGTCCCAGGCGCTTACCAACATCACTCGCGGCTTCAAGCGCATGGCCCAGAAATACAAGATCCCCATCGTCATCTCCACCCAGTCCCTCGAATGGAAAGGCGACCGGAAACGCGGACTCACCCGCGCAGCCATCGGATACAGCAGCAGCTTCATCCAGGACTCGGACGTCGTCATCGGTGTAGAGGCATCCGAAGAAGACCCCACACTACAGATCATCAAGATTCTCGCCAGCCGAAACTGCCCACCGCTGGACTTCTACATCCAACGAGACTGGGACAAGGGCACGTCCAAAGAGCTCGACTACAACCCATTCGAATCCGACGGCCCGGAGGACGACGATGACTTCGGGGCGTTCTAGGAAGTTCAAAAGAGGGTGGCTGGAAGTGCGGGAATACCCCATTCCCGCCGACATCCCAGCAGCACTGGCGGACCTGGGTATCCAAACCTTGCGTCTCGTCGGAGAAGAGGCGACCGGGAAATGCCCGATGCACGTGGAACGCACCGGGAAGGAAGACCGGCACCCTTCCTGGTCCTGCAACACCGAAACAGGAGTCTTCAACTGTTTCAGCTGCCGCTATACCGGCCCCTTCGTGCAGCTAGTAGTCGACGTACTGGGGGGTTCCTGGGACGACGCAGTAATCTGGGTCCGCCAACGGGGTGGAATTGAGCGCGTCAACCAGATTCTAGGAAGAGGCAAATATCTCAAGGAGTTGGTGGAAGAGGCTTCTGTCCCGCTGATAACGGAAGCAGATTTGGCTCTGTACACCACGCCACCCCGGCACGCACGTATCGAGAGGGGACTCACGGAAGAAGCCTGCGCGCACTACGGAGTGCTCTGGGACTCTACCCGAGATATGTGGATCACCCCTATCCGGGACCGAAGCGGAAAGCTACTCGGGTGGCAGGAGAAGAACAAACGGCACTTCCGGAACTGCCCGGACTCCATCGAGAAGAGCAAATACCTCTTCGGCTTCCACAAATTTAGAGGAGGAGTGGCCGTCCTTGTCGAATCCCCTCTCGACTGCCTGCGCCTTCTATCGGTAGGCGTCGAGAACGCCGTCTCCTCGTACGGTGTCGCGGTTTCCGACTGGCAGATGCAGCTCCTCTTCGAATATGCAGACCTTGTTGTACTGGCACTGGATAATGACAGTGCAGGGTGGAAATCTGCACAACAACTGAAACTCCGGTACCGAGGAATGGGACGGAGGCTGGCCTTCTACAACTACGGGCAGAGCACAGCCAAAGACCCCGGAGCTCAGTCCGGAAAAGAGATCCGATTCGGCGTGGACCACAGGCTCTCGCCGCTAAGAGTGAGGTTCCCTAGCTGATGTTTGTAGGCGAGTTGCGGCCCTACCAGGACGAGGCAGTCGACCGCATGGTGGAGCGCGGCTCACTTCTGCTTGCGTACGGACAGGGCCTGGGCAAGACCGTCGTGACCATCGCCGCCACCGAGGAACTCATGGGGGAGGGCGAGGTCACCACCACACTCATCGTGGCTCTGTCCTCCCTCAAGCTCCAGTGGGCCCAAGCGCTGGCCACGTTCACTGACGTCCGCACCCGATGGATCAAGGTCAAGGACCAGCACATACGCGTACCGGCCGAGGACCAGTGCGTGATGCTGGACGGCTCACCAGAAAAGCGTGCGAAGCTGTACCGTCAGATCAGGGAAACCCAGCCGGAATACATCATCGCGACCTACGACAACGTCATTGATGACTGGGCTCAGATCAGACAACTCGACGTTCAATGCATCGTGGTAGACGAAGCCACCCAGGTAAAAGGCTTCAAAGCCGAAAGGTCAAAGAAGCTGAAGCGAATGTGGGCGCCATTCCGGTTCGCCCTCACCGGCACACCCATCGAGAACGGAAAGCCCGAAGAAGTCTTCAGCATCATGGAATGGGTTGACCCCGACGTATTCGGCCGCTGGGACACGTTCGACGAAACCTACGTGGAACGCAATCACTTCGGCGGTGTCGTCCGCTACAAGAACATGAACGAGTTCCACGCCACTCTTTCCACAGCCATGATCCGCAAAACACCGGAAGACCCCGAAGTCGCCCCCTTCATGCCCAAGGTCGCCTTCTCCGAGCGCAAGGTGCAGATGGACTTCCCCACTCGCAGGGCATACCGCCGCATCGCCCAGGACTTGGCGGAGGAACTCGAAGCGGCAGGAAAGCGAAAGGGAACCTTTGACCTTGCCGCCTACTACGCCGGAAGTAAGCAGCCCGACGAAAAGTCCGCGCAGGGAAAGATCATGGCGAGGATGCTCGCGGCTCAGATGCTCCTTGACCACCCGGACCTCCTGCGCAAGAGTGCGCAGGACTTCGAGGAATCCGAACGAGCCCGCCAGGAAGGAGCCCGGAAAGCCACCTGGCCCGGCTCCAAGTACGCCTACGAGGCAGTCGAAGCGGGCTACCTCAACGGAGTGCACACCACACCCAAACTCGACGCTGTCATCCAGGAGATTCAGGAGATCCTGGAACAGGACCCCGCCCACAAGGTCATCGTCTTTTCCTTCTTCCGAGGCATGGGCCACCTGCTCCAGGAAGCCCTTCCCGAGTACGGCAGCGTCGTCTTCCACGGACAGCTCACACAGACCGGCAAGGCAGCGGCCAAAAGCAAGTTCACCCAGTCTGCTTCCTGCCGCCTCTTCCTCGCCTCAGACGCGGGCGGCTACGGCCTCGACCTCCCCGAGGCCAGTCACTTGATCAACGTCGACTATGCCGTCTCCGCCGGAGCCCAGGACCAGCGCAACACGCGCCACCGCCGTACCTCCAGCACGTGGAAGACCATCTACGTCATCGACTTCCTGATGGAAGGAACGCTGGAAGAACGCAAGCGAGAGCAGCTCGGTCTCAAGCGCCGGGTCGCCTCAGCGGCCCTCGACCGCAAGGGCGCCAGCGCATCCGGCGAGATCGACAACAACGTGGAGACGCTGGGGGCCCACCTGGGCAAACACCTCAACCGTGCCGCCGCCTGACCTCGCGCCAGGAAGGGAGCGCCCCAGCAGACGGGCCAGTGACGCGCCGCCGGATCAACCAACTCTGTCGAGAAGAGTGTGGCCCAAGCTGTACAGAGAATCCCTGGTCAGCACGCCCAGGTGACGCGGTGACAGCTTCCTAGTGAACTATGTAGCCACTTAGTTGGCATCTAAGTGGCTACCATGTAGGCTGGGCGCATCGCGGAGACCGGATACGGCGGCTCTTCCCGTATCCGGTCTCCTGCCAGCTGTAAGGAGCTGCCTGCATGTCTATGGACCTTGATCCGACAGCGGAGAAAGTGCGGCAGTGGGCGCTACTGCGCCAGCAGAACAAGCTGCTGACTACCCGTATGAACAAGTTGAGGGATGAGCTCATGGAAGTCATCCTCCTGCGCGGCGACCAGGACGAGAAGGGCAGCACCCGCCTGTCCCTAACCTCCCCCGTAGTGGTGGGCGAAAAGACCTACGATGAGCTCAAGCGCGAAGCGCGTATCTCCACAACCCTCAACGAAGACCGTGCGCTAGCGCTTGCCGTCGAAAAGAACATCCAGGCTGAAGTGGTGGTCCAGGTTCCCACCATCGACATGGACGCCCTTTACGAGGCACATGCCAGCGGCAAGGTCTCGGAAGAGGAGATTGACTCGCTCTTCGATACCACGGTCAACTATGCATTCAAGCTGCGAGATGACTGATGGATTGGGAGCGGAACTTCTCGACGCTGGCTGAGGAGTACTATCCCGGCAGTAGTAAGAAGATCGGCCGCCCTCGGTCAGAGCCTCCTCTGCGAACTCCCGAGAATGACTGGTCTTCCAGCCCGCGCATCTACTCGGTTGACGGAGTGGATTACGAGTTCTTCTCCATCGGAGACCTTGCAGCCGCACTGAACCGTAGGCCGGGAACCATTCGTCTCTGGGAGAGACAGGGGCATATTCCGCGCGGAATGAGATCCCCCTCCTCGCACACCGATAAGCGACAGCGAATCTACACCCGGCCTCAGGTCGAAGGTATCAGGCGAATCGCTGAAGAAACGGGGATTCTCCATGAAGCCCGGCCGCGAATCGAGCAGACCAACTTTCGCTCGCTCGTTCTTGATCTCTTTCTGGCGCTGGCTCGCCAGCCTCTGAACGGCGCTGTTCCTGCTACCCCTGAGGAAGCTCCGTGAAATACCGCCTCGCAACTGTTGAACGCGTAAATGTCGGAAACTACGAGTACGTAGAAATCAATGGCGGTGTGGAGTTCGACACCGACGACATTCCGCCGGGAGTAACTCCCGCCAAGTTCGCCCGCGATGAGCTGGACACCTTGCTGAACCCGCACCGTCGGCGGGCCCTCGCATTCGTTCCCACCGACGAAGCATCCTTCATCACCGAGCATCCCGCCCTGGAGCGCCCATGAGCACAACTGCCCGCCGCCGTCGGCCTGATGACGTCTACGAGGAGGAGGAAACTCCCCGTCGCCGCCGTACCACGGACGAGGACGTTGAGGAGGCCCCTCGCCGCCGTCGGCGGCCCGTCCAGGACGACGAGGACGAGGACGTTGAGGAGGCCCCTCGCCGCCGTCGGCGGCCCGTCCAGGACGACGAGGACGAGGACGTTGAGGAGGCCCCTCGCCGCCGTCGGCGG